>NZ_JBBCPX010000016.1:0-82919 GCF_037150195.1 Cedecea sp. VD22
GGTCTTTGAGACGCATGTTGAACATTGTTGCGGCTGCCTGAAGGTTGGCGGCGTAATTTCCTCGCTCAGGACGATAAGTGTGTCCGGTATCGGCATTGTTATGAGTTCCATTACTATTACCGTTATTGCCGTTATTGCCGTTATTGCCGTTATTGCCGTTATTGCCGTTATTACCGTTATTACCGTTATTACCGTTATTACCGTTATTACCGTTATTACCGTTATTATTTTCACTCTGACTGGTGAGATACCAGTTATTGTTATTCATGCCGGAAGGGGTACCCTGCTGGAGATGATACTCATAACTGCCGGCTACAATTCGCCCTTTCTGAATAAAGGCACCGGAGGCGGAGTTACCGGTGGAAATAACTTCAATTCCCTCCAGGGTCTGTGCCCCGATACCGCCTTCGTTGGCGACCCTGATGTAGGTGGTGCCGGAAGCATTCCCGCTGATGGTCAGCTTATCTGTCAGGCTGTCATCGCCACCCAGCACAGTTCCGAGAGAAACTGTACCGCCATTTCCGGTCCAGTCGCCTTCCACGGCCAGGGTCTGGCCCGCATTAGTGGCTCCGTTATTAATCATTACCAGTCCGCTGTTAATCATGTCACCGTACAGTGTTACTGCTTTCGGCAGTGCATCTGCGCCGGTATCATTAATTAATACGGTACCACTGTTGTTCAGTGTGGTGACGGTCTGGCTGTTGCCGCTGAGATTAAGGGTCGCACCTTCAGCTACCGTCACACCGGAGGTGGAGGCAAAAGTATCCTCAACACCGGTTTTAAGTGTGCCGCGGCTGACCGTAGTAGTACCTGTGTAAGTGTTGGTTCCGGATAAAATAAAGCTGCCTTCACCATTTTTACTTATGCCTCCCCTGCCAGAAATCTTGCCTGAAAATGTGGTAGCGGTGCCAGCGGTATTATTTTCCGTGAGGGTATTATCGCCTAGTAGAATCTCTCCTTTTCCGGATAGGGCATTTACTTGCTGATTGTAACCTCCAAGATCTAAACTGGCACCAGAGTTAACGACCAAGCTGTGGGAGGTCATGATTGCATTTTCCACACCCGTCTTGAGCGTTCCTTTCTCAATCAGAGTATCGCCAGTATAAGTATTGTTACCGCCTAAAATCAGCGTTCCATCTCCTAATTTTTGTAGGCTGCCCGTACCTGCTATAATGCCTGAAAGTGACATGCCTACACTGTTAGTGTCTAATGAAGAGATACTATTTCCATTTAGATTGATATCGATGCTGGATGTTAGCGTCGATTTGTATGCCTGAAGGATTCCACCGTCGAGAGTAAAAAGGGGTGGAATACTGCTTCCCCCATAAACAATGCCGTTCTGCCCGCCAATGGACAGTTTGCCGCCATTGGAAATGATCATCTCCGTAGTGCCAGCAGAACTTGTCGCAAGGTATAATTTGTCTGCAACGGTGATGCTTGCTCCGTCGGTAACCGTAGTTTTGGCTGTACCTTCATCTGCGCCGAGATAGAAAGTATTAACATTTAACGCTGAGCCCTCACCCATGACGGTAATAGCGGTGTCAGAATTGTCATTGCTGTTACCGGCAGCGAGCATATCTGCATTGACAATGCCACCATTAGATATATTGAGATATCCAGTTCCACCTCGGCCGTAACCAGTCCCCCCCATACTTAGTAATGCTCCATTAGAGACATTAACAATACCTCCATCGGATACGTTTAGTTCTCCGATAAAACCTTGAGATCCAATTGTTAATTGCTGAAATGGGGTGCCGGCCGCATCGCGGCCAGGCTTTACAGTCAGAGCTGAACCATTTCCCTGTACGTTAATCGTGCCTTCAGCGCCATATCCGGTGTAAACATCAAACGAGTTAACCTTGCCGCCATCGATAATGTTGAGAATATTGTTTTTACCTCCTCCAGCATTACCAACACGGATCTGGGGGCTGGTTAGTGAGGAGCCATTTCCGGAAACTACAATATATGACGACAGACTGTTATCGCTTCCAATGAAAATATTTTGCTCTGCTAACACAGTTGCACCATTTTGCACCTGCATATAAGCTTCTTTATCGCCCGATGCAGCACCGTTACCGATACTTATGGTGCCGCTTAGCGG
Organism: Cedecea sp. VD22; assembly: GCF_037150195.1. Lineage (NCBI taxonomy): Bacteria > Pseudomonadati > Pseudomonadota > Gammaproteobacteria > Enterobacterales > Enterobacteriaceae > Cedecea > Cedecea sp. VD22. The sequence continues at coordinate 2,102 of NZ_JBBCPX010000016.1, forward strand.
TAATGTATTAGTATACTTTGCGGCAATTGATGTGCCCGATCCTGTAACAACAAAATTTGATGAGGTATTATATTTTTCACTGTACGTGAGAAAGCTTGCAAATTCTCTTGAACCACTTTCGTATACAGTGTCACTTGATGCTGAAACTCCAAAGTTTATTCCATAAGCGATCATGGAAATCGACATGGCAATTTTTTTAATTTTCAAAGCATATTCCTTAAGCTCTGGTGTTAATGAGTGGGTAATTTATAATTGATACTCTGGTGTTTTTATTTTTATGAGGTTGCTTTGAATCTTTGCAAAAAAAAATATTAATGTATTAGCATTATCAGATAGGGGGGCATGCTCCTTTTCTTATGGCGCTTTCAGGTAAGCTACCGCCCGTTACTATACCAAGTACACTAGGGAAAATAATTATCAATACTTGTGGCGAGTTACTATCAATGAACATGCATTTATTTGCGCCTTATTCATCCTCATATGAAGAGTTCACGTATGTGAGTTCATTCCCAGACGAGAGTACAAAGAATACCAAATTAAATAAATGTCAAAAAAAAGCACCAAAGTTTGTTACTGAAAGTTATTGACATTACGAAAAAATGTATTTTATTCCCCGTGAGCTTGGTGAACCTTAAGGTTGTATTATTTAGGAGAGATGTTTTATGAGAAAAATTTAGAGAATTCAAGTGGATTGGTAAGTAATATCATTGAGTTATGAGGTTGATGTTTCTATTCCCCCAGTTGTCTTGGTTCATCGACTCCTTAGCCTCTATATATTAAGGCGCAACTTCATCGTTAAATTTATTTTTGGGTGCTCATTTATCACTCAATAGATAAAGCGCTAACGCATATAGATTAACCCGCTCCAAGTGAGAAGAATTGTTACATCTGGTTATTTACCAGACTCTACGCGATAGTTTTCGGAATAGTTCCCGTTATTTCATATGTTCACTAATTTATGTTTAAATACTTGAGCATTGTTCCCTTGATTCCCTTTTCTTAAACATGTTTATAGTTACCCGGCTTGATTAACGCTTTCCCCTGCGATGTTCGATAAGCGTTGGCATCCCGCAAAGAATAAGCGCAGCCGCAATACTCCTGCTGATAAAACTGCTCGCGTTTGCAGATCTCTACCGTGCGCGCGGAGCCACCTTGCTTACGCCAGTTGTGGGTCCAGTAAAACATTCCCGGATGACGCGCCGCTGCTCGCTGGCCGCATTCGCAAACCTGCTGAAAATTCTTCCAGCGTGAAATTCCCAGCGAACTGCAAATCGCCTCGAAGCCGTGTTCAGCCGCGTACAGCGCGGTGCGCTCCAGGCGCATATCAAAACAGGCCGTACAGCGCGCGCCGCGCTCGGGTTCCCATTCCATACCTTTCATGCGCGCAAACCAGTTATCGGCATCATAATCCGCGTCGATGAAGGGCACGCCGTGTTGCCCGGCAAACCGCTTATTCTCCTCCTTACGGATGAGATACTCCTTTTGCGGATGGATATTGGGATTGTAGAAAAAAATCGTAAAGTCGATATCCGAGGCAAGCAAAGCCTCGATGACTTCGGAAGAGCAGGGCGCGCAGCAGGTATGCAATAACAGCTTGTTTGCACCGTCCGGCAGCACAAGCTTCGGGCGCTTAAATTCGGTGGTTGTCATGATATGTTGGCGGAAAGAAGGAAAACGGCGTGGATTGTACCACTAAAATTGTGGTCAATGGGCTTTGCCAGCTTAAGGTGAGGCGGGAGACTGCTTCTCCCACCTTAGCTAACAGTTATTCCTGCCCTGATAAATGCATCCCGACGTACCGCTCATAGCGGCTTTTTTTCAGGAACGTTAAATCCACCAGCACCAGCCCATCGACGCAGTTGTTGAAGGCCGGGTCGCTGCCAAAATCAATAAACTGCACACCGCCCGGCTCGCAGAGTTCCGAATATTGCTTATACAGCGTCGGGATGCCGCAGCCCATATTGCTGAGCAGGGATTTTAAACGAGTCAGATCTTCGCCGTAATCCTCGCCTTTGAACTGCGCCAGCACGTCGGGGAGGCTTGCCGGGTAAGGGCTGCGGGACGAGGCCAGCGGATGGCTCGCCGGGAACCACAGCCGATAAAAGGCGACAAGCAGATCGCGTGCGTCCGGCGGCAGGCCACCGGAAATAGATACCGGGCCGAACAGGTAGCGATATTGCGGGTAACGGGCCAGGTAAGCGCCAATCCCCGACCATAAATAGTCCAGGCCACGGCGGCCCCAGTAGCGAGGTTGAATAAAGCTGCGCCCCAGCTCGATGCCGTGCTGCAGCACATCGTCCATTTTTTCGTCGTAGTGGAACAGGCTATAGCTGTAAAGCCCGTCTAAACCGCGTTTTTTGATCTGCTGAGCGGTAGGCATAAAGCGGTAGGCGCCGACGATCTCCAGGTCCTGCTCATCCCAAAGGATTAAATGCAGGTAATCGTCATCATACCTGTCGAGATCCCGGCGTTTGCCGCAGCCTTCACCTACGGCGCGAAATGCTATCTCACGCAGGCGACCAAGCTCGCGCAGCAGCGGAGCCTCTTCTTTGGTGTCGTTTCGCTGCCAAAGATAAATCACTTTATCGTCGGCGGTTCGGCCCAGACACTCGGCTTTAGCCAGCTCCCGGCGCAGCGTGGCCCGGTCTTCCGCCCGGGCAATCGCGCTTTCCGTTGTGAATTTGCCGGACAGCCCTTTACCCAGCAGCTGAACGTGCTGGCGGCACTTTTTAGCCAGTTCGCGCGGGATTTGCTGTGGACTATGCCAGCTTTCCCAGGGAATGCGCTGGCCAAGCGTGATTGGCAAAGTGGAGTTGCGGCGGCGGAACATTTGCTGCATCAGCAGCAGCAACGGCAGCGCAGGGGAAACCATCGCGCCAGCATAAAACAGGGCGCTGTTACGCGCGTGGATAAAGGCCGGCAGAAGCGGCACGCGGTACTTCGCGGCAAGCTTAATGAAGCCGGTGTGCCAGTGTCCTTCGGCAATGCCTTCCCGGGATAAACGAGACACTTCTCCCGCCGGGAAAAAGATCAGTACGCCGCCGTTTTGCAGCTGCTGTTCCATCTGCACAAGCGATGATTTAGGCGTGCGGCCATTGATATTGTCGACCGGGATAAACAGAGAACTCAGCGGTTCGAGGTGATTGAGCAGGCGATTGGTGACGACTTTAACATCGCGGCGGACGCGGGAAACGGCATACAGCAGCGCCAGTCCATCAAGCGTGCCCGTTGGATGGTTGGACATCATCACCACGGGGCCACTTTCAGGGATATTTTCTAATTCACGGGGAGAGATATTACAGCGGATTTGCAGGTGGTCCAGTACCTGTTCGACCATGTCGAGGCCACGAAGATGAGGGTATTGCCCGGCAAAGGCCTGAAACTCTTCCTCATGCAGCAGGCGTCTTAACAGATTTTTTTGCCAGGGTGCAGGCTTAGCCTGAGGCCAAAGATCGTCAAGTACGTTATCGATACTAAACATGTCAGCTCCTCCTAACTTCCTGTTGGTGAAAGTATAAGCAAAAGATGAAGTTTTCGTGTCAGTGAGGTGATGTTTCAGGGATACGCGCAGAAGCGGTGCCGATTTTTTATTCCGCAGTGATACATCGATGGGGGGTTAACGCGATTTTGGGCTTAGGTAATGGGGTAAACCCTGATGAGTTGTAGGTTAATGGCGAGTGTTTCGTGAAAAAGCGTGATTTTTATTTAATTAATTGTTTTTAATGAATTTTAATGAATTTTAATTTTGGTTGTTTGAGATTTTATTGTCAAGATGAAAGCGCATTTAATGAGATTTTTATCATGAAAAATGAGAGTTAAGTCGATTTTTAATCTAAAAACCCTCTATTAGACACTAAAGTTACTCTTCGTCCTGATGATTTTTCAACGATCTACGCTAAAGTAGCCGCCGCTGGCTAACGACCAGCCTATGATTAAAAATCTGCAACCGAACGCCGGGAACGGCGTTTTATCAACACCGCATCAAAAAAAAGATAACCTATGGGAGTTCACAGATGAGTCACTCTGCGACGAAAACAAAAACATTTTTCGGGCATCCGTACCCGTTAAGTTCGCTCTTCCTCACCGAAATGTGGGAACGTTTTTCTTTCTACGGGGTTCGCCCGCTGCTCATTCTGTTTATGAGCGCCGCGCTGCTTCAGGGCGGGATGGGGCTGCCGATTGAGCAGGCATCCGCCATTGTCGGGATCTTCGCCGGCGGTGTGTATATCACGTCTTTACCGGGCGGCTGGCTGGCCGATAACTGGCTCGGGCAGCGCCGCGCCGTCTGGTATGGCTCGCTGATTATTGCCCTCGGCCACCTCTCGATTGCGCTGTCGGCATTCGTGGGCAACACCTTCTTCTTTGTCGGCCTGCTGCTGATCGTCCTGGGAACCGGGCTGTTCAAAACCTGTATTACCGTCATGGTCGGCACGCTGTACAAAAAAGAAGATACCCGCCGCGACGGGGGCTTCTCGCTGTTTTACATGGGCATCAATATGGGCTCGTTTATTGCCCCGCTGATCATCGGCCCGCTGCATGAAAAATACGGCTGGCATATGGGCTTTGGCCTGGGTGGCTTAGGGATGCTGGTTGCGCTGTTCATCTTCCGCTTCTACGCCATTCCGCAAATGCGCCGCTACGACAAAGAAGTCGGCCTGGATTCCACCTGGAACCGCCCGACGACCGAGCGTAAAAACGTCGGTAAATGGGTGACGCTTGCCATGGCGCTGCTTGCCGGGCTGGTGGTACTTATCTCCAATGGTACGATTCCGTTCAATCCGACGGTAATTGCGAAAAGCTCCGCCTACATCATTTCTACCTGCGTGGGCCTCTACTTCCTGTTTATGTTCTTCTTCGCGGGCTTAACCAGCAGCGAGCGTTCGCGCCTGCTGGCCTGCCTGATCCTGCTGATTGCGGCGGCGTTCTTCTGGTCTGCCTTTGAGCAGAAGCCGACCTCCTTCAACATCTTTGCGCGTGATTACACCGACCGCCAGATGGGCAGCTTTGAAATCCCGACGATCTGGTTCCAGTCGATCAACGCGCTGTTTATTATCCTGTTAGCCCCGGTCTTCAGCTGGTTCTGGCCGTCGCTGGCTAAGCGTAATTTGAACCCGAGCAGCATGACGAAATTCGTTATCGGCATTCTGTTTGCGGCGGCAGGTTTTGCGGTGATGATGGCGGCGGCAAACCAGGTGCTGGCGACGCAGAGCGGCGTTTCTCCGTTCTGGCTGGTAGGGAGCATCCTGCTGCTGACCCTCGGTGAGCTGTGTCTGAGCCCAATCGGCCTCGCGACCATGACGCTGCTGGCCCCGCAGAAAATGCGCGGCCAGGTGATGGGGCTGTGGTTCTGCGCCAGCGCGCTGGGTAACCTGGCGGCGGGTATTATGGGCGGGCACATCAAAAAAGATCAGCTTAGCTCGATGCCGGAGCTGTTCTCCCACGTCTCTATCGCCCTGGTTATCTGCGCCGTTGTGCTGGCCGCGCTGATTATTCCGGTCAGAAACATGCTGAGAAACGCGGATGCCAACGAGGCTAAATAACGGTTTTTAAGCACCTGGCCCGGTAGCCTTTATGGGGTACCGGGCCTTTTTATTTTGTGGGCCGCTACTGCACATCAGTCGAACGACTTACCGTTTCCCACGCCTCAATATCTGCTTCCATTCGCTCAAGCTTCTCTTTGACGAAGGTAACGGCGTCGCTGCCCAGGAGCAGGGTTGCCGGTGGATGAGGGCTGTCGATAAGCGCCAAAATTGCTTTGGCGGCTTTGATCGGATCGCCCGGCTGCTGCCCGCTGCGTTTCTGGCGCGCGTCGCGAATCGGGCCGAAGCTCTGGTCATAATCGCTGATGCTGCGAGGGGTTCGCACCATAGATCGCCCGGCCCAGTCGGTTCTGAAGGAACCGGGCTGCACGGCGGTGACCGCGATATTAAAAGGCAGGAGCTCTTTGCTCAGCGTTTCGGAGATGCCCTGCAGGGCGAATTTGCTGCCGCAGTAGTAGCTGATACCGGGCAGGGTGATAAAGCCGCCCATCGAAGTGATATTGATAATATGGCCCGTACGACGAGTGCGGAACCCAGGCAAAAAGGCTTTTATCATCGCGACGGCGCCAAATACGTTGACGTCGAACTGGTGAATCAGTTCGTTCATCGGGGATTCTTCCATCACCCCCTCGTGCCCGTAGCCTGCGTTGTTGACGAGTACATCAATAGCGCCAATCTCCTGTTCCACCGAAGCCGCCAGCGGGGCTGCGGCATCAAAGTCGGTGACGTCCAGAATTCGGGCAAAACACTTGCCGGGTGCCAGCGCCTCAAAGGCTTCCTTCGCCTGGTGATTACGCACGGTTCCAACCACGCGGTGTCCGGCTTTCAGGGCTTCTTCTGCCAGCGAACGGCCAAAGCCGCTGCTGACGCCGGTAATTAAAAATAACTTCGACTGGCTCATTATTATGTCCTCCGTTAATGGGAGGTAAATCGTAGGGCTGGAAGGACTGAGTGAGTAGCCTGGATCCTCTCTGATGTTTGCCTATTCCTATGAGGTGTCTGGACGAGGTGAGGTTTCACTGCCAGACTCTGCCAACATTTCCCTTAGCCAGATGAACCGCTATGACAAACGCCAGCCTTCTGGCCAGTAAACAAATGGTTGAGCTTCTGGATCGGTTAACCCCGCATGAAGGCTACAATCTCACCGCGCTGAACGAAGTCCGTTTCTTACGCTCTAATCGCCCGCTGATGCGAACCCCGGTTCTTTATGAGCCCGGCATTGTGATTGTGGTGCAGGGGCGTAAACGGGGTTTTTTAGGTGAGGATGTCTATTTATATGATGCCCAGCACTACCTGATGGTTTCCGTGCCCGTGCCGTTCACCATGGAAACGGAGGCCAGCGCCGAAGAACCCATGCTGGCTATCTACATGAGGTTAGACTTTACGCTGGCTGCGGAGGTGATGCTCGCGCTCGATGGCCGAGGCATTGAGCTGGCCTGCGAGCCACGCAGCATGATGTCCAGCCCGATGGACGAAGCGATGAGCGCCTCCGTACTGCGTTTCCTCCAGGTGATGTCGACGCCGCTGGATGCCGAACTCTTGGGGCCGGCTATGATGCGGGAGATTTATTACCGGGTACTGACGGGCGCGCAGGGGCAGACGTTACGCAGCGCGCTGACGATGCAGGGGCAGTTTGGCAAAGTGGCGAAGGCGCTGCGCAAGCTTCATGCTGAATTTGATGCGCATCTGGACGTTGATGCTCTGGCAAAAGAAGCGGGCATGAGCGTGCCCACTTTCCACAGCCATTTCAAAGCGGTGACCAACACTTCCCCCATGCAATATCTCAAATCCACAAGGCTGCACCAGGCGAGATTGTTGATGCTGCGAAACGATCTGACCGCTTCGGCGGCCAGCGCCCGCGTGGGCTACGAAAGTGTGTCGCAGTTCAGCCGCGAATTTAAGCGTCTTTTTGGGCTCACGCCGCTTAACGAGGTGGCGCGCATGCGGCAGCATTTTTCCATGCCGGCCCCGCTTTCAGAGTCCGCATTTATCTCTTCCCACTGAAGAGGTTAGTACCGGTATTTCTTATCCAGAATTCGGCAGGTTGTATAAGCCCCGGCGGCGCAGAGCAGCGCGGGGGCAAAATAGCCGTGATCCATATGGGTAAACTCCATCACCAGCGCCACGGCGGTGATTGGCATCTGCATCGAAGCGGCTAAAAACGCCGCGCCACCGACCAGCGCAAAGCTGCCCACGTCCCCGCCAGGGAAGACAAACTGCCAGACCACCGCCAGCAGCAGGCTTAGCAAAGCGCCCACCGTTAAGCCCGGCGTCAGCAGCCCACCCTCAGCGCCGCCTCGCAGGACGGCGAGGATCACCAGCATTTTCAGCGCCAGCAAAATCGCCGCGAAGTTAAAGCTCAGGCCGTTGCTGATGGCAAGCTGCATCGGACCTTTGCCGTTGCCCGGCAGCTGCGGGAACCACAGGCTAAGCACGGCCAGCAGCGCAAAGGCCAGCAGGCAAAATACCGGCATCTGCCAGTTAGTTTTTACCAGCGTTCTCACGCTTGTTGTCGCCTTGCGGAACAGCCAGGCTGCATAACCCAGCAGCGGGCTGGCAACAATGGCCCAGGCGATAAACGCGTGGGGAAGCGCAAAAGAAGCGAAGTGATACTGCGACTCATCCCCCAGCCCCAGCGTGGCGACCCAGGCCGCTACTGCCGAAGTGATAACCGCCGCCAGCGCTTTCTCCCAGCTGAACGAGATCAGCAGCACTTCCAGCGTGAACAGCGCTCCGGCAAGGGGCACGTTATACACCGCAGCCAGGCCCGCGCCTGCGCCGCAGGCAATCAGCGTCCGGGTTTCATCCGGCTGCAGGCTGAACTTCCGGGCAAGGAGCCCGGCCGCCAGCGCGCCCATTTCCCGAGGGGCCACTTCACGCCCGAGAGGGGAACCCAGCGCAACGGTAATGATTTGCAGCAAAGCATGAACAGTGGTGGTGCCCGTAGGCATAGGCACGGCAGGATTTGACACGGCGGCAGCGATAGACACTCTTTTCTTGCCGTAACGCGCGAGCAGCCACCAGCCAAACCCGGCGACGGCCCCGCCGCCAAGAATCGCCGCGACCCGGCGTAAATGCGTGGCGTCCGTCACGCCCTCAAGGAACGTCTCGCTCCCAACCAGTTGGTCAATGCTGTAGCCAAAAGCCAGGTGCTGAATGGCGTGTAAAATCAGCGCGAGAAGCATCCCCGCGATGCCGGCAAGAATGCCGGTAAGTACGACCGCAATCAGGCGCACAAGGTAGTGTTTAGCGTCAGCCTGGTCAGCTTGCTGGGTCATATTGGGATCCTTAACGCGGGAAAATTCGATGATAAGGGAGAAGAATTAAACAGTTAGTATAAATGTAGCATTCATCCGGCCCGAATCTCTCTCACCTTTCCCCACGCAGATTGCCCTTGTTTAACTCGCTTTCTGGCATGCCGCAAGCAGCATGCCTGCCACAGCGGCAGCGCCCAGCAGCCGGAAAGCCGTTGCCCACTGTGTTATATCGGGAGCCTGCCCGAGCACGACGGAAAGCACCGCCAGCATCATTGCCCCGGCCATATACTGGCTGGTGGCCATCAGGGCGCTGGCGCGTCCCTGTTGATCAAGCGGGGTGGATGACAGCCCCACGGCGAACATCGCCGGGAAGATGAGCCCGTGGCCAAGCCCGCTTAACGCGATACCACTGATAAATACTGCAGACAGCGGGGACGCCACCCCGACGGACAGCAGCCCCAGCCCCAGTGCCGAACAGGCAAACCCGACGGCCAAAACCGTGGCGCTGGCGTAACGGGCCGTCAGGCGGGTAAAAAGAGTATTGCCCGCGACGATTAATAGCGCGAGCGGCGTGAACATCAGCCCGGTGGTAACGGCATCCTGCTGCAGCGTCTGCTGCCAGAATAGCGTCATGGCATAAAACTGGCTTCCCACGCTTGCCATATAACAGGCGCTGCTGAGCCAGCCCGTTTGCAGGCCCGGCAGAGCGCGAAGCGAGCGGGCCAGTAAAGGCTGAGGGGCGTAGCGCTCGTGCAGAATAAACAGGATCCCCATGGCAACGGCGAAGCGGTTGGCAACATAGTCAGGCTGCCCGGTTTCGCCATAGCGCATCAGCGCCCAGACCAGTGCCCCGGCGGCGAAGCACCCGACCAGCGACCCGATGCCCGTCTGCTGTTTTTCGCCCTGCGTGCTGAGCGGGAGATAATCCCGGCGAACCAGCCACAGCGCAAGCAGCCCCGGCGGAATGTTAATAAAGAAAATGGTTCGCCAGTCCAGCGCGGCCAGGATCCCGCCCAGTATCACGCCCGCAACCAGGCCCAGCGCGCCGATGGCGCTCCATATCGCCAGCGCCCGTCGGTGCGCCTCGCCGTGAAACCGCTGCGCCATCAGCGCCAGTACCGCAGGCTGCAACAACGCTGCCGCCATCCCTTGTCCGCAGCGGGCAATGAGCAGCAGCGTGCCGCCCTGTGCCAGCCCACCAACCGCTGACGAGAGTAAAAACAGCGCCATGCCGAAGCTGAACATCCGGCGTGCCCCCAGCCGGTCGCAGAGGCTGCCGCCCGCCAGCAAGAGGGCGGCAAACGTCAGGCCATACAGGGAAACCACCCACTGCATCTCGCTGAGAGAAAGATTCAGGCTCTGCGCCAGCGTGGGGAGCGCGACGTAGACAATTGCATAGTCCAGCGCAATCAGCGCCTGTGCAATGCCGGGCGCGGTTAAAGCGCGCCAGGACCCGGCGGCGGGTATCGCATAAGTTTGTGTCATCGACGTTTCCTGCTATTTTCTCTTTGATGAATCATTTTCATCATTTGATGAGCGTGAATAACAGGCTACGCCTTTGTTGATGGTGCAATCAAAATCATATAATTCAGCCAAGGATGAGTTAAATTCACTCATGAAAAGTCGTCGACTCCCGCCACTCACGGCCATTCGGGCCTTTGATGCCGTGGCACGCCACGCCAGCTTTAAAGCGGCAGCGGAAGAAATTGGCGTGACGCCCACCGCCATCAGCCACCAAATTCGCCTGCTGGAAGATTCGCTGGAGCAGCGATTATTCACTCGCTCTGCTCGGGGCGTGGCGCTGACTGCGGCGGGGGAGATTCTGTTTCGCGCCTCCGGAAACATGTTCACCATGCTGCGCGAGGCCGTTGAGTCCATAGCTACAATATCTCAGCCCGGCACGCTCACGCTCAGCACTACTTCGAACTTCCTGACTAACTGGCTGGTGCCGCGTTTACCGTCTTTACATCAGCAGCATCCCTCGCTGGAGCTGCGCTTTCACAGCGGCGTAGCGCTGGCCGATCTCCACGGAAAAATGGCGGACTGTGCGGTGCGTTACAGCATGCAGGCCGACGAATCTCTCGACAGCACGCTGCTGCATAGCGACAGCTTTGTGCTGGTGGCAAGCCCGCAGCTAAAGCTCAGGAGCGTGAAGGATCTCGCGGGGATGACGCTGTTTCATATTGATAACCGGCATGTGCCCAGCCCTGAACCCAGCTGGCAGCACTGGAAATCCGTCTTTGGGCCTGAAGATTTGGATGTGCAGAGCGGCATTCATTTTGACGACGAAACTCATGCGATTCAGGCGGCGATAGCCGGGCAGGGGATCTTGCTGGCAAGCGAGCTATTGATTCGCCGGGCGTTGCAGCAGGGCTTGCTGCATATTGCGCTGCCGGGCGCGCTGCCTGGGGCGAACTATTATTTTGTGACCAGCCACGAAAAGGCCCGGAGAGAAGATGTGCGGCAGGTTAGGGCGTGGTTGCAGCAGGTGTTTGAGGCAGGTGGCTGATGATTGCCCCTCACCCTGACCCTCTCCCCAAAGGGGAGAGGGGATTGGATCGAGTTTGGTTTCTCCCCTTTCCCCGGAGCGTACAGGAGGGATGAGGGGGACTGGATCGAGCAGAGATTTTCCGTCGGTTTTCCCCCTCTTCCTTCCAGGGAGAGGGCCGGGGTGAGGTTCTTGTTATTCCCCGGATTCCCACCGTTTCAACAGCAGGCTTGCATTCACGCCGCCAAAACCAAACCCGTTCGACAGCGCATAGCGCAGCGTCTTCGGCCGGGCGGTAAGCGCCACCAGATCCAGCCCGGCCGCCTCTTCATCGGGGTGATGCAGATTCAGCGTCGGCGGCACAACCTGGTCACGCAATGCCTGAATAGTAAATATAGCCTCGATGCCGCCCGCCGCGCCCAGCAGGTGGCCGGTGGCGGATTTCGTTGACGTCACAGCCACCGGATGCGTGCCGAAAAGCGCTTTAATCGCCGCCAGCTCGCCTTTGTCGCCGACCTGCGTCGAGGTTGCGTGCGCGTTGATATGGTCAACATCCGCGGCTGCAATGCCGGCCTGGCGAAGGGCCGCCTCCATTGCTCGCCTTGCGCCGTTGCCGTCTTCCGGCCCGGCGGTCAAATGCCAGGCATCCGCGCTGGTGCCGTAGCCGACCAGCTCAGCCAGCGGCGTTGCGCCACGAGCCATGGCGTGTTCCAGAGATTCAATCACGATAAGCCCGGCGCCTTCGCCCATCACAAAACCGTCCCGGTCACGGTCGAACGGGCGTGAGGCGGCTTCGGGATTGTCGTTGGAGGCGGTAGACAGCGCGCGTGCGGCAGCAAATCCGGCCAGGCTGACGCGGTGAATGGCCGCTTCTGCGCCGCCGCAAAGGGCAATATCAGCCTCGCCGCTGCGGATCAAGCGGGCGGCATCGCCAATGGCCTGGGCTCCGGCGGCACAGGCGGTCACCGGGGCACCAATCGGCCCACGAAAGCCGTGCGCAATGGACACATGCCCGGCGGCAAGGTTGGCGAGGAAAGAGGGGATGGTAAACGGCGACAGGCGACGTGGTCCGCGCTCGTCCGTGGTGCGCACTGCATTGGCTATTTCGCTGAAGCCGCCGATCCCGGTGGCAATCACCGTTGCGGTACGATCTTTCTCTTCCTGCGAAGCTGGAGACCAGCCCGCCTGGGCGAGCGCTTCATGGGCGGCAACCAGTGCAAACTCGATGAACCGATCCATCTTTTTACGTTCTTTGGCGGGGATCGTCGCCAGCGGATCAAAGCCGTGCTCAGGATCCTGTTCTACGGACGGCACCTGACCGGCCACTTTGCAGGGGATATCTGCCACGATGTTTTCATCCAGCGCCGAGATGCCGGATTTTCCCGCCAGCAGCGACCGCCAGACATGCTGCACGCCACAGCCCAGCGGGCTGACGATACCCATGCCCGTGACCACAATCCTTTTCGCTGAAACGCCCATCATTATTCTCCTGAAATATCAGTGTGGCTGCGGCTTTTTCATTAACGGAACCAGCATCGCAGCAATCAAAAAACCTATCATGATCAGGTAAAAAGCATCCGAAAATGCCTGAGTTCGTGCCTCGCGCAGTGCCAGAGAGGACAAGTTTTTTAGCGCCCCGCTGGTGGCGGCATCCGGGGACAGACCCTGCGCGGCCAGGCCGGCGGCGCTGCGCTGGACAAAATCCGTCATCGCGAGGTTAGCGGTATTGAGATGGTCGGCCAGGCGGCTGTAGTGCAGGTTGGTTCTGTCATTCAACACCGTGCCGCACAGCGCAATGCCGATAGCGCCGCCGAGGTTACGCATCAAGTTGAACAGCCCGGAGGCAAGCTTAAGCCGCGCGGGCGGCAGGCTGCCCAGCGTTAACGTTACCGTAGGCGCGACGGCGAACTGCTGCGCAAGGCCGCGAAACGCCTGCGGCAGCAGCAGTTGGTCCGCGCCCCAGTCGTGGGTGATCGGCACGAAGCTGTACATCGAAATGGCAAAGCCGATCAGCCCGGCCATCAGCAGCCAGCGGAGATCCACGCGGTTTGCCAGCCAGGCATAAAAGGGAATCGACATCACCTGGAACAGGCCAGTGGAAAACACCGCCAGGCCGATTTCCAGCGCGCTAAAGCCGCGTACGCTGCCGAGATACAGCGGCGTTAAATAGATCGTGGCGAAAATGCCCACCCCGGCCATAAACGAGAAATAGCAGCCGAGGCTAAAGGTTCTGTCCTTGAGCGCCCGCAGGTCCATCACCGGCTGGGCGTGGCGCAGCGTTCGAATAATAAAGGCGATGCCGCACAGCAGCGCTATCCAGCCGGTTGTGGCGATGGTGTTGTCATCAAACCAACCCCAGCGCGGGCCTTCTTCCAGCGTATATTCCAGGCAGCCGAGCGAGGCCGCCAGCAGCAAAATACTGAAATAGTCCGCGCCGCGCAGCAGCGAGAAATCAGGACTATCCACCTTCACCAGCAGCGGCACGGCGACGGCGATATAAATCCCCGGGATGACGTTAATAAAGAACAGCCAGTGCCAGTTGAAGTTCTCGGTGATCCAGCCGCCGACGGTGGGGCCAAGCGTCGGAGCCAGCGAAGCCAGGCCGCCGATGGTCGCGGCGGCAATAACGCGCTGTTTGCCCTGAAAGAAAGCGAAGGCGGTGGTAAACACCAGCGGGATCATCGAGCCGCCCGCCAGCCCTTGCAGGGCACGGAAGGCAATCATGCTTTGAATATTCCACGCCCAGCCGCAGAGCAGGCTCATCAGGGTGAAGCCTGCCGCCGAGGCGGCAAACAGCCAGCGGGTGGACATCACCCGCGCCAGCCACCCGGACAGCGGAATAATAATGATCTCGGCGATCAGGTAGCTGGTTTGCACCCAGACAGTTTCATCATCCCCAGCCGAAAGGCCGCCGCCGATATCCCGCAGCGACGCGGAGACGATTTGGATATCAATCAGCGCAATAAACATCCCGACGCACATGCTGGCAAAAGCGAAGATCTTTTTTGCCATTGGCATAGAGATGCCCAGCGGCATCGGTGCGGCCTGGGCGGTGCTCATCGCGTGCTCTTTTGATCGACGGTAACGATGACCGACAGCCCCGGACGAAGCACATCCAGTTTTGCGCCGTCACCTTCCAGCGCTATCCGCACCGGAACCCGCTGAACGATTTTGGTGAAGTTCCCCGTGGCGTTTTCCGCCGGAAGAATGCTGAACCGGGAGCCGGTCGCCGGAGAGACGCTGGCAACGTGGCCCTTAAAGGTGTGGTTCGGCAGCACGTCGGCCACCACGGTCACCGGTAAACCGGCTCGCATGTGCGCCAGCTGGTTTTCCTTGAAGTTGGCATCGACCCAAAGCCCCTGGGAAGGCACCAGCGAGAGTAGCTGCGTGCCGCTGGTCACGAAGGAGCCGGTCCACGCGCGGCGGTTGCCGATCACGCCGTCAAACGGGGCGCGAATTTCGGTATAGCTGAGATTCAGCTTCGCCATCGCCAGGTTAGCCTGCGCCTGTTCCAGCGCGGCCTGGGTTTGTTTTTCACGGGCATCAAGCACCGCGAGCTGGCGCTGGGCCACGGCTTTGTCGGCCAGGGCTTTGCTTTGTTCCGCCCGCGCCCGCCGATAATCCGCCGAGGCGTTGTCGCGTATTTGGGCTGAAATGGCGCTCGAGGCTTCCAGGGCGTTATAGCGGCGGTTGTCGTTGGCCGTTTTGTCCGTTGCCGCCGCCGCTGCCGCTAAAGAAGCGGTGGAACCTTCAATCGTCGCCTGCTGCAGCTGGCGCGTGGCGGCGATATCCGCCAGCGCAGCCTGCTGGGCGGCAACTTCCCCAAGGGCTTTCGCCAGCGCGGCCTGGTAATCACGATCGTCAATGCGGATCAGCAGGTCGCCTTTTTTCACCGCCGTGTTGTCCTGCACCGCAATTTGCTGAATGTAGCCGGAGACTTTGGTTGAAATGGCGCTGATATCCCCGCCGATGTAGGCGTCGTCAGTCGACTGAATAAAACGCCCGCTGTGCCACCACCATGTACCATAGCCTGCGGCCGCCAACACCGCGGCACCAAGTACGGTCAGCGTGATCAATTTTTTCTTATGGGCGGCGTTCATTACTGGGGTTCTCTGTACGGTTCTGGCTGGAATTTAAGCCCGGCGTCGCCGGCGTGTTTACGCTGCAGGTAGTCGTGGCGGTATTTCATCATCGGTGAGGCCGCTGGGCCCGGCACCATGGCGTATTTTCCAGGCTCAATCAGCTCGCCGGTTTCTTTATCGGTAAGAATGGGCTCTACCGGGCGCTGGGTTTCGCGCTCAACCAGCTGCATCTGACGCCCTTCGGGCGCGAAGTGGCGGTTGCCCCATTCCGCCAGTGCCAGAATCACCATGCGGAAATCACGCCCGCTTTGGGTGAGGTGATATTCGTAGCGCGGCGGCGAGCTGCTGTAGCAAACCTTCTCCAGTAAGCCATCATCAACCAGCTCTTTCAGGCGGCGCGAAAGAATATTGGGCGCCACGTTGCTGCTCTTCTGAAATTCATCGAAGCGGGTAAAACCGGCCAGGGCATCCCGCAGGATCATGATGCTCCAGCTGTCGCCGATACGGCCAAGACTGCGGGCAATGGGGCAGGGAGCGCTGCACAGAGGTTCGTTTTTCATGGTTCGATCCGGGGGCGGGGTTATCGTCTGCTGACAAATTGGCATAGTGACTTTCAAAATGCAAGTTACTAAATACAGCGCTGATGAAAGTGACTTGATCGTAACGTCACGGATATATTCAGAAAGGCGTCGTTCTTAAACGAAAAGTGCGGATTTAAAATCTTTTCAGTTGACTTATGTCGGCGTTAAATTCTGATTTATTTTATGGGATGGCTTTTCCATAAATCCAGGTAATAAATAATATACCCGCCCAAGTCTCGCACAGGATTACCTATGCTTAAGAATGCCAGCGTTCGAAGCGTTATTGTCTATTTTTTGGCAATATCCTTTTTAGTTATAGATTTCTTAGCATTTGCTTTATCAGCTAGCGTGCTTGTTTTAGCCATGCTTAATATTGCCTGGGTTGTCTTACTCTTCTCCCTGTGGACGTATATGACGATATATCTTGTACGGCCCATTAATAATGTTAAACGGAGCATTGACGAAATTAACTCGGGGAATTTATCGGTGCATATCCCTGAGTTTGGTAATAATTGTGCCGGACGATTGATTCCGGGCATAAATACGCTTTCCGCTGAGATTACCACCCTGGTAATGGATATTCGCAAGTCGTCCCAGTCGGCCAAAGCGCTTTCGGAAAGTCTGGCGCACCAGAGCGCCACGCTGTCGGTAAAAACCGAGCAGCAGTCGGCGATGCTGATTCAGACGGCATCGAGCATGGAACAGATTTCCGCCGGGACAAAAAACAATGCCGACAGCACCCGCGAGCTGAGCGACATCACCAGCGGCGCGCACCGTTCGGCCAACCACGGCAGTGACCTGATGCAGAAGCTGACCAGCAACATGACCTCAATCACCGACTGCGCCAACAAGATGACGGAAATCATTACCATCATCGACAGCATTGCCTTCCAGACCAATATCCTGGCGCTGAACGCTGCGGTGGAAGCCGCCCGCGCCGGGGAACACGGCAAAGGCTTTGCGGTGGTGGCCGGTGAAGTCAGAAATCTGGCGCATAAAAGCTCGGAATCGGCCAAGAACATTAAGTCGTTAATTGATATCACCAACCAAAACGTTCTGCAGGGCGCAAGCCTGGTCTCCGAAGCGGAAAAAAATATGAAGGATATTGTTTCTGGTTCAGAAAATATCGACGCGCTGATGGGGCATATTTTTATCTCCACCAACGAACAGGAAAAAGGTATTCAGCAAATTACCACGGCGCTCTCCGAACTGGAGAAAGTCACCCAGGGGAACGTAGCGGTGGTGGAAGAGCTGGCCGGATCTTCAGAAGTGCTGAATAAACAAGTGTTCGAGCTGGAAAAAAGAACCAGCAGCCTGCATTTGGGGGCAAGCGATGAGGCAAGCGTAATATTATCGCCCCAGCTGGCACCGCGCCGGGCGTTAAAAAGAGAAGAGGAACACTGGCAGGCGTTTTAATCTTTAACTTTAGAGCAAATAATAAAAGGCTCCGACGCATGAATATGCCGGGGCCTTTTATTTTTCAATGACTTTTTCATTGTGATGCAGATCACATTAAAGCATTGCTTCGGGCCAAAATGCTGCTTTATCGACCGTTCCCCCCTGGTTTTTGCCTGCAGAAATAACCGTGACCTCCGATATCGGTTAACAACGTGGTTACAAAACACGCCATTCCCTCGCGCCAGGCGCCGGGGGCACTCCGGGATGTGGTTTTCTAAGGAACGAGAATGAAACTAAGTAATTTGCGTGTAGGCGTCAGGCTAAGCGGCGGTTTTTTTCTGCTGTTGTTTTTAATGATTCTGATGGGGATCGGCGCCAGCCTGTTCAGCCGGAACAATGTTCACGCCGTCGATGAGATGATTAACCAGCATTTGCTGAAGGAAAGGCTGGTCGAGGAATGGCTGGCGCAGGTCGACAAGAGCAGCGGGAACGCTATCGCGGCAATGGGAACTGAAAATGCGATGCTGCGTAAGAAACTGCTCGCCAGCATTGCGCAGAATTCGGCGGTCACCACCCGAGTCCAGTCCCAGCTCACATCTTTGATTGCGTTGGAAACCGGCAAACACCTGCTGGCGAATCTTGTCCCCGTGCGTGAAAAGTATTTGCAGGTTCGTTCCGAAGGGTTGGCCCGGGCTGAGCGGAGCGAACATGAGGGCATGGATAGCTATATCTCGGAACGTTTTATTCCGATAAGCGAAGAATATCGGCAGGGGCTGCAGGCTCTGCTGGATTTCCAAAAACAGCTTATCGATAACACGCATGCCAGCATTCAGAAAAACTCCCGTAATAATGAGCTGCTCATGTTGCTGCTAGTGGCGCTGGGTGTGGCGCTGGGAGCGGCAACGGCCTGGTACATAACCCGCAGTATTACGCATCCGCTGCTGCAGGCCGTTAACGTTGCCGGCAGAGTGGCGCAGGGCGATCTCACCGCCAAAGTGCATGTGCATGCGAAGGACGAGCTGGGGCAGCTCATGCATTCATTGCAGGAAATGATTACTTCGCTTGGGAGTACGGTTAGGAACGTCAGCAGCGGGGCGGAAAGTATTGCCCTGGCAGCGGATGAAATTGATGCCGGGAACCAGGATCTCGCCTCACGAACAGAGGAACAGGCGGCGAGCGTCGAACAAACTGCCGCGACCTTAGAGCAGCTAACGTCGACGATCAAGAGCACCGCCAGTCATGCCCATCGGGTGAATACGCTGTTTAATGAGTCCGGAGAAATGGTCAAGGCCAACAGCGAACGTATGCACGTGGTGGCCGATGCCATGGGCGAAATCCATGCTGATGCAGGCCGGATGACCGATATCATTGCGGCCATTGAAGGAATTGCTTTCCAGACAAATATCCTGGCATTAAATGCCGCCGTTGAGGCTGCCAGAGCCGGTGAACAGGGGCGCGGTTTTGCCGTGGTAGCCGGGGAAGTGAGAACGCTGGCGCAGAGAAGTTCGGCCTCCGCGAAAGAGATTCGTGACATCATTAGCGCGTCCGTGAACAAAATCACCGATGGCCGTAAGCTGGTCACGGAAGCGGATGAGGGCATGCAGGAAATCGTTGAAAACGTTGCCCGCGTGCGGCAGATCGATACCACCACTCAGCAAAACGCCTCCCTGGTTGAGCAGTCCTCCGCGGCCAGCGGTTCCCTGAAGGAACAATCCGGCTTGTTGCTCAACAGTATTCGTGTCTTCACCCTACATCAGGCGTAGTTCTTCGGAGGCAGGTATCCTGCCTCCTTTTTTCGCTATTTCAACTGCTCGTAAATCAGCAGCAGCGCAATGATTACCATGAGGACACCCGAAAGCATACTCACCCTGCGAGCGGCCTGAGGGCGGGTGCTTAAGAGGGCTCTTGAACCGTAACCAATCAAGAGATAAATCAGGGTACAGGTCACCAGGTGCATCGCACCCAGAGCGGACATCTGCTGCGCCACTGACCACTTCCCCTGGGGATCGGTAAACTGCGGTAAAAGGGCCAGAAAAAGCAGAAACACTTTCGGATTCAGGCCGCTGATACACATCCCTTTGATGGCCCACTGTTGCCAGTTGCCGTTGTTCTGAGCGGCGGCGTTCAGCCCGGGAGGGCTGCGCAAAATAGTGAGGCCAAGCCAGAGCAAATAGAGCGCACCCAGCAGCGTGAGGACGGATAAAGCGAGTGGATGTCCGGCGAGCAGAACCCCCACGCCGGCAACAACAATGATTGTCGCGATAGCATGGCCCGACATCAGTCCGGCCACGGCGGGAATAATTCTGCGGCCATTGATTCCGGCGCTGATGGTGTAAGCCCAGTCAGCTCCTGGGGTGATGATTAGCAGGAACGAAACCAGCCAGAATCCTGCGGCAAGGCTCATCGCCATGATGGTATTTCTCTCTTGGATAACGGGAAAGAAAGAATACGGTTAATCCCCGGCAATGGGCTTTCAATGTTATGCTCAAAACTCTTGTTAAAAGAGAGAATATTCCAAATGGATAGCGTAGACAGAAAAATTCTTGCTGAACTCCAGGCCGATGGGCGTCTGTCCATTACCGACCTGGCCGAGCGGGTTAACCTCAGCCTCTCGCCGTGCCATCGTCGGCTCAGAGCGCTGGAGCAAGAGGGGGTCATTACGGGCTATCGGGCTAACCTTGACCCGGGCAAGATGGGCTTTAATTTTGTGGCTCTGGTCTTTGCGACGCTCAAAGAAGGGGACAGAAAGGCCGTCAGCGCGTTTGAAGAAGCTGTGGAAGATATCCCGCAAATTGTGCTGGCGCAGAGACTGTTTGGCGACCCGGACTATCTGATGCAGGTCGTAACCCGGGACCTGCCTTCGTTCCAGGCGCTGTATGACAGAAAACTATCGGCCATGCCCGGTGTGCAGCATCTCCGCTCGACGCTGGTGATGAAAACCGTGGTACAGGACAGGCCCTTTCCGCTGGAGAAGTTAAAATAGGCCTGCATGTTACGATGTGATTTTTCCGCCATCGCTCTCTGGCTGCTTTATGGGCTTATTGGCCGTATTTCACTTTTGCCGCGGGTGCTGAACAACACCAGCGGCACGGCAACGGCGTACACCACAATCACCGACAGCCAGATAGCGCCTGGCCACGAATCCTGCACCACAAAGTAGAAGCTTGAGAAGCCCAGCGGGGCAATGATAGACGCGAGGCTGACCGCCGAGGCCAGAATGCCCTGCAACTGGCCCTGGCTGGCTTCATCTACCCTCCGGGTGGCTAGCGCCTGCAGGGCCGGGGCGCCAACGCCGCCAAGCCCGAACAGCGGCATAATCACAAACACCTGCCAGCCTGCTTGCACAAAGGCCAGCATCGTCAGCGCAATACACGAGCTACAAATGCCAAACAGCACCGCGCCGCGCTCCCCCAGCCAGCGGGTTATCGGGCCGGGAAGCAGCGCCTGCGTCAGCGTCTGGCAGATGCCATAAGCGCCGAGAGAAAGCCCAATCCACAGCCCGTTCCAGCCGAAAGTATCGGTCCCCCAAAGCGCCCAGCAGGTGCCGTACACTTCGCCGGTTGCGCTCAGAATGAAAAAGACCATCGCAATAGGGATTAGCCCTTTCAGGGTGAAAATGCGGCGCAGAGGCTGCAGGGGATTGAGTACGGCAAAGCTGAACCGTTGGCGGGCGGGTTCGCGGGATTCCGGCAGCATAAACAGCGCCATCAGCAGGTTAACGGTGTTTAGCACGGCAGCCGCAATAAACGGCAGCCGCACCCAGGCATCGCCCAACAGGCCGCCAAGCACCGGGCCGATGATAAACCCGGCCCCAAACATGGCGTTAAACAGCCCGAAGCGACGGGCGCGTTTATCCGCCGGAGTGACGTCGGTGATGTAAGCCATCGCCACCGAGACGTTCGCGCTGGTCAACCCGGCGATAGCGCGGCCCAGCAGCAGCATCCACAGGTGCGGGGCGAAGGCCATGATCAAATAATTCACGGCGGCCCCGATAAGGGATACGAGCAGCACGGGGCGGCGACCATAGTTGTCGCTCAGCGCCCCCAGCAGCGGGGCGAAAACAAACTGCATCAGGGCATACAGCGCGGTCATGATGCCGATCCAGTGGGCGATATCCGAGGTGTGCGTTACCTCTTCCAGCAGGCGCGGCAGAATCGGAAAGATCAGGCCGATGCCGACGGCATCCAGGCAAATGGTGGAGAAAATGACAACCAGCGCTTTGTTCATGTTTACCTGTACTAAGTACCAATATATACTCAGTACATAATTATCCATTCCGCAGGATCCTGTCAATGTCCGTCGATCGCCGAACCCTGAACCGACTCGCCACCCGCCAGAAAATTTCTAATGTCGCCACCCGGCTGTTTCTGGAAAAAGGCTTTGAACAGGTGACGATTGACGAAATCGCCACGGCGGCAGAGGTGGGGAGAATGACGGTGTTCAACCACTTCCCGCGCAAAGAGGAGATGTTCTTCGACCGCGAAGAAGAGGGGTTGCAGATGCTGCGCCGTGCGCTGAGTCAGCGGGATAAAAACACGGGGCCGCTGGAAGCGCTGCGTCGCTTTGCTCACCATCTGGTGGAGCAGAATAGCCCGGTGGTGGCTTTCTCCGTGGCGGGGCAGGGGTTTGTCTCGACGATTGAGCACAGCCCGGCACTGAAAGCGAGAGCCAGAGAGATTCGGGATGAATTTGCCCAGGCGCTGGCGCATGAGCTGGCCGCCGGGGCCGGCCTTGAAAAAAGCGACCCACACACTCAACTGGCGGCGGGCCTGGTGCTGGCCACGTGGAGCGCGGCGCTGATTCAGGCTCATCGAACTTTTAGCCAGACGCTGAGCAACGCCGCCGCCGCCGCCGTGTTTCTTGACCTGATCGACAGGGGAACCGCGGGCGTTATCGCGGCAATGAACGGGACAGTTTACGGCGAAAAATAACGGCATCAGGGCATTGTCGGCTGAGCTGAATTTCAGTAGATTTATCGTTTTCGGAGTTAGAAAAATGTCCGTCACCGATGCGCTTCTTGCTTTCACGCTAGCTGCCACTCTGCTCACGCTTACCCCTGGTCTCGATACCGCCCTTATCCTGAGAACTGCCGCCGCCGAAGGGGGCAAAAAAGCTTTTCATGCCGCGCTTGGCATCGACGTAGGCTGTTTTGTGTGGGGGGCGCTGGTTGCCTTTGGACTTGGCGCTCTGTTGGCAGTTTCTGAATTTGCCTATACCTTGCTCAAGTGGTGCGGTGCCGCGTATTTATGCTGGCTGGGTATTCAGCTGCTTTTGCGTCCTCGCCAGAGTTTTAGCCTTGCCTCCGCTGACTCAACCCGAGCCAGCAACTGGTTTTTGCGCGGCATGTTAGGCAACGTGCTTAATCCGAAAATGGGCGTGTTCTACGTCTCTTTCCTGCCGCAGTTTATCCCCTCCGGCCATTCGCCGATCCTCTGGACTTTCCTGCTGGTTTCTATTCATGCGGTGCTTGGCACGCTGTGGTCCCTGACGCTGATTCTTGCCACGCGCTACGCTTCCGGCGTGCTAAGAAAGCCTGGCGTTGTGAAGTGGATGGATCGCGTTACCGGCTGTGTGTTCCTGCTCTTTGCCGCGAAGCTGGCCATCAGCCGACGTTAAGTCTGTTTCGCCGTCAGCATGCCCGGCGTCTGGCCGGTCATGCTGCGGTAAAAGTAGATAAAGGCGCTGTCGCTGGAAAAACCCAGCTCCGAGGCAACAACGGTAACCCGCGCGTGGCTGGCCAGCATTTCCACCGCCTTCATTAAACGCCACTGCTGCCGCCATGGCTGGTAGGAGAGGCCGGTTTCCCGGAGGAAAATACGGCCAATGGTGCGCTCGCTTGCGCCGGTTACGCTGGCCAGTTCGTTGAGCGGCGGCGGCAGCGTGTCGCCCGTCAGGTGGCGCAGCCGCTTATCCTGAGGGAAGCGCAGCGTCATCGGGACTTCTTGTGCGGCATTCAGTTCCGCTACGCACAGGGCGGCCATGTGCATCGGGGCGCCTTGTTCCCAGTCCGTTTCCCAGGCGCTGGCCGAAATCCTCTCCAGCAGTTCGTTGAGCAACGGCGTCACGTTGAGCACCAGCGCGGTGGCGGGCAGCGTGGGGTAACGTTTCATATCAAACCAGATTGAGCGGTAGGCCACGCTACTTTTCATTTCTGCCCGATGGCTGACGCCGCCGGGGAGCCAGGCGACTTTACCCGGCGGCAGCAAAGAGAGTACCTGGCCTTCATCCAGCGTGAGCTTCACGCAGCCTTCCCGGGTAAACAGCAACTGCCCCATCCGGTGTCGATGTAGCCCGGAATCATGATCCCCAAGTTCAGCCTGCACGCCAATCACGCCGTTATGCAGCGCGTCAGGGTTAAATTCTGCATCCGCACTTAGCCAGCTCATAATGTCTGATTTCCGATATTAAATGTCATAATGTTTATAATGATTCATCTGACGTTCTCCTACAATAGCGCCTCTTTTTGAGGAGGACGTATTGTGAAAACACATCGCGGTATGGCGCTCTTAACGGCGCTACTGATGTTTCCGCAGATTGTGGAAACCTTTTATAGCCCGGCACTGACCGATATTGCCGGGTATTTCGCGGTCAGCGCGCAGGATGCAGCCTGGACGCTGTCCATTTATTTCCCGGGCTTTGCCCTCGGCGTTCTGGTCTGGGGACGGGTATGCGATCTGGCCGGCCGTAAGCCAGCCCTGTTGCTGGGCCTGGCATGCTACGCAGTAGGGTCGATCCTTGCGCTGCTGGCGCACGATTTCAGACTGCTGCTCGCGGCACGCGTTATCGCGGCCTTTGGTGCGGCGTCCGGGTCGGTTGTCACCCAGACGATACTCCGGGACCGCTTTAGCGGGCAGACGCTGGCAAAGATCTTCGCTTTTATGGGCATTGCTCTGGCGGTAAGCCCGGCGATAGGCCTGTGGGCGGGCGGGATGCTTGTTTCCTGGGGCGGTTTCCGGGGAGTGTTTGATGCCCTTGTGGCGCTTGCCCTGCTGCTCTTTATCTGGAGCGCCTGGCGGCTGGAAGAAACTCGCTCTGCGCAGCATCAGAGTCAGTCCATCGCCAGCGTCGCGGTGCGAATGCTGAAAGATATGCAGATCTGGCGTGCTGCAGCGCTGGTCGCGCTGTTTAACGTGAGCCTGTTCAGCTATTACGGCCTGGCGCCGTTTATGTTTGAGCGGTTTGGCATGGAGCCCGGTACATTTGGATTGAGCGGTGTCCTGCTGGCGCTTGGCTCTTTGGCTGGCGCGCAGCTTAACCATCAACTCATCCAGCGCGGCGCGAGTTCAGCCACGCTCTTACGCCTCGCCTGTATCTGCGGCCTGATCGGGGGCCTGGGCGTTGGCCTGCTGTCGGCCAGCCCCTGGTTCCTGGCACCGATGTTTATGGTGATGCTGGCCTTTTCGATGGCAATTCCGGTGGTGCTTGGCACTGCGCTCAGCGCCTACTCAGATTGCCGGGGGACGGCAGGCGCACTTTTCGGCCTGGTCTATTACGTGCTGATTGGCGCCGGGCTTTTCGTTGCCGGCTGGGGACAACGGCTGGATATAACGCTGATCGTATGTGCCGTGGGCATTACGCTTATCGGTTGGAAACATTTACGGAGATAATACTCTGCGCCCTCTCCTCGTGGAGAGGGCCGCATCGCTAAGGCAACAGTTACAGCAGTCCACCCAGATTCACATACTTGGTTTCCAGGTACTCTTCTAGTCCACAGTCGGAGCCTTCGCGGCCGAGGCCGGACTCCTTCACGCCGCCGAAAGGCGCGACTTCCGTGGAGATAATCCCTTCATTAACGCCGACCATGCCGCTTTCCAGTTGCTGTGTCACCCGGAAGGCGCGGGCGAGATCGCGGGTATAAAGATAGGCGGCAAGGCCAAACGGCGTGCCATTAGCGCGTTCAATCGCCTCCAGTTCATCGCTGAAGCGGAAGCAGGCCGCCAGCGGGCCAAAGGTTTCTTCGCGGGCCAGCAGCATGGCTTCGGTAGCGTCGGCCAGCACGGTAGGCTGGTAGAACGATGCGCCGAGGGCGTGACGCTCGCCGCCGCACAGCAGGCGCGCGCCGTGCTCAAGGGCGTCCTTCACGTGG
The DNA here is from genome assembly GCF_037150195.1 of Cedecea sp. VD22. Taxonomy (NCBI): domain Bacteria; kingdom Pseudomonadati; phylum Pseudomonadota; class Gammaproteobacteria; order Enterobacterales; family Enterobacteriaceae; genus Cedecea; species Cedecea sp. VD22. Next base: position 27,534 of record NZ_JBBCPX010000016.1, read on the forward strand.
GCTTCCACTTTCTCAACCGCTTTCTGGTGAATCAGCGGCCCCTGCTGTGCACCCGGTGTCAGGCCAGGGGCAACTTTCAGCGCCCGCGCGGCGGCAGCGAGTTTCTCAACAAACTGCTCATACACACCCGCCTGGATGTAGAAACGGTTAACGCACACGCAGGTTTGCCCGCTGTTGCGGAATTTGGCCGCCATCGCACCCTCTACGGCGGCGTCAATGTCCGCATCGTCAAAGACGATAAACGGTGCGTTACCGCCCAGCTCCAGCGACAGTTTTTTCACGGTATCCGCCGCCTGGCGCATCAGCAGCTTGCCGGTTGGCGTAGAGCCGGTGAAGGAGATTTTACGCACCGTCGGGCTTGCCATCAGCGTGCTGCCGATTGCCACGGTATCACCGGTGACGGCGTTAATTACACCAGCCGGGACGCCTGCCTGTTCGGCGAGCACGATAAGCGCGAAGGCCGAAAGCGGTGTTTCGTTTGCCGGTTTAATCACGGCGGTGCAGCCCGCAGCCAGTGCAGGGCCGAGTTTGCGGGTTAGCATCGCCAGCGGGAAGTTCCATGGGGTAATAGCCGCGACCACGCCAACTGGCTCCTTGAAGGTGAGGATTTGGTTACCCGCTTTTGTAGAAGGAATGGTTTTGCCGTTGGCACGTTTGGCTTCCTCGGCAAACCATTCTATAAAGCTGGCGGCGTAGGCCACTTCGCCTTTGGCTTCTGCCAGTACTTTGCCCTGTTCGGTGACCATCAGTTCTGCCAGTTCGGCCTGATGCTCCATGATCAGCGCGAACCAGCGCTGGAGGATCTGCGAGCGGGCTTTGGCGGTTAATGCTCGCCAGGCGGGCAGGGCGGCGTGTGCGGCAGCGATGGCTGCCTCGGTCTCTTTTGCTCCGGCGTTGGCTACCTGAGCCACTATTTCATCGGTTGCCGGGTTTAATACGGCATAGAGCTCGTTGGCGTCCCGCCATTCACCGTTGCAGTACCAGCCGGTACGAACCAGTGCGTCAAAGCTGCTCATGCGATGTTCCTTGTGGTTACGTTGTCGATAAACAGGCCGCGAGCGGCGCGGCTCTCACGCGCAATACGTTTGCCTGCGGTGTAGTCGTTGATGACGTCGCACGGCGTGTAGTTACGCTCCAGTTCGTAGCGCTCATCTTCATCCAGCGGTGTGCCGAGTGCGGCAATTGCGCTGTCAATTTGCTGTACAGAATCTGCGCCAACCAGCATGCAGTCCACGCCCGGATGGTTCAGGACCCATGCCTGAGCAATTTGTGCCGGAGGCAGGCCGCGCAGCTGAGCTACATGGCTGACGGACTGCGCAACGTTTCGGGAAGTGATGTCCGCGTACATCTCCTGGGTGAAGAAGTCGGTCTGGTTGCGCACGGAGGTAAAGTCACAGCTCAGCAGGCCGCGGGCGAGCGGGCTAAAGACTGACACGCCAAGCCCCTGGTCGCGGCAGAAAGGGATCATTTCCCGCTCTTCTTCGCGGTAGGCGCAGTTCAGCTGCAACTGCATATTGATGGGTTTCGCGTAGCCATAGCGCTCGCAGCACCAAAGGATTTTCGCCAGTTGCCAGGTGTACATGGTGGAAACGCCGACGTAGCGCGCTTTGCCACTGCGCACGATGTCGTTCATCGCCGCCCAGGTCTCTTCGACAGGCGTATTCACGTCGAAGTAGTGCAGCATGTAGATATCGACGTAGTCGGTGCCGAGGCGCTTCAGGCTGCCGTCGATGCTTTCCATGATGTGTTTGCGTGAATGGCCCTGGTTGTTAAAGCCGGTGCCGATGGGGTAGCCGACTTTGGTGGTGAGGACCAGGTCATCGCGGCGGGCAATGCGTTTTAACACGTTGCCGACCACTTCCTCCCCCGCGCCGCTGGAGTAGAAGTCCGCGAGGTCGATAAAGTTAATGCCGGATTCCAGCGCGTGACGGATCAGCGGCTCGCTTTGCGACTCGTCAAAAATCCAAGGTTTCCACTGTTTGCTGCCCATGTTCATGGTGCCGAGGCACAGGCGAGAGACTTTCAGGCCGCTGTGGCCCAGATTGACGTATTCCATTTCGCCTCCTCAGGCTTTTGGGGTGTAGAAAGGGTTACCGAGCTGCGGCAGGGCGTCAGCAATCTGGCTGCGCTGCGGCAGTTTGCCCATGGCCGCGCGGATGGCCTGGCGGCAGGCGCGGTAGTTGTTGTGGTACACCTCGTCGATATCGTTGCAGCCGGGATTGACCCAGTTGGCGGTGACGATGCACCAGTTGTCTTCTGCTTCCGGCGGCAGCGTGCCGTCCAGAAGTGCTTCGGTGACCGCTTTGGCGATGGCGGCCTGAGAGGCTCCCCAGGTGGCATTGCCGTGCAGCTCGCCGCTGATTTCCGCTTTGTTGACGTACAGCGTCATCGGTTTGGCCGGAACGTTAGGTTTGATCACCACCATAAACGGGCAATGACCCTGGCTTGGCGAAGCGAGGCTGCTGGAAAACGCCTGGCCAACCACGCCGCTGCGTGGGCCAATCATGATGTTGATGTGCGAGGCGTTAACGCCGTTACCTTCAAACCCTTCTCCGATATACATTTCCACGAGACTTCTCCTGTTAAGCGTGAGCGTTATTTAGCCGGTTCAGCGGCGGCATTGCCGTGGCGCTGGGCCGGATCGTGAGCGGCATCGACCAGGGTTAACCCTTTGGTTTCAGGCGCCCAGGCGAGAGAGACAACGGCACCGATGACGAGGATCAGCGCCAGCATGCCGGTGGTGGCCTGCATGCCGTAATTCAGAATGGCCAGCGGCAGTAAGCCGGTGCCGATGGCGGAGCCGAGGCGGCTCATGGAGGTGGCAAAGCCGACGCCCATCGAGCGCACTTCCGTCGGGAAACTTTCAGCCGGGAAGACGCCCACCAGATTGCTGACCGCCGACATCACCAGCGTGAAGGCGGCAAAGAACAGAATTAACCAGCCGGACTGGCTGACCGGAATGATGCTGAGCATCACCAGGCAGGCGGCGAGGAAGACGAACGAGCCGATCAGGAAGCCACGGCGCGAGCAGACCACCGTCAGCAGGATCCCGAGCAGCGCGCCGACGATCAGCAGGGCGTTCAGCAGCAGGTCGGTGGTGAAGTTATTGTTCAGCCCCATCACCTGCAGAATCGACGGCAGGAAGGTGTAGATGGCGAAATACGGGATCACCAGGCAGACAAAAAACAGACTGTTGAAGGCGGTGCGGCGGCGGTATTTCGGCCCGAACAGCGACATAAAGCGCTGTTTTGAGGCGACGGGGGCTTCATCCACCAGCAGCACGTTAGGGCCGAAGTGTTTATGGACAATCGCCATCGCTTCTTCTCGTCGCCCTTTGCCCATCAGCCAGCGCGGGGATTCCGGCGTGCCGATGCGCATCAGCAGAATAATCAGCGCGGGCAGGGCGGAAGAAGAGAGCAGCCAGCGCCAGGCGTCCGGCCCTAGCGCCGTCAGGAAGTGCCCGGCAAAGCCTGCGGCCACGTAGCCAAAGGTCCAGATCACGCTGAATGAGCCGAGCAGGACGCCGCGATGTTTTCGGGGGGAAAACTCGGCCAGCATAGTGTGGCCGACGGAGAAGTCGCCGCCGAGGCCGATGCCGACCATTACCCGCAAGAAGAACAACTGTTCTGGCGTGGTGGCGAAAAACTGCAGCGCCGAAGCGAGGGTGATCACCACGAAGCTGAAGCAGAAGATCTTCTGGCGGCCAACGTAATCGGAGATCCAGCCCAACACCAGGCTGCCGAGAAACAGGCCGATCAGCGCCGAACTGCCGAGCATCCCTTCCCAGAAGGGCGTTAACCCCATTTGAGGTTTGATTTGGGCCAGCGCGAAGCCGATGACGCCGAGCACGTAGCCGTCGGTAAAGTGTGCGCCGAAGGTCAGGCCGGCGATTTTGATATGGAAACGGTTTAACGGCACGTCATCCATACGGGTGTACTGTTGTGTCAGGTGGGACATGATGCCTCCTCCCGCGAGGTGGTTTTGTAGGGTGTTTGTATTTTTTATGTTTCAAGTACGTTAACAATGTGGCAGTAAAGCGCCTCAGCAGGCGAGTGCGTTTTAGTCATACCCCCAGGCAAAAAACGCATGTGATCGTCCTCCTGTTTTGCAGAAATAGCTGCGGCGGGGGATGGTGTTTCAGGGCAGGTTAGAAACATATTATTAACATGACTGGCGCTCGCCCGCGGATAATGACAACAATGAGAAAACTCCCGTCACTCAGTATGTTAAGGGTCTTTGAAGAGACTTGCCGGACGCTTAGCTTTAGCAAAGCGGCGCAGGCCTTGTGCATTACCCAGAGCGCGGCCAGTCGGCAAATCAAACAGCTCGAGGCGTTTCTCGGCAAGCTGCTGTTCGTGCGTACCCACAGCGGGCTGGAGTTGACCCAGGACGCGATGCTGCTGTTGCCGGTGGTACGCCAGTCGCTGGATATTCTTGAAGAGGGCGTGTGCCACGTTCAACTGCGCAATCCTCTCCAGCATCTTCGCCTGCAGGTTGCTCCGACCTTTGCCACCCGCTGGCTGGCACCGCGGCTGGTGGCGCTTCGCCAGCGCAACGGCCAGCTACAAATTGCCCTTATCAGCGAAACCCGGCAGAAATACAGCGATTTTGACTGCGCCATCCGCTTTGGCACCCGCCAGGAAAGTGAAGGACGGGGGCAGTGGCTGTGCCATGAAAAACTGCTGTTGGTGGCCAGCCCGCTGCTGATGATTGACGGCGTCTTTCCCTCGCTGGCCTCGCAGTCACAGCTGCATATTCTTAACGGCGACATCCGACTGGATAACTGGTCGCGCTGGCTTGCTGCGACGGGAGAAAATGACAGTCTGCTTTCCGGCGGGCTGGAGTTCAGCACCGAGGATCAGGTGATCAACGCCTGTGTGACCGGGGCAGGCTATGCGGTGCTCGACAGGATGATGATCCGCAACGAGCTGCGTGGCGGGTTATTGGTGCCGCTGGCGGAGCTGGAGCTTGAAAGCGGAAATGGTTACTGGCTGGAGATCCCCCAGGGCAAGCGGGAGCTGCCGCGAGTGGGCTATTTTAGCGACTGGGTTCAGGCCGAGATCGCCCGTTTTTGGCACGAAGAAGAGGGGGAATCTTCCCGGGCAAAGCTGCTTCTTTCCCGTGAAGAACCGATAGCCCTTTCTCTCTAATGTGATCTTAATGAGAGTTAACATATATTTTTCATTCGATTAATTTCCACAACGTGCTGAGAGTATGCTTCGCCAAACTCAACGCAGTCTCTGACCTGACACGCCATGAAAAGTGAGTTGGATCGCATTTCTATTTCTGAAAAAAAAACAAATCTCAATATTTGGTGGTTGTTTTTAGGATTATTCTTGGGAATAATGGCGCAACGCTTTGCTTCTCTTCAACCATGCTCGGTTCTATGAATGCGTGGTGTTAAATATCATTGATTATTTTGTTGTTATTTAGCTCTGTGCTCAATCCATTAGTTTCCTGTCGGTATAGTTTCGTCTGGCATCTATTATGAGTTGGTTAACATGTCCGCAATTGAATTAAAAAATGCTCCTGTGGAAGATATCCGTACGTTTTCGGTGATAACTGAATCGAGTCAGGAAATTGATTTGATTCATCTGTTAAGTACCCTTTTCGCGGCAAAAAAAACGATAATTGCCATCACATTTGCTGCTGCATTAGCCGGGTTGGGCGTTAGCTTTTTGATGCCGCAGAAATGGTCAAGCAAGGCCGTTATTACGCCGCCAGAATCCTCTCAGCTAATCGAGTTGCACCGCGCGATGGTTGAGCTGACGGTTCTGGATGCAGCGCCTAATGTCGACGCCGGGCATGTTTATCAAGCCTTCCTGAAAGACTTTGACTCGCAGGCGTTGCGTGAAGAGTATTTGGCCAATTCTGAGTATGTTAAAAAGCTTGTTAATGCCGTTAACTCGGACGATAGCGTAAAACTACACCGGGCTATTCAGGAAACGGCTGCAAAATTCAAATCGGTAAATACCGCAGATTCTAAACTGCCGGATGCCATCCCCTATACCTCATGGGCTTTAAGCTTCACTGGACCGAATCCAGAAGAGGCCAGGGATGTGCTGAGCGGTTATATTCACTTTATTGCGCAGCGAGTTAATCAAGACATTGTGCAAAATTTACGCTATAGCGTTGAATTAAAAAGCGCGGTAGAGAAAGATAAACTCGAGCTGGATAAGAGAAACCTCGAAAACCAGCATAAAGTGAATATTCAGCGTCTGGGCTACTCGCTTGAAGTTGCTAACGCGGCGGGAATTAAAAAGCCGGTATACAGCAATGGGCAAGCGGTAAAAGACGATCCTGATTACTCGGTTGCGCTGGGGGCTGATGGGCTGGCCGAAAAACTGAAAATTGAATCCGCGCTTAAAGATGTGGCGGAATTAAACGCCAGCGTTCAAAACCGGGAGTACTATTTAACTAAACTGGAGCAGGTCAAGGTTAACGACGTTGACTTCCAGCCCTTCCGCTATCAAATGAATCCTTCTTTGCCGTTGAAAAAAGAAGGCCCGGGGAAATCCCTCATCGTCGTGCTGGCGGCTTTGCTTGGCCTGATTGGCGCCTGTGGCTACGTGCTAATGCGCAATGTCATGGCCGATAGGCAGAAAAAGCTGGAAATTGTTTAGCGCGCTGCATTCCTTTTAAAGCCTCCCTTCGGAGGCTTTTTTCTTACCGGAATAAGGGTTATAACCGAAGGGAAATGGCAAAAGGGGATGACAATGAAAACGATTGGGCTGCTGGGCGGCATGAGCTGGGAATCCACCATTCCTTACTACCGATTAATTAACGAAGGGATCAAACAGCGTCTGGGCGGGCTGCATTCGGCCAAAATTGTGCTGCACAGCGTCGATTTTCACGAGATTGAGGCCTGCCAGTCTGCCGGTGAGTGGGACAAGGCCGGTGAGATGCTGGCTGAGGCGGCGCTGGGGCTGCAAAAGGCCGGGGCTGAAGGCATTGTGCTGTGTACAAACACTATGCACAAAGTCGCGGAGCATATTGAATCCCGCTGCTCGCTGCCGTTTCTGCACATTGCCGACGCCACCGGGCGGGTGATTGCGGCTCAGGGAGTAAGCCAGGTGGCCTTGCTGGGCACGCGCTACACCATGGAACAGGATTTTTATCGTGGCCGCCTGCAGGCGCAGTTCGGGATCCGCTCGATTATTCCTGACGCCTCCCAGCGTCAGCGTATCAACCAGATAATCTTCGATGAGCTGTGCCTCGGGGTGATCAACCCTGAGTCGAAGCGCTATTATCAGCAGGTGATTCAGGCGCTGCAGGCGCAGGGGGCGGAAGGGGTTATTTTCGGCTGTACCGAAATTGGCCTGCTGCTCAGCCAGCAGGACTGCCCGCTGCCGGTGTTTGATACCGCCGCCATCCACGCCGCCGATGCAGTTCGCTTTATGTGCGGTGAAGAGTAATGGTTTATCCTTATATATCAATTAAATAAGCGTAAGTAGTGTTTTTTCCCCACGACGAGCCGGGTCATGCCCGGCCGCTAATGTGTTATAAATTTGTTATGTAGCGCACATTATTCCAAAAAGCTGCTCCTCTGAAATCCTCACACTACAGGCGATTGCGCACAGCAATGGCTTTTCATCATGTCTGCAACCGGAGTTATACAATGCCTGTTTCCTTACTGGCGCTGGCGATGAGTGCGTTCGCCATCGGCACGACGGAGTTCGTGATTATGGGACTGCTGCCCGAAGTGGCAGGGGATCTCCATGTCTCCATTCCCGTCGCCGGCTGGCTGATCAGCGGCTATGCGCTGGGGGTCGCCATTGGCGCGCCTATCATGGCGCTGCTGACCGCCCGACTGCCGCGCAAGCTGTCGTTAATTTTGCTGATGGTGATTTTCATTGTTGGCAACCTGCTGTGCGCCCTCGCGCTGAGCTACAACTTCCTGATGCTGGCGCGCGTTATTACGGCGCTGTGTCACGGCGCGTTCTTCGGGATTGGCGCAGTGGTCGCGGCAAGCCTCGTACCTGCCGGGCGCAAGGCTTCGGCGGTGGCGCTGATGTTTACCGGCTTGACGCTGGCTAATGTGCTGGGCGTGCCGATTGGCACCTGGTTCGGACAGCTTTACGGCTGGCGAGCTACTTTCTGGGGCGTGGCCGTTATTGGGGTGATTGCGTTTCTGGCGCTGGGAGTGAGCCTGCCTTCGCAGAAAGATGAAGAAGCCACTGACTTAAAAAGCGAAATCAAAGCGCTGGCGCACGGCAAGCTTTGGCTATCGCTTAGTATGACGGTGTTCTTCTCTGCGGCGATGTTCGCGCTGTTCAGCTATGTTGCACCGATGCTGCTACAGGTGACAGGCATTACGCCAGAGGGCGTGAGCTGGACGCTGTTCCTGATTGGTGCGGGGCTGACGGTGGGGAACATTCTGGGTGGGCGGTTGGCGGACTGGCGGGTGTCATTCAGCCTGATCCTCAGCTTTAGCCTGATTGCGGTCTTTTCGTTACTGTTCAGCTGGACAAGCCATGCCGCATGGCTCGCGGAAATCACGCTGTTCCTGTGGGCGATGGCGGCGTTTGCCACGGTACCGGCGCTGCAAATCAACGTGGTGCTGCACGGCAAAGAAGCACCTAATCTGGTGTCCACGCTGAATATTGCGGCCTTTAACGTCGGCAATGCGCTCGGTGCCTGGGTTGGCGGCACGGTCATTGATCGTGGCTTCGGCCTGACGGCGGTGCCGGTCGCCGCGGCTGCGCTGGCAGTGGTTGGCCTGATACTTTGCCTGATTAACTTTAGCAACGGCACGGGGCATCAGCAGCCGGTGACCGGGCAATAAGCTAGCGGTTGAGCAGCGCGTTGAGCGGGTCGCTATACAGATGCATGTTGTGCTGTAAGTGGTCGCTGAACGCGCTGACCAGGGCTGATGCCGGGCGGTGCAGGGGCCGAATCAGGCTGACGGTAAAAGGCACCGCCACGCTGAACGGGCGTACCACCACGCCGCGTTCGTGGTAATCCAGTGCGGTTAAAGGGTTGACGATAGACACGCCAGCCCCCGCCTGAACCATTGCGCAGACGGACGCGGCGCTGTGCGTTTCCACCACCATTCTTCGTTTTACGTCATATTCCTGAAACAGCGAGTCCAGCAGTTGCCGATAGCTGTCGGTTCTAGACAGGCTGATGTAATTTTCCCCGGCAAAATCCTGCGGTGTGAGTTCTGCTTTCGCGGCTAGTTTGTGCCCGGCGGGCAGCACGCAAACTTCATTCAGAGTGAGTAGGGTTTGGCGTTCCGTCCCGGCAGGCGTGGTGATGTTTTCCGTCAGCCCCAGGTCGTGGCGTTGGGCGGAAAGCCACTCTTCCAGCAGCGGGGATTCCTGCGGCACGATGTTCAGGCTGAGCTCCGGGTAGCGGGCCAGGAAAGGGTGTATCAGGCGCGGCAGAAATGACTGAGAAAATACCGGCAGGCAGGCAATAGACAGTTCGCCCTGGCGGAACTCACGCAGGCTTTCGGCGGCATTAATAATACGATCCAGTCCGTACCAGGAGCGCTGAACTTCTTCAAACAGCCGCAGTCCCTGAACGGTGGGGTAGAGGCGGCCCCGACTGCGCTCGAACAGCTGCAGGCCGATAAGCTTTTCAAAGCGCGCCAGCTCCCGGCTGACCGTGGGCTGGGAGGTGTGCAGCAGGCCTGCGGCTTCGGTGAGGTTGCCGGCCGTCATCACGGCGTGGAAGATTTCGATGTGGCGCAGGTTGATGGCTGGCATGGTGTTGTTCCGCTGATGTTGATTACCCTCACCCCGGCCCTCTCCCTGGAAGGGGGAAACAGAAATTGCATTGGGCATTAAACTGTCCCCTCTCCCCTCTGGGGAGAGCGTTAGGGTGAGGGGCATTTTCTAAACCATATCATATTTGAATAGACTCGCTAGAAAACGATATTTTTTATCCCTCACTTTCTGTGGCGTAATAGGGAAAATGACGTTTACCGGAGTTCACCATGCCACGCTCGCTGCACGACACCACCACCGCGCTGAACGCGCAAAACTTGCTGACCCTGCCTGCTGAATTTGGCTGCCCGGTTTGGGTGTATGACGCGGAGATCATTCGCCAGCAAATTGCCCAGTTGCGCCAGTTCGATGTGATTCGCTTTGCCCAAAAGGCTTGCTCGAATATCCACATCCTGAAACTGATGCGTGAGCAGGGCGTGAAGGTGGATTCGGTGTCGCAGGGGGAAATCGAGCGCGCGCTGGCGGCAGGCTACAAGCCGCTGGAAAACCCGGATGATATCGTCTTTACCGCCGACGTGATCGACAACGCCACGCTGGCGCTGGTGGCCGAGCAGAAAATCCCGGTCAATATCGGATCTGTGGATATGCTGCATCAGCTCGGCGAAGTCTCGCCGGGACACCGCGTCTGGCTGCGTATTAACCCGGGCTTTGGGCACGGGCACAGCCAGAAAACCAACACCGGCGGCGAGAACAGTAAGCACGGCATCTGGCTGAGCGATATGCCGAAAGCGCTGGAAGCGATGCAGCGCTACGGTATCCACCTGGTGGGTATCCATATGCACATTGGTTCCGGCGTGGATTATGGCCATCTCGAACAGGTGTGCGGCGCGATGGTGCAGCAGGTCATCGACTTCGGTCAGGATCTTGAGGCGATTTCTGCGGGCGGTGGGCTGTCCATTCCTTACCGTGAAGGTGAGGAAACGATCAATACCGATCACTATTACGGCCTGTGGAATACCGCGCGTGAAAAAATTGCCGCTCATCTGGGGCACCCGGTGAAGCTGGAGATCGAGCCGGGGCGTTTCCTGGTGGCGGAAGCCGGGGTGCTGGTTTCGCAGGTGCGCGCAGTGAAAGATATGGGATCCCGCCACTTTGTGCTGATCGACGCTGGTTTTAACGATCTGATGCGTCCGTCTATGTACGGCAGCTACCACCATATTTCTGCGCTGGCGGGTGACGGGAGGGATCTGTTCGCACTGGAGCCGAAAGAAACCGTGGTGGCGGGGCCGCTGTGCGAGTCCGGGGATGTGTTTACCCAGCAGGAAGGCGGCAAGGTAGAAACCCGCCTGCTGCCGCCGGTAAAACCGGGTGATTACCTGGTGCTGCACGATACCGGCGCATACGGGGCTTCTATGTCCTCTAACTACAATAGTCGTCCGCTGCTGCCGGAAGTGCTATTTGATAACGGCAGCGCGCGCCTGATTCGCCGCCGCCAGACGATTCAGGAGTTGCTAGCGCTCGAGCTACTTTGAGACTTTCCGTCCGGCCTCGAAAAAGGGGCCGGGCGCAACGGAGTCCCTCAGTACCAGCGTCCCCACAAATGGCGGGATGGGGGCTAACGGTTCGCCGCTCGCTAGCTTAATGGCCTGATCGATGGCGGTAATGATCATGTTGTCGATGGGCAGATAGACGGATGACAGCGCTGGTTCCAGCCACTGGGCGCTAGGCGCGTCATCAAAGCCGAACAGCGAAATATCCTGTGGAATACGGATCCCGGCCTGGTGCAACGCTTTAGAGGCACCCAGCGCCATATCGTCGTTACAGGAAAACAGCGCGCTGAAGGTCACGCCGCTGGTCAGCAGCTCCTGGCACAGGTGGTGCCCTTCGGTCATGCTGGAATCCCCGTATTTCACCCGGCTCTCATCCCACGCAATGCCATGTTTTTGCAGTGCTTTCCGGTACCCCATCAGGCGCGCCTTGCCGGTTGGCGTGGAAATAGGCACGGTAATGCAGGCAATTTCCCGGTGACCTTGCTGGATCAGGTATTCGGTGGCCTGAAAGGCGGCATCCTGCTGCTCGAAGAAGACGCAGCGTTCACGGGCCTGGGTGACGTCCCGGTTAATGACGACCAGCGGCACCTGAATCGCATTCATCAGCGACATCAACGCCCGTTCGCTCATAAAACGTGTGTAGAGAACGATGGCGTCGCAGTGCCTGTCCGCCAGCATTTGTACGGCATCCAACTCTTTTTCAGGCGTGTCATGCCCGTCGGTGACAATCAGCTGTTTACCGTAGAATTCCGTGCGGCGTGAAGCCTGCTGCAGCAGGCGCCCGAAGTAGAAGCCATCGAAGGTGGAGACAACCAGCCCGATACTGTTGCTGCTGCGGTTTGCCAGCGATCGTGCCAGAAAATTAGGCTTATAGCCCAGCTCTTCCATGGCCTTAAATACCTGTTCGCGGGTGCTTGCTTTAACCTGTCCGGTGCCGTTTAACACGCGAGATACCGTCGCTTTGGAAACCCCTGCGCGTAACGAGACATCTAACATTGTTACCATTGTTTCCTTCCCGATCTGGACGCTGTCGCGATTTTCCAGCAGTTTATCACAGGAGTTTCGCCCGCAAGCGGCCTTGCCGTTTCGCCGTGCAAATTGTCGTCCCGGATCACGCTTTCAGAATTTGGTGTGGTTTTTTAGGAGTATATCGTTGTGAAAATTGTCCCGTTGTACCAGGCCCCTCAGCACGCAGAGCAAGTCACGGAGTGGCTTTGGCTGGCGTTTGGCAGTCAGGAAAGCCGAGGCTTTTTTGCGTCTATTGTTGCCGCCAGCCAGCGGGAAGGCGAAATGCCCCTGACGTTTATTGCGCTGGAGGGCGAAAAGATGGTGGGGACCGTGGGGCTGTGGCGCTGTGATTTGATCAGCCGGCAGGATCTCTGGCCCTGGCTGGCGGCGCTGTATATTGATGAAAGCCAGCGAGGAAAGGGACTGGGCGAGATTTTACAGCGACACGTCGTGGAATATGCCCGCCAGCTGGGTTTTGAGTCTTTGTATCTGTATTCGGCCTGTAAGACCTATTATGAACGGTTTGGCTGGCGCTACATTGGCGACGGGCTGGATTACCCCGACCAGCCCGTACATCTTTATCAACTTACGCTTTAAGCGTTGTCGCCCGGAGAGGCCACCGAGTGTCGGCGCACCAGCGTCGGGCTAAACATATGGGTGATTTCCGGCAGCGGCAGGTTTTCGGCCAGCGCCAGCGCGAGCTCTGCTGCCTGAGTCGCCATGGTCACTATCGGGTAGCGAACCGTGGTCAGCCTGGGCCGCACGTAGCGTGAAATTAACACGTCATCAAAGCCAATCAGCGAAATCTCACCGGGAACATCAATGCCGTTGTCGTTCAGCACGCCCATCGCCCCGGCGGCCATTGAGTCGTTGTAGCAGGCCACGGCGGTGAAGTTTTTGCCGCGTCCCAGCAGCTCCGTCAGGGCCTGCTCGCCGCCGCTTTCATCGGGTTCACCAAAGGTCACCAGACGCTCGTTGACGGGGATATTGTGCTCGCGGAGCGCGTCGTAGTAGCCCTGAAGGCGGTCTTCTGCGTCCGATATCTGGTGGTTGGAACAGATGTAGCCGATGCGGGTGTGCCCCTGCTGAATCAAATGGCGCGTCGCAAGCCAGGCGCCGTAGCGGTCATCCAGCGCAACGCAGCGTTGCTCAAACCCTGGCACAATGCGGTTAATGAGCACCATACCGGGGATTTGCTTCATCAGCGAAATTAGCTCCTCATCAGGGAGTTTTTTGGCGTGAACGACCAGCGCCGCGCTGCGGTGGCGAATAAGCTGTTCAATGGCCTGGCGCTCTTTTTGTTCGCTGTGGTAGCCATTGCCAATAAGCAGGAAGTTGCCGGTGCGGTAGGCAACCTGCTCCACGGCTTTAACCATCGCGCCAAAGAAGGGGTCGGAAACGTCGCCCACGATCAGGCCAATGGTTTCCGTGGCCTGTTGGGCAAGGGCTCTCGCGTTAGCGTTGGGATGATAATTCAGCGCTTCCATGGCGCTATTCACCGCCTGCTTTGAGGCATCGCTGGCTTTTGGGGAGTGGTTGATGACGCGTGAAACCGTGGCGACAGACACACCAGCCAGCCGAGCCACATCCTTAATTGTCGCCATGAAAAGCCTTCCTGTTAGGGGTAATCGTTTACACTGCGTTTAGTTTTACGGAATTCCCTGATGACTGCAAGGCAACAACTGATGGGAATATTGCAAAGTAGAGCAAAATCAAGGTGAAAGCGTGTAACGGTTACACTTGCTTCAAGAGGTTGCCTCTTTTTAGTGCATGTCGCGGATTTTTAAACGTTTCCGCCCAAATCTTTGCTTACATTTTGCAGTCGGCTGTTGCGATTTCAGCATAGCTTAATGGAAGACGCCGCTGCTACATTTGTGGTCCCAGAGGTATTGATAGGTGAAGTCAGCGATTATTTGCTGATCCTATGAATTACACCAACCTGCGCGGATGCGCAGGTTTTTTTTTGCCTGAATCCAGCCGCCTGTAACAAGAATCGAAAATTTAAACACCTGGTTGCACTTGGGCTCATTCCCTTGCTTTTTGCCGCTGGTTTCGCCGCTGGCGGCACGAGACAATTCGGATCCCAGAGGTATTGATTGGTGAGAATTCCTGGTACTCTGCTGAGTACAATTCTTTTGCACCAACCTGCGCAGATGCGCAGGTTTTTTTTTGCCATTTTTTGAGCCCCCTCCCGCACTTAACGCAACTGGTGTACTCTGCGACTCTACACTTAATGCTGACCGACAGACGACAAAGAGAGTCGCTATGCTTCTTGCTTTTTTCCGTGCGCTATTTCGCATTCTGTTCCGGGTAACCCTTTCCGGCGATCCGCAGGTGCTTCAACGCCAGCGGGTGCTGATTGTGCCAAACCACGTCTCATTTCTGGACGGGATCCTGGTTGCACTTTTTCTGCCGGTGCGCCCCGTATTTGCGGTCTACTCCTCAATAAGCCAGCAGTGGTTTATGCGCTGGCTTAAGCCGCTCATTGATTTTGTTCCGCTGGACCCGACCAAACCGATGTCTATCAAGCACCTGGTGCGCCTGGTGGAACAGGGGCGCCCGGTAGTGATTTTCCCAGAAGGACGCATCAGCGTGAACGGATCGTTGATGAAAATCTACGATGGAGCTGGATTTGTGGCGGCCAAAGCACAGGCCACGGTGGTGCCTTTGCGCATCGACGGCGCGGAGCTGACTTTCTTTAGCCGCCTGAAAGGGCTAGTAAAACGCCGGGCTTTCCCGCGTATTACCCTGCATCTTCTGCCGCCAACTTCCATTGCAATGCCAGAAGCCCCACGGGCCAGGGATCGCCGTAAAATGGCCGGCGAGATGCTGCACCAAATCATGATGGAAGCGCGCATGGCCGTGCGCCCGCGTGAGACGCTTTTTGAGGCGCTGCTGGCGGCGAAGGATCGGTATGGTTCGAGTAAAAACTGTATTGAAGACATAAATTTCAAGCCAGATACTTACAGTTCGTTGCTGAAAAAAACGCTGTTTGTGGGCCGAATACTCGATAAATACAGCGAACAGGGTGAAACCATTGGTTTGATGCTGCCGAATGCGGCGATCAGCGCGGCGGTGATTTTTGGCGCTTCATCCCGGGGCCGTATTCCGGCAATGATGAACTACACGGCTGGCGTAAAAGGGCTGACCAGCGCGATTACGGCGGCGCAAATCAAGACGGTCTTTACCTCCCGGCAGTTCCTGGATAAGGGCAAACTGTGGCACCTGCCGGAACAGCTGAAGCAGGTGCGCTGGGTGTATCTGGAAGATTTAAGGTCCACCATCACCCTGCAGGATAAAGTGTGGATCTTTGCTCATCTGCTTGCGCCTCGCCTGGCCCAGGTGAAACAGCAGCCGGAAGATGCGGCGATGGTGCTGTTTACCTCCGGCTCGGAGGGCAATCCAAAAGGCGTGGTGCACAGTCATAAAAGCCTGTTGGCCAACGTAGAGCAGATTCGCACCATCGCGGACTTCACCGCCGATGACCGGTTTATGTCCGCGCTGCCGCTCTTCCACTCTTTTGGCCTGACTGTGGGGCTGTTCACGCCGCTGCTGACCGGGGCGGAAGTGTTCCTTTACCCCAGCCCGCTGCATTACCGCGTGGTGCCGGAGCTTATTTACGACCGCAATTGCACGGTGGTCTTTGGCACCTCGACGTTCCTCGGCAACTATGCCCGTTTTGCTAACCCGTATGATTTCTTCCGCCTGCGCTATGTAGTTGCCGGGGCAGAAAAGCTGCAGGAAAGCACGAAGCAGCTGTGGCAGGACAAGTTTGGCCTGCGCATTCTGGAAGGCTACGGCGTGACCGAGTGCGCGCCGGTGGTGTCTATCAACGTGACGATGGCGGCGAAACCGGGCACCGTGGGCCGCATTCTTCCGGCAATGGATGCTCGCCTGCTGGCGGTGCCCGGTATTGAACAGGGCGGAAGGCTGCAGCTAAAAGGGCCAAACATCATGAACGGCTATCTGCGCGTGGAAAATCCGGGCGTGCTGGAGAAGCCTGAGGCTGAAAATGGCCTGGGTGAGATGGAACCCGGCTGGTACGACACCGGCGATATCGTGACCTTTGACGAGCAGGGCTATTGCGTGATTCAGGGACGTGCGAAGCGCTTTGCCAAAATCGCCGGGGAGATGGTGTCGCTTGAGATGGTCGAACAGATGGCGATCGGCATTTCGCCGGACAAATTGCATGCTACGGTCGTTAAGCTCGACGCCGCCAAAGGCGAGGCGCTGGTGATGTTTACCACCGACAGCGAGCTTAACCGCGAAAAACTTCTGCATTATGCGCGTGAGCACGGCGTGCCTGAGCTGGCGGTGCCACGCGATATTCGCTTCCTCAAACAGCTGCCTGTGCTAGGCAGCGGAAAACCAGATTTTGTCACCCTGAAAGCACAGGTTGATGAAGCGGAGAAAGCCCATGGCTGAACAGGCTGGCAATAGCGGTTCGTTGTGGTCCCGGGGCATGATGGCGGTCACCGCGGCGCAGTTTTTATCGGCTTTTGGCGATAACGCGCTGTTGTTCGCCACGCTCGCGGTGCTCAAGCAGCAGTTCTACCCGGACTGGAGCCAGCCCGTGCTGCAAATGGTGTTTGTTGGCGCGTACATCCTCTTTGCGCCGTTTGTGGGACAGGTGGCCGACAGTTTCGCCAAAGGGCGAGTGATGATGCTGGCGAACAGCATGAAGCTTGTGGGTGCGGCGGTGATTGCGCTGGGGCTGAATCCTTTTGTCGGTTACACGCTGGTGGGCATCGGCGCGGCGGCCTATTCACCGGCTAAATACGGCATTCTCGGCGAGCTGACCACTGGCGATCGGCTGGTGAAGGCCAACGGCCTGATGGAGTCTTCTACCATTGCGGCGATCCTGCTGGGATCCGTTGCCGGCGGCGTGCTGGCAGACTGGAATCTGACGGCGGCGCTGGTTGTCTGCGCGCTGGTTTACGGCGGGGCGGTGGTTGCCAACGTCTTTATCCCTAAACTTGCCGCCGCGCGCCCCGGCCAGTCGTGGCGTTTCAAGCCGATGACGCACAGTTTCTTTTCCGCCTGCTGCAGCCTTTGGCGCAGCGGAGAAACGCGCTTCTCGCTGGTAGGCACCAGCCTATTCTGGGGGGCGGGCGTGACGCTGCGATTCCTGCTGGTGCTGTGGGTACCGGTGGCGTTAGGGATCACGGATAACGCGACACCGACTTACCTAAATGCGATGGTTGCGGTTGGGATTGTGGTGGGGGCCGGAGCAGCCGCGAAGCTGGTGACTTTGGAAACCGTCGCCCGCTGCATGCCCGCCGGGATTTTAATCGGCGTTGGCGTACTGATTTTTGCTCTACAGCATTCTCTGTTGCCGTCTTACGCTTTGCTGGTGTTGATTGGCCTGTTGGGCGGTTTCTTTGTGGTGCCGCTTAACGCGCTGCTCCAGGAGCGCGGCAAGCACACGGTCGGGGCAGGTAACGCCATTGCCGTGCAAAACCTTGGTGAAAACACGGCCATGCTTTTGATGCTGGGTCTGTTCTCACTGGCGGTGAAAACCGGGGCGTCCATCGTTGGCATTGGCATTGGATTTGGGGCGGTGTTTGCGCTGGCGATTAGTGCCCTGTGGCTGTGGCAAATCAAACATAAATAGCAAAAAGGCCCTCTTTTGGAGGGCCTTAGTTTTTTACGGTGCCGGGTAAGTATAGAGGCGATGCACCGCTTCAATCTCCTCAATCACCTCTTCGCTTAGCGTCAAATGCAGGCTTTCAAGGTTGGTTTTCAGCTGTTCCAGCGTCGTGGCGCCGAGCAACGTGCTGGCCACAAACGGCTGACGGCGAACGAAGGCCAGCGCCATTTGCGCCGGGTCGAGATTATGGCGTTTAGCTATTTCTACGTAGGCCGCAACGGCTTTTTGCGACTGCTCGCCGCTGTAGCGGGTGAAGCGGCTAAACAGCGTGTTGCGAGCGCCGGCCGGTTTGGCTCCGTTAAGGTATTTGCCCGACAGCACGCCGAAGGCGAGGCAGGAATAAGCGAGCAGCTCAACGCCTTCGTGCTGGCTGATTTCAGACAGGCCAACTTCAAAGCTGCGGTTTAACAGGCTGTAAGGGTTTTGAATGGTCACGATGCGCGGCAGATCGTGTTTTTCCGCAAGCTGCAGGTAGCGCATCACGCCCCACGGGGTTTCGTTCGAGACGCCGATATAGCGAATTTTCCCGGCACGCTGGCACTCGGTCAGCGCTTCAAGGGTTTCCAGCAGCGTTACCGGCAGCGAGGTTGTGTCGCTCCAGGTGTAGCCCAGTTTGCCAAACATGTTGGTCTGACGCTGCGGCCAGTGAACCTGGTAGAGGTCGAGGTAATCGGTTTGCAGGCGTTTGAGGCTGGCATCCAGCGCCTCGCGGATGTTTTTCCGGTCGAGGATCTGGTTTGGGCGGATGCCCGCGTCGTTGTTGCGGGTGGGGCCAGTGACTTTGGAAGCAACAACCAGTTTTTCGCGGTTGCCGCGAGCTTTAAGCCAGCTGCCGACATAGCTCTCGGTTAAGCCCTGGGTTTCCGGGCGCGGCGGCACCGGGTACATTTCCGCGACATCAATCAGATTCACGCCCTGACTGACGGCGTAGTCGAGCTGCTGGTGGGCATCGGCCTCGCTGTTTTGTTCACCAAAGGTCATGGTTCCCAGCCCCAGCGTGCTGACTTCAAGTGAACTGTGGGGGATACGGTGATAGTGCATAGCCGGCTTCCTGTTGTTCTTTTGACTCGTCAGGCATCGTTACCCGACAAAAGGTCTATAAACATGGCAGAGGCCGGAGCAAAGCGAAAGAGGGGGAAAGAAGAAAAATCATCAGGCCAGCCGAGGGGCTGACCCTGCGAGATTAGCGCTCAATAATCTGGGAAACGTCGTTGCGGTTGATCTGCATTTCATTACCTTGCTGGTCACGATAGCTTACCAGACCTGTATCTTCATCGACCTTCGGCTTGCCCTCGGTCAAAATCATTCGTCCATCTTTGGTGGCCATTACGTAGTCACTGCTGCAGCCTGAAACGGCAAAGGCAAGACCAATGGCGGAGATTGCTACTGCCCATTTAGTCATCGGTATGTTCCTCGTCAGGAAGGGATCTTGTTAATAAGTTTAGTAATAACCTGATGAACAGGGGAAAGAAAGCGGTAAATTCTTAATAGGACGAGGGAAATGTAACATTCCCCGGTACTTACTGACAGAACCCTGGATTCCGTTCTCTGCGGCGGCTATTAGAGCGTGAAGTGCCGTGCGAGAAGAGCTGCGGTGAAATTCTTCTTTAAGTAGAAGCCGCGAGGTAACGTGAGAATAGGTGAGCCGTCCGCGCCAATAGCCTCTGTTAACGCCCGGCTGTTGGCGGCTTTTGGCCGCAGCTGCAGCACTTCGCCGTGACGGGCGGTAATGCGCTCGACCTGGCCCAGCACGATCAAATCCATCAGTTCTTCCCAGTCCAGGCGCAGCTGCTGTTCTTCCTCTTCTGAAGGGCTCCATAATAGCGGAGAACCCACGTGCCGCTCGGCAAGCGGGATCTGCCTTTCTCCCTCAACCGGGATCCACAGCACGCGCTTGAGCTTATGCCGCACATGGCTGGTTTCCCAAATGACGCCGCTATTACCGGTTAACGGCGCGACGCAGACGAACGTGGTTTCCAACGGGCGGCCAAGGCTATCCACCGGGATCGTTTTCAGTTCGATCCCGAGCGCGGCAAAGTCTTGTTCGGGCTTGCTGCCCGCGCTGGCACCCAGCCACAGCTCCAGCAGCACGCCAATCCAGCCTTTATCGCGCTTCAGGTCTTTCGGCGTCTGTAAGCCAGCGCAGGCGGCCAGCTCGCCCAGAGTATAACCGGCGACGCTTTGCGCCTGTTGGAGCAGCTCGGCTTCACTGCGTGGGGGCGTGATGAGCGGACGTATTGGTTGCATAACTCGTTGATGTTTTTTGGTTAAAAAATGAACGCACTTTGTGCACAGCGAAAGCTTAGTTTAGTCGTCTGAGGATAAGATTAACAATATTCTGATTTATAATGAGTTTTTAAAGGCAGCCGTTTCGTTGCAGCAACATTAAAAAGGCTTTTCCAAATCTGGTCACTGACAATGAACAGGATCTTACACCATGTTATCCACAGAAAAGTGGGATAACTGGGAAAAAGCATGACTACTGGTTCCATTTACAGCCTTGACGAGGCGCTAAAATACAATTTATCACCGATTTGTGACTAACTTGTTGGCACAATCTGTGGATAAAAACAACATTGTGCGATCTTTCATCAGTAGGCGATCTTCATATGTGACGATCATCACATTATGAAACTCGTGTGTCATTTTTATAGTATTATGATTATGAAATTTAAAGGCTTTAATGTGTGGCAGGATTGCTCCTTATTTTAGTTGTCCTGAGTTGTCCCGATGTAATTCGGTAGTTCTTCACAGTTATATCCACAGAAAAAGTGAATAAAACCGCCGGTTTTGACCGTCCCCTGTTTATAACCCGGCTCTCTTTTGTGAGTTATTCAAATGTTATTCCATGCGAGCGCCGCCGAGAGAGTGGTTTACCGCCTGACACTTGTATGAAACAATCGATGCAATCTAAGTTTGTTTTGAGGTAGTCCGGTGATCGATGATGATGGCTACCGCCCCAACGTTGGGATCGTAATATGTAATCGGCAGGGACAGGTGATGTGGGCGCGACGCTTTGGCCAACATTCCTGGCAATTTCCCCAGGGGGGTATTAATCCTGGCGAGTCCGCTGAACAGGCAATGTACCGGGAGCTTTTCGAAGAAGTCGGTCTACAAAGAAAAGATGTTCGCATTCTTGCCTCGACCCGAAACTGGTTGCGTTACAAATTACCTAAACGTTTGGTGCGTTGGGACACAAAGCCGGTTTGTATCGGCCAAAAACAAAAATGGTTTCTTTTGCAGTTGCTGAGCAGCGACGGTGAGATCAACATGCAAACCAGCAGTACGCCGGAATTTGATGGCTGGCGCTGGGTCAGTTATTGGTATCCGGTCCGTCAGGTTGTTTCATTCAAGCGCGATGTCTATCGCCGGGTAATGAAAGAGTTTGCCAGCGTGGTGATGCCACTGCAGGAAGTTACGCCACCACGCAATAACTCGCCGGCATGGCGACGTAAAAGAGGTTAAGTCACGCGAAAAATGCTCACCCGTCTGCGAGAAATAGTCGAAAAGGTCGCCAGTGCCCCGCGTCTCAATGAGGCGCTGGACATTTTGGTGACTGACATCTGCCTTGCGATGGATACCGAGGTTTGCTCGGTTTATCTCGCCGACCACGAGCGCCGCTGTTTTTACCTTATGGCGACGCGCGGGTTAAAGAAACCGCGCGGCCGCACCGTCACGCTTGCCTTTGATGAAGGTATTGTTGGCCTGGTTGGGCGGCTCGCGGAGCCGATTAACCTTGCAGATGCGCAAAAACACCCCAGCTTTAAATATGTGCCCGCCGTAAAAGAGGAGCGTTTTCGTGCGTTCCTCGGCGTGCCTATTATCCAGCGCCGTCAGCTTCTGGGAGTGCTGGTTGTTCAGCAGCGTGAACACCGGCAGTACGATGAGAGCGAAGAGTCTTTCCTCGTTACGCTGGCAACGCAAATGGCCGGGATATTATCGCAGTCTCAGTTAGCGGCCCTGTTTGGACAGTATCGCCAGACCCGTATTCGCGCGCTGCCTGCGTCGCCTGGCGTGGCGATTGCCGAAGGCTGGATGGACACAACCGTCCCGCTGATGGAGCAAGTTTTTGAAGCGTCGACCCTGGACACGGCGCTTGAGCGTGAGCGTCTGACCGCCGCGCTGGAAGAGGCTTCCGGGGAATTCCGCCGCTACAGCAAGCGTTTTGCCGCCGGGGCTCAGAAAGAGACTGCGGCGATTTTCGACCTTTACTCTCACCTGCTGACCGACGCCCGCCTGCGGCGTGAGCTTTTTGCTGAGGTAGATAAAGGCCTGGTCGCTGAATGGGCCGTGAAAACGGTGGTGGAGAAGTTTGCTGAACAGTTTGCCAGCCTTTCAGATAGCTACCTGAAAGAGCGAGCGGGCGACCTCAGAGCGCTGGGGCAGCGCCTGTTGTTCCACCTCGATGACACGATTCAAAGCCCGAATACCTGGCCTGAGCGCTTTGTGCTGGTTGCCGACGAACTTTCAGCCACCACGCTTGCCGAACTGCCGCAAAACCGTCTCGCGGGCGTTGTCGTGCGCGATGGTGCGGCAAACTCCCATGCCGCCATTATGGTCCGTGCGCTCGGTATCCCAACCGTCATGGGCGCGGATATTCAGCCATCGGCTCTGCATCGCCGAATGCTGATCGTGGACGGCTATCGCGGTGAATTGCTGGTGGATCCTGAGCCGGTTTTGCTGCAGGAATACCAGCGCCTGGTGACCGAGGAGAACGAACTTAGTCGCCTGGCGGAAGATGATGTGGAGCAGCCCGCGGCGTTAAAAAGCGGCGAGCGGGTGCAGGTCATGCTGAATGCCGGGCTTAGTCCTGAGCATGAAGAACAGCTTGGTAGCCGTATCGACGGCATCGGGCTGTACCGCACCGAAATACCTTTTATGCTGCAAAGCGGTTTCCCGTCGGAAGAAGAGCAGGTTGCACAGTATCAGGGCATGTTGCAGATGTTTAACGACAAACCTGTGACGCTGCGAACGCTGGACGTCGGGGCGGATAAACAGCTTCCGTATATGCCTATCAGCGAGGAGAATCCCTGTCTTGGCTGGCGAGGCATTCGTATTACGCTGGATCAGCCAGAGATCTTTCTGATCCAGGTTCGCGCCATGCTGCGTGCGAATGCGGCTACGGGGAATTTGAGTATCCTGCTGCCGATGATCACCAGCATTGATGAAATCGATGATGCGCGCAGACTTATCGATCGTGCGGGCCGGGAAGTCGAAGAGGAATTAGGCTACCAGTTGCCGAAGTTCAGGCTTGGGGTGATGGTTGAAGTGCCTTCCATGGTGTTCATGCTGGGGCATCTGGCCGGGCGTATTGATTTTATTTCCGTTGGTACAAACGACCTGACTCAGTATCTGCTGGCGGTTGACCGTAACAACACGAGGGTGGCTAACCTTTACGATAGCCTGCATCCGGCGATGCTGCGTACGCTGAACCTGATTGCCCGTGAGGCCGAGCGCTATGACCTCGATCTGTGCCTGTGCGGCGAAATGGCCGGTGACCCGATGTGCGTCGCGATTCTTGTGGGCATGGGGTACCGTCATCTTTCAATGAACGGCCGTTCCGTCGCGCGCATTAAATACCTGTTACGCCATATTCAGCTTGAAGAAGCCGAAGTGCTTGCTCAGCGTACCCTTGAGGCTCAAATGGCGACGGAAGTACGCCACCAGGTCGCTGCGTTTATGGAGCGCCGCGGCATGGGTGGCCTGATTCGCGGTGGGCGCTGATCCGTTCTCAATGTCCCGATCTCACCGGGACATTTTCCCCGTCTGACAACAAGGGAAAAAGCGTGGTTTTTCCCTTGTTGTGGCTCATCTTCCGAAAACCCCAAAGGGGTTTCCCTGTTCGTTTTCTTCGATGCCTGGTGTTGGTTCACACTCCCGGATACGCCCTGGATGCCCCGGTACCACCGGGACATTACACATCTTTTACAACTTCCGTAATCAATCACTCTGGCTGTTTGTGCTATGATCCGCTGCTTTCGGAGCGCATCGAGAGTGGTGCGTACTTGCCACTCACCTTCTATTTTGGGTGAGGTAATAATAGCTTGTGGTGACAGATGAATAGTGGCTATCTGCGTTTCCCTGAATTTGATCCGGTGCTTTTCTCCATCGGGCCGGTTTCCCTGCACTGGTACGGGCTCATGTACCTGGTCGGGTTCGTGTTTGCCATGTGGCTTGCCGGGCGCCGCGCCAGCCGTCCGGGCAGCGGCTGGACGAAAAATGAAGTAGAGAATCTGCTGTATGCAGGTTTCCTTGGCGTGTTCCTGGGGGGACGCCTGGGCTATGTCTTCTTCTACAATCTGCCGGTCTTCCTTGCCGATCCTCTATACCTGTTCAAAGTCTGGGACGGCGGTATGTCCTTCCACGGCGGCCTGATCGGTGTTATCTGCGTGATGATTTGGTTTGCGCGCCGCACCAAGCGTACTTTCTTCCAGGTCTCTGATTTTATTGCTCCGCTGATCCCGTTTGGTTTAGGTGCTGGGCGCCTCGGTAACTTTATCAATGGCGAACTGTGGGGCCGTGTTGACCCGAACTTCCGCTTCGCCATGCTGTTCCCTGGTTCACGCAGTGAAGACGTTGGCCTGCTGGCAACGCACCCGGAATGGCAATCGCTGTTCAATACCTACGGCGTACTGCCTCGCCACCCGTCTCAGCTTTATGAGCTGGCGCTGGAAGGGGTTGTCCTGTTCATCATCCTGAACCTGTTTATTCGTAAGCCTCGCCCAATGGGGTCCGTCTCTGGCCTGTTCCTGATTGGCTACGGTGCGTTCCGTATCATCGTCGAATTCTTCCGCCAGCCGGATGCGCAGTTCACCGGCACCTGGGTACAGTACATCAGCATGGGGCAGATCCTGTCGATTCCGATGATTGTTGCCGGTATCATTATGATGGTCTGGGCTTACCGCCGTCCGCAGCAGCAACTTTCGTGAGGTGACATGAAACAGTATCTTGATTTGATGAAAAAAGTGCTCGAAGAGGGCACGCCAAAAGCGGACCGTACCGGTACCGGCACGTTGTCGATTTTTGGGCATCAAATGCGCTTTAACCTGCAGGAAGGCTTCCCGCTGGTTACCACCAAAAAATGTCACCTGCGTTCGATCATTCATGAGCTGCTGTGGTTCCTGAATGGCGATACCAATATCGCGTACCTGAAGGAAAACAAGGTGACGATTTGGGACGAATGGGCGGATGAAAACGGCGATCTCGGCCCGGTTTACGGCAAGCAGTGGCGTTCCTGGGCAACCCCTGACGGGCGTTATATTGATCAGCTAACCACCGTGCTCAACCAGTTGAAAAACGATCCCGATTCTCGGCGCATTATTGTCTCTGCGTGGAACGTGGGCGAGCTGGATAAAATGGCGCTGGCCCCTTGCCACGCGTTTTTCCAGTTCTATGTGGCAGACGGCAAACTCTCTTGCCAACTCTACCAGCGCTCTTGCGACATCTTCCTTGGTTTGCCGTTCAACATCGCCAGCTATGCGCTGCTGGTGCATATGATGGCGCAGCAGTGCGACCTGGAAGTGGGCGACTTTGTCTGGACCGGGGGCGATACGCACCTGTACAGCAATCACCTGGAACAGACACGTCTGCAGCTAACCCGTGAACCGCGCGCGCTGCCTAAGCTGGTTATCAAACGTAAGCCGGAGTCATTGTTTGACTACCGTTTCGAAGACTTCGAGATTGAAGGCTACGATCCGCATCCGGCGATCAAAGCGCCTGTCGCCATTTAACCTGCTGACAGAGTGACAGAACCGGTGCCTGAGTGCGCCGGTTTTTTTTGCCCTAGTTTTGCTTCTTCGGCATTGATTCCAGAGCGTATGCAACTCTCCGTAACGCCTTAATTATCTTCCGATATGTGTCGCATCATCTGATTTGCGAACTGGCTGATTCAACTTCTGTGGCCCACACTCCTCCCATGAAAATCAACCAACGTGGTTTTAGCGTTATTGAGGTGATGGTGGTGATAGCCATTGTTGCCGTACTCAGCGCTGGTGGGCTTCACGGCTGGCACGAGTGGCAGCAGAGAGTGCAGTTGCGGCAAACGGCTCAGCAACTGAGTCACTTTCTCTCGCGGCTAAGAAATGATGCCAACTGGCACAACCAAACCCATCTTTTGGCGCTGCATCAATTGGGGAAAAGCTGGTGCCTGACAAGCCGTGCCGCTGAAGAAAACTGTTCGGGAAACTCAAATCTGACGTTTACCCCCGAGTTTGACGATATCGTCGTGGAGGATATGACTGCCGGGTTAGGTTTCTACGGTATTCGCAACACAGCCTGGCCAGGCCACCTTATTGTGAAAAGTCAGGTCGGGCGCTGGAAAGTGACGCTCTCGGTTTGGGGGCGCATCCGGCTGTGCGAAATGTCCGGAGACAAGTCATGTTGAGCGCTCAGAGAGGGTTTACGTTACTCGAAACGCTTATTGCGATGGCCTTGAGCAGCGTGCTGCTGCTAGGCACTTCAAGGTTTTTCCCCGCTTTGCAGGGCGAGGTTTTACGCCAGTACAGCTACGTTGCTCAGCAGGAAGCGCTTTGGCAAATGGCGTTCACCGTTGGAAAAAATTTACAGCGTGCGGGTTATTGCCGAGGGAAGTGTCAGGGGGAGGCTGTAAAGCTTATGAACAACGGAAACTGCGTGGTATTGCAGTGGGATGCCAACGGTAATGGCCGGTGGGACACAACCCCTGGTAGTCAAAATGAACAGACGGGCTATCGCTTGCGTAACGGCAGCCTGGAGACTCAAAAGGGCGTAGAGCATTGTGAAGGTACCGGCTGGGAAAGAATGTCTGACCCGACGCAATTGGTGGTGCAGCATTTTTCCGTGGTTCGCCTGAATCGCAAAACCGGCAGGCCTTTATTCCTCGTGAGTCTTGCTGCATCTCTGAAGCAAGGCGGGCGTCCTGTGGAGCTTAGCTACACGGTGAGTGGAGAAAATTCATGAGCGGCAAGCAAGAGAAAGGGAGCACCTCTTTGCTGATGGTATTGATGCTGCTTGCAGTTGGTTCTCTGATGATGAGTGGGCTTTCCCGGCAACTTAGCGCCCAGCGCTTTGAGGTTGCCGCCGAAATTCAGTTTATTAAAAATCAGACGGCTGCAAGATCTGCGCTGGCATGGGGGGAAAAACAAAGCTGGCAACCCCAGAGAACCTGGCAATGTCAGTTTGAGTCGCGTAATCAGTGGCACGCCTGCCTGCATCTAACCGATAAAGGTGAGGCCTTACTGGCTGCTTCCGGTTCTGTTGCAGGGCCCACGCTACCGTTCACATTGTGGCGCTGGGGGGGACTTCAGGGGAGTAAATTAGTGGCCTCCGCGCAGGGCTGGCTGGATTTTTGCCCTTTATTGGACGATGACTTATGCAAACTGCCTCGATAGTTTCCCGGCAGCATGGGTTCAGCCTCCCGGAGGTGCTATGTGCCCTGGCGCTGTTTGCGATAGTGATGACCGCATTGCTGGGGTACCACGGTGTATTGCAGCAGGGTTTCACCAGCCAATGGCAGCTAAGGCAGCTGTGGCGAGTCGCGCGTGAGCAGACCGAGCCAGAAGTTCCTCCACTTTCAGATGCATGGAATGTGCATCAACAGCAGACATCGTCTTTGGGATGTGTCAGCATCGACGTTACTGTAACAAGTCCAGAGGGCCGGATAGCGCAGCTTTCGAGGCTCGATTGCCCACGGTCAGAACAACGTCAGGAGTAGCGATTTCATGTTGCGTGTCTACCATTCCAACCGCCTTGATGTGCTGGAAGCCATTATGGAGTTCATTGTGGAGCACCAGCCATTGCCGGATCCTTTTGAGCCGGAAGTGGTGCTGGTGCAAAGCACCGGGATGGCGCAGTGGCTGCAAATGACGCTGGCACAGAAGTTTGGTATTGCGGCGAACATCGAGTTTCCGCTGCCCGCCAGCTTTATCTGGGACATGTTCGTGAATGTATTGCCCGATATCCCGGAGGTGAGCGCTTTCAACAAGCAGAGCATGAGCTGGAAGCTGATGACGCTTATCCCCAATATGCTCCACAAGCCAGAGTTCAAGATGCTTGGCCACTATCTGCAGGTAGACGACAGCAGCCGTAAGCTGTTTCAGCTTTCTTCCCGGATTGCCGACCTTTATGACCAGTATCTTGTCTATCGTCCCGGCTGGCTAAGCCGCTGGGAGAAGGGCGAGCTTGTCGAAGGCGTGGGAGAGTCTCAGCTCTGGCAGGCTCCGCTCTGGGCGGAACTGGTGCGCTACACCGCTGAGCTGGGGCAGCCTGAATGGCATCGAGCCAATCTCTACCAGCGCTTTATTAGCGCTCTTGAGAAAAGCGAGGTTTGCCCGACGGGACTCCCATCTCGCGTCTTTATTTGTGGGATTTCCGCTCTGCCACCTGTGTACCTCCAGGCTCTGCAGGCGCTGGGTAAGCATATCGACGTCCATGTGCTATTTACCAACCCCTGCCGCTACTACTGGGGGGATATTAAAGATCCCGCGTTCCTTGCTCGTCTTCTCAGCCGCCGTCGTCGTCGGCATCAGACAGAACAAGAGCAGACCTTGTTTAAGGACAACGACAATGCCTCTTCGTTGTTCAATGAGCTTGGTGAGCAGGATGTGGGGAATTCCTTGCTGGCCTCTTGGGGGAAATTAGGGCGCGACTACGCGTTTTTGCTTTCCGAGCTGGAGCGTTTTGAAGAGATCGATGTTTTTGTCGATTTAGAACCCGATAACCTTCTCCGCGGCCTGCAAAGTGACCTGTTGGAGCTGAAAGATTCGCAGGTGCTGGGGCTGACGGCTGAGGAGTATGAACACAGTGACGGTAAACGGCTGCTGGATCTTAACGATCGTTCTTTGACATTCCATGAGTGCCATAGCCCGCAGCGAGAAGTTGAAGTGCTGCACGATCAACTGCTGGCGATGCTGGAGGCCGATCCAGAACTTACCCCGCGCGATATCATCGTGATGGTTGCGGATATTGATAGCTACAGTCCGTTTATCCAGGCGGTATTTGGTAGCGCGAAGGATGAGCGTTGGCTGCCGTTTGCCATTTCTGACCGTCGGGCGCGCCAGGCTCACCCGGCCCTGCAGGCGTTCATTTTACTGCTTGGCTTGCCGGAAAGCCGTTTCGCAGCAGAAGATGTGCTTTCATTGTTGGAAGTGCCTGCCCTGGCGGCGCGTTTCTCTATTGATGAAGAAGGGCTGCGCTATCTGCGTAAATGGGTGAATGAATCAGGTGTACGTTGGGGCATTGATGATGACAACGTTCGAGAACTGGATCTGCCTGCGACCGGGCAGCATACGTGGCGGTTTGGCCTGACCCGGATGCTGCTTGGCTATGCGATGGAAAGCCAGGCTGGGGTCTGGGATTCTGTGCTGCCCTATGATGAGTCCAGCGGCCTGATTGCCGAACTGGTGGGGCAGCTTGCGGAGTTGCTGATGCAGCTGAACCGCTGGCGTCAGCTGTTAACTCAGGAGCGCCCTTTAGACGAATGGTTGCCGCTATGCAGGGACATGCTGAACAGCTTCTTCCTGCCTGATGGTGAAACAGAAGCCGCACTGGCGCTGATTGAGCAGCAGTGGCAGGAGATGATTGAAAAAGGCACTGATGCAGCCTACCAGCAGCCCGTGTCATTAACCTTGCTGCGTGATGAACTGGCCCAGCGTCTTGACCAGGAGCGCATCAGCCAGCGCTTCCTCGCCGGGCCGGTAAACTTCTGTACCCTGATGCCAATGCGCGCCATTCCCTTTAAGGTCGTTTGTTTGCTGGGCATGAATGACGGTGTCTATCCGCGAACGCTTGCGCCATTGGGCTTTGACCTGATGAGCCAGCACCCGCAGCGCGGGGACCGCAGCCGCCGAGACGATGACCGCTATCTGTTCCTGGAAGCGCTTATTTCGGCCCAGCAGCGGCTGTACATCAGCTATATCGGCCGTTCGATTCAGGACAACAGCAGGCGTTACCCGTCGGTGCTGGTGGAAGAACTGCTGGATTATATCGCTCGCAGTCACTACCTCCCCGGAGATGCTGAATGTAATGCAGATGACAGCAGTGAGCATGTGAGAAAGCATCTGGTCACGCTTCATGCCCGAACACCTTTTGACAGCACCAACTACCTTGCCGGAGGCGATGGGCAAAGCTTTGCTCAGGAGTGGCTGCCAGCGGCAAGTGGCAGCGGCGTAGCGCATGCCCACTTTATTCAGCCTTTGATTGCGGATCCCTGGGACGACATCTCCCTTGAGCAGCTCCAGCGTTTTTGGCGGCACCCGGTGCGGGCATTTTTCCAAATGCGTCTCGGCATTAACTTCCGCCTGGAAGATTCCGAATTGCCGGATGAAGAGCCTTTTACCCTCGATGTACTCGATCGTTTTCAGTTAAACCAGCACCTGCTTAATGCTCTGGTCCAGCAAGATGATCCGCACCAGCTGTTTGTGCGTTACCGGGCAGCTGGCGTTTTACCTTACGGGGCCTTCGGTGAAATCTTGTGGGAAAACCAGCGGAATGAAATGCAAATGCTGGCTGAAAAAGTGCTGGCCGAACGGCAAAAAGGGGAAAGCTGTGAAGTGGATCTTCACATAGACGGAACCAGAGTGACGGGCTGGCTGTCGGACGTACAGGCTGATGGTTTGCTGCGCTGGCGCCCTTCGGTGCTGAATGTGGCTCATGGCATGCAGCTGTGGATTGAACATTTGGTTTACTGTGCCAGCGGCTATTCGGGCGAAAGCCGAATGTTCGGGCGCAAAGATTCACAGTGGCGTTTCCCTCATATGGCACAGGACGAAGCTAAAGCCTGGTTGTTGCAACTGATTGAGGGTTATAAAGAAGGTCTCCGTCAGCCATTGCTGCTGCTGCATAACAGCGGTGGCGCGTGGATAAAAACCTGTTATGACCCACAAAATGATGCCATTTTATGGGATGAGGAGACGCAGCAGAAAGCCCGGACTAAGCTGCTTGCTGCCTGGGAAGGAAACCATATGGTGGAAGGGGAAGGGGCTGATATTTGGCTGCAACGTTTGTACCGTGCCCTTGATGCCGAGTATTACGAAGCGATTATCGCAGAGGCCGAGCGCTACCTGCTGCCTCTGTTCAGATTCAACCAATCCTGAACAAGGATTGTATAAAAATTGCACAGCCCGGTGAGTTCAATTATGATGCGATTTCTTGCTCAGGGCTGGCGAAGTATAACAACGGCGTTCGACGGATAGCTTCGAAAAGTTGTTAATGATGAGTAAGTTAGTAAAGACGAGGTTTGTGAATGCCTAAATGCAGCACCTGGTTTACCGCGCTTTTCTTGTTCGTTGCTCTTTGGGCACCCTGCAGTCAGGCAGATAACGGATGGCAACCGATTCAGGACACCATCCGTAAAAGTGAAAAAGATCCTCGTCAGTATCAGGCTATTCGTTTAGATAACGGTATGACCGTGCTGCTGGTTTCCGATCCGCAGGCGGTGAAGTCGCTGTCAGCGCTGGTGGTGCCGGTTGGCTCACTGGAAGATCCAGATGCTCACCTCGGGCTTGCCCATTTTCTGGAACATATGACGCTGATGGGGTCCAAAAAATATCCGGACCCGGATAGCCTGTCTGAATTCCTCAAAAAACATGGCGGCAGCCACAATGCCAGTACCGCCACCTATCGAACCGCATTTTATCTCGAAGTAGAAAACGATGCGCTCGACGGTGCCGTAGACCGCCTGGCCGACGCCATTGCTGAACCTAACCTCGCGGCACAATATGCCGAGCGTGAACGTAACGCGGTAAACGCCGAGTTGACGATGGCCCGTGCGCGTGACGGGATGCGCATGGCACAGGTTAGCGCCGAAACCATCAACCCTTTACACCCGGCGGCGCGTTTCTCCGGCGGCAACCTTGAAACCCTGCGTGACAAACCCGGCAGCAAGTTGCTCGACGCGCTGGTGGCATTCAGAAATAAGTACTACTCGGCAAACCTGATGAAAGCCGTTATCTACAGCAACAAGCCTTTGCCTGAACTGGCGAAGATTGCCGCTGAAACTTACGGCCGCGTTCCTGACAAAAATATCGAAAAGCCGGTTATCGATGTACCGGTGGTGACTGACGCGCAAAAAGGGATCTTCATCCACTATGTGCCGGTCATGCCGCGCAAGGTGGTTCGCGTTGAGTTTCGCATTGATAACAATAGCGATAAATTCCGCAGCAAAACCGATGAGCTGATTGGGTACCTGATCGGCAACCGTAGCCACGATACGCTGTCGGATTGGCTGCAAAAGCAGGGTCTTGCGGAGAGCATTCGCGCGGATTCTGACCCGATGGTGGCCGGTAACAGCGGTGTTTTCGCCATCTCCGTCTCCCTGACGGATAAAGGCCTGGCCAATCGTGACCAGGTGGTTGCGGCGATATTCAGCTATCTCGATCAGTTGCGCGCCAAAGGTATCGATAAACGTTACTTTGACGAGCTTGCACACGTGCTGGATCTCGACTTCCGTTACCCGTCCATCACCCGTGATATGGACTACATCGAATGGCTGGCGGATACCATGCTGCGCGTCCCGGTCACCCATACGTTAGATTCCGCAAATATCGCTGACCAGTACGATCCTGACGCGATTAAAGCGCGGCTGGATATGATGACGCCGCAAAATGCCCGCGTGTGGTATATCAGCCCGCAGGAGCCACACAATAAAACGGCTTATTTCGTTGATGCGCCTTACGAAGTTGACAAAATTCCTGCGCAGACCTATGCCGACTGGCAGCAGAAGGCAGATGCTATCAAGCTTGAGCTGCCTCAGCTGAATCCTTACATTCCCGATGACTTCACGCTTTATAAGCCACAGAAGCAGTACGACCATCCTGAGCTGCTGATCCACGAGCCGGATCTGCGGGTGGTGTATATGCCGAGCCGCTATTTTGGTAACGAGCCAAAAGCGGACGTGACGCTTGTGCTGCGTAATCCTCAGGTGATGAACAGCGCGAAGAATCAGGTACTGTTTGCTATCAATGATTACCTTGCGGGCATTGCGCTGGATGAACTCAGCAATCAGGCGTCGGTTGGCGGCATCAGTTTCTCATCTAACGCCAATAGCGGGCTGATGATTAACGCCAACGGCTATACGCAGCGCCTGCCGCAGCTGTTTGAAGCGCTGCTGAAGGGCTATTTCAGCTATACCCCAACGCAGGAACAGCTGGATCAGGCCAAGTCCTGGTATGCCCAGATGATGGATTCGGCGGACAAAGGCAAAGCGTTTGAGCAGGCGATTGCGCCGGTGCAGATGGTTTCGCAGGTGCCTTATTTTGAGCGTAGTACCCGTCGGGCGTTGCTGCCGGAGCTGACGCTTAAGGACGTGCTGGATTATCGTGAGCGGTTGAAAACCAATTCCCGGCCTGAGTTTATGGTCATTGGCAACATGTCTCCAGAGCAGGCCAAACAGCTGGCGGAAAACGTCAAAGCCCAGCTGGCTCCAAAGGGGGGAGAATGGTGCCGGAATGACGATGTGCTGATTAATAAGCAACATCTGGCGATGTTTGAAAAAGCCGGAAGCAGCACCGACTCGGCGCTGGCGGCGGTTTATGTACCCAAAGGCTATAACGAAGCCACCAGCACGGCCTATGGCTCAATGCTGGGGCAAATCATTCAGCCCTGGTTCTATAATCAATTGCGTACACAAGAGCAGCTTGGTTATGCGGTGTTTGCTTTCCCTATGTCCATTGGTCGACAGTGGGGAGTGGGGTTCCTGCTTCAGAGCAGCGATAAGCAGCCAGCTTACCTGTATGAGCGGTTTAAAGCGTTTTATCCGGTTATCGAGAAAAAGCTGCGCGGCATGAGCGACGCCGAGTTTGCCCAAATCCAGCAGGGGATGATTGCCCAGATGCAGCAGGCGCCTCAAACGCTTGCGGAAGAAGCGGCGCAGCTTAGCAAAGATTTCGACCGCCGAAACATGGCGTTTGATTCCCGTGATAAAGTGATAGCCGAAATTAAGAAATTAACGCCGCAGAAGCTGGCTGATTTCTTCCATCAGGCGGTGATAGCTCCCCAGGGGATGGCGGTGTTGTCACAGATTTCCGGCAGCCATAACGGCAAAGCAGAGTATGCAGCTCCAAAAGGGTGGAAAACCTGGGAGGGGGCACGCAGTCTGCAGCAGGCGTTACCACTAGTAAGCGAGAAATAATGACCGATGTAACTGCGCAGCCCCTTGATCCTTTAAGTTTGCCGCTGTTCGGCGAACGGTTGATAGAAGCTTCCGCGGGGACCGGTAAGACCTTTACCATTGCCGCACTTTATTTGCGGCTGCTGCTGGGCTTAGGGGGAGAGAATGCTTTCCCCCGTCCGCTGGGGGTTGAAGAACTGCTGGTGGTGACTTTCACCGAAGCGGCCACCGAAGAACTGCGTGGCCGTATTCGGGCGAATATCCACGAATTGCGCATCGCCTGTATTCGTAACCGCACCAAAAATCCACTGATACAAAACTTACTTGCCCAGATTACCAACAAGCAGCTCGCTGCCCGTACCCTGCTGTTAGCCGAACAGCAGATGGATGAGGCAGCTATCTTCACGATCCACGGCTTTTGCCAGCGGATGCTCAGCCTCAACGCTTTTGAGTCCGGGATGCTGTTCGAGCAGCAGCTACTCGAGGATGAATCCTTGCTGCGCCGTCACGCCTGTGCTGATTTCTGGCGGCGTCACTGCTATCCGCTGCCAAAACCTGTGGCGCAGGCGATGAGTGAGGAGTGGTCGGGGCCGGAAGCGCTTTTAA
Organism: Cedecea sp. VD22; assembly: GCF_037150195.1. NCBI lineage: Bacteria > Pseudomonadati > Pseudomonadota > Gammaproteobacteria > Enterobacterales > Enterobacteriaceae > Cedecea > Cedecea sp. VD22. Next base: position 62,103 of record NZ_JBBCPX010000016.1, read on the forward strand.
GGGATATCAATAGCTGGCTTCAGGGTGAACAGCCCCAGTTGAAACAGCCCCCGGCGGATGATGAAACGCTGCTGGCTCGCCATGAAAAAATAATCGCCGCTATCGACGGGGTCAAAGCTCAATGGAGAGCAGCCGCGGGTGAGCTGGCAAGCCTGATTAGCGATTCTGGCGTGGATAAACGCAGCTACAGCAGTAAACATTTGCCAAACTGGCTGGAAATTGTTGGCCAGTGGGCGCAGCTGGAAACCACCAGTTATCAGCTCCCTGAGGCGTTGGCGAAGTTTGCGCAAAGCACGCTTGAAGAGAAAACCAAAAAAGGCGAAGTGCCCCGGCACAGCCTGTTCACCGCCATCGACGCATTGCTTGCAGAGCCGCTAACGCTGCGTGACCTGGTGATTGCCAGAGCCATGGCGGAAATTCGCTATATTGTTCAACAAGAGAAGCGCCGCCGCGGCGAACTGGGCTTTGACGATATGCTGAGTCGGCTCGATGAATCTCTGCATCAGCCCGGCGGCGACGCCTTAGCGACGGCGATCCGCAGCCGTTTCCCGGTGGCGATGATCGATGAGTTCCAGGATACCGACCCGCAGCAGTACCGTATCTTCCGCCGCCTGTATATCAAGCAGCAGGGCACCGCGCTGTTGCTGATTGGTGACCCTAAGCAGGCTATTTACGCTTTCCGCGGCGCCGATATTTTTACCTATATGAAGGCGCGTCAGGAAGTTAGTGCCCACTACACACTGGACACTAACTGGCGCTCGTCTCCCTCGATGATCCACGGCGTAAACACGCTGTTCCAGCAGGTTGAGAACCCGTTCTTATTCCGCCAGATCCCGTTCCTGCCGGTTAAATCAGCCCCCCGCAACGGTGGGCTACGGTTTACGGTCCAGGGTGAAAGCCAGTCGGCGGTGAAAATGTGGCTCCAGCCGGGGGATGGCGTCGGTGTAAGTGATTACCAACAAGCGATGGCATCCCAGTGTGCACGGCAAATTCGAGACTGGCTCACCGCCGGGCAACGGGGGGATGCGCTGCTTTGGTTGGGGGATGACGCCCGGCCGCTCAGGGCATCGGATATGACGATTCTGGTTCGTAGCCGCGGAGAAGCGGCCATCGTACGTGATGCGCTGGGCGCGCTGAATATTCCTTCGGTGTATCTCTCTAACCGCGATTCGGTGTTTGCTACCGTTGAGGCACGTGAGCTGCTGTGGGTGCTACAGGCCGTACTGACGCCTGAAATTGAGACGGCCATGCGCAGCGCCATTGCGACAGCCATGTTAGGGCTGGATGCCCATGCTATCGAGTCTCTGAACAACGACGAACTGGCCTGGGATCATCTGGTTGACGAATTCTTTGGCTACCGCGAGCAGTGGCTTAAGCGGGGCGTGATGCCCATGTTAAGAGCCTTAATCGGGGCGAGAAATATAGCTGAAAACCTGCTGGCCACGCCTGGCGGAGAGCGCAGGCTGACCGATATTTTGCACATCTGCGAACTGTTACAGGAAGCCTCGGCAGAAATGGAGAGCGAGCATGCGCTGGTGCGCTGGCTGGCGCAGAGGATTGCCGAGCCGGACAGCAACGCTTCCAGTCAGCAGTTGAGGCTCGAAAGTGATAAACATTTGGTGCAGGTGGTGACCATCCACAAATCCAAAGGGCTGGAGTATCCGTTGGTCTGGCTGCCGTTCGTGGCCAACTATCGCCCACAGAGCAGCGGCCTTTATCACGACCGAACCACCTTTACCTCACTTCTGGATTTGAGCAACGATGCGGAAAGCCTGGGGCTGGCCGAAGAAGAACGTCTGGCGGAAGACTTGCGTCTGCTCTATGTAGCATTGACCCGCTCCGTCTGGCACTGCAGCTTGGGCGTTGCGCCGTTGTTCCGCGGTTCGAGAGCCAAAAAAGGCAACAGCGACCTGCACCTCAGTGCGCTGGGCTATTTGCTGCAAAAAGGGGAAGCGCTCGATGCAGAGGGACTGCGCCAGGCGCTTGATGGTCTGAAAAGCGAAGCCATCGACGTTGAAACGCTCTCTTCCGGGGACGATACTCCGTGGCAGCCGCGGCCCGATGCTTTGCCCGAGCTTGCCGCCCGCCAGCTCAAGCGTCGAATCACCGATAACTGGCGCGTGACCAGTTATTCTGGTCTGCAGCAGCACGGCAACAGTCGGGTTCTGGATTTAGTGCCACGCCTGGACGTTGACGCCGTTGGGGAAGCCCCGGAGCAAAGTGAGCCGTTACTTACGCCGCATACTTTCCCGCGCGGGGCTTCACCGGGTACTTTCTTACACAGCCTTTTCGAAGAGGTTGATTTTACACAGCCAGTACAGCCTGAAGAGACAGAAAAACACCTGCTTGCCAATGGGTTTAGCGGCGAGTGGGAGCCGGTGGTGAGCCGCTGGCTGGAAGAGGTGCTTGCTGCGCCGCTCAATGACACCGGCGTTGCCCTGAACCTGCTTTCTGCGAAGGAGAGACAGGTGGAGCTGGAATTTTATTTACCTATCGACAATGAGCTACAGGCGCCGGCGTTAGACGGTCTGGTTCGCCATTACGACCCGCTCTCTGCTGGCTGCCCGCCTTTGGACTTCCGTCAGGTGAAGGGAATGCTGAAAGGGTTTATCGACCTGGTGTTCCGCTGGCAGGGGCGTTACTACCTGCTGGACTATAAATCTAACTGGCTGGGTGAAGACAGCAGCGCCTACACCCAGGAGGCGATGGCGAAGGCGATGCAGTCTCACCGCTACGACTTGCAGTACCAGCTCTACACGCTGGCGCTGCATCGCTACCTGCGCCACCGAATGGCCGGGTATAACTACCAGCAGCACTTTGGTGGGGTTATCTATTTGTTCCTGCGAGGCGTGGAGCAGGGTAAGCCCGAGCAGGGTATTTTTTCTACGCGACCGGACGTCAGACTGGTTGAAGCAATGGATGCGCTGTTCGCCGGGGCAGCAGAGGAGATCCCACAGTGAGTATGTCTCAGCTACTCAACCAGGCGGTGGTGCTGAAAGCTCTCAGGCCGCTGGATTCACAGTTTGCCATGATGGTGGCTAACGATGAGCAGCCCGCCGTTATGCTGGCCGCAGCGCTGTTGAGCCGAGAATCAGGCGAGGGGCATGTCTGCCTGCCGCTGGAGCGCATCAGGCCCGAATATGCCTTCGCTGGCAAACATCCTGAACTTGTGGCTCAGCTTTTTGCCGAGGCGGAGCCTACTTTGGGCTGGCACAGCGCATTACTGGCTTCCCATTCGGTCAGTTCGGGCGCCGAACCCACGCCGCTGAAACTCATTGATAACCGCCTTTACCTCAACCGTATGTGGAGCAACGAGCATAGGGTGGCGGCCTTCTTCGGTGAACATAACCAGCCTGTTGCGGTGGATGAGACCCGGCTTCGCGAAATCCTCGACGCGCTGTTTGGTAACAGCCCACAGACGGACTGGCAGAAAGTAGCCGCGGCGGTGGCATTGACCCGACGTATTTCAGTTATTTCCGGCGGGCCGGGAACAGGTAAAACCACAACGGTGGCAAAGCTGTTGGGCGCGCTGGTTCAGCTTTCCGATGGCCAGACCGTGCGCATTCAGCTTGCGGCGCCTACGGGCAAGGCGGCCGCACGCCTGACGGAATCGTTGGGAAGTGCGCTGCGACAGCTGCCGCTCAGCGATGGGCAGAAAAAGCGCCTGCCTGAAGAGGCTTCGACGCTGCACCGGCTTTTAGGCGCGCAGCCGAACAGCCAGCGGTTGCGCCACCATGCCGGGAATCCTCTGCACCTGGATGTGCTGGTGGTGGATGAGGCGTCAATGGTGGATCTGCCGATGATGTCCCGGCTGATTGATGCTTTACCGGAGCAGGCCCGCGTCATCTTCCTCGGAGACAGAGATCAGCTGGCTTCCGTAGAGGCGGGGGCGGTGCTGGGCGATATCTGCCATTACGTGAACGACGGGTATTCGGCTGAGCGTGCGGAGCAATTAAAACGGCTCACGGGCTGTGAGGTACCCGTGGGGGAGAGTACCCGGGCGAGCGCGCTGCGTGACGGGCTTTGCCTGCTGCGTAAGAGCTATCGGTTCGACAGTCAGTCCGGCATCGGTCAACTGGCCTTTGCCGTTAATGCCAGCGATAGCAGGCAGGTGAAAGCTGCGTTTGGACAAGGGTTTACGGACATCTCACTGCAGCCGCTGCTGGAGCCGGAAGATTATACGGCGATGATTGCCGACGTGGTCAGCGGCTACGGCGAGTATTTGCAGCTGGTGCGTCAGAAAGCCGCGCCTGCGGAGATCATTGATGCCTTTGGCCGTTATCAGCTGCTGTGTGCCTTACGTGAAGGACCTTTCGGCGTCAGCGGCCTGAATGAGCGTATCGAGCAGGCGCTGGTACAGGCGCGTTTGATTCAGCGGCCTTCGCAGGCGCTGTCCCGCTGGTACGACGGGCGTCCGATGATGATTGCCCGCAATGATAGCTCGCTTGGCTTGTTTAACGGCGATATCGGTATTGCTTTGCAGCGTGAGGAAGGGCTTCGCGTGTGGTTTTCAATGCCGGATGGTTCAGTAAAATCCGTTCAGCCCAGCCGCCTGCCTGCACACGACACGGCCTTCGCCATGACCGTGCATAAATCTCAGGGTTCTGAATTTGACCACGCCGCGTTGGTATTGCCGAATCAGTTTGTGCCGGTGGTGACGCGTGAGCTGGTGTACACCGCGATCACGCGAGCCCGTAAGCAGCTATCGCTGTATGCCGATGAACGGGTGTTGAATAAAGCGATAGCCACGCGTACGGAGCGCCGCAGCGGGCTTATGGCGATTTTCTCTGGAGAATAAAAGACAAAGGAAGGCACACTTTATGCCTTCCTTTTTTCAGGTCAGGTCGGCCATCAGCACTTTTGATTTGCGCTGATAGTTGTACATCTCTTTTTTGCTCGCCGGCAGCAGCTCAACGTCCACCGGCAGGAAGCCCCGCTCCTGGAACCAGTGGATGCTGCGGGTGGTCAGCACGAACAATTTACTCAGCCCCATCTGCCGCGCCTGGTTGGCTATGCGGTTCAGCAACTCTTCGCCCCGGGACGAACTACGGTAGTCAGGGTGCACCGCGACGCAGGCCATTTCGCCGATGCTTTCTTCCGGGAACGGATAAAGCGCAGCGCAGGCGATGGTCAGGTTATCCCGTTGAATAATCGTGAACTTGTCGATCTCCATTTCCAGCTGCTCACGGGAGCGGCGCACCAGGATCCCTTGCTGTTCCAGCGGGCGGATCAGCTCAAGAATACCGCCGATGTCGTTGATGGTGGCGCGGCGGATCTGCTCGGCGCTTTCCATCACAATTTGCGTGCCGATCCCATCGCGGGAGAACAGTTCCTGCAGCAGGGCACCATCTTCCTGATAGCTGAGCAGGTGGCTGCGGCGCACGCCGCTGCGGCAGGCCTTCACCGCTCCGCGCAGGAAGCGCACTGTGCCGGAATGATAGTCGCCGGTGCTTTCCAGGGCTTCAATACGCTGCTGAGCCTCGTTCGGGAACAGCTCAGAAATCACGTTCCCCAGGTCGTCGGTCACGCCCTGAGCGGAGCAGAACCCAATCATTTTCTCTGCCTTCAGCTTAACCGCAAGCTGGGTGGCCACTTCTTCGGAGGTGAGGTTAAAGCTTTCCCCCGTCACGGAAACCGCGACTGGCCCCATCAGTACAATCGCGCCGCTGTCCAGCTGGCGGTGAATGGCTTCTTCATCAATACGGCGGACGCGCCCGCTGTGGCAGTAGTCCACGCCGTCATCCACGCCCAGAGGCTGTGCGATGATAAAGTTACCGCTGACCACGTTGATATGGGCACCCTGAAGCGGCGTATTACCCAGGCTCATGGATAGTCGCGCGGTGATGTCGAGCTGAAGCAGCCCTGCAGCCTGTTTCACCAGTTCGAGGGTTTTTGCGTCGGTGACTCGGGTGTGTTTATGGTAAACCGGCTCGTGGTGGTGTTCGGCCAGGTTTTCGTCAATCTGCGGACGTGCGCCGTACACCACGACCAGGCGAATGCCCAGGCTGTGAAGCAGGCCAATATCGTTGACGATGCTGGAAAAGTTTTCATGTTCAATGGCTTCGCCGCCGAGCATGATGACAAACGTTTTTCCCCGGTGGGCATTAATATAGGGAACAGAATGGCGGAATCCCTGGACCAGTTCAGTTCTGCGTTCCTTTACCATGGCACACCCTCGTTGCATGATTATTCGTAATTTGTGTATTTTTATTCTTTTATGGCGTTCGGTGCAAGCGCCAATTTTCATCCAGGATAAAATTCCTCCTCCCTGACTTTTTATCTCCTTTTCTGAACGTTTACCCTTTTATAGATGACAGTAACCGCGTGTTTCGCTAAAGTTTTTGGCTCAAAAAATAAATTCGTCTATTCAGTGATTTTATCGCTCAGGGGAGCCATGCCAGATTCCAGTTCGTTAATGAGTCGCCGCCGTTTACTTCAGGGTGCCGGAGCCATGTGGTTGTTGAGCGTCAGCAAGGTCGGTTTTGCTGCCTCAAGCCAGGTGATCGCCGTGCGCGTCTGGCCGGCCTCGTCTTATACCCGCGTGACGCTGGAATCTAACCATCAGCTGAAGTACCGCCAGTTTGCGCTCAGCAACCCGGAGCGGGTGGTTGTGGATATTGAAGGGGCGCATTTAAATTCAGTTTTAAAAGGCATTGGCAGCCAGGTTCGCGGCGACGATCCCTTCATTAAATCCGCCCGCGTGGGGCAGTTCGATCCCAAGACTGTGCGCATGGTTTTTGAATTGAAGCAAAACGTGACCCCGCATTTGTTTGCGCTGGCCCCGGTCGCCGAATTTAAAGAGCGCCTGGTGATGGATCTTTATCCCGCCAATATGAATAGCGAACAAGATCCGCTGCTGGCATTACTGGAAGATTACAACAACGGCCAGTTAGACAAGAAAATGCCGGTGGAAAAAGGGCCGAAGCCGGGTAAAGCCGGGCGGGACCGGCCGATTGTCATCATGCTTGATCCAGGCCACGGCGGTGAAGACCCCGGTGCGATAGGCCCAAACAAGACCCGCGAAAAAGATATTGTGCTCAGCATTGCGCGCAGGCTGAAGGCCCTGCTCGATAAAGAGGGCAATATGAAGGCCTACATGACGCGTAATGAAGATGTGTTCATCCCGCTGAAAGTGCGCGTTGCCAAGGCGCAAAAACAGCGAGCCGACCTGTTTGTTTCTATTCATGCGGATGCATTTACGACCGCTGCCGCGCGCGGATCGTCGGTCTTTGCGTTGTCCACCAAAGGGGCGACCAGTACGGCGGCGAAATATCTCGCGCAAACGCAGAACGCCTCGGATTTAATTGGCGGCGTGGGCAAAAGTGGGGATCGCTATCTCGACCACACGATGTTCGACATGGTGCAGTCGCTGACCATTAACGACAGCCTGAAGTTCGGGAAAGAGGTGCTTAACCGGCTGGGGAAAGTGAACAAGCTGCATAAAAACAGCGTCGATCAGGCCGGGTTTGCGGTGCTAAAAGCGCCGGATATTCCATCTATTCTGGTGGAGACAGCGTTCCTGAGTAACCCTGAAGAAGAGCGCAAGCTGCGTACGGCCAAATTCCAGCAGGAAGTTGCGGAGTCAATTCTGGCGGGGATTAAGGCGTACTTCTCGGATAGCTCAAGGCTGGCAAGACGAGGCTAAAATGGCTGATAAAGGCGGGAGATAAACCTGCCTTATTTTTTTACAAACGGCAGAAACAAAAAAACACCCGTAAGGGTGTTCTCAATGTTGGTTGCGGGGGCCGGATTTGAACCGACGACCTTCGGGTTATGAGCCCGACGAGCTACCAGGCTGCTCCACCCCGCGTCCGTCATACTACTCTTTTTAATGATTTTTCATCATTGCGCTGTTAAATCAGCGACTTTTAATTGGTTGCGGGGGCCGGATTTGAACCGACGACCTTCGGGTTATGAGCCCGACGAGCTACCAAGCTGCTCCACCCCGCGTCCGTGGATGCGCACTATACTCCGCTCGCTTTTTGATGCAACCCTTTTTTCAAGTAAATACCTGAATTTCCCCTTGGTTGTTGAATTAACCCGCACAGTGGCCATAAAACAGACGTTTTTGCTGTGAGGGGTGTGCAACTCGTTTAATTCTGGCGGCGCGTTTGCTATCTTCGGCGAGGCATACAGAGGCAACGAGCAGGGCGAAAGGTAAATGAAAGGACGTTGGATTAAGTACACAGCGGCGGGGGCCATGTTAGCGATGCTGGCCGCCTGTTCATCAAAACCGACCGATCGCGGTCAGCAATATAAAGACGGGAAATTCTCCCAGCCTTTCTCACTGGTGAATCAGCCTGATGCGGTTGGCGCGCCTATCAACGGCGGCGACTATGCCGAGCAGGTTAACCAGATTCGTTCTGCTTCTCCCCGCCTCTATAATAACGGCAGCGATATCTATAATGCCGTGCAGCAGTGGCTGCGGGCCGGCGGCGATACCCGCCAGCTGAAGCAGTTCGGCCTTGATGCCTGGCAGATGGAGGGGGCTGACAACTACGGCAACGTGCAGTTTACCGGCTACTACACCCCGGTGATTCAGGCTCGTCATACTCGCCAGGGCGAATTCCAGTACCCTATTTACCGCATGCCGCCAAAACGTGGGCGTCTACCGTCCCGCGCGGAAATCTACGCCGGTGGGTTGAGCGACAGCTATGTGCTGGCCTACAGCAACTCTCTGATGGATAACTTCATCATGGATGTGCAGGGCAGCGGCTACATTGATTTTGGCGATGGTCAGCCTTTGACCTTCTTCGGCTATGCCGGTAAAAACGGCCACGCTTATCGCAGCATCGGCAAGGTGTTGATCGACCGCGGTGAAGTGAAGAAAGAAGACATGTCGATGCAGGCGATTCGCCACTGGGGTGAAACCCATAGCGAAGCGGCAGTACGGGAGCTGCTTGAGCAGAATCCTTCTTTTGTCTTCTTTAAGCCTGCAAGCTATGCGCCGGTGAAAGGCGCGAGCGCGGTACCTTTGATTGGACGTGCCTCCGTGGCGTCTGACCGCTCCATCATTCCTGCTGGCACCACGCTGCTGACCGAAGTCCCGCTACTGGACAATAACGGGAAGTTCACCGGCCAGTACGAGCTGCGCGTGATGGTGGCGCTCGACGTTGGGGGCGCGATCAAAGGCCAGCACTTCGACATCTATCAGGGCATTGGCCCGGATGCCGGGCACCGCGCGGGTTGGTACAACCATTACGGGCGAGTCTGGGTGCTGAAAGCGGCCCCTGGCACGGGCAGCGTTTTTAACGGTTAATGCTGCAGCGTTTCCACCTTTATCTACGGGCTGTATAATCAGCCCGTTTTTTATTTCTGAGGATTTCCCCGATGTCTGTTGTTCTCTCTGATGCCTGGCTGCAACGCTTTGGCGGCACCGCTCGTCTGTATGGCCAGGCGGCGCTTCAGCTTTTTGCAGAAGCGCACGTTTGCGTGATTGGCATCGGCGGGGTGGGCTCGTGGGCGGCAGAGGCGCTGGCGCGAACCGGGATTGGGGCCATTACGCTAATCGACATGGATGACGTTTGCGTCACCAACACCAACCGCCAAATCCATGCCCTGAAAGACAGCGTAGGCCAGGCCAAAACGGAAGTCATGGCCGCACGCATCAAGGAGATCAATCCTGAATGTCGGGTTACGGTGGTGGATGACTTTATTACCGCCGACAACGCCGCTGAGCTGCTTAGCCAGGGATTCAGCTATGTTATCGACGCCATTGACAGCGTGCGGCCAAAAGCGGCGCTGATCGCGTATTGCCGCCGCTATAAGATCCCGCTGGTGACCACGGGGGGAGCCGGTGGGCAAATCGATCCGACGCAGATTCAGGTTAGCGATCTGGCTAAAACTATTCAGGATCCGCTGGCGGCGAAGCTGCGTGAACGCCTGAAAAGTGATTTCGGCGTGGTGAAAAACAGCAAAGGGAAGCTTGGCGTAGACTGCGTATTTTCAACTGAAGCGCTGGTGTATCCGCAGGCTGACGGCTCAGTTTGCGCGATGAAAAGCACCGCCGAAGGCCCAAAACGGATGGACTGTGCCTCGGGCTTTGGGGCGGCGACCATGGTAACCGCCAGCTTTGGTTTTGTGGCGGTGTCTCATGTGCTGAAGAAGATGATGGCGAAGGCGGCACGAACCGCCGCCTGATTAACCCTCGTGTGCGGCCTGTTGAACGGCCGCGGCAAGGGCCGTAAGCCCGCTGCTGCGGGAAGCGCTTAGCTGATGGCGAAGCCCCAGATCGTCAAACAGACTTAGCGGATCGTTTTCCAATAGCTGCCGGGCGGTTTTCCCCTCTACCGCGGTCAACAGCACCGCCAATAAGCCACGAACGATGCGTCCTTCACTGTCACCGTAAAAGTGCAGCGTTCCGTCCGGCAGGCGCTCGTGGCCCAGCCAAACGCGATTTTCGCAGCCGCTGATTTCAATACTCTCGGTTTTTAATGCCTCCGGCAGCGCCGGCAGCTTCTTACCCAATAAAATCAGCTGGCGGTATTTGTCTTCCCACTGCCGCTGCGCTTCGAAGGTGGTACGCAGCATATCTGCGTTAATTTCTGTGCCAAAGGGATGATTAGCCTGCATTCAGTCCACCAGAATATCGAGGGCGCGATCGACTGCGGCGAGCAGTTCGTGCACATCCTGCTGTGTGTTGTAAGGGGCGAAAGAGGCGCGCAGCGTTCCGCTAACGCCTAATGCGGCCATCAAGGGCTGCGCGCAGTGCTGGCCCGCCCGCAGCGCAATGCCTGATTCGGCCAGCAGCGTGACCATATCGCTATGGTGAACGCCCGCAAAGTCAAACGCCAGCAGGCTGGAGTCCTGACTGCGGAAGCTACGGAAACCGGGGCGTTTTGCCAGCTCGGACTCCGCGAGCGTGGCCAGGCTACGGCTCCAGTTTTCCGCCTGCTGTAAATCGACAGTTTCAAGCCATTCCAGCACAGCGCTAAGGCCAATGACGCCCGCGACGTTTGGCGTCCCGGCTTCAAAGCGGTAGGGCACTGGCTGAGTCTTAAACCCGTCGAATGAGACATGGGTAATCATTTTCCCGCCGCCGAGCCACGGCGACATCTGCTCAAGGAGATTTGCTTTGCCATAGAGCGCGCCGATGCCGGTCGGGCCATACAGTTTATGGGCGGAAAAGGCGTAAAAGTCGATATCCAGCGCCTGGACGTCCGGCGGGCAGTGAACAATGCCCTGCGCGCCATCAACCATCACGACGGCGCCTGCTTCGTGGGCAAGCTTGATAGCTTTTGCCAGATCGGGGCAGCCCCCGGTGACGTTAGACATTTGCCCAAGCGCCAGGATACGAGTGCGGTCATTCAGCAATGCAGGAAGCTGGTTAAGATCGGGCAGAGCCTGGTCATTCAGCGGCAGTTTCACCACTTTCGCACCGGTTTGCTCAGCCACCATCAGCCACGGCACAAAATTGGCGTGATGTTCTGCCTCACTCACAATGATTTCATCCCCGTCTTTGAGGCGAGGGCGGGCATAGCACTGCGCAACCAGGTTTATGGCTTCGGTTGTGCCCCGGGTCCAGACCACGGATCTACCGCTTTCGGCGTTGATCAAACGTGCTACCTGGTCACGTGCCGCTTCGTAACGCGCCGTCAGACGCTGCGCTTCTGGAAACTGGCTGCGGTGAACGTTCCCGGCACTCAGGCTGTAAAACTGTTGGGTAGCGTCGATCACGGCCTGGGGTTTTAGCGCCGTGGCCGCGCTGTCGAGATAGACGCCTGCATCTGCCAGCGCGGGGAATTGCGCGCGAAAATGAGCGGGGTTAAATGCTGTCATGGGGATCCTCAGTTCAATGCACAGATCGTCGCGCAAAACTGGCGTTGGCACAAGGTTTCCGTCTTTCTCGGAATTGTCTGTTTCTCCTGGCAGAATGTGAGAAGCAGGTTATGCTAATTATTGTTGGACTAATATTTAAGCATGTTAGTAGGAAAGACTTAAACAGCATTAAACGCTATCCACAAGGAGAAGAATAATGAACAAATCTATCGCTATTGTTTCTGCCTGTATGATGACCTTTGCACTTGCAGCTTGTTCCAGCCCGAACTACATCATGCACACCAACGATGGACGCGCGATTGTCTCTGAAGGTAAGCCAAAAACCGATGACGAAACAGGAATGATCAAGTACAAAGATGCTAACGGCAATATGCAGCAGATTAACCGTTCGGACGTGAAAGAGATGGTTGAGCTGAAGAAGTAAAACTGCAGGCAAAAAAAAGCACCGCATTCGGCGGTGCTACATTAATCACTATGGACAGACAGGGTAAATGTACAGGAAGTGAAAAGGGGTAGCTTAGCTACCGTGGTCCGAAATGTCAGACCAATTGCAAACACAACAACACAACATCACAACCGTAAGCCAAAAGCCCTCCAGAACACGCATTCCAGACAACTTTTCGTTCCGACTCAGGAAGTGCCGCCACTATAGGTATTTGCTGGTGCATCCTCAACGGACAATTTATAATGGCTCAGATAAAAAAAACTAATAGGTAAACAAACGCTATCTGTTTGTTAACTCTTATTAACACTTAAGCCAAATAACCCCATGTCTAAGCGATTACCCCCTCTGAATGCGCTGCGCGTTTTTGACGCTGCGGCTCGTCACTTGAGTTTTACTAAAGCGGCTGAGGAACTGTTCGTTACTCAGGCCGCGGTAAGCCACCAGATCAAGTCCCTGGAGGATTTTCTTGGCCTGAAGCTGTTCCGCCGCCGTAACCGATCGTTGCTGTTGACGGAGGAGGGGCAGAGTTATTATCAGGATATTAAAGAGATTTTTTCCCAGTTGACGGAAGCCACCCGCAAGCTGCAGGCGCGCAGTGCAAAAGGCGCGCTGACGGTGAGTTTATTGCCCAGTTTTGCGATTCACTGGCTGGTGCCTCGCTTAACAAGCTTTAACTCAGCTTATCCGGGCATCGACGTGCGAATTCAGGCGGTGGACCGCCAGGAAGACAAGCTGTCTGACGACGTGGACGTGGCGATATTCTATGGGCGGGGAAACTGGCCGGGGCTAAGAGTCGAAAAACTTTATGCTGAGTATTTGCTGCCGGTTTGCTCACCTATGCTACTAACCGGCGACAAACCGATTAAAACGCCGGAAGATTTGGCCAGGCACACTTTATTGCATGACGCTTCGCGCCGCGACTGGCAGACTTATACCCGCCAGCTTGGCGTGAGCCATATTAATGTCCAGCAAGGGCCCATTTTCAGCCACAGCGCAATGGTACTCCAGGCCGCGATTCACGGGCAGGGGATTGCGCTGGCCAATAACGTCATGGCCCAAACGGAAATCGAAGCGGGCCGTCTGGTATGCCCGTTCAATGATGTGCTGGTAAGTAAAAACGCCTTTTATCTGGTTTGTCATGACAGCCAGGCAGAACTGGGTAAAATAGCCGCGTTTCGACAGTGGATCCTGGCAAAGGCGGCCAGTGAGCAAGAAAAATTCCGTTTTCGCTACGAACAATAAGCAACCTTCGCGTGGCGCGGCCACGCCTTACTTTAGGGTTACACCATGACCAGCCGATTCATGCTGATTTTTGCCGCCATCAGCGGTTTTGTTTTTGTTGCCCTGGGCGCCTTTGGGGCGCACGTATTGAGCAAGTCTCTGGGTGTTGCAGAGATGGGATGGATCCAGACCGGGCTTGAGTATCAGGCGTTTCACACGCTCGCGATTTTTGGCCTTGCGGTGGCAATGCAGCGTCGCATCAGCATCTGGTTCTACTGGAGCAGCGTCTTTATGGCGTTAGGCACCGTATTGTTTAGCGGCAGTTTGTACTGCCTGGCCCTGTCGCACCTGCGGCTGTGGGCGTTTGTTACCCCGGTGGGCGGCGTCAGCTTCCTGGCCGGTTGGATATTGATGTTAATTGGTGCTGTGCGCCTGAAACGTAAGGGCGTAAGCCATGAATAAAGTGATTTTGTACTGCCGCCAGGGATTCGAGAAAGAGTGTGCGGCAGAGATAACCGACAAAGCGGGTCAGCGCGGTGTCTACGGCTTTGCCCGCGTTAAAGAGCACAGCGGTTATGTCATATTTGAATGCTATCAGCCGGAAGAGGCGGAAAAGCTGGCGCGCGAGCTGCCGTTCAGCGACCTGATTTTTGCCCGCCAGATGTTTGTTGCCGGCGAGCTGCTAAAGGATTTGCCGCCGGAAGACCGCATCACGCCTATTGTCGGCATGCTGCAGGGCGTGGTGGAAAAGGGCGGCGACCTGCGGGTTGAAGTGGCCGACACCAACGAAAGCAAAGAGCTGATGAAGTTCTGTCGTAAGTTTACCGTGCCGCTGCGTGCCAGCCTGCGCGAAGCCGGAGTGCTGACCAACTACGAAACGCCGAAGCGTCCGGTTGTGCATGTGTTCTTTATCGCCCCCGGCTGCTGTTACACAGGTTACTCCTACACCACCAACAATTCGCCGTTCTATATGGGCATCCCGCGCCTCAAGTTCCCGGCGGATGCTCCAAGCCGCTCCACGCTGAAGCTGGAAGAGGCGTTTCACGTCTTTATTCCCGCCGATGAATGGGACGAGCGTCTGGCCAACGGCATGTACGCCGTGGATTTGGGTGCCTGCCCGGGCGGCTGGACCTATCAGTTGGTAAAGCGCAATATGTGGGTTTCGTCCGTCGATAACGGCCCGATGGCGCAGAGCCTGATGGACACCGGACAGGTCACCTGGCTGCGCGAAGATGGCTTCAAATACCGCCCGACCCGCACCAACATCTCCTGGATGGTCTGCGACATGGTGGAAAAACCGGCAAAAGTAGCCCATTTAATGGCAACCTGGCTGGTAAACGGCTGGTGCCGTGAGACTATCTTTAACCTCAAGTTGCCGATGAAAAAGCGCTACGAAGAGGTGTCGCAAAACCTGGCGCAGATCCGCGAAATCCTCGAGAGCAACGGCATTAACGCGGAAATCAAAGCCCGCCAGCTTTACCACGATCGTGAAGAAGTGACCGTTCACATCCGCCGTTGGTGGGCGGCCGTGGGTGGCCGTCGCGACGAGCGTTAATGACCAACCCCTTGCTCATCCGGGCAAGGGGAGTTCTTTTGCGTTATGCAGAAGGTAATGCACCAGGCAACCTTAGATGCTGTAAGTTCCCGTCGAGCTGTAAATCCGTCTCAAGCCTTGCCACCTGGCGGCTGATAAACGCACTTTCTCTGTGCAGCTCCAGCTTCTTACGCCATTTTTCCGGGACTTCATCGAGCCGCTGATAGAGCGTTTCCAGGTCAGAAAACTGGTTAATGAGCTGTGTGGCGCTTTTCGGGCCAATACCGGGCACGCCGGGAATTTTGCTGCTGCTGATGCCCGCCAGCCCCCAGAAGTCCCCCAGTTGTTCCGGCTGAACGCCATATTCCTGAGCAATAAAGGGCGCATCCAGCCAGCGTTTTTGGAAGTAATCGCGAATTTGCAGCGTTGGGGCCAGCAGCTGGCAATAGCCTTTGTCGGTGGACACAATGGTTGCCCGATGGCCGCCGGAGGCGACTTTCACCGCCAGCGTAGCCGCAAGATCGTCCGCCTCGTTGCCTTTTGAATGCCAGCACTGAACGCCACGACGGGTAAAAGCATCCCGCAGAGCCGGCATTTCGGCATGCAGGTCGTCTGGCATTGGCGAACGGCCCGCTTTGTAGTCGGGCAGAACCTGATGCCGCCAGCCTTCGCGACGTTCTTCGTCATCAAACACTGCCACCGCATGAGTAGGCTGACTGTGGCCAATAAGCTGGTCCAGCGCATGCAGACATGTATCGACACAGGGCGAACCCTGCACCGCATGTATGCGGCGAATCAGGTTCAGGGCATCGACGATAAGTAAATGAATAGCCATAAGAAATTAACTCGTCACTCTGATGGGCCTACCCTAACACTTCCCGCCATGATGAGCTATTCTCATCGCAGCATTCAGGAATGCCTCTCGCAAAACCTTATCGGGGCCGGGTGGAAAGCCATTGCGTAGTTGTTAGCGGGCTATGTATATTTCTAACGCATAAAAAAATAGAGAACATCAATATGAGTAATACTAAACACCTCGCGCAACGCATTCAAAACCTGCAACCTTCGGCCATCCGCGAACTTCTTAAGCACAGCAAAATGCCCGGCGTGATTTCACTGGCTGGCGGCATTCCTTCCAGTGAGCTGTTTGACAGACAAGGGCTGGAGCTGGCGACCCGTAAGGTGCTGGAAGAGAACTTTAACGACGCTTTTCAGTATGGCCTGACCGAAGGCAATTCCGAGCTGCGTGACCAGCTAGTTGAGCTGTGCAAGGCTCGCGGGATTACTACGCGCAGCGACCAGTTGCTCATCACCTCTGGTTCCCAGCAGGCGTTGGATTTGCTGATTCGTGCGCTGGCAGACGAAGGTGACGTTTTCGTCGTTGAACGCCCGACCTACCTGGCCACGCTGCAAATCCTCAGTTTGACCGCCGCGAAGGTTGAATCCGTAGGTGGGGATGAGCACGGCATGATTGTCGATGAGCTGGAAGCTTTGCTGAAAACTACGCGAGTGAAAGGCGTTTATCTGGTGCCAACCTTTGGTAACCCAAGCGGCACAACGCTGAGCGCTGAGCGTCGTGAAAAGCTGGTGAAACTGGCTGCCGAACATGATTTTGTGATTATTGAAGACGATCCGTACGGGGCGATTAGCTTTACCGATCGCCGCGAGAAGACCCTGATTCAGGTCGCCACAGAGTTAGGGCATGAAGATCACGTGGTCTATACCTCAACGTTCTCGAAAATTCTGGCTCCGGGGCTGCGTGTCGGCTGGATTATTCTCCCGGAGTGGATGAAGCAAAAGGTCGCCATCATTAAGCAGGCGACTGATTTACACGCTAACTCGTTTACGCAGGCGCTGGCGGCGGCTTACCTGAAACTGGGGCGTCTTGAGCCGCAGATTGAGCTTATTCGTGAGGCTTATAAGCAGAAGTGCCTGACGCTGTCGCGTCTGCTGGAAGAAGAGCTTGGCGAGCACATTACCTTTAACCAGCCGCAGGGTGGGATGTTCCTTTGGGCCGCTTTCCGCTACGACTTCGATACCACGGCCTGGCTACAAAAAACGCTGGAGAAAGGCGTGGTGTACGTGCCGGGAGAGTTCTTCTTTAGCGATCATGCGGATAAACGCACGCTGCGTTTCTCCTACGCGACGGCAACGGATGAGCAACTGGTGGAAGCCGTGAAGCGTTTGAAAGCGGCGCTCTAAGAAAAAGGCTCCCAAGCGGGAGCCTTAAAGGTTGCTGACAAAGAGGAAAAAAACGTGGTTTTTCCCTCTTTGTGGTTATCAGCCGAAAATCAATAAAGTGATTTTCCTGTTTTTTAACCAGTCGGCGGATCTTTCTTTTTCACCGGAAGTTGGTCAGTCGTCTGAAAGGCTCCCAGCCGGGAGCCTTAATTTTTAGTCACAGGCGACAATTTTCAGCGCCAGGCCACCGCGAGAGGTTTCGCGATACTTGGCGTTCATGTCCTTGCCCGTTTCATACATTGTCTCGATAACCTTATCCAGACAGACGCGAGGCTCGCTGGTGCGGCGCATGGCCATACGTGCAGCGTTCACGGCTTTAACTGCCGCAATGGCGTTACGCTCGATGCACGGAACCTGAACCTGGCCTGCAACCGGGTCACACGTCAGCCCCAGATTATGCTCCATGCCGATTTCCGCAGCGATACACACCTGAGTAGGGCTACCGCCCAGCAGCTCAGTAAGGCCTGCCGCTGCCATTGAACAGGCTACGCCGACTTCTCCCTGACAACCTACTTCCGCGCCGGAGATAGATGCGTTCATTTTATACAGAGAACCGATAGCACCGGCGGCCAGGAAATAGCGGGCGCAGGAGTTAGCGTTCACCTGACGAATGAACTTGTCGTAATAAGCCAACACAGCCGGAACAATACCGCAGGCCCCGTTTGTTGGCGCGGTGACCACACGGCCACCGGCTGCGTTTTCTTCGTTCACCGCCAGCGCGAACATATTGATCCAGTCCACAACTGCCATCGGGTCAGAGTTGTTTTTATCGGTGGTCACCAGCATACGACGCAGGGCTGCAGCACGGCGCGGAACGCGCATTTTACCCGGCAGCACGCCTTCTGTAGTGATACCGCGTTCAATTCCGCTGCTCATGACTTCCCAGACCGCCGCAAAGTGGGCGTCGATCTCTTCCTGGCTATGCAAGGCTCGTTCGTTCTGCATCATCAGGCCGGAAAGCGATAAGCCCGTTTCACGGCAGTGTTTTTGCAGGTCTGCAGCATTCTGATACGGATACGGCACGCTGACCGGGTTTTCACTCTGCGCACCAAAATGGGCTTCATCAACGATGAAGCCACCGCCGATAGAGTAATAGGTCTGAGAATACAGCACGTTGTCGCCAGCCAGAGCGGTGATGCGCATGCCATTCTCGTGGAGCGCCAGGTTGTCGGCATGGAAGTTCATGCAGCAGTCCACCGGGAATTCAACTTCATGCTGACCGTTGGCCAGCATCAGGCGCCCGTGGGTGTTTACATCCTGGATGAAGTGCGGAATAGCGTCGATATCGACGGTATCCGGCAGGTTACCCGCCAGGCCCATAATAATGGCTATATCGGTATGGTGGCCTTTACCTGTCAGGGACAGAGAGCCATAGACATCCACAACTACACGAGTGACATCGCGCAGGATCCCTTGCTCAATCAGGTCATCGGAAAATTGTTTACCGGCCTTCATCGGGCCGACGGTATGTGAGCTGGAGGGGCCAATACCGATTTTGAAAATGTCGAATACGCTAATCATAAGATTTCCCTGCGTAAGTGACTTGGGGGAGGAGAGTCGCCCTGGCGGGCGACTCTTTAGCTTGCTTAGCTGAACAGCGAGTAGAAGATAGCGGAGATAGCGATCAGGCCCATAATCACAACAAAGACGTTGCTGATATGGCCGCTGTACTTACGCATCGCCGGTACTTTCTGAATAGCATACATCGGCATCAGGAACAGAATCATCGCGATAACCGGGCCGCCCAGGGTTTCAATCATCCCGAGGATGCTTGGGTTCAGCGTCGCCACTGCCCAGGTCGTCACCAGCATAAACAGCGCGGTAATTTTGTTCAGTTTACCGATTTCAATACTCTTACCTTTGCCGCGCAGAGACTTAATGACCATGCCGTTAAAGCCTTCACGTGCACCCAGGTAGTGGCCGAGGAAGGATTTGGTGATGGCAATCATCGCAATGATTGGCGCCATCCAGGCGATAACCGGTGCATTAAAGTGGTTAGCCAGGTAAGACAGGATAGAAATGTTCTGCGCTTTTGCCGCGGCCAGGTCAGCAGGGCTCAGGCTCAGCACGCAGCTGAACACGAAGAACATGACGGTCAGCACCATCATGATGTGTGCACGAGCCAGGATGCTGGAGCATTTTTTCTCAGCGCCATCGCCGTACTCTTCGCGTTTAGCCACGGCGAAGGAGGAGATGATAGGGGAGTGGTTGAAGGAGAACACCATGACCGGAATTGCCAGCCACAGGGTCATCCACAGGCCGCTGCCGGTTGCCGGGCTTGCACTGAAGGACAGGGTTTCAAACGCCGCACCGCTCCAGTTTGGAATCAGGTACAGCGCCAGAATCATCAGAGCCGCAACAAATGGGAACACCAGGATGCTCATCGCTTTGACGATCATCTGCTCGCCGAAGCGCACGATAGTCATCATGCCGACAATCAGAATCAAAGAAAGGATAGCGCGCGGCGGTGCAGTCATGCCCAACTGGTGGGTGATGAAGCTGTCCACGGTGTTGGTGATAGCCACGCTGTAAACCAGCAGGATCGGGTAGATAGCAAAGAAGTACAGCAGGGTGATGAGCTTACCTGCACCAACACCAAAGTGCTCTTCTACAACTTCGGTGATATCTTCGCCCGGGTTTTTACCGGACAGCACGAAGCGGGTCATACCGCGGTGTGCGAAGAACGTCATTGGGAAAGCCAGAATCGCCATGATGAACAGCGGGATCAGGCCACCAACGCCGGCGTTGATTGGCAGGAACAGGACGCCTGCACCGATAGCTGTACCGTACAGGCCCAGCATCCACATGGTGTCGGTCTTGCGCCATGCGCCTTTTTTCTCAGCAGAGACAATACTGCCGGTTTGAGTGGTTTCCATCTACATCTCCAAAGGAAAGTTTCGTGCAATGTTTAAAAATTCGCAGTTAACGCGATGTGTGTGGCTTAACTGCTGAAACTAAATTCTGGCCGGGCGCGTTTTTGAAGTAGTTGTGGCCCGTAACTATCGGCGGGCGGAAAGATACATTTATGTCATCACTGTATCAGTGATCGCGATCCCAAATGCGATAATCTACGTTTGTTAAGCAACAAATCCGCATAACAGTCTGTTCATAGACATCAACATGACATTTATGGTCGCGAAGCCTAGCACTTGTGGATGATGCAATAAATTAAACCTGACCAAATAACTCGGTTTTTGCCAAAGAAAGTGCCTAAAACAGCATTTTTCAACGAGTATTTGCTTCAGGTCGCAATGTTTGTGCTTTTAAGTGTGAGCGCAATCGATTAAATGGCAGCTTAGTATCGGTACCGAGGGATGGCTTCAAACGCAGGCGGTTGGCAGAGAAGATCTGTTTATCAAGTTTGTGGGGGGAAAAGGAAGACGGATCCTTCAGCAGCGCTATCGCGCAATACGCCGAATAACCCATCTTCGACAGAACGTTCGGTTTCCCGTTCCCTAGTCCGCCTGAGCATCAAACAATAGCGTCACGACTCCCTTCCAGGTTGAACCTGGGGATTTCACCATCGTTTCAACGCCGGGTTTCCGGACTTTAAAATCAACCTGTGAGCGACGATGAACAACAAACTCGCCGGGAGGTA
>NZ_JBBCPX010000017.1:0-74672 GCF_037150195.1 Cedecea sp. VD22
GCGACCGTCTGACCGGAAGCGAGCATCAGCAACGCCAGCAGCGCACGGCGACTATTTTTGTTCATCGGTGATTTCTCCGAAGTGACTGAGCCAGCTGATGCCGTCCTCACGCTCGAACTTGAGAACGTACTGTTTCAGCTCGGGATACGGTTTCGAGTCGCCTATCCAGGTCTTCAGCTGGCCCCGCACGTCCACGCGGCTGCTTGCCGGATAAACCTTCACGCTGGTCATATAGAAAGACGAGTTAACGTTGTTGTCCTTAATGCGCTTCGCATCCTCAGCAAGCCGGATTTTCAGCTCGTTCTGCGCCGCGGGTTTGACATAGGCCAGCAGCTGCTCATGAGAGGCATCAACGGTTTCCGGGGTAACATTCAGGCGAAGGGCGATAAGCGACAGGGCCATCTGCTGCAGGTAGGAGGCATCCGCCTGGTTCTGCGACACGGCAAACGGCGCGTTGAAAAGCATTGGCGTGACGATAGACTTCTGCTCATTCTGAAGGCGGTAGTTGTTGACGGCCTGAATAACATTGGTGGTGATACTTCCCAGAATAACCCCCCCCATGGCAATAAAGCCGATGGCAATAACCCGCTGTGTACTTAATCGTGCTCCGTGTTCCATCTGATTATTCCTGTCTATTTAATCCACTGGCGGTAGCATGAGTCGGGTACATCATGAAAAATCCCCCTCAGCAGTGAGGTCGGCATATACCAGTAGACCAGGTCCCGCAGCCATGAACTGCCCCGCCCTTTCTTGAGCTTTTTAATTCCGAGATAGGCCAGTACGGCAGCGATAATTCCGGGAATATAATGCTGGGTCCAGAATCCCCACCCCAGGCAGATAATGGCCGGAATAAGTTCATCCACAGGAAGGCCAAACCAGCGGCTCTGATTCGTCAGGGTTTCGGGAAAGCGATATTTTTTGAGAGATTCATCTGCCATATATGTTCCGTCTCTGGTACAGCTGGCAGTATGGAAATACCTGCCAGCCGGATTACAGGCAAAGCCCTCCCGTGAATGCTCGTGAAGGGCATTCAGAATTAAACCGGAATTTAATAGTCGGAAGTGGCTCTGAACGGCTGTCGCTGGATATCAGTATCCTGCGACAGACATACCTACCGTGACGAATACGGACAGGATCGCAAAGCCCGCCAGGAACTTGAGGTTCTTGGTCGTCATATACATCACGGCCCCTACCAGGACTTCGGCAAGAATAACCCACTTAACCACGCTGGAATCTTTACCAAATGTACCTTTAACGGTTGCATCGCCGCTGGACATCAGATCTTTACCCGCAGTAGAGGCCAGAACCGTTTCAGGGAAAAACGCAGCAAGGGCTGCGACAGGCAGGGCAAACTTCAGCGCTTTGAGTAACGCGACTTTGCTGAATTTTTTCTTTGCAGGGGTAGCGGGTACAGCGTTAATAACAGACACATCAGTCATATTCATTAATCCTTTAATTACACCGGATAGATTTGTTGAAATAAAAATCCTAAAAACTAGTTTTGTGACTTGGGTTCAAGATTGTTTGGGATCACCTCCGCCATTTCAGAGTTATAGAAATCAGGGAATTTTTCCAGGTGGTCACGTAACCGAATCAGCGCTTCAGCTGATTTAGAACGACCACTTCTGTCCTTCGCCTTCAAAATAAGAAGATCGGTTTGTGGGTCAAGGTAGATCGACATAGTTACCGTTGGGCCACGAAGCCTGTGACGTCTAATCATGTTTTCCCTCTCAACATATTCCTGCGTCAGGATAGTGACACGTGAAATACAATTTATTCAATACCGAGTTTTCTACACTATTTTATTAACAAAGATTTAACATTAAGTACCTTGAGTACTACTGACGTCATTCTTATATAAACACCATTCTTCAGACAAAAGAATCTGAAGTCATCATAATCAGGGAAATGCTTTCTAATTTCTTTTTTAACACTAGCAAGCCTATTAGTAATCGCAGATTCAGAAACTCCAAGGCACCTCGACATAGTATGAAGCTGAAATCCGAGAACAGAAAAACATAAAGTAATCATTTTTTTCGTTGTCATTTCAGAAAGAAAAATGTCCACATCAAAGCTGTCATTCAGTACCTTAGTGTTTACCTTGAATAATGCCTGGTAATCTGGAAAATAATTTATAAGCCATATAGCATAAAGATCCCCATCAATTAAACGTATTTCGACTCTCAATTGATAAAACTCACCGTTAAAGTTAAAGGTACGACATAGTGCTGTTTCAGGTCCCATAACAAATGCCTCTAATTCAATAGATGTTAGTTCGAGTTCAACCTCGTCAGAATCGAAGCTTATACCTGAAAATGATTTCGAAAGTGGATGAAAGAGGTCGGAAAAAGCATCATTTTTATAAATTACTTTTCTGGATTGATCGCGAATACAAAAAGGTAGTGATGAGGAATTATAAAGGCCATTAAAATGACTTAGAACATCATCTAATGATTGACTTGATTGGGAGAGATCTCTAGGATCGCGCGGGTGCATTGAAGCCTCCTCTGAAGGTTTCTGTGTATAGTCGGTACACTCGGGGTAGTAGCCCGGTGTACCGGCGACCCACCAAATTGAATGGCGGGCATCAAATTTTACTTATGTCTGCATAAAATATATCAATTACTGACGACAAAGTCACTCAAAAACAGCAGATCTAAATCCTATTTATCAAACATTTTCAGCTAATTATCTTGAGACTCTTCCTCCTGTGGGAAGAATTTTTCAACAATCTGTTGCACATCTTCACGTATACACGTAACCATATCCCTGAAATCAAATTTTTCATTTCCTGCGAGATGCGGACTCAGCGACTCCATCGCCAGGAGCTTGCTGACAATAAATTGAGTTTTCATTACATTTTCAAGGATAGTTTTATTATAGAGCACCTGATTAAAGGAAGACTCTTTTCTTTCCATTTGCGCTTCATAGACCCGAAGACCAAGTTCGACCAGCATTGATGCAATGCTCGAAAAACTTACATCTTTATCTCTCGCTCCTTCAGCGCGACGTTTTTCAGCGATTACTCTTATTTTCTCTGACACTTCATCGCTTACATAGACCTGAACTCTGGCCATAATTTTCTCCTTATTTATATTCCCAAAACGTCTGTGCATCATAATATTTTGAAAAGCTAAAAATGCACGACTCGGCACAGACTCTCAGCCAGAAAACAAACGACTTGCATGCCGACACACACTGTAAAAATTCACGACTCGAATATAGACTCGCCGTAGTCATAACTCAATGGATTTATTAAAAATAGTCACAAATGACTCTGATTAGAGTTTTTACCAACTCGAATAGAACTTACTACCGAGTCGTTTACAAACATTAAAATAAATTATTTCACATTACTTTTTATCTAACTGCATGATTTAAAGAGCCAATCAGCAAAATTTTAATTTTGCGTGGGGTGTGGTGCTTTTGGTGGTGAGGAGTGCATATTAGTTGAGTCTGGGCATGGGATGGGTTAACGTATTTCCGGCATGGTGCCCGGAGGGAAAAAATGAAACGGATTGCTCTTACGTTTTTAACGTTGGCTTTTTCTGGAATGTTGAACGCTGCTGATTGTTTTGATCTTGCAGGAAGGGATTATCATATAGATCCGGATCTGCTTCGGGCAATCTCCTGGAATGAATCGAACTTCCGCACAGACGTAAAAGGCTACAATCCTGTTTCGGGTTTTGGCTCCGGACTTATGCAGGTGGACTCCCAGCACTTTAACGAACTGGCTCGTTATGGAATAAAACCGGAGCACCTTCTTTCCGATCCGTGTATGAATATCTACACCGGGGCTTACTATCTTGCAATTGCATTCAAAAAGTGGGGAGTCAGCTGGCAGGCCGTGGGCGCTTATAATGCAGGTTTCAGGAAAACAGAAGAACAGGCGCAGAGAAGATATGTCTATGCCAGAAAAATTGAGGCAACATATAGGGCGATAAAGAATAATAAAAATGCAGCGCAGACTCTTGCAAAACAGTAAAAAGACCTCAACAGGAGGTCTTTTTATTCATCAAGTATTTATGTCGTCAATCAATATCCCGATAAATTAAATCTGCTTCAGGGTGTTTTATGATACTGATGTAGTCTTTCAGTGCATCCTGACGAGCGACGAGGTGTTTACAGACTTTCGAATATTCAGGCCCCATATCTGCAACCTGCCAGGACAACCAGTTCATGATCATCAGGGTCGCAATAATTCCGGCAGCATCGGCACTGACCTCTGCTTCAAAGTAATTACCGGGAATAACCATGTTATAGCGCTGTTCACCTTCCGGTGCGATATATCCGGTTTGCGTCGTGGTGAATCTGACACAGTTCGGAGCCACGTTTCCTCCGGTGCCCTGCGGAATAATCCAGTAATTCCAGAAACCGCCATCATAATCTGAATGCTGACGTAACCAGCTGGCAATCATGTTATCAGCAGAAGGCGTAAAAAAGAGCGCAGGAATAAAATCCAGACGTTCATCACCATCTGTAACAGAGTAGCGCTGGCGTTCATCGATTTTAAATTGTTCGGCTGATTCACGAGTGGCTGTTTTGACATTTAATGTGTGCATTCTGGTTTTCTCCTCATTGGGTTATTACATCGTTCGACTTCATCACTGAGCGGCGAAGGGCAATGAGCAGCTGACAGTAAGGAAATAAAGGCGCGCGCAGCGTTTATATACCCCTTTATTTCCTTACTGGCTGATGCTAAAAGCAGCCCTCCGCGAACTGATGAAATCGGGCGATAGCCACACCAGGAGAATGCACACATCCCGTAACGGAAAATCGGCGTAAGACGAATTACCGTTACGGGCTTCAGAGTGGAGGTAATTTATTACCGCCACGGTGAAAGCGGCGCATCCATTCTGGATGCAGCAAGCGTGAATTTTAATTTGCGTCAGGATGGACGCCCGAAGGGCGGAGACGGTTTACCGGCTCCGTTCACGACAGCCGTGTCCCTTCAGGGACGACGCCCGGAAAAGAAAGGATAATATCCATATCAGCGGCAGAATAATAAAGACCATCGCCAGCAGGAGAATGAAGAATAGTAATCAGCTAACCAAAAGACAGGAACTTCAGACAACCTCGCGCCGGAATAACGCAGGCAGCGCGTCAGCGCAGCCAGCTTATTCTGCGCCGCAGGCGCGCGGCCTTTGATGCCACCAAAGGCAGGACACTCCCCTGCCCTTCTGGATAGCTATGCAGCGTCATTTATACAGCGCAAAAATTCGCGCATGGCACTGATACGGCGCTGATCGTCCAGCCGCTTACCAAAGTTGTTGATGTAGTACACAGGCGTATACCGCACCCTGTTTAACTGCATCGTCAGCGTATTGCCCGTGACCACCTCGGCAGGAATACCAAGCAGGGAAAGCTGAATAAACGCCATATCGGCCGCAACAGGATCAATATCGATACAGCTTCCGAACATATGTTCAGACGGGCTATAGCCCGCCTCCAGCAGATATTCCGCATACGCCACAATCATTCCCGCCGCACCGCTTGCTGGATCGCTGACGGTCACGAATCCCTCACGGCGTATCGTTTCGTCGACGTCCGGCATCAGCAGCCTCGCCAGCAGTGACTGGACGTGATGATCTCTTCCCTGAAAACAGTACCAGTCTAAACTGAAGTATCCGGTCTTTCTTTCATCAAACAAAGAGGCCATTCCGTCATGAAAAAGACCCGCTATACCGAAGAACAGATCGCTTTTGCGCTGAAACAGGCCGAAACCGGCACCCGGGTGGAGGAAGTGTGCAGAAAGATGGGTATTTTTGAAGCCACTTTTTACAACTGGAAGAAAAAGTTTGGCGGGATGGGCGTGACAGAATTGCGCCGTCTACGGCAACTTGAGAATGAAAATCAGCGGCTCCGTCATCTGGTGGCAGACCTCAGTCTGGAAAAGGAAATGCTCCAGGATGTCATTCGAAAAAAGTTCTGAGGCCCGTCCAGAAACGGGAAGCTGTGACTTATCTGCTGGACGCCTACCGAATTGGTCTGCGCCGTGCCTGCCGTCTGATGATGCAGAGTCGCACGGTGTACAACTACCGTAGCTGCCGCGATGACAGGGCCCTGACTCAGAGGATAATAGAGATTGCAGCAGCACGAGTTCGCTACGGTTGCCAGCGCATTCATATTCTTTTACGACGGGAAGGCTGGTTAATAAATCATAAGAAAACCCATCGGATTTACTGCCTGGAAGGGCTGAACCTGCGGTCAAAACGCCCGCGGCGGCACGTGACAGCCAGGCACAGACGTATTCGCCCGACCGTGACCGCTGTGGATCAGTGCTGGAGCATGGATTTCGTTGCTGATAATCTCTTCAACGGACGCCGGATCCGGGCCCTGACTGTAGTCGATAATTTTAGTCGTGAATGCGTGGCGATTGATGTAGGCCAGGGACTTCGCGGTGACGATGTGGTTGCCGTGATGGAACGGATCAGGCAAACACAGCAGCGTGTACCACAGCGGCTACAGACGGACAACGGCAGCGAATTTATCTCGAAAACGCTGGATCGCTGGGCATATGAAAACAGGGTAACGATGGACTTCTCCCGCCCCGGGAAGCCCACTGATAACGCCCTGGTTGAGTCATTTAACGGTAGCCTGCGTGATGAATGTCTGAACGTGCACTGGTTCCTGTCACTGGAAGATGCTCAGGAGAAGATCGAGTGCTGGCGACAGGAATATAACCAGCAACGACCTCATTCATCATTAAACAACCTGACACCGGAGGAATTTATCCGAAGTCTGCAAAAAGGTCCGGACCTCTGATTTAACCTGGCATCGATATTGGGAAGGGGTCAAAAACCCGGAAATCTCAAAAAGTGCGTGGAACTAAAACGGGTGTGCTTACAGTGATACGGCGTGAAATACTGTCCGTTGCGGTCGTCGCCAAGCTCAAGCTCCATGAAGGGGTCAGTTTGGATATCGGGTAATGCCTCTGAATGGTTGGATTTTATTATATCCTTCCGTTATTTGAGGCGTATTCATGGCTACCGTAACAGTCCATTGTCCCCGCTGTGATTCCGATGAAGTTTACCGGCATGGACTCACCCCCACTCAGCGTGAGCGATTCCGCTGCCAGTGTTGTCGCCGTGTATTCCAGCTTTCCTATCGCTATGAGGCCCGAAAACCCGGTATCAAAGAGCAGATTGTCGATATGGCTCATAACGGCTCCGGTGTGCGCGATACCGCCAGAACGCTGAAGGTCGGCATCAATACCGTCATTCGGGCTTTAAAAAGCTCGCACCCCGCAGGATAACCTCTTCGCCAGTCGCTCACGACGACGTAGCTCTTATCTGCGAACTCGATGAACAGTGGGGTTTTGTTGGCAGTAAAGCGCTTCAGCACTGGCTATGGTATGCATACAATACCAAAACGGGCGGGGTACTCGCTTATACCTTTGGCCCCCGTAACGACGAGACATGCAGGGATTTACTGGCGCTATTGAGCCCCTTCAAAATCGGAATGATTACGAGCGACGACTGGGGCAGTTATGCCAGAGAAGTTCCGAAAGAGAGGCATCTTACCGGCAAAATTGTTACGCAACGTATTGAGCGTAACAATCTGACTCTGCGTACACGCATCAAGCGTCTGGCTCGCAAAACGATTTGCTTCTCACGCTCCATCGAAGTCCACGAAAAAGTTATCGGCTCATTCATCGAAAGGTACATGTTCTACTAATTGGAAGCACTACCCACGCAACGTATAGAACGTAACAACCTGACCCTCCGCACCCGCGTTAAGAGGCTGGCACGTAAAACAATCTGCTTCTCGCGTTCCGTGGAAATCCACGAAAAAGTCATCGGCTCCTTCATTGAAAAGTACATGTTCTACTGATTGGAAGCACTACCGTCTCAAGCTAATCCTGAGCAGATTTAGCTACTCTATAAATGCCGTGGATTATAGTATGAATAATTCAGTCAGCGCCCCGAGAGAGGCGCTTTGTATTCCACTGCTTTTCTTATTATCAGAAGGCGTATTTTACGCCCAGCATACCCTGTGTATCCTGATAGCTGTTCCCTCCCAGCTGTTGCGCCACGCTGCCCCAGACGCTCAGATTTTCACTCACGCGGCCCTCTACGCCAGTTTTCAGTTCCGCCACATTCCGGCTTCCCTGCAGGTATGCGCTGCTGTCGCCCATCTTGACGCCATAGTCTTTTTCCGTGTACACCCAGTTCGCTTCCACGAACGGTTCGAACTGACGGACAGAGCCTTTGTCCTGGCGGCTTTGTCCGGTCATGGACAGGCGCACACCCAGTCGGGTCTGGACGTTATCACTGCCGCGACCTTCCACCGTCGTGCCGTTCGCTTCCGTGTGGTTATCAGCCTTCACGCCGGACCACAGTACCTGTGCCTGTGGCGTCACATAGACGTTGTTTTCCATCCCGCCTGACGTTACATACGAACCGGTATGGAAGACATAACCTGTTTCCAGAGAGGCCGTCAGGCCTTTTGATTTGTACTTCTCATAAGACAGCTCGTCGCCCTTAACCGAGTTATCGAACCAGTTCCAGGCCAGCCAGCTGTCGGCATACAGGCCGGTTTTGTCCTTCGCATTCTGATACCAGGTACCATAGAGGCCGGTGCTGTAACCCCATACAGAGCCTTTTGAGTTATAGCCGGACAGGTTGTTGTGCGTGTTGCTGTACTGTTTTCCGTAGCCCCCCATCAGGCCCAGGTGCCAGGCATCATCGGCACCCAGACTGCCGTTGAGGACATCCCCGCCCAGCTGGAACACCATACGGTTAGCCGAGTACTTTGACTGCCCGTCTGACATACGACCTTCCGTATGACCGCCTACCGAACGTACCCACAGGCTGCTCTCATGGCGCTCGCCGGTAACCGGGTCCGTGTAGACGCTGCCGCCCTGACGGTCCTTCAGGCGCATGCTGAACATCGTGGCCGCGGCCTGCAGGTTGGAGGCGTAGCTCCCGCGTTCAGGGCGATAGGTGTGCCCGTTACCACCGTTACCACCGTTGTCACTCTGACTGGTCAGGTACCAGTTATTCATATTCGCGCCGGAGGCGCTGCCCTGCTGCAGGTGATACTCATAGCTGCCGGCGACGACACGCCCGCGCTGCACAAAGGCATCCGCCGTGGAACTGCCGGTGGTAATGAGTTCGATACCTTCCAGGGTCTGTGCGCCGGTCCCGCCTTCCCTGGCAACACTGACATAAGTGGTACCGGAAGCGTTCCCGCTGATGGCCAGCTTATCGGTCAGGCTGTCGTCGCCGTCCAGTACAGTGCCGAGAGAGACCGTGCCGCCGTTGCCGGTCCAATCACCGTTTACCGCCAGCGTCTGGCCGGCGTTAGTCGGGCCATTATTAATCACCACCAGACCGCTGTTTATCATGTCGCCGTACAGGGTCACTACTTTTGCCAGTACGTCAGCGCCGGCGTCATTAATCAGTACGGTGCCGTTGTTGGTCAGGGTGCCCATACCTGCATTGATATGCTGGCTGTTGCCGCCGAGGTTAAGCGTTGCGCCGTCAGAGACGGTCACGCCGGAGGTATTAGCAAACGCGTCTTCCACGCCAGTTTTAAGGGTGCCTGCTGAGACCGTAGTGGCTCCGGTGTAAGTATTCAGACCAGCTAAAGTAAGTTTACCTTCACCCATTTTTACTAAGTTGCCCGATCCAGAAATAGAGCCAGAAAAGTTCGAGGATGAATTTATTTTATTATCTTCGGTAAGTTGCTTATCACCTAAAATGACACTACCCTCACCAGAAAGAGAGTTTACTTTCTGATCATATCCACCTAGATCAAAAATAGCATTGGCAGCCAGGTATAGACTACTGCTGGAAGATATAGCATTCTCTACGCCACCGTACAAACTCCCCTCTGCAACTCGAGTGTCACCACTATAGGTATTACTCCCTGATAAGTAGAGTATTCCTAAACCGGTCTTGACCAACGAGCCTGAACCACTCAATCCACCTGAGAGTGAGATTCCCAGACTATTAGTATCAAAATAAGAAGTACTCTCTTCACCAAGGATCATATCAACGTTACTCGTTAAGCTAGATTCGTTAGCTTGTAACGTCCCTCCATTCATAGTAAATCGAGCTGGGTTGTTACTACTACCATATGAGATTCCGTTAGTTCCACCGACAGAAAGTGTACCACCTTTATTTAAAGTAATGTCTGAACGTCCCGATGAACTCATCCCAAGAACTAGCTTTTCCGATAAGGAAATTTTACCACCATCTCCAACAGTAACTTTAGATGAACCATCATCAGCACCAAGATAAAGAGTGGTGGCATTTAATTGGGAACCATTTCCTATAACTATTATCGAAGTATCCGAGCTATCAATACTATTACCTGCGGCAACAAGTCCTGCATTGACAACACCACCATTAGTAATGTTTAAAGTGCCAGTTCCACCACTGCTTAGCCCCGTCCCTCCTAGACTCAACATCGCCCCATCGACAACGTTAACTGTCGCGTTATCTGAAACATTAAGTGTTCCCGTATACCCATTAGTGCCAACTGTTAACAATCCAAAAGGAGTATTCGTAGCATCTTTTCCTGGCTTGACGGTTAATGTGGATCCCTCACCTTGGACATTAATTGTTCCATCTGCGCGATATGAAGCATAAACATCAAACCCTGTTACCGAACCACCATCAGTAATATTTAAGGTATTTTCCTTTCCTCCATCAGCATTACCAACGCGTATTTGGGGTGCTGATAAGGATGAACCCGAACCGGTTACGGTGATATAGGAATTTAATACGTTACTGCTACCGATAAATATATTCTGTTCAGCTGATACATTCGCCCCATTTTGGATAAGCATATAGGCCTCAGTATCGCCGGTTGCTGCACCGTTCCCGATACTTATTGAGCCGCTAGTAGGTGATTCAGGGCTGTATACAGCAGAAACGGTTGTCCCAGGATTGGACACAACAAAACTTGATGAGGTTCCATATTTTTCACTATAAGTGAGATAACTGGCATACGATCTTGATCCAGAGTCATATATCGTTGGCGCTCCAGCAAAAACGGATAAACTAGTACCATATACTATTAAAGAAATTGAAATATTAAATTTTGTCATACTCATACTCAAGTTAATCCATTAAATCAATCTAAATAATTCTAACCCATCTTAGGTAATGACTTCAATCGATAGAATTTTCTGGTAATCTACGGGTATTTGAGGTTTCCGTGGCTACCATTACTGTTCATTGTCCGCGCTGTCATTCCGATGAAGTTTATCGACATGGTCGTAGTTGTTCCCAGCATGAGCGCTTCCGTTGTCGCTCATGTAAGCGCGTTTTTCCAGCTCACTTACTCCTATGAAGCAAGAAAACCCGGCGTTAAGACGCAGATAGTTGAAATGGCACATAACGGCGCAGGTATCCGCGATACTGCCAGAACACTGAAGATCGGTATCAATACCGTCATAAGGGCATTAAAAAGCTCTCGCCCCAGCGAATAACATCTGCGCCTGTCGCCCACGCCGATGTTGCCCTTATCTGTGAGCTGGATGAGCAGTGGAGCTTCGTTGGAAGCAAAGCACAACAACACTGGCTCTGGTACGCTTACAATACTAAAACTGGCGGTGTATTGGCTTACACGTTCGGACCACGGAATGATGAGACCTGTCGGGAACTGTTAGCCCTGTTGACTCCGTTCAGTATCGGCATGGTGACCAGCGATGACTGGGGCAGCTGCGCCAGAGAAGTGCCGAAGGAGAAACACCTGACCGGCAAAATCTTCACGCAACGTATAGAACGTAACAACCTGACCCTCCGCACCCGCATTAAGAGGCTGGCACGTAAAACAATCTGCTTCTCGCGTTCCGTGGAAATCCACGAAAAAGTCATCGGCTCCTTCATTGAAAAGTACATGTTCTACTGATTGGAAGCACTACCCAATTATTATCAAGAACGCAGATGGCACCGCTCTTTTTACTCTCCTGCCCTCACGCTGGAGTATTATTTGTTACCTTCGCCTCCAGAACTCCCAGCCACTGACCAGAATCAGAACACCGCTCAGCACCGCCAGATTCGGCAAAATGGTGTCGAATGCACTGCTGAAAATTTCATCGGGGTTATGATCTCCCCAGAATTCCAGCTTGTATCCGATACCCCAGATAAAAAACGCCAGACCTGAAGCCACAATTCCCCACTTAAAGAGAAACAAGAGCACGTTGTCCAGCATACCAGGCGGATCGCGCCAGGTGATAACCAGCGCAATCAGGGCACAGATTGCCACCCGGCATAATACGCCGTGCTTCCGAACATCTCCGGCGCCGCGTAATGTATGACCAGCGTAAACAGGCCATTTAACAGCGCGACCAGTATCCAGTATCTCATCTCTAAATTATCCCTTTTAAGCACCCTGCCGACCGTATTCTGGCAGGATATGATATCAGCCTCAGTGAGGCGACTTTCCCCGAAAATAATCCGGTCGCGCCGTCAGTTCCCGCCCGATGAGTTCATCAGCAAACAGGGGCGCGATCCTGTTAACACGACGCGCCAGATTCCGTCGACGGGTTGCCGCCTTTCGCTCATCGCTCCAGCGCCTGCTCGGCCGTTCATACAGAAAATCAACGCAGACAGCATATCCGGCTCCTGCCACCCACAGTGACATCACGGACTCAGGGGCTGGCTTCCCTGCCTCCACCACTTCTGACGCCAGCTCAGGCTCACCGGGACAGGGACCGGGACGCTTCCAGCGCAGTGAGTAACGCCACTTCATACCCGGCTCCGTGCTGTCAGCTTGTTAGGTACCATCCAGCGCTCCAGTTCCCTGACCGGTTCCGGGCTTTCCTGTGCCAGCGCACCCGTTTCAGCCATCACCGTCCAGAAAGGCTGGCTCTCCATCAGCCAGCGCTCCATTGGCGCCAGTGACGGGAAACGCTCGCTCCAGCGCCAGAACATTTCCTCCAGGTCGTACTGGCGCAGTTCAGTCCCCGACCAGCGCGCGCTCCAGCTGCTGACCGTTTCCGGCGTATGGAATGCCAGCTCAATCTCCGCCTGCCCCGCCAGCGCCTGGTACGCCCGCTCACGCTGACACCGTTCTTTGCGACGCTGGCGGGTGTATTTTTCATCCCGCAGGGCGTCCTGACAGCGAACCCGCTCGGTCTGCTGAAAGGCCACCTCCGGAAAGAGGCGCTGACCCGCACCGACAGGAAGCGGCAGCCAGCAACGCGTCCCGCGACTTTCAATCAGCGCATCGATGGCACTGAGCCAGCTGTCCCTGCTGCTCCGCAGCTCCCGCGCCGTCAGCACCGGCGCAAAATGATGGATTTCCCTGAGTGAGATGCGCGTGCTGCCCGTGAGCCGCCGGAAAAAGGCGCTGGCATACGGGTACATCGTGGAAACCGCGCCGCGCGACCGCCGGCGTTCAACCTCAGCGATGGCCTCCATCGCGGCGCGTCGCTCAGGGCTGAAGGGGACCAGAGAGAGATATGAGGGGATCATGCCGCGCCCTCCGCTGCCAGAATGCTGATGATGCTGGCCTGACTGTATCCGTCCGCATCGAGACGCGCCGTCAGGCTGACGGTGTGGCTGACAAGCTCCGGCTGGTAGCCGCTCAGGGTACGAATGACGGAGAACGGGCGACCGCTGGCGGGCACGAACACCACCATCCACGCCGGACTGATGGCACCTGGACTGCACACGGCAATATGGTAGTTGCCGTGCGAGGGGGGAAAGCGCACCTGCACGGGGAAGAAGCCGCCGAACTCGCTGCGGTACTCGCCGTTTATGTCCCAGTTTTCAGGGCAGGACAGGTCACGCATGACGGCGTGGGTCAGTTCGCGGCGGAAGTCTTCGCCGCTGTCCCGCCAGTCCTCAAACTCATCACAGGACATCGTTTTCAGTACATCGGGGGTCAGAATAGTGCGCATGGGTATCTCCTTATTGCCGCCCCGCAGGGCGGCTCTCCGTTATCAGGCGGCGTGTGCCGTGTTGGTGGTATCGTTGCCAGTGCTGTCGGTATCTGAAGCCGCGTCGTCAGCACCGGATTCAGCCGCTGGCTCCGGTCCTTTCAGCCATGCCGGAACCCAGCAGGTGTGCTGCATAAAGTGCTCCGCATGCGCTGCTGCATCGCCCTTCTTCATCTTCTCCGCGTCACCCGCCGCGCCCGTCAGCCCCGCTTCTTTCAGGGAGGCGACAATCTGAGGATGTTTCAGGCTGCCGAAGTAGTTGTCCTTCGTCGGCTGCCACCAGTCGCGCAGGTGGAAGTCGATTGCCGCCTCGACCGTATCGAGGGTACTGCGCGAGGTGTGCCCCATATCGCGGGTCTGTACCCCGTCAACGGAACAGGCCGTGCAGAATACCATCAGCGACATCAAAACCCCGCCGTCAAGGGCAAAGAAGGTGGTGAAGTCCTTCTCCCACCCTTCCGGCAGCAGGGCTTTCAGCCTTGCCTGTTCGGTCATCAGGATGTTAAACGCTGCGCCATCCTTACCGGACGGGGCGTTCTCCGTCAGGCTGCCGTGAGACACGGTGAGGCTGATACGGAACGGGTGCGCCGTGGTCAGACAGCCCGAGAAGACGCAGGTACACATGCGCCAGACCATCATCGCCACCGCCTTTTCGGGCTGCTGCATCAGCGCCGCCTGGACTGCCAGCGTACGCTCGGAGGTCATTTTCGTGAGCAGCGGAACGCTGATCCCCTCTGCGGCGTCAGGCTGGCGCGAGGTGAACGGCACCGTAACGCTGCTGGTTTCGGTTTCTTCCGGCATATCCGCTTTCAGGCGCACACCGCGCTGCACGCACACCTGCCCTTCGTACAGGCTGACCATCACCCCCGCGCCTGACTTCATGTCGTCAGTCCACGCGCTGGCTTCTGCGGTCTGTTTAATTGCATCAATTTCGGCTTCCAGCGCGTCCGTTTCGTCGCAGCGGGAATCGTAGCTGTTCCACTTCTCATGCAGTTCGTCAAGGCGCTGCTGCTGTTCGGGGGTGTACACCGGTTCGGGTTCGTCGGGCTGGACGAACTCTTTTCCGTCATCGCCGTGATACCAGATGCGGGCTGCGCGTCCGCGACTCCATGCCCAGCCCTCTCGCTGCTGAATGTCCTGCGCGATACGTGCCAGCTTCTCCTGCACCAGACGCTCGACCAGCACGCTGTCAGCCGTACCGTCGCCCTCGTCCTGGCTAAACAGGTCTTCACGCAGATATCCCCCTGCTGCCTCGTAAGTTTCGCGCCCGATAAACCGGAATTTAGCGTTGTCGGTGCGCATCTCAGTATCGGTAATGGCGCGCTTAATGAGGTGCGCTGGGGCGTTTGGCCAGCTGGCCTTTACGCTCTCGTACACGTCGACCTGACGGGTTTGATCGCCCTCGAGGCACAGCGCCTGACACTGCTCAACGGTCAGTTCATCCTGCGCTAGCCAGTCCATCAGGGTCGGGGCAAGGTTTGCCAGCTTCAGCATGCGCTGCACGTGGCGGGAGCCGAAGCCGAGCGCATCGCCAATCTGTGCGGGGCTTTTACCCTGCTCTGCTAAGGTGCGGAAACCCGCGATCTGCTCTGCCGGATGCATGGCAGCACGCTGCTCGTTCTCAGCAATGGAGGCAAGGGCAGCAATGTCGTCTGAGACGCGTTTCACCATGACGGTATGATCGGCCGCAAGACGGTCTTCCTGCGCCAGCAGATTCAGGGCAGTCAGTCGGCGGCCACCTGCGGCCACGCCGGATTGTCCGTCCGCGAGGGTGTGAACAATCAGGTTCTGCAGCAGTCCGAGCGCCTCGATGGAGTCAGCCAGACCGCGAACGCTGTCCACGGAATACGGGATAGTGCGCACGTTCAGCGGGGATTTAGCGAGACTGGACAGCGGAACATACTCGATGACAGCGGCCTCAAGGGCGGCTTTCAGGGCTTCTTCCTGCGCCTTCGTGATTTTTTTGCTGCTCGCTTTTTTGGGTGCTTTTGCTTTAACATCGGTTACTGACATAGTTAATACCTCACTGATTGATGATTGTCCGGCCCTGCGGAGTTGCCCACTCCGGCAGGGCACCTTCTTACTGCGGCTTGCGGATACCGTAGTCCGCGATATAACGGTTGAGCCAGTACGTGCCGCCCGGCTCAAAGTTCCACGTGCGCCAGACCATTTCACCGTTCTGACGGACAACCAGGCGAAAATGTGTACCCTGATCGTCCTCAATTGCCACGTTGATGTACTGCGCCGCAACGACCTCAGCCTGTTCGCGGGTAAAGGTGTCGTCGGGTAAAACCGCCAGCGCCTCGCTCATGTTGCTCCTCCTTCTGAACCTGTTTTGCTTTTAAAAACCCTCACCCGTTGAGTTGCCGGGGCCGCGGTTTTGACGTTTTGCGGGGACCTGCTGAACGCCCCCGCTGGTTGTTACCTTCACCCGTTTGAGAGCCGTTCGCCGCAGGGGCGTAAACCAGCGCGGGCGATGGCGGATGTCCGGGGCGCGGTTTACCGCGTGCCATTTACCCTGGACAGCTGACAGCGGCTGTGCTTGTCTCAGCCCCGGCGAAAGGACTCAAAAGGGGGAAAAAACCAGGCAAGGAATGAGCAGGAACCCGCCACAACGACGGAACGCGCGGGAGCGAAACGGCGTTGCCCCTTACAGCCCGGCGGCCGTTGATTTTCGCCGGGGTGCAGGGAGCGCAGGTGACGGCGCGACAGAGGCGGCGCCTCCGGAACGGAGGCTGCAAGCCCTGGTGTTGCGTCATGGGATGGAAGCCCGCAGGGCGGAGACGGTTTACCGGCTCCGTTCACGACAGCCCGCCCGGACGCCCGCAGTGAAAACGGGAACGGGCAGAAAACAGAGAACGGGAGGATAAGAATGGATTACATGCGGCTTAGTGGGAAACCTCGCCAACAGGGCGGGGAGCAGTCACGAGATGGCTGACAATTATCCGGCGTGATGCCAGCCGGGAACATCAGGAGCGAAAATGCTTTTCTTTTCTGTACTGCACAATGCTGTACCAGGCCGAAGCAAGAAAAGCAAAAACGGTGATCAGCACTCTTAATTCGTCCCCCGGCTCCTTCCCCTTCAGCATCAACGTGATGATGATGCCGGCAACGATAATCCATGCAACGCCACTCCATTGACGCAGTTTATCCGCCGCGACATTAAACAGGATAAAAGCAACGGCCAGGATTCCCCCCCCACAGAGCCGGTACAGGCTGAAAGGGAATAAACAACAGGTTAATACCGGTTAAAAGAGTCACGGCTGCAAACATCAGAGACATACGCATAGAACTTCCTCCCTGGACACACTGACTATAAGAATCACTTCTGCTGCTCATCTCCGGGTTTATTATATTCGGGCGCATTTGCGCGCGGCAGCTGCTGACTGTTCTGCCGATGAACTTCAAGCAGTTCACGGAAATACTGGCGAAGATGTTCAGGCTGTTCCCGTTCAACAAGCTCTGGCACCACAGGCCTGTTCATCCTTTCCTGCCAGGCAACGGCAGCGGCGGCTTTATCGACTGAAACCTTATCCTGATCTTCTTTTGAGAAAGAGGCGATATTCCACTTAGACATATGCATCACCGTTCTGCTTTACAGGAAGATATCCCTGATAATACGTGCATTCCAGGGCTTCAGCGACTGACAATGGAGAGGAGAGAGCGCGGCGCCGAAGGCGCGGCGAAGTTTCTCTCCGGCAGGCGCAGCCTGCCCGGGTTTTCGCGCGGGCTGACAGGCGCCCTCCGGCCCGGACGCCTGCCATCATACTTACTGGCCTTTTCCACCCTGTAAGATGAAATGACCGCCGATGTACACGGCACACTGACAGGTCATGTATTCGCAGATTTCATCCATCAACTGCGCGGTGGTCAGTTCCCGCTGACCGGCATCACGGCGGCGGGCATTAATCAGGGCTTTGTACTGTCGCAGGATCTCGCGGGTTTCCGGTGCAAGTTTCATACATTTTATTCTTAACCGGCGGGTTTCCCCGCCGGACATTAATCAGTTGCTGAAGACATAGCCGTCATGGAACACATAGCCGCTGCTGAACAAGTCACGCGCCCAGGCTTCAAAATCGAAATAGCTGCGCAGCGGCTCCGGCACCTCATTTAACAGGCCGTTGTCCTCCACCATCTCCCGCGCATAGTCTTCCTCGCTTTCCGCCTCGCCGCGGTACGCATCATCAAACGCGTCATAGTCACATTCGCCGGTATACTCCGCCCAAGCGATAAAAGCGGCTTCCCTGCCCTCTTCTTCGGCGCGTTTGTAAGCGGCGATAAAATCCCAGTCAATGGAGCATTCAGAGACGAACTGCGACGGGATACCTTCCCAGTCCTGGAACATAAACTCGGCATCCCATTCATCGGCATGCAGCGCCTGACAGGCCTCGTAAAAATCCTCCCTGCCGTCAAATTCCGTCAGAGCAAACCATTTGCCGAAAATGCTGCCGCAGTTGTATTTGTGATACGTGCCCACGTAAACAGCGGGTGTGGTGGTCGTAGTGCTCATAAAAAATCCTCCCTAGTCGATGTCGTCTGAGTTCCGGCTTACGCCGTGCCGACACGACAGCCGGGCGAAAAGCGGAGGATGCAAGGGCGTCACCGAAGCCGCAGCGCAGTAAAAAAGCAGGAGCAGGCTGGACGGTTTGACGGCGAAAACTGAGCCGGAAAACGACGGGAAGACGGCGGATAACGTATGAAATAAACTGCGACCGGGTGAAGGTGACGGCGTTTACGCTTCCCTTGCATCAGCCGCGGCCCGGCTATAGTAGAGGCACGGCGTTTGCCGCAGGCCGCACGGGAAGTTACTCACCGCGAAGCCGGAACAACGTGGAGGAAGAGCCGTAAAAGCGGAGCCGGCGACATCCTTATCCTTCGTGCCAGATTCAGGGGGCCGCCGCCCCCTGCTGTTCGCTACACAGGCCGTATTGCTGACAGGGCATTGCGGACAAGACTGATTTCTGCACGCGCTTCTGCCATGACCTCATGTAACAGGGTTAAATCCATCCACCGGCGCGGAGGCTCGCCCGGAATACGCAACACATCGCACATCTGGCCACATGCCAGGATTTGTTCCACTTTGTCGCTGATAACAAAGAACTCGACGCTGCTGTAGCGTGCCCCTTTGTTCAGGATGGCATCGAGCACCACCGGCAAATTGTCATCATCGTCGTCCAGCCAGCAGGGCATATCGTTTTCCTTAACAACCAGACGGAAATTTCGGGTCTGACGGTAAAACAGCGTATTCCCGCACGTGGTCAGCGCCGCCTGAATCCGGCGCGCATCTTCCCGGACCTGCCGGGAGATATCCCGCACGGCGCGGAACAGGCAATCCGTTACAGCCTGAATCTCCGGCTCCGTCAGCCATTCCCCGGCCCAGGGGAACGCAATCTGTGTTCCGTCCTCCGGAAGCTGCGGCGCGTCGGCATAGCGGCTGCCGGATAAAATAATCTGCGCTGGCGTCCCGGCTATTTTTGTCATGGCACTTTGCAGCTCTGCGGGTACGTCACCGGTAAAAAGCAAAGGCAGCAGATGAACAATATTTGCCGCATCCAGACGGACATAAATGCTTATCCA
The DNA here is from genome assembly GCF_037150195.1 of Cedecea sp. VD22. NCBI lineage: Bacteria > Pseudomonadati > Pseudomonadota > Gammaproteobacteria > Enterobacterales > Enterobacteriaceae > Cedecea > Cedecea sp. VD22. Next base: position 19,478 of record NZ_JBBCPX010000017.1, read on the forward strand.
TCCCGGTTTATTTACCGGATCACGCTGATCAACATCGGTATGGTCAGGCCATCCATAATCAGCGATCAAATCGCGCGCACGGCGCATGATAAGGGCGGTTAACGTGGTGATTTCCTGCATAATGGGTTACTCTGAACGGGTTCAGTACACGCCGCCCGGGCGGCGTGGGGATGTCAGTTTTTCAGTAAGGCGCGAACTTTCGCCGTATCAGTCAGGCGACAGGTCACGCTTTCCGGCACCGGATGGTTCTCATCCCGCGCGGACCATTCCCTGTGCCACAACGCCTGCTCAGCGGTTATCAGCAGGGTTTCAAGCAGGTCAGCCGGCACCATTACCGCCGGAACGGCCTGTTTCACCTGCTCAATCAAATCCATCACCGCACTGGCAGACACGCCAGACTCAAGCCGTTGTTCCTCCGGTATGGCGTCCATACGCGCCAGTACCGCCCTTGTGTCCTGTTCCGAAACGGCATATTCCATTCCGTCGGCCAGCGCTTCAATATCCGCCGGGGACCAGATAATCAGGTTCAGCGGGGTTTCTGCGGGATACTGCTCACGCAACAACCGGCAGAGGATTTCACAGGTTCCGTACATGTTTTTCTCCTTAGTCCTTAAAGCAGGCATCCAGCTCAAGAATTTCGTTGTATGCCGCCATAAACAGGGCATTGATGCGAAAAAGGGTCTGACGGGTCAGGCGTTCGGCCAGCACATCAGAGTCAAAGCGATAGCGGTGCTCCATCCCGTTCAGCGTCGCCCGCAGGTCACACATGCTGTTGGCGACTTCCGCCACTTCTGCGCGGAGTTTTTCGTGTCCGGCATAGTTCATTACGCAGCCTCCGGGAACTCGTCGTTAGCGGCCGGGTACTGCATGGCGCGCCGGACGGCGGCCAGACGCTGCTGTCCGGCCCGGTGATACTGCTCCAGCAGTTCAATACCGATGTAGCGACGGCCAGCCTGGAACGCGGCCACGCAGGTAGAGCCACTGCCGGCAAAGGGGTCGAGCACAATCGCGCCGGGATGCGTGAAGGACTCAATCAGCGGTTGCAGGCTGGTTACGGGTTTTTCGGTCGGGTGGTGCCGGTTGCCGCTGTATTTCCAGCCCAGCACGTCCAGCAGCGGGTTTTGTGGCAGACGTGGACGGCCTTTTGCAAGGATGTAGGCGCATTCGTGGCGATAGCCCACGTATGCGGCCTTCGATGTGTAGGTTTTGGTAAACACCAGGTGGCCGACAGCGCTGAATCCCGCATTTTTCCATGCAGCCATAAAGCGATCGACGCGGTTCCAGCCGTAGAAGCTCACCATCAGAGCGTCTTTTTTCAGCACGCGATACATCTCATGGCAGGCGGGTTGCAGCCATTCATCGGTTTTATCGCCGGCGATGGTACGCCCCTGACGGTCACGAAAACCGACGAGATATGGCGGGTCGGTGAGAATGAAATCGACAGCATTATCCGGAAAGCCGGACATGATATGGACGCAATTACCCTGGATAAATCGGGACATGGTAGTTCTCCTTTCTCAAATGCGGCGCCAGTTACGCCGTGCCGATACGACAGCCGGGCGAAAAGCGGAGAATGCAGGGGCGGTGCCGCAAGCCGCAGCGCAGTGATAAAGCCCACGCTGGCTGGACGGTTTGACGGCGAAAATTGAGCCGGAAAACGACGGGAAGACAGCGGGTAATGCCTTTGAAATAAACTGCGACCGGGTGAGGACACCGGCAGAGCGAACCCTTGCATTCGAAGCGGCCCGGCTACAGTAGCGGCACGGCGGCCACACGATGGCAGGAACCTGAAAAACGGCCTATGTTCTGAACTGATGAAAACACAGATTTCGCATGTGAAATCTTCACCGGAGAAACGATATGTGCGGTCGGTTTACGCAGTACAACTCCCGCGAGGAGTACCTGGCCTTTCTCGGAGAAGAAGCAGAACGGGATATTCCGTATGATCCTGAGCCCGTCGGCCGCTACAACGTAGCGCCCGGAACGCGAGTATTGCTGCTGAGTGAGCGCCACTCGCAACTGCATCTTGATCCTGTTCACTGGGGTTATGCCCCGGAGTGGTGGAACAAGCCCGCTCTTATCAACGCCCGGAGTGAAACTGCGGCCAACAGCCGGATGTTCAGGCCACTCTGGGAGCACGGACGGGCCATTGTTTTTGCCGACGGCTGGTTCGAGTGGAAACAGCAAAACGGCGTGAAACAGCCGTTTTTCATTCGGCGACCGCTCGTGTACTCACCGGCTGCCGCACGTAAATGGCTCAGCGAAAACACAACCGGCAAAGAGGCGGAAGACATTGCCCGTGAGGGCAGTCTTTCCGCCGAAGATTTCACATGGCACGCTGTCAGCCGGGCAGTTGGCAATCCCGGGAACCAGGGCCGGGAACTGATAGAGCCGCTATCTTAGCAGACGGTGATATCCCGGACATCCACTCACAGGGTTATGCACCGTTTCTGTGGATAACCCCGAGCCTGTTTTATCCGCCAGAACAATGACCTGGCAGGAGCCGGTAAAATTCTCCTTGCAGGACGGGAAATATCTTAAATAATACTGTATATAAAAACAGGTATTTTAAGAGGTATGCCATGATCCTTTTTGTCTCTCCCGCATCTGAGCCAGCACTGTTCACCGCACCACTTTTCACAGAGCGCTGTCCGGCAGGTTTTCCTTCACCGGCAGCGGACTATACCGAAGACGAACTGGATCTGAACGCCTACTGTATCCGTCGCCCCAGCGCGACCTACTTTGTCCGGGCCATTGGCGATTCGATGAAAGACATGGGCCTGCACTCCGGCGACCTGATGGTTGTCGATAAAGCCGAAAAACCCATGCAGGGAGATATTGTCATCGCAGAAACAGATGGCGAGTTCACCGTTAAACGCCTGCAGCTTAAACCCCGAATCGCCCTGCTGCCGATGAATCCCGCCTACCCCCCCCTCTACCCGGAGGAACTACAGATATTCGGCGTGGTGATAGCATTCATACATAAGACGCGGGGTACTAACTAATGTTTGCGCTCGCTGATGTGAATTCGTTCTATGCGAGCTGTGAAAAAGTGTTCCGTCCGGACCTGCGTAACAGGCCCGTTGTGGTGCTCAGCAACAACGATGGCTGCGTTATCGCGCGCAGTGCTGAAGCGAAACGGCTGGGTATTAAAATGGGCGTCCCCTGGTTCCAGCTGAGGACGGCACAATTCCCGGAACCGGTCATCACGTTCTCGAGCAATTACGAGCTTTATGCATCGCTGTCGAACAGGGTTATGTCTCATCTCGAGGAGCTGGCACCGCGCGTGGAGCAGTACAGCATTGACGAGATGTTTCTGGATATCCGCGGTATAGACAGCTGCATCGATTATGAGGACTTCGGCCGGCAGCTGCGCGAGCACGTGCGCTCCGGTACGGGTCTGACAATCGGCGTCGGGATGGGGCCGACCAAAACGCTGGCTAAAAGCGCACAATGGGCGTCTAAGGAATGGCGGCAGTTTGGTAGCGTACTTGCTCTGACTTCAGGCAATCCAAAGCGAACGGAGAAACTGCTCTCACTACAGCCGGTGGAAGAAATCTGGGGAGTAGGTCGCAGGATCTCAAAAAAGCTTAATACGATGGGCATCACTACGGCACTGCAGCTGGCGCGCGCGAACCCTGTATTTATCAGGAAAAATTTCAGCGTTGTGCTGGAGAGAACCGTCCGGGAACTTAACGGAGAAAGCTGTATTTCGATTGAAGAAGCGCCGCCGCCAAAACAGCAGATTGTCTGCAGCCGGTCCTTTGGAGAGCGTGTCACGACGTATGAAGCCATGCGCCAGGCAGTCTGTCAGTATGCTGAGCGTGCAGCTGAAAAACTGCGCGGCGAGCGACAGTTCTGCAGGAACATTGCTGTATTTGTGAAGACGTCACCGTTCGCGGTCAACGAACCGTATTACGGGAATGTGGCCAGTGAGAAGCTGATGACTCCCACACAGGATACCAGGGACATCATAGCCGCAGCGGTGAAAGCATTGGATCGGATCTGGGTGAATGGCCATCGATATGCAAAAGCGGGTTGCATGCTCAATGATTTCACTCCTGACGGGGTTTCGCAGCTGAACCTGTTCGATGATACTCAGCCCCGAAGCAACAGTAATCAGCTGATGAAAGTCATGGACGGTATTAACCATTCGGGCAAGGGGAAAATATGGTTCGCCGGTCGGGGGATTGCCCCCGAGTGGCAGATGAAAAGGGAACTACTTTCACCAGCTTATACGACACGCTGGGCAGATATTCCTGCCGCGAAATTGACTTGAAATTGTGGCGATTTCACCTTGAAATTCTCATCATAAATTACTTAAGTTCAATAAGTTAGATATGAAATCGCCGTGGCGAAACTATTGACTCAAATTTCTATCAAGGACCTCGTTGATAGCTTTATCCAGTTCATCCTGAACCACTTTTGACATACGGCTAAACTCATAAGTCAGCGTACGCCCTTTCACACGCTTGCGCGCGAACTTATCCTTTTCTTCAAAGGTCCAGAGTGCGGAAATTACTGACTTTTCCTTAGGAGGCGGAGCTATCAATGCCTGAGATGCCTGAGAAATCAATTTCAGTATACTGGATTTCTGTTCGTCTTCTGGTCGCTCGTAATTACTCAAAATTGCATCATGCTGACCTAAGACAGACTGAATGAGCCCTTCAGACGTTAAGCCCTTTTCACTGAGTTTTTCATTAACCTCTAACAGGATTTTATAGTCACTAAACGACAGCTCAGACTGAACCGGGAACAGAGAAATCAATTCTTGCGGTACTGCTGCCGCCTGCAGTGCCCTGGTGACCTTAGCCTGGGATAATCCCTCCAGTTCAGCAATTTCCTTTTGATTGAATCCAGACTCTTTCAAAGCCATCAATCTTAAGCCAATCTCCCGAAGGTTATGCTCTTTAGCTGTCTGGATATCTTTAGCCAGCTGGCGAGCTTCATCAGCTGATAAAAGTTCATCGGTAACCATTACATCAAGGCCTGTACGGATATAAATCGCTGAGGCTCGCCGTCTTGAACCATCCAGTATCTCAATCCTTTCACCTTGCTGAATGCCAATACAGGGGAAGAACTGCTGAAACTTAATCGTCTGGATAATAGATTTCAGGGACTCCCTAGTCAGAGCAAGTTGATCTCTTCCGTTGGTTTCCTGGTTTACGAATGTCTTACTTTCAACGTCCGATGCAGATACCCGAACAAACCTGAACGTTATCTTCCTGCCGGTTTTTAGGGTAAATACCTGACTCCTTTGGGTGTCAGTCATCTCGACCATTGACGCCTGGGTATTTAACTGTCTGCCAATGGTTTTTCTTTTCTCATTCGACATCACATACCTCCGTTAGTACGAATGAACTCAATGCGATCAAATACGGCCTTCGCAAAGTCTTCCGCTGCTGATTTTGCGCTTTTAAGCGCCTCGGTGCTTCCATCATAGGTAGCTGGATTTGCGGAAATAACTGTGTCAAAAGTCTCCCCGCAGCGCTCGAAGCCATCCAGCCTCGGCAGAACCATGTCGAGCATATCGGCACCGAATACCTCTTTGGCCTGACTATGGCAAATTTTATGATCAGGCTTGTTCAGGATTTTAGACATAAAACCGACATTTCCGGTGAGATTGCAGGTGTGCCCATCCTGTTCGATCGAATCAATAAGCGCAGGAAGGCTGGCTACAAACTTCAGGGAAGAATGAAAATCAACCGTTGCCGGTGGAAGAGGAGTCAACATCAAGTCTGCCGCTCCGATGCAGTTTTTCAGGAACGCATCGAGGTGAGGACCACTATCAAGGAAGATAAAGTCGTAGTCATACCGGAGCTTGTCGATAATGTTCTCTTTAAGCACTGCATGAATATTTTGCCCGGGCAGATGTTCCTCACACAATCCCTTCCAGCCTTCAGCAAGGAATGCATCGTCAATGGAAGCAGGAATAACATCAACGCCCGGGATAATTGACGGCACGATGAAATCGGACAGTAATTCTTCACGAGACACGTTCTGGAGCATGGCCTGAGCAGCCGTATTTTCAACCAAGCCCACTGAATTCTCATGGCTCAGGAACATTGTCAGAGATGCCTGCGGATCGAAATCGATGGCCAGAATACGCAGATCTTCGAACAGAAGCTGAGGATGAGCCCGAAAGGCATGGGATAATGAAGCGGTAGAAACTGTCTTGGAACCGCCACCTTTAAGGTTACATACAAAAATAGCGAAGGCTTTATCGAAGCGATCTCGGTACTTGGGTACTTTACGATGGAAATACAGATCGATGACGTTCTGAATCGTCATCGCGTACTTCATCGTATTGCCGGAAGGTTTCTTTTTAAAAATGTAGCCACTGGCTTCCATTTCGGCCACAGCATACTCAACACTCCCTTTGCTGAGCTTAGGCAGCTTATATAAGGCGGCTTTGCTGTATTCCTGATAGAACTCGGTGAGCTTCAATTCCTCTTTTTGCTGGCGAATACTTTCGCTCAAGGATGTCAGAAGTTTACCTGCACGTGTGGCGACTTTCCGTAACTGCTCAATATTTTCCATTTATCACCTCATGACGTTTTTTGTCATTTTGAACAAAAAGAATCATGTTGCAAGAAATAATTCATAATATTTTGATTTTACTCTCACAGGAGGCGCCGAAGATTAAATGGAGAAGAGGGCACTACGTCCACAATCATTTTGTTGACCCACAGCGCAAACCGTGAGTCTGTTCAGAGCTTGCATCTGAGCAGGAGAAGGGTTGGACAAGCTCGACGGGCGCGTCAGCCTGTCACATTGGGGTCTATCTTTTTAAACCCGGTCATGCTTAAAGATCAGTATGGTAAAGAAGGGGGACCGAACCACCCCGGAACGATCCCCTGAAGGAATGGCAATTCCGTTCTCCGTCAATATTAGCTTTTTCCGAGCTGTGATAACATATACGGGTCATTTTTCAGAGCCAGGGCTGATGAAGAAGAAAAACAGCACACCCACTCCCCATGATGCCACGTTCAGGCAGTTTCTGACGCAACCGGATATTGCCCGTGACTTTATGGAAATCCACCTGCCCGCAGAGCTGCGCGCAGTCTGCGATCTCAGCACGCTGAAACTGGAATCCGGCTCGTTCGTTGAGGATGATCTCCGCCAGTATTTCAGCGATGTCCTCTACAGCCTGAAAACTACAGCCGGCGACGGATATATTCATGTTCTGGTCGAACACCAGTCAACGCCGGACAAACATATGGCTTTCCGCCTTATACGCTATGCGGTAGCCGCCATGCAGCGACACCTGGAGGCAGGATATAAAAAACTGCCACTGGTGATACCGGTGCTGTTCTATACGGGTAAACGCAGCCCGTATCCGTACTCCACCCGGTGGCTGGATGAGTTTGACGATCCGTCGCTGGCAGGCAAACTCTACAGCAGCGCCTTCCCGCTGGCAGACGTTACGGTTATTCCGGATGATGAAATCGCCAGCCATCGCAGCATGGCTGCCCTAACTTTACTGCAAAAGCATATTCACCAGCGGGACCTGGCAGAACTGGTTGACCGGCTGGCGCCCATCCTGCTGGCCGGATATCTGTCTTCATCACAGGTAATATCGCTGGTACACTATATAGTGCAGGCAGGCGAAACATCGGACGCCGAAGCCTTTGTACGCGAACTGGCACAGCGTGTGCCGCAACACGGAGACGCACTCATGACCATCGCACAACAACTCGAACAGAAGGGTATTGAAAAGGGCATCCAGCAGGGCATCCAGCTGGGTGAACAACGTGGTATTGAAAAAGGCAAACTTGAAGTTGCCCGTACCATGCTGCAGAACGGCATTGACCGTACTACCGTCATGAAAATGACCGGTCTGACTGAAGACGACCTGGCGCAGATCCGCCACTAATCACCCTTTCCTGGCACTCCCTGTCTGGCCATCAGCGAATACTGGTAGGGCGGGGAGGCACCAGACTCAGGCTCTGCCTACCAGCAACAGCGATTAAACAGTTTCGTCACCTGTACTAAATGCCAAAGCATTCCGGTCGGCCCCCTCCCTCTCTCTAAGTAGACGGTGATTCCAGTGCATATCTTTCGTTTTTGTCCCGCGTTAGGGACATAAGGAAATATCACTCCTGCTGGCCAGCTCATCTTTTCAGCGTCACGGTGCAGCCAGAATATAAGTAGTGCTCGCCGCAGCCTTGTGACCGAGCAACGCGAGCGAACGGGCGAGGAACCGCAATATCATCATTGCTAAAATGAACTGGTACGCGCCAGTGTTTTAACACTGAAATTGCATATCTTAACGATTTTACTTCAGTGGGTTATCCACATATACAGTTCTTCGATCCAGTAATAAGATCCTTAAAACGATCCCTTTAAGATCCAAAGAAGATCCCCGGATCGCTGCAGACCCTGTCAGCTCTGTTCTTGGGGGATGATCACATAAGCTATAGAAGGATAATCATAAGCTGTAACTGGTATACAATAAGCTGTATCATGTAAAGGATATACTGTGATGAGTCAACTACATAAACTACAGTAAGTATGAGGCCCAGAAACATACCTTGGGTTGTGTATAACATGAAGCTGCTTGTACCAGGCCTTACGGCTATTACAGGTTAGCAATCAGCATTCTTATTCTTTACTTTCCCACCGCCCGGAGGCTATCTGGACAAGGACAATCTGGACATAAAAAAACTGTTTGAAGAGGTGGATAAATCCTCCGGCGAAATAGTTAACCTCACGCCCAATGGAAGTAATACGGTCCAGCCTGTGGCACTGATGCGGCTTGGTGTTTTCGTTCCCACGCTCAAATCTCTGAAAAACAGTAAAAAGAATACGCTTTCCCGTACGGATGCTACTGAAGAGTTGACGCGGCTTTCTCTTGCCAGAGCTGAAGGCTTTGATAAGGTCGAGATCACCGGCCCACGGCTTGATATGGATAACGATTTCAAGACCTGGGTCGGGATCGTCCATTCCTTTGCCCGGCATAAGGTTATTGGGGATAAAGTGGAACTTCCGTTCGTCGAGTTCGCTAAACTGTGTGGTATCCCTTCAAGCCAGTTGTCCCGCAAACTTCGGGAGCGCATTAGTCCATCGCTTAAACGCATTGCGGGTACCGTGATTTCCTTTTCCCGCACTACCGAAAAGCACACCAAAGAGTACATCACGCACCTGGTCCAGTCTGCCTACTACGATACGGAGAAAGACGTTGTTCAGTTACAGGCAGATCCGCGTTTATTTGAACTTTATCAGTTTGACCGCAAAGTACTTCTGCAACTCAAGGCTATCAATGCCCTGAAGCGCAGGGAATCAGCTCAGGCACTCTACACCTTTATTGAGAGTCTTCCGCGGGATCCGGCTCCTATCTCGCTGTCGCGCCTCCGGGCCCGTCTGAATCTGAAATCTCCGGTCTTTTCTCAGAACCAAACGGTAAGGCGTGCCATTGAGCAGCTGCGTGACATAGGATACCTGGATTACACCGAGATTCAGCGCGGCCGGACAAAGCTTTTCTGTATCCACTACCGACGTCCCAAGCTGAAGGCACCTAACGATGAAAGTGCAGAAAACCCGCTGCTGCCAGCGGCGAAGCGGGATGTCAGTCCGGAAATGGCTGAAAAACTGGCTGTCCTAGAAAAACTGGGGATCACGCTTGATGATCTGGAGAAGTTGTTCAAAACATCCTGAATATAAGCTGTAATGAGTAATTTTATTGTTGCTACACACCACAGCTTATATTAATGGCTCCGGAGAGTAACCTGCTCACTATAGTTTATATAAGCTCTGGCGAGGCGTCTCCTGTCAGTACGTTTGTACCGCTTGTCTGAAAGCTCTTATACCCGGTCTGAGAATTATTATTGGCTCGCAACGGCAGGCGTTTTCAGGAAGAAAATACTCACTGTAGCTTATGTTGCTTACTGCAGTTTATGCAGTGGGCATTCTGCTCTCCATAGCTTATGTAAATTGTGGAAAGCAGTAATGTCATTTCAGCGGTGGCAGTGTCTGTAAAATCTCAACTGCATCACGCCCGTCCCCGCTAAACGTCTCGGCCAGCGTGGCCGCTGGGTCCAGCGCAGGCACCCACATATAAACCTCCATCGAACGCGGCTCCTTATGCCCGGCCAGAGCCTGAATGACTGTCCTAGACTGCCGGTGATAGAGCGTGTGCATGGTATAGCTGTGGCGGAACATATGCGGCGTGACCGAAATGGGAAAATATACACTGTCTTCTCCGGCCCGCTTCACCGCCTGCTTCAGCCACTTGCGCATGGTTTCATCGGTGACGGCCCACAGCGGCTCAAGTCGGTGGGGCCGCGTGGCTAGGACAAACGGGGCCGAGCAAAAAGCGAAGAAACTGAATTCGTTATAGCACCTATCCATTTCCTTTCAGCATCGCGACCGCATCACTCTCAGACATCTGGAACTGCACCCGGTGCCGTGCCGCCACATCGAGCGCAAACACCTTCGTATACACCTCCGTCGAGCTGATGCTCTTATGTCCCATTAAACTCTGCAGCACCTTCAGTGGTATACCGGCGTACAGCATGTGCATGGCGTAGGAATGACGGAACGTGTGCGGTGTCACCGGCACGGAGAACGTCACCCCGTCAGCCGCTGCCGCTTCAACCGCTTCGCTGAGCCAGGTGCGGACGGTTCGGTCTGTGATCTCCCAGATACGCGCCTTCTCCGTTCTGCCGGTCCGCTTGTTACGTCGTTCAAGAGGTATTTTCAGCGTAGCCACCATCATCTCCAGCTGGCTGACGTAGTTCGCATCGGAAAGCGGAACCAGTCGATGTGCCTGACTGCCGGCGGGCGCACGGCCGGCCGTTCGGGCCGCTTTCTCCGCCCGCTGCTTGAGTGTGGCCAGCTGCACGAACGGGTAGGGCGGCGCCAGAGAAAAATCACTCCGGGTCAGCGCCAGCACCTCGTTAATGCGTGCGCCGGTGTTCCAGAGGGTTGCCAGCAGCATCTTGCGGTGGAGATCGGGGACATAGTGGAGCAGGGCGCTCACTTCCGGCGCCAGCAAATATTTTGGCAGTTCATCCTGAACAAGAGCCATCTGTCGCAGGGCCAGTGCGGCCGGGTAGTCTATGGCCACCGGCAGCTGCGCGGCCGAAAAAGAAACGCCCTGACCTGATATTGCCGGCATCATTGTTTGTTGTCCTCAGTAGACAGGTTTTGTTTACTGAGATGCTGAGCCTTCAGTCTTCCGGGCAGATCATTTTTCATGGGTTGTCTCACGGCTTTGTTTCAGTTTGCTGTAGAGCCAGCAGGGAATAAAAATGGGAGAGAAAATAATGAAGCATATGAATTTTATCAGTAATACGTCCCACTGACGTTCAGTCAGATACCGGATTTGTTTTGCCTGATATGACTGACTGGATTTCAGTCTATCAATTTCCAGCTTCTGGCTCTCACACAGACGGTGTAGCTCATCAACTCCCTTGTGCAAAGGCACAGCGATAAGGGGACAATGAAGACCTTTAGGGTACTGAAGCTCGCCTACGGTTAAGGGGATGGATAGTCTTCCGCCTGGTTCGAACCTGAATCCGATACCGTTCCAGAAGCGATCCCGACGAAGCATATTTTCGAAGCGTCTTTGCCCAGGAAATCAGCTGTATCATGATCCAGGAGCCAAGTCCTCGTCCCCGCAAATTGTAGTCAAGCATGAAATCCGAATTCGTCAGGTCGAGTTCGGTCGTGCCATCCCATATATTAACAGTCAACTCCGCTTTGTATTCAGGCTCCTGATGCCAGCCTCCCCCGTTCCAGTACAGGGAAAGAGTGCATGTGCGGCCAGCCAGTTTTCTTTTCACGTCAAGACTGCCACTGGCAGGAGAGTAGGTTTCCTTCAGGGTTCTGATGACGACCACTCTGCATGCTGGCTGATATCGATCACCTGTGCGGCTCTCAGGCAGGGTCAGCAGCCAGGCATTATTGGCTTCATCAAATTTTTGTAGATCCACCTTATATGGTCCTTTTATGGTAAATATCTTCAGCCCAGCTCCGGGAGAGCATTCGCGGGTTCAAAGGGATACCGCTTATTGTCCTGCGAGCACACCTCTATCCATTCCAGCTGTCCGTGGGTAATTACACGTGATAGCACTGACGGGCGCAGACAGTGATGCACCCGTCAAACCCGGTCTCGGCCAGTTCATCGGCGTTCTCCGGCCAGTGGAGTAGACGCCCCTCGGCGGAGATCTCGTAAAATTCACACTCGCAGTCCAGGTCGTCGGTCTGAAAGTCCGTCCCGGTTACTCCGTCCGGCATCCGGTACCGGAATCTGACCGTATCAAACCTTCCCATACTTTTGCTTCCTTAAATTGTTGAGAAATCCCGCCTCTGTAGGCTTCAGCGGTCGGCAGCAAGTTCCTCAGCCAGCTTCACGAACCCTTTGTGTTCAGCCTGCAGGTAATGGCTGTAAATCCGGGCATCACGTTCAATCAGTCCTGATGAATTGCCGGAGAAATAACGCTGGAGTACCGTAATGCAGTGATTGTAGGTATCAAGATCGTATTCCCAGTCACCCAGTTCACCGGACGCATCCAGTTCCTGACGGAACAGTTCGTACTTTTTCTGCAGAATCTTGAGGCCGAGGTCAGTGGCCGCATGAAAATTATTTTCTCCTGGTGAGGAAATCGCGTTGCGGATTTTTTCGAAGGCATAACTGAAATCATTTCTGTCATTGAATGCCGTAAACATATTTCTCTCCAGAGCAAATAATTCTCATTTTAATGATAACGTCACGTAACCATTCCATCCCGTCACCGTCGGAATGCTGATCGCCCTTGTATTTCCGTGCTGTAAAAATCACACCACTGATAATTAGCCAGCATATAGCCATTCCAGTAAATTACCCTTTCCCTGCTTCCGGTTGATCCGACTTTCTGCGTATTCACGAATTTCGGAAGTGTGGCACGGGAGACCGGGCACCGCAACCGCCATTTCTGGCGGGGGCGGAGGGTCACCGGCAGTGGCAAAAATACAACATCTGGTGGCAAAGGCAGCCGAACGGGACACCACATGTAGTGGTGCCGGGCCGTGGAGCGGGGAGGGGGTTCCGGGAGATCCGAAACTGGTAATTTTCGGATCTGTACCTGAAGACATCAACAATGTGACCTGAAAAGCTTAGTTCTCCTTGCACACTAAATTATTTCTGGTACTTTCTCAGCTTATAAACTTAGAAATAAGTTTATAAGCTGAGAAAGCTAATTTAATTATTTTTAGTGAAACGTACAAAGGAAGAGTGCTATGCCTACGAAACATATAGATGACCAGACAGCGGCTGAGCTGGACGAGCTGTACGTCCGCTGTGTCACCCTGACACAACAACCGGTAAAAGAAGTGGAAGTGCTGCGCCTGGCTATCCAGAAAGGTATCCGGAACATTGCTGACGACGATATTCTGGCATCACCAATGGCGGTAAAGAGTACCGTCTGGAAGGGGCTGGCGGAGGCTGTCTGGAATGAGGTTACCGCCGGCTGGCCACAGGAAGCCATCACAGGCGAGAATTTCGATGCACTGGCTCAGACACATTCGCAGACATGGCAGCGTTTTCCCAGCGCTCTCTGTCGCAAAGCCTTGTATGACGAGCTCTGCAGGGAAAATTATCGGTTACAGGACACCATGTTCACGACGGACGACGAGCTGTTCCCGGCTCGTGATTTAGGTCTGTCGGACGAAGAAGAACGGGCTTTAGAGGAAGAAACAGAACAACTGGATAGGCAATACCAGGCTTCACTTCCGGCGCTAAATGGCCGTCTTTACTCTGACCTGACGGCACATGAAAAAATGCTGGCGTGGCATTACACAAAAAGGGTCAGTTTTGAGCCGGCCGGGAACGGGGATTTCCTGGTTAAGGTGCCGTCAACGGAAGCCGGCCAGTGAAGCTCTGTGCCCGGCAGTGGGAAACCAACCAGAAACACGCACGGATGGTTTTGGGCTGGCTGACTGCCGGTGCGGCCGGTGGCGGTGTGGCCGTCCTGTCTGTGCTGCTGGTCGTTCTGTTTTATCAGGTTGCCGATAGCGGCAGCGCCGCAGACTGGATAGCTTCCGTCGCCAATGTCGCGATGGCCATCACCGCGGTATGCGCTTTCATCGTGGCCCGCAGCTGGCTACCCCAACTGACGACCCAGGAGGGCTATAAACTGGCCATTGAACTGGTCAACGAGCATTACATCTGGCTAGGCATACAAAACAGTGTAATGAATGACGTTTGCCTGCCTGTGCTCTATATCCGGCATCAGGTCGACAGGGAAAGTCTTAGCGGATCAACAGTATCGGCCGGTGAACTGATAAAAACGCTTGAGCAGGCTGTCCTGCGGCACAAAATAAGACGCGACAAAATGGATCAGATACGATTTCGCCTGAACACCTATGGTCTGTGCGTAAGCCATGAATATGAGCATCGCTTTCAGGCGCTGGACACAGCCTATATGCATGCATGTGACGCGGCAGCATCAATACTGCAGATTCTGAAAGAGACGCAGGCACTCTCCGAACAATATCCGTCCACTGACTCACCACTGGAAGTAGGTGCGATGACGCGTGAGTTGTATTTGCCGTTCTTGATACAAGCCAACGAAATATACGAGAAGGTGGATAAACAATTCCAGGAAATGATTAAAGTACATGGCACTATTTTCACTGACGGCCCGAGTATCGGAAAGCTTTTCAAAGTTATGAGGTAACTAAAAAAAATGATATAATATTTATCCAATCTAAAAATATTCTTCTGGTTTTGTTTGTGGTTGTGCAATTCGTTCTGATCGGGCCTGCCGTGATCTAAACAAATGACAAAAAAAACGAGTGATAAAAAGAGGGAATGATTAATATTGCCAATGTTTTAACACGCTTTATACAACTTTGCATCCTCGGTTTCCCCGTGCTCATGCTTGTGCAGTGTGGTGGAGTGATGGTCGCGAGTAAGGATGTCGCGCCCGTCGCGGCACCAGTGGAAAAAACGAGTCGCACACTGGGCGATATCGCAGACAGCCAGTGGGTTTCGGACTTAACGCCATACTGGGGGCTGATCTTGTGCATTATTATCATAGTTTTTGCAGTGAGCCTGGTGGTGAAGGATGAATCAGACACCGCCCGGGCAGCACGTAACAGGGCACAAAAATAATGGGCTTACGGGGTATTTTTAACACGGTATGGATTGTGATTTTCCTGGCAGGAACATTGATGGTTGTCGAGCGTCTGGTGTGGGTAAATGCAGACAATTACCCCGACTGGCTGGCATACGACCTGAGCTCACCGCCGCTGGAGGGCCCGGGTAACCTTGAAAAGGCTGCGGCGTTCTTCGATAAAACCTGCGGAGATAATCGCGGCCAGCTGAGTGTCAAAAACAAGGAGAACGGCATCTTCATGCGCTGCGATGACAGTGTCTCCCTGAACTCCTGGTTTAAAGGGGTATACCATCTCAGAACAGAGGCTAACTGACGTAATAAGGCATGATAACAGCAGAAAGTGAATAATAAAGATAAGCGCCTGTATATTAAATTCATCTCTTATGCTTTATGGATGAGCAGGCGCAACCTCCCCGAACTTTCGAATAACATCTGAAGATAAGGTGTCTATTTATATTTTCTGCCGCAATTTCTTCTGATTCTGTAAAGGTTACTTACATTAAGTAAGTATATTTAACCTAAATTTTCCCGGGAGATACCGATAATATATCTTGTATATATCGGGGGATGAATGAACGACTTTCATAATTTAAGTATCTTTATTGAAAAAAAAGACAAACACGCTGCCATGATGGTGTTCCGAAATAAATCAGAGTTTGCGGCCAGAAAAATTCTGAAAAAAATAAAGGTCAGGGAGATACCCGGCACCGGAAAAATATTCTGGCATAACGTCCAGCGCTGGTTATTAGCTGCCTGCAGCCAGGAAATTAAGCCCATAACTCCAGTGACCAGCAGCTGTTCCACCGTTCGGGTACAGAACGATATTGTTGAGAGCCTAAAAACTGCACCTGGGAGCGGCTACCCGGGCTGGCCATCCAGGAAGCCGGCACCTGGTCTCTCTCCTTCCGCTGACGTATGTGCCTGGCCAGAAGGCTTGCCGCCGGTTCATGCTTATATGGCCGACTGGCATGCTATGTCGAGCCAGGCCTATCCCTCTGGGAGCAAAACACCTGCAGAGAAACGGCTCCCCCCTGCAACCAGGGCTCCACGTCACCCTGCAGCTGACCGCCCGCAGATAAACGGGATTCTTTCCTGCAGTGTCCCCGGGAGTCAGACGTCCTTGTCGGGGGCCGGGCGCGATTATGAGCGTCGTTCCGGCGTTCCGCATTGCAAAAAGGTATCAACCGGCTGGCAGAATCAACGGCTCAATACCGGGTCCTGCTCACTTCATTACATGATTACCTGCCGCCGCCGGATTCTGTCACTGGCCATCCCGGTCAGCGGTCAGTTTTACGGTAAAACGAATGCCTCGCGGCAGCTTCAGCACAACGGGTTTGCCCGGCGTCAGCTGAATACGCTGTGCGGGCACCGGGAAGGACTTCACTACATCCCCGACCAGAGCCCCGTTCACGTAGCGTTCCGTCCCGTAGTAATTCACGTCGCCGCTTATCTCGACCGTGCGTACCTGCTGACCCGGCAGGACGTTGATGCTCATTACCGGGGCGGCGAACTGTCGATCCAGGGTGTCCCGCCAGGCATGTCCGGGCAACGGCCGGAGAGAATACAGCATGACATTTCGGGCGTTCGGTTGCGGGGCGAGACTGTCTGCCGGCACCGTTATTTGTGTTTCACCCGAGACCGGGGACTGCATGGCTGTCGCCAGATACAGCGGCCGGGAAGATTTCTGGCCAGCGGTGCAGCCCGTCAGGGCCAGGCTAAGAAGTACCACGGCGCGCATACTGTGTTTCATTTTCGCTATCCTTTATTGTGGGGAATTCCTCAAAGTGAACCCGAAGTATCGGCACGTTGCGGGTAAAGTTCAGTTCATGCCCGCCAGGGCATAAAGGCGCCAGCCGGTGCTGAAGATAATGCCGTAGGTAACGGGCGCCGTGACCCAGCTACGCCGGTTGCATTCTTTATAGGTTTCACCTGTCTGACCCCCCTTCGGGGTTTGAGGGCCAATGGAACGAAAACGTACGCTAAGAAGATAATTCGCTGTTTATATTGAAATTTAATGCTCTCATTTCTCCCTTCAGAATATCCTCCGGTAGTGTGAACGTATAATGCCCCAGCATATTGATATGCCCGTGCACCAGTGGGGATAACCGGGCAATATCTTCATCCCCGGTTTCTTCTCTATTACTGCGCATCCAGCTCAGCGCTTCCTGCATATAAAGCGTGTTCCACAGCACCACAGCGTTAGTAACCAGGCCCAGTGCACCCAGTTGATCTTCCTGCCCCTCACGATAGCGTTTTCTGATCTCACCGCGCTGCCCGTAGCAGATCGCTCGCGCCACAGCATGGCGGCCTTCTCCCCGGTTGAGCTGCGTCAGGATCCGCCTGCGATAATCTTCATCATCAATATAATTAAGAAGGTACAGCGTCTTGTTGACGCGTCCCACTTCCATGATCGCCTGCGCCAGCCCTGACGGGCGCGAGCTTTTCAGCAGAGAGCGAATGAGTTCTGAGGCATGGATAGTGCCCAGCTTCAGCGAACCGGCGGTTCGCATCATCTCATCCCACTCATTCTCTGCCTTCGACAGATCTGCGCATCCCCGCGCCAGCTCATCCAGTGCACCGTAATTTGCCGATTTATCTAGCCGCCAGAATACGGCTTCCCCGGCATCAGCCAGACGGGGGGAAAACTGATATCCCAGCAGCCAGAACAGGCCAAAAATAATGTCGCTGGCACCGGCAGTGTCTGTCATGATCTCAACCGGATTCAGCCCTGTCTGCTGCTCCAGAAGTCCTTCCAGCACAAAAATAGAATCCCGCAACGTGCCGGGTACAACGACGCCGTGGAATCCAGAGTACTGATCGGAAACGAAGTTGTACTAGGTGATGCCACGCCCGGAGCCAAAATATTTTCTGTTAGGCCCGGAATTGACGGTTTTCACCGGCGTTACAAAGCGCATGCCGTCAGCTGACGCCACTTCGCCACCGCCCCAGCGACTGGCAAGCTCCAGCGTGGACTGAAAATCAACCAGACGGGCATTGGCGCTGACCAGCGTTTCTGTACGGAGATAATTCTGTTTCACCCAGCTGAGCCGGTGGCGGGTCAGTGCCGGTATGTTGTGCTTTATCAGCGGCTCCAGCCCGATGTTGCAGGCTTCGGCCATCAGGACCGCACACAGGCTGAAGTGCAGATCCTGCGCCCGTGCCCCTGATTCACTGACATGCGTAAATTCCCGTGTAAATCCCGTACTGGCGTCGATCTCAAGCAACAGTTCAGTCAAATCTACCGGCGGGAGCAGTTGTCTGACCCGGCCGTTGAGACGATGCAACGACGGTGGCTCCTCCAGTTTCTCCAGGCTGCTGATGGTCAGGGAAGGATATTTACCGTCATTGCAGATATGGACCTCCGCATTTCCTTCAAAGCGGGATGCGACTGCTTTCCAGGTCTCATCCAGCTGAACGGCCAGCTGTTGTACGCCTTTATGTCCATCGGTGGGATGTCCCAGCGCCCGGCAGACAGGGACTCGCTGAGCCTGCCATTCTTCCCCCAGCAACAGCTTCTCGCGGGGATTTCCCCAGCGATCGCTGTTTTCGAGCCAGATGTCCCGGCGTCGCAATGCATCCTGAAGGCGTTCCAGCAGACAAAGTGAGTATCCGGCTCGCTGTATCCGGCCCTCCGCATCGTACACCAGACGTTTCCAGGAACCGGTAATAATATGTTCAGGCGCATCGTCCAGGATGCGTTTTTTCGATCCGTTCAGTTCGGTCAGATAATGAATCGCGGCCAGCGTATACTCTCCGGCTGGCGCAGCCTGGAAATGCAGGTCGCGCAATACCGCCGGAAGAAAACGCTTTACCCGGCCGTACTGCTCCACCATTTCGTCATGGAAATTATTGTTCTGTGGGCGGGCAAGCTCATTAACCTTGCTGACGGATTCTGCCAGTCTGTTCTTGGGTACGCAGTTGAAGATGACCCGCCTCAGGTCTGGATCATCTGCATTATCATCCAGCAATAACGAACATGCCCGCGCCAGTAACAACGCAGCCCGATCAAGATCTTTCAGCGTCCTGAGTCGTTTTTTCTGCCCGGTTTTCTTCGCCTCGCGGGTAATGTCCAGGATCAGCATATCGAGCACGTCAACGGCCTCATCAAGCGCTGTTGTTTCCTGCGCTTTAACGAATGCAGTGAGTATGGCAAGCTTTCTCTGCTGTGGCATCCGCGCTATATATTTTACCGACGCCATGCCAGCATAACGCGCCAGATTACGCAGTTGTATCGCGGGGAGGCTAGTAAATTTCAGCCGGGAAAACTTAAGGTTTCGCAGCCGAGTATATCGCTCCAGCGCTTCGGTAAATGCCGGACCGCTGACGGTGACTGGTCCCTTTTTCAGTTGCTCCAGCGGTGAAATTCGCTGTCCCTCAGGAATGTCCAGAAGCTCCGTCACGCGGGCGGTCTGCCAGCTGTCCGGCAGCGCAGCCAGTTTTTTCCACAGCCGCTGATTTGCCCGTTCGCGTATTTCACTGACGAGACGTACAAGTGTGGTTGCGCCAGGCAGTAGAACCTTATTCTGAAGCAGCCACGCGGTGGCAAAATCAAACATCAGACCGGGCCGCTCATTACTGAGCCATGCCCGGGTGTACAGCAGGCGCTTCAGGCGAAAAGACCATGGAAAATCACCAAATTCATGGTAACCATAATATTCCTTAATCAGCGCAGTATGCTCTCTGAGGGTGGTATCCCGTTCTGCGTAGCGGGAGAGGACTTCCGGACGGCGGATATTAAGCTGCACAGCAACAAATTGCTGAACACCCGGCAGAACCCGGGTTAAATCCGTCAGAAAGGTGCCCAGAAAACGGGCGCTGGTAAGCTGAAGCGCTATTCCCAGCCGATTATGCCTTCCCCGCCGCTGGTTAATGAAATTTTGGGTACACTTCTTATGCGACTTTTTGGTTATGCTCGGGTCTCAACCAGCCAGCAATCTCTCGACATTCAGATTAAAGCGCTCAAAGAAGCGGGAGTGAAGGCCAATCGTATCTTTACCGATAAAACATCGGGCAATTCTACTGATCGGGATGGGCTAGACCTGCTTCGCATGAAAGTGGAGGACGGTGATGTCATCCTGGTAAAAAAACTCGATCGCCTTGGCCGTGATACTGCCGATATGATCCATCTGATAAAAGAATTCGACGCCGTGGGCGTAGCTGTCCGATTCATTGACGACGGTATAAGCACCGACGGCGAAATGGGAAAAATGGTCGTCACCATCCTTTCCGCCGTCGCCCAAGCTGAGCGCCATCGTATTCTTGAACGGACCAATGAAGGGCGCCTGGAAGCCAGGCTAAAAGGTATCAGATTTGGCCGCATGCGCACGGTAGACAGACAGCAGGTACTGAGTCTGCACGAACAGGGAATGGGAGCAACAGAAATTTCCCAACAGATGAGTATTGCCCGCTCGACTGTCTATAAGGTCATAAATGAGTCCCATCAATAGTTAAGGACTTAGTCTTTAGAGTATTTAATACAATAACCATTCCCTGCCCTATGGACATAAGCAAACCCTTGTCTGCCAAGGTGCATACCTCCAATGAGCAGGTTATCTTTGGCCACTTTTTCCAGAGTTTTTTTCCGTGTGTCTTCAGCCTGAACAGGGTTATCGTCGAATATGATGGAAACATCTGGGTGTGCCGACTGGATGTATGGGTAATGGACAATATCTCCCCATATCAGCAGTGTCATATCACCTGAGTCGATTTGGAACCCGGTATGGCCCGGCGTATGCCCCGGTAGCCATACAGGTTTAATACCTCCAGCTATTTCGCTGCCGTCCGTATAGCGGAGCTTCTGTGCATAGGCAGCCAGAGTGCGACGGGCCAGAGAAATATTACGCAACCCTCGCTCGTTTGCCTCTCTTAGCCTGCTATCATCCGCCCAGTATTTAGCTTCGAGTGGGTGCAGGTAAAGTTCAGCGTTTTTATATACCGGGTCTCCTTCAGCATCCAGCAGGCCGCCTATATGGTCAGGGTGACAGTGCGTCAATAAAAGTGTGTCTACGTCAGCAGGAGATATCCCTGCAGCCCGAAGATTTTTTTTAAGCATCCCTCCCGCGTTGTAAAGACCTCCGGTACCGGCATCAACCAGAATGATGCGCCCCCGGCCACGAATGAGATAGCAAGTGATATGGATATTGCCCGGCTCATTAATTCCGTTGCTGTGCTGTATTTCCCCTGCATCAGATGTTTCAATACCCGACAGTAAATTCAGGCTGCCCGCCATGTTGCCGTCACTCAAGGCAGTAACCAGAAAATCACCAATCTGACGGGAGATGAAGGAAGTATGGTTCATAAATACCTCAGAACTAGTTGCGTGCATATATTTGCAGCGCAGGGGAGCCAAAACAGCGAATGCGCGCCGTCAGCGCCGTCGAAAGACGGATGACAGCGTCGAGTTCATGCATAAATTTATCCATCACTTCAGGAGTTCGCGATTCTGTCAGACGATAAAAGAGTTCAACATAAATGGGATGTCCGCATCCCGGCCTGACATTGACAAAAATGATATGTATGTTATCCGGTTCTGCATTGAGGATCTCTGTACAGAGTGCAAAGCAAGTGCGGGTTAAGTCTTGAAAACCAGTGATTCTGTCAGACTGATCTTCAGAAATATAAAAAGTAATATTTGGCATGGTGATATGGATCCCTGGGACTGAGGCTACAGACGTGGTGTCTGCAACTGGGCTGTTATAGCTTCATAAAAGTATGCCCCGGATATTTCAGCGATCTGTGCGGCATTTTCACGCGGCAGAACGTAAGCGACCCGGCGAGGTGGAAGTTTTTCCAACCCTGAAGCCAGCATTTCAAGCACCCGATATCCCAGCTCTGTCTCGATAAAGCCTAATGGTTCTGTGCTGAGCAGCAGTATTTGGTCAGAAGATACGGCCGGAAAAGCCTCTGCACATTCATACAAATTACGGTGCCAGTCAGTGATGTGCGGCTGCCAGCGTGCGAAACTGCCCCCTCCTTTCTGTCGGTATTCTTTACTGGCGATGATGTCCGCACTGCTGATGTTATGAATCGCCAGGTAGACCGGGCAGCCGGGCGTCAGCGCCTTGAAGCGTTGAGAAGTACTAAAACCGGTAACAGAAACTAAAGCAGGCAGCTTTTCCTTGCTGTAAAACCCATTCCATTCATCCTCGCTTTCCGGGTGGGTATAGGAGCATTCTACGGTATAGAGCATTTGAGCCTCGGCATGATTGAGCGCGTTAGCGTATAGAAACTTACTGTGATTTTTTATCAGGATAAATGCATAATTTTAGTTTATGAAGCGATAATATTTCATCATTTAGTGACACATAGTCACTGATTGATGAAAAGTCCCACACGATCAGGAACTACTTATATGCGTAAAAAAATCCCCAGCACTGCCTCATTGCAGGCTTTTGAGGTGGCCGCGAGACACGGTAATTTTGCCCGGGCTGCAGAGGAGATGTCACTGACGGAAGGTGCGATAAGCAGGCAGATTGCCCGCCTTGAATCTCTGCTTAGCTGCAGGTTGTTTGACCGTAACGGGAGCCGCGTAAAACTTAATCCTGTCGGAGCACGCTATGCACATCATGTACGCGAGATACTTGAGCGGCTCGACAGGGATACCCAGTACATAAGTGGAATGCCTGAAGGAAGTAAAAGTCTCGAAATTGCCGCCCTGCCGACGTTTTCCTGCCGGTGGCTTATTCCCCGTTTAAGCGGTTTCAGGGCTATGCATCCAGATATTACGCTAAATATTGCTGTCAGAACCGACCCATTCATCCTTAATGGGAGTGGTTTTGATGCTGTGCTTCATTTTGAGGATCCCGCGTGGGCAGGCATGCACGTATGTTTTCTGTTTAAAGAACGTCTGGTCCCGGTGTGTCATCCAGCGTTGCTAACAGGTGGGGATATTTTTGAACAACTGAATGAGTTGCCGCGTATTCACCGGCGGCAGAATCCCGAAGCATGGCATAGCTATGCCCAGGAAAGCGGGATTGTTCTTGATAATCCGTCTCTGGGTCCAAGGTATGACCTCCATGAAATGGCAATCGCTGCAACACTGGCGGGTCAGGGGGTGGCGCTGGTACCGCGTATGTACATCGAAAAAGAACTCAATAGCGGAGCGCTTGTCACGCCTTGGCCGACATCAGACGCTTTGAGTAAAAACTTTTGTCTTGTAAAGCCAGTAGGGTCAGGAGTCAATAATATGGCGCTTCAGGCTTTTGAACGCTGGTTACAGGACGAAGTTATTGTTGGTAACGAACGAGAATCTTTGGTCGATAAAAATAATTAGGGTCAGCGTGATAAGAATCAAAGTGAATTTTTGCTCCACTGAGCATCAGGTTCTAAAAAGTACCCAAAAGAAAAGAAGAAAATAGCATCAAACATCTCGAACTAGAGGATTATTTTTTTAGCAAAAGATTCCTAATTATTTTAAAAATATAAATCAGATAGTTATGTTCTTATCGTACGTTTTCGTTCCATTGGCCATCAAACCCCACTACCAGCGAGTTTTTCCTCATCGACTACACCCTGTAGAACCACCCTGTGCGTGTTATGCACCAACCTGTCCAGGATCGCATCTGCAGTTGTCGGGTTTTCCATCAGCCCGTGCCACTTGTCTACCGGGAACTGACTGACCACGATGGTACTGCTTTGGCCATAGCGGTCTTGGATGATCTCCAGCAGGTCGTTACACTGTGCGTTGGTCAGCGGCTCCAGACCCATATCGTCCAGGATGAGCACCTGCGTTTTCTGCAGCTGTTTCAGGTGCTTCAGGTGCTTCAGCCAGCTGCCGTCAACACGACCCTGTCCCAGCATCTCCAGTAGCCGGCCCGTACGCCAGTACTGCACGCTGTGTTTCTGCCGGCACGCCTGCTCACCCAGCGCATTGACTATCCAGCTTTTTCCGCATCCCGTCGGACCGGTGATCAGCAGGCTTTTCTTATGGACGATATAGTGACCATTCAGCAGTTCCCGCATCTGTTCTGAGCGCAGCCCCCGGGAGACCGGGTAATGCAGCCCTCCGGGGCTGCCTGGTACTTCAGATTGGCGCTTTTTCTCAGCCGTGCAACGCGACCGTTTTCTCTGTTCAACAGCTCGTCATCGACCAACATCGTCAGCCGTTCTTCGAACGACAGCTCATCGTAGGTCTGCGGAGTTTCACGCTGACGTATCAGGCTTCCGGCCATCGCCGGGAGTTTCAGTTGGGTCAGTTTGTTTAACAGGTTATCGCTCATACTGTCTGTTCCTTTTGTCTGTTAGTGGTAGTAGCCCGGGCCATGCAGGTTTTCATGCTCAAGTGACGCCGCTGAGTGCCGTTCGCCCTGGCCGGACTGCGGCAGTTCCTGGTTCTCCCGCTGGTATCGAAGCAGGTTGTCAATGAAGCGTCTGTCCGGCGCGTTGTAGTGCCAGGCGACACAGCTGGCTTTTTCCAGCCGCTCTTTGCCGTATTTTTTCTGCAGCGCAGTCAGGCCGAGGACCGCGCGGTAGGCCAGCTCCGGATGGGCTTTCGCTTTCAGCATGGCCTCAACAACCCTGCCGGTGAACGGGCCGATACTGCATCCCATCTCGATCAGACGTTCTGGTGTCCAGGTCCCGTGCCCACGGTGCTGAGCCGGCATGTGGAGCGGATTGGTGGTGTGCTCATACTCATGCGAGCTGCGAGGATGCTATGCCACGCACTGCCCCTTGTGCCAGAGCTGAACCACCGCCTGGCCCGCCTTCAGCGACAGACGCTGACCGACCAGTTCATGCGGGACCGAGTACCAGTGACGGGCATATTCAACGTGGTAGTCAGGGCCGACCTTTACCGCTTTGTATTCGGTGTACTCATACGTCGCCAGAGGCAGCGGTGAGAGTGCCGGCGCATCCAGCATACGGAAGCGCTCTGCGCGGCTCTGGTTGCCGTACCCTTTCATTGGCCGGTTATTCATGTCCGTCAGCAGCTCACGAAGGCGGGTATTCAGCGACCTGAGTGTGTAGAAGGTCTCATTGCGGATGCGGGCAAGCAGCCATCTTTCAACGATGAGGACGCCGTTCTCCGCTTTCGGTTTATCTTTCGGCTTATAGGGACGGGCCGGGATGATGACTGTGCCGTAGTGTTCCGCTAATGCCTGATAGCTGTCGTTGATGACCGGCTCGTAGCGATCGGCCTTTTTCACCGCGCTTTTGAGGTTATCGGGGATGAGCAGCTTCGGCATGCTCCCCAGGAAGGTCAGGCAACGGCTATTAGCGTTCAGCCAGGACATAATGTCCTGGCCTTCGCACACTTCGACGTAGGTGTAATTGGACGCGCCCATCACGGCCACGAAGATGGCCACCCGGCGTATCTCTCCGGTATCCGGGTTGACGACGGGGACCGTCGGGCCGCAGAAGTCGATAAAAAGTTTTTCGCCGGCGCGATGCTCCTGGCGCATGGAGAGTCGGCGCGTTTTTTCCACTCCCGGTAGCAGCGGCAGAAGTGGGAGTACCCCATCGCCAGCTCACCAGCCTGAGCTTTGTACTCCATCCACAGCAGCTGCCGCGTCACACCCGACTTTCTCATCTCGGTATCGAAGTGAAGCAGGTCAGGCATTATCAGCTCTGATGCGGATGTGCCTTTAGCCGGGAAGATGAGTTTTTCAAGGGCGTCGTGAGACATCCCAGCGGGGAGGGGCCATGACAGAGAGGTAGCTTTAAAGCGGGTGAGGACTTCAAAAAAACCGTCGAGGAGCTGATTTTCATTGTCAGCCCGATACAACGGTTGGTCAGCTTCTGGTCTAACTTGAGCTGAAGGATCTTAAAACAGGTTTCCATGGAACTCCTGGCTTTTCTCTTTTTGGACATCGATGTCTCCATTGGCTCTAAAAACAGCAATGAAGATGACCTGCTCCCCATTGATTAATACACCGCGATGTTAGTAATGTCTTCATAAGCCACATGAGGACATTCCCATGAAGAAGCGTTTTTCCGACGAACAGATCATCAGTATCCTCCGCGAGGCTGAAGCCGGGGTTTCTGCCCGCGAGATCTGCCGTAAGCATGCCATCTCCGACGCCACCTTCTATACCTGGCGCAAGAAGTTTGGTGGCATGGAAGTACCTGAAGTAAAAAGGCTTAAGTCACTTGAAGAAGAGAACGCCCGGCTCAAGAAGTTGCTTGCCGAAGCTATGCTGGATAAAGAGGCGTTACAGGTGGCTCTGGGCCGAAAGTACTGACGACAGACCACAAGCGGGAAGCCGTTGTATTGATGTGTGAGGCGCCGGGTCTGTCGCAACGTCGTGCCTGCAGGCTGGCAGGTTTATCCCTGTCGACCTGCCGCTATGAGACGCAGCGTCCGGCTGCTGATGCGCATTTATCCGGACGCATCACTGAGCTGGCACTGGAACGCAGACGCTTCGGTTACCGGCGCATATGGCAGCTGCTGCGTCGCGAAGGTCTGGATGTTAATCACAAGCGCGTATACCGCCTTTATCATCTGAATGGCCTGGGCGTAAAACGCAGACGACGCCGTAAAGGGCTAGCAACAGAGCGTCTGCCACTATTGCGCCCGGCCGCTCCCAACCTGACGTGGTCGATGGATTTTGTTATGGATGCGCTGGCCAGTGGTCGCCGGATCAAGTGTCTGACTTGTGTGGATGATTTCACGAAGGAATGCCTGACAGTCACGGTCGCGTTCGGCATTTCAGGTGTTCAGGTAACCCGTATTCTGGACAGTATTGCGCTGTTTCGGGGTTATCCGGCAACAATAAGGACAGATCAGGGGCCTGAGTTTACCTGTCGGGCACTGGATCAGTGGGCCGTTGAGCGTGGTGTGGAGCTGCGACTTATTCAGCCTGGAAAACCGACACAGAACGGATTTATCGAAAGTTTTAATGGTCGCTTTCGTGATGAATGCCTGAACGAACACTGGTTCAGCGATATTATTCATGCGAGGGAACTCATTAATATCTGGCGGCAGGATTATAACGAATGTAGGCCACATTCTTCGTTGAACTATCAGACACCTGCAGAATTTGCAGCGGGATGGCGTAACGGAGAATTTGAGAGCAAACCAACCGACATTACTAACTGAGAGTTGTATCTAATCCTGGGGGCAGGTCAAAGACTGTGCTGGAAAGAGTTAATTCCCGGAGTGATCGACATGATGCCAATCAGTGATCGGATGCGTGCCAAATCGTGATCGATTGTGATGCCAAACCACGATCGGAGATGCATGCCAAATCATGATCGATTCGAATGCCAAACTTTGATCGATTTCGATGCCATTTTGCAATATCCTGGCCTGATGCAGGGAAGATCCGCCAGCCGGTTGCAAGAAGCATGCAAAACAACCGGAAAAAGCTCAAATAATGACAGCAGTACAGAGAGCAGGCTAACCCGGCGACATACAAACCGGATAGTGGTTAAATTTCAGCCAGTTGAATCCGGAGCAGAAATGGTTTCAATTTCCCATACGTGAACTGCTGCCATGGAACGTAGATCTCACCAATAAATAGCCGTCAAGGCGGCACGAGCTGATCGCTTACGTTAAACCCGTGGCGATTCAGCTTTAGTTGACCACTACACTTCCCGTGGAAAAGATAAAGAGGGAGTATTAATCCCTCTTTAGGTAACTATATTTATTTTTATTGTTTACATGAAGCGTAGTACTCAGCAGTACTAGATTTATATCCTCCTGCTAACATATCTACATAATAGATGACATAGGTTCCGGTGCTAGAGCTCCGATAAAGTTTTCCTACAGGCCAACCTATTCTTTTTGCCACCCCACCGCTCGCCCCATAAATTTCTAGCAGTGCATCTTTTGTCGGCAGGCTACAGTTTCTTTCGCTCATATTCTTATGTACCGCCCATACCTCACCATTTTCAGTATTTTCTTGTGGTGCGCCTGAATCTTCACCTTTAAGTTTTGGTCGCTTAACGCCATTCGAAATATCCTCCATATGACCCCAGTATTTTGCATATTGCGAATCTGGACTAGTGATGACAGTAAACGTGGCTTTACGGGTTATTGCATCCCCTTTGCTAGGTGTAATCAATATTGTGGTTTCTAGTCCCTTCCCGCTGCCATCACTAATTTCAAACGTTACCTCTCCATTCACATCACTTTCCTTGATGTCACTAGCTTTACCATCTATCCGAGCTGATGGAGACTCTGTACCACCTTTCCTATTCGTAGCGGAAGATACTTTTGACTCTATAGATATTCCTGAAACAGGACTTTTACCATCTTCATCGCTCGAAACCTTAACCTTCATCGTAATTTTTTCACCGACCTTGGCTTTATTATCCATTACTACGCTCATAAAGACCTTGTCTGCAACTATCGCTGTGTCCATAATCTTTGTGACAATAGCTCCTTCAGCTCCTGCTGCATTTACAGGCAATATTGAAAGTTCTATTTTATTCCCAACTTGTTCGGCGGTTGGCACATATGTAGGTACATCACCGCTTTTCACTATTGT
Source organism: Cedecea sp. VD22 (assembly GCF_037150195.1). Lineage (NCBI taxonomy): Bacteria > Pseudomonadati > Pseudomonadota > Gammaproteobacteria > Enterobacterales > Enterobacteriaceae > Cedecea > Cedecea sp. VD22. Next base: position 48,006 of record NZ_JBBCPX010000017.1, read on the forward strand.
GATTCCTTTATCCCTTACTTTGGCCGATGTTTCGCCTTCTTTTCCCCATAAATACTTTGATTTATCCACTATCTGTGATGAAAGATAACCAGTATCAAAAGCGTATGATGCCGATATTGGTTTGCCTACTGTAGCTTCACCTTTGATGACCACATTACTGACTGAAGGGTTGTCGTAAACATTAACGCTATAAAATGATGTTTCAGACGTTATTTCATAGTACTCATTCGGAAGTAAGTTAGCCGAAACAACTACACTGCCTATTTTCTTCAAACTAAGCTTTCCATCTTTTATCTCTGCAACTTCGACGTTCGAAGATCTGTAAGTAATCCCATTAGTAATCTCTGAAGGAGTTGGTGTTTCCGGAGGTTGTATATTAATCACTCCTTGACCTAAAAATTCATATTGCTCTGAATTTTTGAAGTTAAATATATATTGTCCTTTATTCAGAACATATGTGACATCTGCCGATGCAGCAATAAACTGTTCTGTTTCTGGCGTACTGACCGTAACAGTCGTTGTCCCCGGTTTTACTGGCGTAAGCTTACCAGTATTGTTTACGCTAACAACTGATGTGTCTTTAGTTACGTACGTAGCGGTGAGCTCATTCTGTACATCGCCGTTCGTATAGGTGGCAGTAATATTTCTTTCCTGACCATCAGCCCATACTGCAGTTATAGGGTCACCTGTTCCGGCCTTTAACCCAGGGTTTGCTTTAGACACATTCATTGTGTATGAGGCCATCGCCTGGTCATATTGCTCATTCCCGGGGGTATAAACAGAAATTCTGGCAGTGCCGGATTTAAGGAGCGTCACTTTTCCGTTCGCGCCAACAGTTGCCACACTGGTATCCGAACTCGACCACTTTTGCTCCACGCCCTCAGGCATACCGCGAACCACCTGAGATGCGGTAAAGTTTCTTGTCCATGTCACGGGTTGAACGGCATTATCAAATCGTAAATCTGGTGTAATGGCTCCGACCGTGACAGTAGCGGAGTTCCCAACTTTGTTACCGTCCACACGTGCACTGAGTGTGACCTGCCCCTTGGTTGTTGCAGTACCTGTTGCCACATAGCGTCCATTCTGCTGGTCCTGAACCTCACTGAGCTTAAAGCCAGCCAGCGAGTCTGCACCTTCAATTATCACCGTTTTTCCCGTGACCGGGTTACCCCAGTAGTCTTCCAGGCCGGTTGTGAGCGTGACCGTATCCTTACCGTCAGAGCCGATACTGGTTTTGTCTGCACTAAAGGTGGCGTTTTTTATATCCCCGGCGACAACGGTGACGTTATTAGCCTGGATATGGTTATCAGCATCAAGATACGCGGTCATCTGAAGAAGCCCTGCGGTATGGCTTTTCACTGTGGTGGTCGCAATACCTTTTTCATTAGTACGCGACGTTGGTGCATAGCTTTCCGCCTCGCCACGAAGCTGCCAGGAAACCACCACATTATTCAGCGGGTTCCCCTTAGCATCTGTGACTACAGCACTGTAGGTCACCCCGCTGGCGTCACCGGCTGTCAGGCTGGTTTTGTCCGGCGTAACCGCAGTCAGTTTCCAGCTGTCTGTATCGCCTTTCACCGTCAGTATCCGGCTCTTATTCAGCGCTTTGTCACCCACGTTAACAGTCAGCGTGGCAGAGCCTGCCTTGTCGCTGCTCACCGTCATTTTATAGTGGCCAGGCGCATTGCTGTTTTCCTGGTTTTCACCAACGGTCACATCATTATTATCGCTGTGACCACTGACGCTCTTCCCTGTAAGCAGGTTGCCATTACTGTCACGCAATGTCAGTGTCAGTGTGGCGGTCTCTTTTCCGGCCACAACCACTGAAGGTACCAGTGTCAGTTCTGAGCGACTTTCATCCACATCACCGGCACTGAATATCACGTCAGGCGCAGACGTGGTACCTGAAGGGAGAATAACCTCCACTTTGGCAGTCCCTGCGAGCTTCCGGCTCAGCGTGACATGTGCAGTGCCGGAATCATCCGTACGGGTCATCTGTGCGCTGAGTGTGCTGCCCTCATTTGCGCTCCAGGTGACAGGGAGCCCTGCTCCCAGAGCATTTTCGTTAATATCGGTCAGCACGGCTGCATACGTGACAACATCGCCTACGGTGGCAGAAGCCGGTGTGACGCTGATACGACCTTTGACTCTGGCAGTATCATTATCAGCCTGGAGCGTTATTGAGGCGGTATGATTGATGCGGATACCGCTGACGTCAGCACTTACCTGGGATGTACCTGCTTTTTTACCCGATACACTTGCCGCGTAGATGCCCGGTGATACCTCGCTGAAAGCGGATACGGTCATATTCAGGTCAGGCGTGAAACCGGCATTTATCCTGTCTTTCAGACCCGGGAGCAGATTCCCTTCGGCATCACGGGCAGTGACGCTGAGCGTGGCACTTTCTTTTGCTGCAATGATGCTGGACGGAGAGATACTGAGCGAGGATTTATCCGCACTGATATCGCCAGCGGTGAAGGTGACGGCTTTATTTGCCTGAACCGGCGCGCCACCACCCAGCATAGCTGAAACCCGGGCGCTGCCTGCTGCACGACTACTCAGCGTCATTTCAGCCACGCCGTTTTCATCTGTCTTACTCAGGCTTGAGGAAAGCGTTCCGAGAGTGGTACTCCAGCCCACCGCAACCCCTTTAAGTTTTGTATTGCCATTCTCATCCTTAACCTGCGCCCGAATCGTCACGGTTTCCTGCCCGTCAGCTCTGGCCGTATCCGGGCCGGGTACAGTCACACTGTCAATCTGCGCAGAGTCCTGGCTTGCCAGCAGCGCCAGAGGTGTCTGCAGATTAACCGTTCCACTTTCCGCCTTCAGAGTCCACACACCCTCAGCGGTTCCGGTGACCGCAGCCTGATAAACTCCCTCTCCCTTTTCCACTGGCGTAAAGTGGATACCCGAGGTTGTATCTGCGCTCCAGTCGATTGTTTTCCCGGGTACAGGGTTATTCCATTTATCGCGAAGCATAAGAGACGCCAGCGCTTTAGATTGACCGTCAGCCGTAATGGACTGAGGGGACACCGAAAGCTGGCTGTGGTCATTTTCTGGCTCTCCCGGACCAAAAGTCACCTGAGCCGAACCTTTTTTACTGTTATACAGTACGGCAGTGACCGTGGTGAGGACCGCCTCTGTTCCGGTAAGCTGTACCGTGGCCTTGCCTTCTGCATTCGTCTGACTGACGGTGTCACTCAGCAGGTTATGGCTGGTCTGCCACGCCACACTGGTGCCAGAGACCGGGTTGTTATTCCCGTCTACCACAGTGGCCGTCAGAATAACGGGTTGCGCCTGTCCTGCGGTCGCGGAAGTGGTACCTGCCGTCACGCTGACATTCGCAGTCTGTTCATCAGATTCGGCCGTGAGGACAAGCGACTTCATATCCCCCTTACCAAGCGATGCGGATACGGTCACCTCACCTGCATGCGTCGTTGTCAGGGAGGCGGAGACCAGGCCATCTGCACCCGTCACCGGGTGGGAGGCTGTAATTCCGGCATTATTGTTGTTAGTGAGCGCCACTTCCACACCAGAGAGCGGGTTACCATTGGTGTCAGTAATGCTGACTGTCAGTTCTGCTGAATCTTTACCATTGGCCGTCAGCGTCTGCTTGTTAGTGTTGAATGCCTTGATGACCGGGTTCTGCCTGTCAGCCACGAAGGTAAACGGAGAAGCATCCTTTGACGATGCATTCGTGGACGCAGTCACTACCACGTCACTGTACACCCGCGTACTGGTAACCCGTACTTCAGCAATCCCCTTTTCTGACGTGACGGTTTGCGCATTATTAAAGACGACGATGCTGCTGTCCTTACTGGATTTCCAGTCAACAGGAATACCGGAAAGTGGGTTTCCATTCTGGTCCTTAATGAGTGCTCTGAATGTCACAGCCGTTACACCGTCAGCCACACCGGACGCAGCAGCTGTATCAACAGAGGTCACAATGGCCGTTGCATTATTGCCGGTAAAGGTAGTCTCCTTTGAGACTGACTGGCTGTTCACGCTGGCAGCCACGTGCGCAATACCTGCAACAGTACTGGTCATCGTGGTGGTGACCATACCCCGGTTATCCGATTTGGCTTTCTCCTCAGCGAGCACTGCGCCATTATCTGCACTGAATGTCACCAGGACGTCCGGTACGGTATTGCCCTTCGCATCAGTCACCCGGGCTGAGACGGTTTTTTCTGTCTTTCCGTCAGCCAGGGAGACCTCAGGAAGAATGCTAAAATCTTTTTGCTCAATCCGCGCCGTGTTCTGGTCAGGACGGAAAGAGAGCTTCAGCGTCTTACTTGCCTTATTGTTGATACTGGCTGTAACGGTTTTTTCGCCTGCAAGCGATGAACTAACGGGAACAATGACTGTACCATCTGCTTCTGTGATGGCTGACTCTGCAACACTGGCACTGTTATCTGCCTGAAGGCTGACTGACTGACCGGGGACAGGATTACTCTGCGCATCGACAACGGTCACGCGAAATCTGTTTTGTGACTTACCATCAGCAAGGGCATTGTCTTCAACCACATCCAGATCGCTTACCATTGCCGTGGCATTGTCTGCTGTCAACTGGACATCTGCAGACGCAAATTTCGTATTACGGGCTGAGGGTGTAACCGTGAATGCTTCAGGCATCGTCCCGGAGGTGACTGTCATCACATATTCTCCGGCCGCGCGTCGGGTAAACGATGAAACGGTGGCGCTGCTGCTCCCGCGAAGCCTGGATGTTTTATCCAGACTGATTTCATTTTCAGCAATATCGACCGGGTGCCCTTCTTTATCATTTACCTTCAGGACAAATTCCTGCGTTGAGGTACCATCTGCTGGCAGTGTCGCTGCAGTCGGGGTTAGTGAACTTGTAGTAGTATCAATCGCCGCCTGTGTAACGGTAATCTGGGTATCCGCACGTCCGGATACGTTCCCTTTTTTATCTACGGCAACACCGCTGACGGTGTAGGTGTTAGATGCCTCGACGCCTGAACGGTAAACCGGCATCACCACCATCCAGTCACTCCCGTTCTGAGCTATTATACCTCCGGCGGCAATGAGCTGCGAAGCCGACCAGTCAATGCGCTCCAGCCCGTACTTGCTGTTGACGGATACCCCCAGAGATTTCTGCTCACCGGCATAGCCCGTCACCAGGTCTGCCGTCTTAAGGCGGATAACTTCTTTCTTGCGGTACTCCAGCACGATGTTGTTGTTGCGCTCCACCAGGTCATACCGGCTGCCGGCAAGACTGCGCATGGCGGCCACCACGTCAGGATTAATCTGGTGCTGCCATGGCATGCCCAGCTGGTAGTTCATATCGACGCTGAAACGGGTATCGCTTTTGCCTGACTGCCCCTGCCTCTGCTCTGCACTGAACGTCAGCAGCGGCACCGGCGTGTAATTCACGCCTGCCGTGACGGCGTGCGGATTTCGCTGACGGTTGTCCCTGCCAAACAGAGCCACCTCATCACCGTAGTACTGCTCATAAGTCAGCTTACCACCCAGCTGCGGCAGGGACGGCAGCCAGTACTGCGCCCGGACATCCCAGCCGTTAGCCGGACGAGCCTCGTAGTCCTCAAGGTCAGGCGCGTTTTTCCAGCCCGTCAGGCGGTGGTAGCTGTTGACACCCAGCTTCAGGAAGTCACGCCAGTACTCTCCGCCCAGTCCCAGCCGGGCATGCCCCCGGGACAGGTCGTAATCAAGAAAGCTGTTAGCACCCAGCATCCAGTCACCGGCGAACCAGCGGTACCCTAACCCCAGATTAGACTGGGTGCGGTCATCGGTCCGGTGAATACTGCCCTGGGTGAAGACAAGCCTGTCCTTTTGTTCGTACAAAGGGACAAGCAGGTCAAGCTGCGAGTTTTTGAGGGAGAAGTTTTTATCCGCATCCAGCTGTACGCGGGCAGTTCCGAAGCGGCTCAGCCATTGCTGGATTTCGGCGCCAGCCGCACCGCCCGCCATACCCCGGGCCATGGACGCAGCCGCGTCACTTTTTGCGCTACCGGAGAGAAAACTACCAGCTTGTGAGGCGTAGCCTGCAACTTTGTTCGCCTGCATGTCTTCACTATTATGACCTGATACGGATGCGGCCGGGACATCGTCCCAGCGCACTTCCGGGAGTGGGGCCACAGGAACATCCAGCTCGTCACCTGCCTGCAGGTGGTCAAAGCCACGCGCGAAAGTACGGAACTGGTTCAGGGTGCGCAGTGAGTCCAGTGGCATATTGTACTTTTTGGCCACTGACGAAACGCTCTCCCCTTCCCCCAGGATGTACACCCGGGTCTGCCAGTCTGTCTGCGCCTGAGACTGCAGAAAACGGCCATCACTGCCCGCGCTGGCGACAGCGGGGGTAAAGGCCCCGGCCAGTGGGAAAGCTATCTGAACTCCGATATTTATCCAGGCCAATATTTTAAGATGCAAAGAAAGTTCACGAGAGGGGGTATATCTGTTCATCACGGAAAAACTCCATAGCAAGATACGGCAATTGAAAGCCGATTTACTCCATTAATATTTGAATTGCGTTTTTTTAAAAGAGGGCTGGCCTGCACGGCAAAAATTAAGTTTATCGTAAAGTCTTTTCCTGTATGTATACACCGTAGATGCTTTTAGTCCCTTCTCTAAAGCAATAGTTTTGACATCCATACCATTCGCCATGAGCTGAAGGATTTTGAACTCATTTTTACTCAGTACTGGCTGTGATGAATATGTACTTAGGCGTCTTTTACAGGGATTAAAAACTTTAAGCTCACGGGCAATACATTCAATGCTTATATTTGATTGAAATACCGCAGAGATACAACTGTGGTTATTATAGAGGTGGTTGGCTAAAGGGATAAGATTATTGCTACATATTACTATGTTTTCCCTTTCATTTGAAACAGGCATTTCAATAACAAATGGATAAAGTAAAAGCTCATGAAGGTTGATAAAGTAAAAATCATCTCTACCCAGTCGGGCAGTTAGTTCTTTTACTCCTAACTCGAACAAATAGTCTGTGGTTGGCCAGCAGGTCCCTTCAGCCATTGCAACTCTCCTGATGCAGCATCACTTAACGATATGAATTAATTGAATATTATGTGCGTGAAAGCAGAAAGACTCACGCAGCATTACAATCACCTTACGGTATCAATTCTAACGGGATTGCATTATACACAAAACGAAGAGATCGTCAAAAGCGATCAATATACAAAAAGATATAGTCACAACCTATCAAAAATGGCTGTAATGATCGGTTTGAACGATCTATTTATGCAGGGCTTTCAGGTAGTAATGCTATATCCATAATGACAAAACCAAAAAGCCAGCAGGGAGTATTTAAAGATAATGCATAGGTAATATTATTTTAAAATTTACTGCTAGCGCTCTATATTTTTCTTTTTATATTAAATGATAATCAACACATCTTTAATGTAAAGCAAACAACTCAAAAAACAGACGTTTAATATTTTTAGATCTAAAGAAAAATATAGAAATAGCTTCTTCAATTTTAACCCCAAGAAGATACCGCCACAGAAACCCCAGATTAATTTAAATATAAAAACAGGTTCATCGTAGTAGTGGAGAAAGATGATGAAAGAGACTACCCTTGACTGACTTTAATACTGTAAAATTAGGTATTAGCACGAACGAGGACTTTGAGCTTCTTTAGATATTTGGCTATGTTGGTTTATTCAACTTTATGGGGTTCTACGCAGGCACCCCTTATTTTTACGTACGAACAAATAAGGGGTTTGACGCTCAACGGAACAGTTTCACACGTTAAGGTCTTTTTGTCCGATAAATCATAACATTATGGACAGTGAAAAACGTGCCTAAAACGGTGTATTTTTAATAGGCAAATGGCATTTAACGGACACCACTGTCCATTAGTCGAGTTTTCAGACGACCATTCTCGCCTAACGTGAGTTTTCGTTCGACTGAGCATCAGACCCCATGAACTATTCGCAGCCTTCTGGCTCTCCCCTAAAGGAGCATTCAGGCTAAAGGGCGAACAGATAGATGGCAGCTTTATGCTGAATAACGAGACGTATCTGGTCGAAGCAAAATGGCACAGCGCCAAAACCGGTAATGCCGATCTTCACGTCTTTCAGGGTAAGCTGGAACAGAAAGTTGCCTGGGCACGTGGCGTGTTCATCAGTTGGGCAGGTTTTACACGGGACGGTCTGGAAGCATGGGGGAAGGGAAAGCGGGTTATCTGCGTTAGCGGCTATGACCTTGTTCTAATGCTGAAAAATAACATTAGTTTCAGGATGCTAATGGAAGAAAAAATTCGCCGAGCGGCTGAAACCGGAAGTTTATACGTTAAGATCGACGAAATTTATCCGAATATCATTAAATAAGGGGTTTGATGCTCAGCGTAACGATTTCTATCGTGAGATTTCACTCGACTAACATCACCCCTTAAGATATGAAGCAATGATGAGGTAAGCCTGTGCCGTAAACAAGCTTACCACTTACTTTTAGATATCTTCAGCGTCGTAGTATTCAGCCTGTTCAGTATCAGATACTACATTGGTAATTTCAAAATCCTCATCAATGAAGATCCATTTTTCATCACGCCATAACAAACCTATGTTGGCATCGACTTCAAATTCAGAACCTGAGTAGGCATGATCTGGCAACTGATCCCCTTGATAGAGGAAAGAGACCTTCAAGTTTAAAATTCCTTTATTTTCATCATAATGCGTTTCTGTCACAGTCAGGTCTTCCACAGTGAAGCCCTCTGCATTTGTGGAGGCGATCTCGCCTGAAAGTTCGTGCTCTACTGCCATTTCAAATGCAGCATAAGGACCATCAGTATAAGTATCGTAGTAGTTATGGATTACATCCGCGAAATCAGAATCACCAAATGCAGCCATCAACAAACGAGGTTCCAGCGGTGCGTATTTTGCTACCCTGTTAAGTTCATGATAGTTTGAAAATTTTGACTGCCTAGCGATGATTTCTAATGCCTGACTGTGCGTGAGTACAGAACTGGCACGCGCCATCTTTTTGGCTTTAGTGCTGATGATTTTGAGACAAGAATAATGTGACATGGCCGTTCTCCAAATTTTAGACGCTTTTGGAAACCGATAGCCTGCTAACCGGACTCCGCGCGTCACAAATGTGGGCGAGCCAGGTATTGTGTGGGTAGAACCTAAAACTGATGGGCTATTGCTTTGCGAGACAGGCGCCAGGTGACCATCACCACCTGCCGCTATGATGGCAAAATCGTCTTGTTAAGTCAAACCAGACAATATTTTTGCAGAATGCAGAATGCAGAAAGAGAAAAGCCACCCATAGGATGGCTTTTCCGGTACTAACTTTGGCGCTCAGGTCCGAAGAAATCTGAGCCTTGATGGAAAAATAGTATGCTAATTTGACGTATACGTCAACCGTAATAAGATGGAGCAAAATAGCGGAGCCGTGTATGAATCTGGAAGACTACATCTCAGAAGAGCGTCTGAAAATCTATGAAAGCATTCTGAAGCTTAAAAAAGAAGAAACAATAGAAGCGTATAACTGGAACAAAGCATTAAGCAGCGCCATGCCCCCCCTCATGCACTGCCTTGAGGTCACTCTAAGGAACAGTATTGACTATAGCATACGTCATACCCCACCTCCTGGAGCAGATCCGGCAGGTGCGCCGGCACTGTATCGGACAGACAAAAACTGGATTTTTGACCTGTTTCGTTACTTGGGCGATAAACAATTCATCAGGCAGAATAAGCGCTATAAATTCGATTCGAACGGGAAAATACAGTATCTGGCAAATGGCTTTCCGGCGTATAAAACGACAACCTGGGAAGAGAAGACTATCAGGAAGGTATCCAAACGTATCACCGATGCTGGTAAGCAGGTAACAGCTGAGCGTGTTATATCAGGGCTCGATTTTGGCTTTTGGACAAACTTACTGACAAGCTCATATGAAGACCCACGCACCAGGACATTACTATGGCCAAATCTTTTGACCGAGGTGTTTCCAGGTGCTCCCGCGGGCACTAAGCGGCATGTACTTGAGAATAAATTCAACCAGATAAGGGAGCTACGGAACAGGCTCTCTCATCACGAGGCTATCTGGAAGTTCCAATATGAAGATCCTCGTACTGGAAAACCAGATTACAACAATCCCGTGTTTGGTCTAAATGCATCGCTCATTTTGTTGTCAAAAAACTATGACAACATGCTGGAGTTACTTAAATGGTTAAGCCCGGACAGGTATGAATCATTTTTGGATAATGGACATGATTCCCGCTTTAGAATTCTATGTACAAAAGAAGGGTTATACAGCTTTGTCCGCCCAACAAAAATATTAGACTCGTTAGATATTGGTCAGAACCGACAGTTGCTCAAGCTACTTAAAAACCTGAAAAAGAACAAAGCGTATAGACTGATGGACAGGAAAAAACTGGTAGCCATAATCGGGCAGGATTATCTACGCCGTTAACTCAAAATCAGACAGCACCCGATACAGAGGTCGTCTAAACATCCCTCCCTGGCTCTCCCTGTCTGGCTATCAAAGTAAACAGGTGGGGCAGGGAGGCGTCCCCTTCAGGCTCTGCCTGCCAGCCACAGCGATCAAACAGCTTCATCACCCCCGCTACGTTCCCCGTCAGACGCGCTGTCAGCGGATTTGTCTGTCTGCCATCATCGTCAAAAGCTACATCGAGGTTGGTCCGTGAAAGATAAATGCCGTTGACGCCGGTATTCAAAGCCACGGCATACCGGCCGGACCATTCCCGATCGCCCAGCAGGCGGTAGTTCCAGTGCATATCCTTTGCTGTCTCCAGGGCATACGTCAGCCGGAACAGGTCGTTCTGCTCAGACAGTTCGCCTGTGCAAGATCGCCAGAGGTAGTTCAGTTTGCTGGCCAGCTTCGCACTGACACCCAGCTGGCGCCCCTGTTTCAGAAGCCACTCTATATCAGGAGTAACATCTCGCGAAAAACGCCGTTGCTTCAGTGCGGTAGCCAGCCAGCGGGTGAGAAAAAGGTTTTCCTGCGTCGGTGATAACACATCACCTTTTTGTCTGGCCAGCGCAAGCGCCACCAGGGCACACCAAGCCAGGTGGCCCGATTTTTCTGTCAGCGTCACTGCGTTTCCTTCTCCTTGCTGTTCCTGGGTATTCATGCATCACTCTGGCATATTTTAACCGTAAAGGAGGCAGCCAGTCATATGAAACTAAGCGATTACTATAAATTTATTCAATGCCTTCCATAGTTAATCAGCTAAAGAAATGAATATACGTTCACTGTCATATATATTTATTATCCTTTTAGTTTTATCTTTATTCCAGTGACAACGACCTGCAAAAATGATTGCTGCCCCTTCGAGACTTTCAGAATCTGAAATACTGAATTTTTCAAGAATGGCATCACGCAGGCCGCCTAATGGTATTCCAACATCCCTGCATTCAGCAGGATTAAGCCATTCAATATCATTATTCGAGTTATACAGCGTTCCCCAGTAAAACCTGAGTGCATTTTTAGTCATGGGTTCAGCATCAGGAAATTTCACAAATAAGTTTTTAGCTTTATATTTAAAGTCGCCAAACGGGATGATCGTATCAGACGTCGCCAGTCCTGTCCCCCGGATTAAGCTGTGCAGTATTTTTTGAAGTGAAACTGTCGGAACTCGCTTTTGTTCTGACTTTATGGTGTGGACTTTATTGTGCCCCGTCCCGGTTATCTCCGTTTTACCGCTTGTACCAGACGGTTCGCTGCCTGCTGAAGAAGCACTGTCAAAATTGAAGCTTATTTTAATTGTATCTGACTCTGCGATTATCTGCTGAACTTCAGAAGCATTTCTGACTTCCCTTAGCCGTTGCGGTGAGAGTGTATTTTCCCTGCAGGTGCAATACCGGGATCCAAAACAGGCCTGTTTGCCATCAACACTTTTTTTCCTGTAGAATGCCTGTTCACGGCAACCAGGGCATACCAGTGAATGCCTTAAATTCTCTATTTCTTTCTCAGGTAATTTTTGGAAATCGATAACTGAGTAGCACTTATCGACACCACCAAAAGTACAAATACTATTAAACATAGTAAAGTCACCACCTGTTATTTTGTTATTTAACAGATAATTAAAACCCGCTCAATATAACACATTACTTTTTTTCTCTTACCAGTTGAGCTCTTCTCAGCGCATAGCCCAGGCGTAATCTTTTTCCGCATAGTTGTACAGCCGGTAAGAGTTCTGCTCGTCGCCACCAATAAAAATACCGTTATCCATAATCCCCTCGGCCAGCCGCTGCGTATACCGGTGCGCAGCCTCATCCAGCTCAGCCCGGCTCCCCCACGCGCCCTGCTGCTTACGCCAGTTCAGCCGCACGGCTTTCAGCAGGCGGCACATCTGCTGGCAGATGAAGTAGCAAGCGACGACGTTGCGCGCATCCCCCACAAAGACCACATCGCTGTCCGGATGCATCATTTCGTTCCACAGGTAGATATCGTAGCAGCCCAGCATCATGGCCACTCGCTTTGCGACAAAACCGCCATACCAGTAATACGCGGTGCGGGGAATGTTCAGCCGGCGGCTCTCGGCAACATTACCGGTGTGGAATGACAGCAGGCCAGATTCCGTCAGTTCCCGGACCAGCACCTCCAGCACCCTGTGCCAGTCACAGGTTTCACTGCGCTCAGACAGCGCTGAAAAGTACCGGCTGACAATGCCGGCAATCTGTTGTTCCGGCACGGCGTCACAATTCTCTGTCTGAAGGGACAGTTTACGGCACAGTTCCTCGCGCTCCACCAGGGCATTCAGCATGTTCTCAGATGTCACGTTCTGTGCGGTGGCCAGTGTCGTGACACGTTCACGCAGGCCGTCAGAGAGAAAGACGCCAGCTCCGGCAGCCACCGCCGACGGTATCCTGACATGGCGTGATACGGGCTTGTAGATTTCACCGGTCTCAGGCCTGATTTTCAGGCCTGCCTTAAGCCAGCGGCTCAGCTCCTGGGGAAGGATATCCGGGTTGTCCTTCAGAAAGCGCGCCCGGTTTCCCCGGGTCGTTCCGTACACGCTGTCAATGTAGTCGGTCAGCAGCATATCGATATCCACAGAAGTGTTTATAAACACAATCGTTTATATCACAGGCATACCGGACTGGCGAGCAGTGCGCAGCCGGTCCACTGAATGGCGCGAAGCGACATAGAGGCGCCAGCTGATGGTGAATATGGCACTGTGAGTGAGTGGCGCCGTAGCCCGGCGCAGCCGGTTACATTGTTGATAGGTTCCACCAATCCATTCCTTCGCCCTGCCAGACAAAAACCCGCAAAAAGCGATACAGAAGCTTCTGTGCGTTGTCGGAGTGGTCACGACAAGGCGAAGCCGCAGTCGGGGCGTATCTCCGCGTTAGCGGGCCGTGAGGGCCGCTTACGGGCGTGTCACTCAAAACCTGCAACAACACTACTTACAGCGATTCAAGACCCTAGTTACAACATCCATCATTAAAAGCGACATCACTCCCGGCCTTTGGCCGGGGGCGGGGCCGCTTTTCAGTGGTGGGGAGGGGCTGTCCGGTTTCAGACGTGTGCTGTTGGTGCCTTTTGGAAAGTATTTCGTATGTTGTAACTACCGGCGTGCTCGGGGCCCGTCGCGTAGCGATGGGAGCTACTTTAGGTAGTTATCGAACCGGCGCGGACGTAGTCCGCTGCAAGGGCGGACATTCTCAGGAGCCTGTCCACAGGTCAGGCGACGAACAGGTTATTTATTTATATGAAAAACCATAAAGGTATCTAAAAGAAATACAGAGCAGGTTTTTAAAAGAAACCACGCACTTTGAAATCAGGTCGGCTGGCGCTCTGTAAGCATAACGGTTGTAACCTTATGGAAAGGTCCCTTGCAGTTATTTGTGGGTAACTGAATCTGGCGACCAGATATGGCCACTCTGATGCAATTTCTGGCCATTCTGATGGCGGAATGGGATGAATTTCAGGGAGGACGGGCGTCATTTCGTGCAGAAAACCGTCAACGATGGACTGCAGACGTGCGAAACCCTCCGGCGCCAGCCGGATTTTTCACACAGGAAGGGTTATATGGGGACGGTGGCCAGCCGCGTGTAGTTGTTGCCGCGCGACATCAGCATGCGCTCTTTCACGCGCCGATCCAGCTCCCGCTTCATGGCATCAAGACCGCCGGTGAATCGCCCGCTGGCGTATTCCCGCGTCAGCTGTTGCTTCACCAGGGTCACAATGTCCTTACGGGTTCTGTCCGCGTCACGTCGCGCACGGGCGCGTTTTAGGCCATGTAACTTACGCTCGGACTGGTAGCTGCGGAACCGTTCGCGCACAAAACGCCAGGCCTTCGCTATCAGCTCGTCCATCTCCAGTGGCTTCAGGTTCTGCTTCTTACGCTGCTGATTTTCCCATTCGACGCGGCTCCGGCGTGCGGCCACAACAGCAACGTCAGAGACGTCGAGCGCGGAGAACAGTGCCGGCGTGAAGGTGATATCGGTCGGGATGTTGCAGCCAATCTGCGGGTCATACTCGGTCTGGTAGGTAATCAGCCCCAGCTCCGCTATGAACTTCAGCGCCCGCGTGGCACGGGTGATGGACAGATTGCCACTTTTTGACTCGGTGGCCAGACCGCACTCGATGGCCAGATTGGTGATGGAGCGCTGTACACGATTGGCCAGCGGGTCATAGTGGAAGCACAACCCCTGGAGCAGTGCATCAATGGCACGACGACGCAGCAGAGGCGGCATCCGGTGACGTTTACCCAGCGAGCGTACAAACGCCACATGGACGGAAAAGTCAAAACGGGACGTGAAGCCCTCAGCTTTCGCCATCAGCTTACGACAGAACGGCAGGGTCTTTTTCCCTTCTCGCGGCGTGAATACCGGATTCGGGTTTTTGACCTGACGATAATGGGAGAACAGGGTCTGAGCGTCAGTCACACCTTCCCGCACTTATGTTGCACGGAAGGAGCAAATGGCGCAGAAACAGGTGTTGAACTTTTCTGAGCATAAAACTATACTCCCTGCATAGAGCAACAGCTTCTATACAGTTTAAGTAGGCCCCGTTAATCTTTCGTTCCCGCCAAGAAATGAGAAGATTATCGGGGTTTTTGCTTTTCTGGTTCCGGGTAGACACCTCATCAGAACCAGTTCCCTGCCACCTTACGGCGTGGCCAGCCAAAATTCTTCAGACGATCAGTAATCTAGCATTGAACATCAAAAAGTAAAGCCTTTACTTCAGCAGCCCCTGTTCACTAAGTTCCCGCTCGATGAGTTTTTCAATGAACTGGGCCTGAGTTATCCCTTCCTGATCACACAGCGCAATCATGCGATCTTTAAGAGGGTTACGGATAAAGACTTTCACTTCTTTGTGTGTAATCCGCTTTCGGGCTACAGCCGCTAACTGCTTCTCAGAAGCAGTCATCGGATTACCTTTTCGGTAAGAACGCTTTTCTTTCAATGAGGAAGTTACTGCATTTTCGATCTGCGACATCTCTGCCTCCTCAAGGATCAAACAAGGATCGTTTCGCAGAGGATACTACAGATATCTGAAATCAGCGACTTAACTTTACGCGTAAGTGTGAGCCATGTTGGCGCATGACTCTCCTGGATGGATGTAGATTGCGGATCAAATGACGATGCGACTTAGTATGAAGAATGCCACTCAGTTCCTCCGTCCCAGCGCGACTGCCAGTGCTGAAGGTAGGTTTGTGCCACTTCCGGCACCTCATTAATCACCAGCACATTCTCGCTATTCCTCGATGCAGCAGAGCGAGTGTAGTTAAAGCTACCAGCCTCAACTGTATGATTATCAACAATAATGACTTTGTCATGCATGATGGCGTAGCGACCGTTGGTGCGCAGCGGAATTCCCGCGCTCACCACGACGTTCATCGCCGCCTGGCTGGCTTTGCTCCGGTTGCCCTTTTCATCGAGCACTATCTTCACATCCACACCACGGTGTTTTGCCCTGACAAGCGCACTAACCACCTCCGGAGACGTAAATGAATAGCCCATCAGCCGAATTTCCTGCTGTGCTGACTCAATCGTCTTAAGGACCAGCTGCAACGCGCTGCCTTCAGGTGAAAAGCCGAACTGAACGGAGGATGCCGCTGCTGCGGGCTGAATACAGCTCAGCGAGAGACATACCAGACCGGACACGGCCAGCTGGCGAAAGGTGAACTTACGCATTAAATAACCTCAGAAATACTGTTCGGATGTGTTAACCAGAAACGCCGGAGACGGGGAAAACTTGCTTTTACCCTTCTCCGGGGTTGGACAACTGAGCACGGCGAAGGCGTCAGTCTCTTTTAGCGGTATCAGGTGGCGGACGCCTGATTATTTTTTGGTATCGCCGGCAGCCTTACTGATGGCCTGCTGCAGGGCCTCCGCGCTGGTGTATCCCGGGATAACCGTCACGTTATCAGCACTGGCGCCGGTTGACGGGAGAACCACCAGGGCCGGGGTACCGCTGAAGCCCAGCTGCTGCGCGAGTGTGTTTATGCCATCCAGGGTCTCCTGAACGTCAGGGGTTGTTTTCGCATCGAACTTCACGGCTTTTGCGGCCGCGCTGATATCAGCATCGGTCAGCTTGCCCTCGTTGTGGCCGGTGGCGTAAATCGCGTTGTGATAGTTGAGGTAAGCATCGGCCCCCTTCTGCTTCCAGACCTGGAGCCCGGTTTTCGCCGCGCTGAGCGACGCCGGCCAGCGCTGGCCAAATATCGGGAATTCCTTGAACACAAAGCGCACGTCCGGGTTAGCTTTTATCACTTTCTCCAGTTCCGGCGCCAGGCGGGCACAGTAGATGCACTGGTAATCAAAGAATTCAACGACCGTCACTTTCGCATCAGCATGACCATATGATGGTGTGCCTTTATCGTTCAGCAGCGCTGCCTGATTCTGAACCACGGCGGCCGTCATCGCCTGCTGCTTCTCCTCCTGCTGTTGAGCCTGCAGCTTCTGGCTGACCTCAACCAGCACTTCCGGATGAGCCAGCAGGTAGTCTTTCGCGATTTCACCAATGCGGGCTTCCTGCTCCGGGGTAAAGGCAGCGGCAGGTTTCTCTGCTGCCCCCGCCACGCCGGAGACCAGAAGGCCAGCGGCAAGCATGACTGAAAGGGTTTTATTCATGTTCATCCTGTGTTTTTATCTTATCTGTTGTTATCAGTTCGTTTCGTGCACGGGTGGCGACGTTTCTGACCGCCCTGCGCATGTGTTTGGCGTGCTCCTGAGCCCTGCGCTCCACGGCATACGCCGCCTCCTCCGCACTCACCGCTGCGACCGGTTCACCGGCAAGGTTTTTACGCCACGCGCCCACCGTCATGGCGCCCAGATACGCATCCGAGCGGGTGACGACGGCAAGGCAGCGTTTCAGCGTCTTCACGGAAACCTCCAGCCCGCGTCGGCGAATGTCATTGACCATCGCCTCCCGGATGTTGACCGCCAGGAGCTGCGGCTGGCCGTCCGTCACCAGGGACGGCCAGCAACGCTCCAGGAGCGCGAGCGCGTCCGCAAGCGGCATGACCTTCCGGTACACCGGTTCCGGGGCAGGCTTGCGCCTGGCCGCCCGCATGGCCTCCCGCTCCTGCGCCTGTCGCTCTGCCCACAGCCGGGCTTTCTCTGCTTTTCGGGCGGCTTTCTCATCTGCCTGCGCCTTTTTCGCGGTCTCATCCACCGCCTGCTTCCTGACCTTCCAGGCAGGCGTCGTGTTCACCACCACGGTCTTTTTACGCGTGACCCGTCCCGGTCCCGCACCGTCCGTTTCACTGTTGTTTACGGCACGCTGACCTTCTGGCTCCGTCTTACGGCGCAGCGTCAGCGTGGGGCGCCCCTGCTCTTTCATCCTGCCTCCGGATAAATCTGTTTCACGTGTATTCCCCTGAGTGCCCCTATTCTGACACGGCAGATATCACATCACCATCAGTCCGATGACGGCCAGGTGCACCGCGTAGAACAGCGGGAAAAATTCGCGCGGCCAGAACCTCGGCACGCGGCAGCAGGTCCGGCTCAGCACCGTCAGGGTAACGCCGGGTATTACCAGACCCGCGATGGCAAAGGCGGGGCTGTCCGCGGCATTCAGCGCGAGTATCGCCAGTGCCAGACACAGCGCCAGCCCCGTGCGCGTGGTGCGCCGGCCCGTCATACATACGCCGCAGGCCAGCATCAGCATCACTACCCCCGCCAGCCCGTAGCTTCCCGCCGAAAACGGCAGCCAGGCCAGAACCAGCATCAGGGAGAGCGGCCACGTGCGCGGCCCGTGCCGCTGCATCAGCGCCAGTGCCTGTCCGCTGACCGCAAAGGCAAACAGGATATTGCCCAGGTCCGGGCGCAGCCCGGCCAGTATCCAGCCGCCCTGCGCTACCCCGGCCCATATCCAGAGCCGGTTCAGGGCGCGCTGCTGAATCTGCGGATGGCGGGCGAGGTTCATGGCCCAGACCAGGCCAAAGAGCGGAAACGCTCCCCGACCAGCAAGACGCAGCCAGTCATTATCCAGTCCGCACAGCATGCTGATGTGGTCGGCCACCATCAGCAGCAGCGCCACGGTCTTGATAAGGTCGGTCTGCCCCGGCGTCCACACAAGCAGACGCTGCAGCCAGCAGTCGGCCACCACCACAAGGGGGAAAAGCGGATGGTTTTCAGCGCGCATGTCAGTCTCCCCCCAGAGTTTTCTCACGCTCAAGGTCTCGCACCGTTTCGCGCTCCATCTGCTGCAGGCGGTCCCGCTGCACATTCTCGCGCACCACCTGAGACACCGCCTCATCACGGCGGCGTTCTTCCGGCGCATCCGGCAGCGTGAGGGGAGATGCCGGCGTTTCTTTTATCCGCTCCATATCCCGCAACACATCCCGGACGGCAACGTCAGCCCCACCGGCCGGCCCGTCGCCGCTGCGGGCCATCTCGCGGACCGCCTCTTCGGCACGCTTATCCAGCTCCCGCTGCACCTCAGCCTCCCGGGCCTGCTGTGCCAGCACCTCCGGCGGCACCGTTTCTGCGGGCTGCGTACCGGCGCCGTCGGGCAGACCGTCGGCCCAGACCCGACCGCCGGTAATGGCGCCGGGGTTCCACGGTCGCGCCTCGCCTTCGAGCCGCACCACCACGCCGCTCTGCGGATTCTCCCTCGCGAGCCGCACGCCCTCTTCCATATCCCGCGCCAGCAGCGACTCGCCGTTCCGGCTGGCCTGCAGGCCCGCAAACGCCGAGTCCCCGCTGCCCATCACCCGGCCTTCACCAGCGAGCCCCTTAAGCTGCCCGTCTCCGGAGGTCAGGGCGCTCAGCCAGACGCCCGCCTGCCTGCCGTTGCGGTCAAAAGCGGGCAGCGCCACGTGCGGCTGCGGGTATTTACGCCCCGGCGAGATAAATTTCGCCATCGAGCCCTCGGGCTGCAGCCCGGCCTGGCGCAGCGCGGCGCGACCGGCAGGCACCTCACCCAGTGCTTTTGCCGTCGCCGTCAGGCGGGCGGCATTCGCGACGGCGCGGTCGCCGCGCGGCTCCAGAATGTCATGCGCCGTACTTTTCGCCTGCGATTTTCCCATCGCGGCCACCCACTTATCCCGGTTGTCGGTATAGACCTGCGCGTGCTGCTTCATGCGGCTCAGCGCCACGTAGGCTGACTCGAAGCTCACCATCCGCTTACGTCCGCCGTCCGTACCCTGCAGGGAGATGGAGAAGGGTTCGCTCGCCCCCTGTGAGCCTTCAACGGTAACGGCATAGGCCAGGTCGATGTGCTGCTCTGCCTGCTCGGCTGACGGCGTGAGCGTACGGGTCTGTTTCCCGTCCGAGAGCGTGACGCTGTCACCTTTTATCTCACTGACCGACCAGACGCTGTTGGCCACGAAGCCCCGCTCGTTGTCGCTTTTCGAAAAGCGCATCCGGTCACCTTCCGACACGGTGATGGTGTCCTGACGGTAGAGCGTGACGCCCTCTGTCGCCGCATGCGCGGGCGACAGGCTGCGGGTGTTGCCCTGCGCATCCTTCAGCGTCACCAGGTGCGCCTCCCCGTCCAGCGCCTCAATGCTGTAATACGTGCTGTCCAGCAGAACCAGGCTGTCGCGGGACGCCTCCCACGTTGCCATGCGCCGCAGCTCCCCGTCGCGGATATTGGCAGTAGTGAGGACCGGCAGCGTGACCTCTTTTTCGTCCACCTCGCCAGCATCCTGACGGGCGTCATGAATCATGGCGTTCACCTGGCGGCGGTCGGCATTCAGGGCGGTGATAACGATGGTCTGCGCCTGCGCCTCTGGCGTGCGCCCCGTGTAGTCCTTCACGATGGCCTCCAGCAGCGTCGCGGGCTGCCCGCCGGGCATCAGGTCGCCGGCCGCCACGGCTTTCGCGATGGCCTCCTCTCGTTCGCGGCTGAACTCCATGACCGAGCTGTCCGGCTGCCAGGCATCCGCCCTGCGCGGCACCTGTGCCGGCGCCACGCGCTCAATGGTCGTCAGGGCGCTGCCGATATCGCGGTTAATCAGGCTGTAGACGGCAGGTTTAAGTTCCGGCGTCTGGCGGACAATCTCCTGCATCACCGCCACGTCAATGGCGCTACGCTTCTGCAGCAGGCGGAAGGGCTGGCCCGGGGCAATGGACTGCAGCTGGTCGGTATCGCCGCTGGAGACCGCGCGCCCCCCGCCCCCGGCAATCAGGCTGTACGCCTTCGCCATGTCGGCGTTACCGACCATTGAGCTTTCATCCACGAGAAACAGCACGTTGCTGAAGTCCGGTCGTTCGCCGCCGCGCAGCTGCTGCTGCGTGTCATGAATAAAGGCCGCCAGCGTCTGCGTTTCGGGCACGCCCGCATCGCGCATCTCGCTCACCGCCCGGTGGGTGGGGGCCACGCCGATAACCCGCGGCTGCGCCTGTTCCGGCAGCGAGCCGATGGCCGACATGACAGCCCGGAACTGAGTGGTCTTACCCACGCCCGCGTAGCCCTGCACCAGGGTAAAGCGGTCGGGGGATTCCAGTATCATGCGCGTGGCGTTTTGCTGCCCGTCGGTCAGGCCCGCCAGCTGCGCGTCCGGAACCTTATCCATCAGCGGGGTGACGGCCTCCTTTCCTTCCAGCACATGGCGGAGGATACTCTTCTCCGCGTTGTACGACTGGCGTGAGACCAGCAGCTGCAGGCCGTTTCCCGGCGATACCGGCACCGACAGCAGGGCGCCGCTGCGTATCTGCCGGTCCGCCTCCTTTTCGATGGCCTGCAGGCTGAGGCTGTCCTGCTCAAATTCTTTCGCGGCGGCCATCAGCTGCGGCTTCGTGAACGCCAGGCCGTTCCCCTCCAGCACCGGAATGGCCAGGTGGATGGCCTGCTGCTCCGGCGTGTGCAGCCCGGCCTTCTGGTGCGCCAGGGCATCATCGAGCCTGTCATGCCCCGCCGCATCCTTAATCTGTTCAGACACGACGCTCCAGGCAGACTGACGCGACAGCTTCTCCGTCGTTTTCTGCGCCGTCTGCGCGGAATAGAGCTGCACCGCCCTGCCGCTGAGCGCCAGTTTGTTCAGCGTGGTGTTATCCAGCTCGCGCTGCGACAGCGAGGCAAAGACCGTGGCGCTGTCGCTCACCGAGCGGCCCGGCGACTCCACCCAGCCCTGACCCACCTTCGCGGCGGTAAACGGGCTGTCGCCGGCGGGCAGGACCACGTCCGCCTTACGCCCGGGCAGGCTGACGACGAGCCCCGCCTCCCCGAGGGCCTTAACGGTCACCGTATCGCCCCCCTTCAGCCGCGTCCCCTGCGACTGGCCCAGCACCGCCAGGCGGTCGCCTTCGGCCACCTGCAGCGTGCCGGTGCGGTACAGCGACCAGCTGCTGTTGAGTTCAGACAGGCGGGTCACCCGCGTCTCACCCTGGGCGTTACGCAGCGTCAGGCTGTTGTTGCGGCCCGTCACGCGGTCAATGACAAAGCGTTCCCGGCTGCGTGCTTCGGCATTCCAGCGCTCCATGACCATCCCCTCCCGGTAGTGGTCGCGCACCTGCTGATGGCGGCTGTCGAGCCACACCGGCTCCAGCGTGGTGATACTGACCTCCCGCTCGCCCAGCACCTTTTCCGCCTTAAGCGCCTCGCGGACAGCGCCTGCCAGCACGGCCTGCTCGCGCGGACCTGAGACCTGCGCCACGCTGTGTTCACCTGCACGGACACTTCGGGCAAAGTCAGCGGCCAGGCGGTCATACCGCTGCCGCCGGTCAGGCTCGCTGATAACCGAGACCTGCGTCTTCTCACCGCCCTGCCACGCGAGCGTGCTCACTCCCGCCTCCTTCATGACGGTCAGCGCGCTGCCGGTCCCGGTGCGCTGGCCGCTGTCGGCAATCAGCAGCTGGACGTTATGGCGCAGCGCGCCGTCGAGCAGCGTGAGCGTTTCTTTCAGGGTCAGCTTCTCCCCCTGGTCCACAATCAGCGTGCTGCCGGGCGTAAAGGCCATGCCCTCCGTCAGCCCCCGCCTGTCGGTGATATGCTCGCCGCTGAGGCGCTCATCCTGCATAAGGGCGCTATGCGAACGCCTGTCGGCGGCGATAATCTGCACGTCACGCCCCTGTTCGCGCGCCATCATCGTCAGTTCCGCCACGCGCTCGCGCTGGCCGGCAGCCCCGCCCTGACCCGAAATGATGGCCACGGGCGGACGGTCCTGGGCCAGAACGCTCACGGCATCGCTGTATGACCGGCTGCGGGGCACGCTTTTATCCGGAAAAATGTCGGCCTGCCCCGTCCGCTGTAAATCGCGGGTCATGGCAGACACCGACAGCTCGTCCAGCACGTGGATGTTCGAGGTAAACAGCCCCTTCTCTTTATCCAGCGGGATGAGCTGCTCATTTTTTATCGCCGCATCGATGCCGTCACGCGCCATCTCCACCATGCCTGACCGCGCGGGCAGCTGCCCGAGTGTGGTGGCCAGCAGCTCGGAATACGTGAACCGCGCCCGCCGGTCGCTCAGCATCGCAATGGACTGTCCGACGCTGCTGTTAATATCAATGGCTTCAGGCGCCGTGACGGGAATATTCCCCTGCACAACCCGCAGGTCTGCCGCCTCCCGGTAATCCCGGATATCAAACCCCGTCTCTTTCAGGGTCTGCATCCACTCGACAAGACGCTGTTCGGGGTCAACCTTCTGCTTGGACTGGCGGGTATCGAGCGCCGCCACGTCGCGGGATTTGAGGGAAGCATCATCCCCGACCGCCGACTGAATGGCTTTGCTGCGGCTCGAAAAGGGCTCAGTGGGGACGTTTTTAAGCTCCCACATCCCGTGTTTGCCGACCGTCTCAGTCTCATACCCCATGGCCGTGACGTCATCCTTTAGCGCGGCACGGTACAGGCGGCCAAAGGCAATCTGGTTGGCGTAGATATTCTCAATAAACCCGGTTTTACCCACTTTGTCGCTGCTGAGCGTGCGCCACTCATCACCATGCTGAGTGGCATTGGCCACCACCGCGTGGGTGTGCAGCTGCGGCTCCTGGTCGCGGCTGGTATCGTGGTTAAACAGCGCCATCACCAGGTTGCCGGTCAGCTGCGTCTCGCTCCTGCCCTCCGTCATCACCCGCGTGGAGGCCATTGCCTCTATCTGCTTAATGGCGGTCTCCACCGCGCGGTTGTGTGCCTCAATAAGACGCTTGTCGCCTCCCAGCATGGCCATCACGGAGACACTTTTGGGCGCAGAGAAGGTGAAGTCGTAGCCCGGACGGTGTTTGTTCGCCCCGTCCTGAGTCCGGCTGAGGTCGCTGCCGTCCGGCAGGCGTCCCTCCAGAACCTTCGTAAAGACCTTCTGGTCCACCCCGCCGCTGAGCCCCAGCGCTTCAGCCCCTTTTCCGGCCCAGCGCTCGCCCATACTGCCGATAACGTAGTAGTTGTCCTTGTCGGTGTAATAATTGCCCGCGCTGCCGGCGGATTTTACAGATCCGATGCTCATCATCAGATGTATCCTCCCGGCTCAAGATCCTTTTCAGGCGCCCGGTGAACGTTGATGTTCACTTCTTCACGACGCTGCCTCTCCTGAGGAGACAGTTCGTCCTGCTCCGCCTGCCACGCTTCCCATGCCGCCATATCCACCACCTCACCGCTTTCACTGATGCCGGGCGGCAGCTGCTCAGCCTCCTCCGCCTTTGTCTTCAGCTCAGGCTCCACGCCGCCGGTGCCGGCGGCACCCGCCACAGATGCCGAAGCGTATGCCGTGTCTGCAGCACGGGGCGCAGGCGCCAGCTGCTGTGGCTGCTGTGGCTGCTGTGGCTGGCCAGCATTCTCCGCACTGCCCTCTGGCGCGATAACGTCTGCATCCGGTTCAAAGAGCATGGCGATGCTGCGGGATTCATGCTCACGTGCAGCCAGCGCGGCATTCAGGCGTTCCTCCGCTTTCCCGTCGATGGTGCGCGGAATGAATTCCGGTGCCACCTTTGGACGCTGCTGATACTTCAGCGCCATCTTCACGGCAGGGTACGGTCCGGGAAGCGTGACGTAGCAGGAGAGATCCGGCAACGTCTGGACGTCGGAGTAACTCACCAGGGTGACGCGCTCCATGTCCTTGCCGACCGAAGTACCGTCGCGTACCGGGTCCACGCCGTAGGAATACTGCTCGGACGCCTTGAGGATTTCTTTTTCACCGATTTCGCCGGCGGCGAACTCGGCGATATTGCGCGACGGCGAGCGGAAGAAGGCACGAGTGTTCAGCACGTCGAACAGCGTTTCCGCCGGCTTCTGCCCGTAGATATCTTCCAGCTGGGCGTAGGACTGGATGCCAATGACGTAGCAGCCACCAAACTTACGCGCCTCCGGCAGGATCTCAACCAGGTCCGGAAGCTTGTGCAGGGTCGGCAGTTCGTCGGCGAAGATCCACACGCGGCGGTTACGGTTTTCACCCATAGCCAGCAGCCCGCGAATGGCGATGGACAACCACATGGAAATAACCGGCTTGAGGGAAGCGTGAGTGTCAGCATTGGAGGAGATAAACAGCCAGCCGTTTTTACCATCCTCACGAACGCCGCGCATCCAGTCGCGTATGGTGAATGACTCGCCGTTATTTTCGATGCCCTGCAGGTAGCGGATGGCCTTGACGTAGTTGGTCAGCACGGCGCGGATGGAGATGGCCGTTTTCTCGATTTTCTCTTCCACCAGGTTCGCCGCCGGGGAGTTTTTCAGGTACGAGCGCAGCTTCTCAATCTTGATGGAAAGCAGCGTGTCGACCAGCTTGCTGTAGCTGCGGTCCTTGTCGTTGCGCATCAGATAAGCGGCTTCGGCAAAGATGGTACGTCCCGACCCCTGCCAGAAGGGGTCTTCCTTCGTGCCCATAGGAATAAGCGTGTTGGACACGTTGTCGAAGTCAGGCTGCGTCAGGCACTCCCGCCACAGGTCCCATGCAGCGCAGCGCGCATCCAGCGGGTTAAGGATTTTATCTGTGGCCGGATCATAGTAGCTTTTGACGAACTCACAGGAGCGGTCATAGACGATAACCATATCGCCACGCTGGCGGGCATAGTTCATCAGGCGGCGAATAACCTCGGATTTACCGGCCCCGACGGTGCCGTGCAGACAGAAGTTCTGGATCTCCGAGTCCTTAATAAGCGGCAGCTCGCCAATTTTGATATCGGATGCCAGACCGACGCGCTTCAGCTTTCTGGCGACCTCCTTTGGATCGTCAGTCAGCTGGCGTCCACCGGTTATCTCATCCTCACTCTGCTGTCTGCCGTGGCGGCCCAGAATCCAGGTGGTGAGAAAGAAGGTAATAACGCACACCACGGCCGCGATGATGGCGGCAAGAATAAAGGCCGTCCAGACCTGGTCGGCGCACCACTGGATATACTTGTCCTCTAATATTTGTTGCGCATTGTATTTCAGTTCGTGCCCGTAATAACGAATGGTGTACACGGGCTGGGATTTAAATATATCCCGCATGGGTGCCAGCGTCTTACACCAGTAATACACCGAGCCGTTCACAAATGTCTGCCATGTCAGCTTCACGGTAAGCGTCAGAGAAACAATGGCGCAGAAAAGAATAACGAGGCAGTACACGATGATATTGGCAATCTGGCTGAACATACGGATGCGCATGCTCGCGATCTGACCGCCCTGGGTCATATCCTTAGCATTAAAACTCATGATGTATGGGTCCGGTATAAATGGGGTTTAGACGGTTATGATAAGGCTACATTCAGGAACGGCTACTTACTGGCCTGGCAAATAAGAGGTCACTTACGAAAAAATATCCACAGCAGTATTAACAGAACTGAAAATGGAACAGCAAATAAAGCATTCGGATAATCACTTTTGATACTCACTACTAATGCAAATACTGACATATTAATTTCTTTATTCACCGGCCCTGCCGGCAACCCTTCCCGGCAGCACAAAGGATTTGCGCCACCGCTCAGCGTTTTTCTTATATCAACAGAGAATGAGGAGAACAGATGCTATTCGGACTGAGTGATCCAGAGAAAAGGGCGGAAGAAACCGCCCCTGGTATTAATTAAAGAATGTTCGCGATAGATTTAGCCAGCTGATCTTCAAGCACAGGCTGGGCTTCGGGGAATATCAGATTAACCTTGTTCGCATTTGATACCACACGGGTCTGATATTTATGCTGGTTCCCCAGCTCGGTGCTGGTCTGAATTTTGGCGCCGGAGGTTCCCTGGCGAAGGGCGGCGATGTTGTCCGTGGTCACGGTCGCTTTGGTACGCTCGGCAATCTGCACATCCGTGATCATGGTGTAGTTGATGTCTTCGACCATCGCATCAGCGGCCATGCCAACAAGGCCGGCAGCAAGTCCTACGCCCAGAGTGGCTCCG
>NZ_JBBCPX010000018.1:0-69858 GCF_037150195.1 Cedecea sp. VD22
CGCCCGGCGAGCTCATCGCCGCTGAAGCGGTAAACCCACCGGCTATCACCCAAACATTCGGGGTCGTTCGCGATTCGTTCCCGACGATCGCTCTCTTTCGCTGTTCCCGACAGCTCAACCCCGTCTGAGTTGGGTCATAACCGGGGGCGCTGAGAGCCGGGAACAAGGGTGTGGCTTGTAGGACTTGCAGCAACGTTAACGTTCCGTGTGGCTGCGGGTATAAAGCGAGGCACGGTTTCGGCTTAAATCGCCTCCGTTTTCTCTCCGACTGGCCAGGGTCCGGGCGTCGGGAACGCATCTCAGCCGACCCAGGACTGTGAGATAAAACGGAGGTTTGCCGCTTCAGCGGTCGATTTATTTGGCCGGGAGTCCGGGGTCTCGGGGGTGCGACGGTGGCTCCCCCGAGCCGTTCACAAGTTCGGGAGTGGTATATAAAGCAGGACTGGAAGTGAACGGAACGATAGCCGATCCACCATAGAACGTATTTGTGGCTAAGTGCCTGCCTGGGAACGAAGGATTTACTGTTGACCCGACAGAAACTAAAAAACCCGCCATCTGGCGGGTTCTTGTATGGCTTACTGCTGAGGTGCCGGGGCGGCGTCCGGAGATGCATCATCCCCCGGTGCTTCGTCCTGCGGCTGCGGCACGGCATCGCTGTCGTTATCCTGCAGCGCCGGGCCACCCATGCCTGCCGGCAGGGCGAACATGCTGAACAGCTCGCCCAGCGACATCTGCTCGCCGTTCAGGGAGGCTTTGCCATTGCCGTATTGCAGGCTGGTGGTGATGTTATCGCCGTCAACTTTGGTGACGCGGAACATCTGGCCCATGGCAGCGAGGCCCTTGATCTGCTGGCTGGCAAGTTTGTCTGACTCTTCCGGACTATAGCCTTCCAGCTGCGCCACCTGGGACATCAGCCCCGTAGCCATTGGCATAGGGATAACCAACTTCGCGTCGAGAGATTTCACGTAGCGATCCAGCTGTTCTTCCGCCGAATTGGCTGGGCCGGTTGCGCCCTGCGGATCCTTCATAAACAAGGACAGGTTAAAGGTCGATTCGCCTTTCGCGTTCTTCCAGCTCAGTGGGGCGACGGTAATGATTGGGTTGCCCTTCAGCAGCAGCGGCAGGTTAGCGCTAATCAGCTCCACGGATTTTTGCTGATAGAGCTCAGGGTTTTGCTGCAGCGCTGGATCGGCCATCAGCTGCTGTACGCCCGCGTTATATTTCTGGGTAAACTCGCGCAGCGCGGCGGCATCAATATTGCCGAGCTTGAGCGTCAGCTTGCCGCTGCCCATGTTCTGGTTCTGGACTTTCAGCGCATCAAGGCTGTAGTCGAACTGGCCGGTGAAGTGTTTTTTGTCGTCCTGCACGTCAGATTTTGCGTTCAGGTTAAAGCCTTCCACGACGGCAATTTCTTTGCCATCCACAACCATAGACAGCTTATCGATGGTCGCTTTCTGAGAGCCTACGCGCTGGTCAAACAGGCTGCGTTTGCTATCGCCGTCGGTTTTGATCCCGTTGAAAGAGAGCTGCACGCGCTGGCCGTATTCGTTAACGGTGTTGACAAGGCCGCTGTCGGCCGAGCCGGACAGGGCGATTTCATTGCCCGCGCCATCAACGTCGGCGGTAAATTTGCCGCCGCTGAAGCTGAACTTGTCTTCACCCTCGGTGGCATCAATGGCCGCCAGGGCGATATCCGAAGACGTTGCCCCGCTGTAGCCCACGCGGGTTTCCACGCCGATAAGCGGCTTATCTTTGGTCAGCGTGAAGAGGTGTTTGGTGGTGTCGTTATTCACCAGTTCGGTGTGGATCGACGCCATGCTCGGGATCAGGTTGAATTTCTTCAGCTGTGCGAACGGGAAAGGACCATGGTCGATGGTTTCGTTGAATAACACGCTTTGGTCTGGCGTGAGCAGGGCGTTTTTCGTCCCGGCAGCCTGTTTAACCACCAGCTGTACCGAACTGTGGAAAAGCCCACGCTTGTAGTCCTGATAGCTGAGGACCAGCCCTGATTCCGGTGCTGAATTTTTGATTTCAGCATTGGCGTTATCAATCATTTCGGCCATACGGCCTTCGAGCTGTTTACCCGTAAACCAGGCCCCACCGGTCCATACCACGCCTAGCGCAACAATTACCCCAACCGCAACCAGAGATTTTTTCATCGTGTCATTATCCATGTCATGTATAGAAGCCGGCAGCCGTCCCCCACCGGGCGAAAGAAAAACGCCTGTTATCAGGCGTTTTCGTCAACATGCTTACTAGCTTAGCAATACGCGCTAAAAAGATCAGTAAGTTAAAGTTTATTAAACACTCGTGCTACCCGGCCAACGCCGCTGACGGCAATCGGGGATTCTGCGGCGCTAATAAAGGCTGACTCGCCCGGCTTCAGCACCAGGCGCTGGGCGTCTTTGGTTAGCACGGCTTCACCTTCAACGCAGAATACAATGGCAGCGCTTTGTTGTGCCAGCGCGGCTTCCTGCGTGCTCAGGTCGTGCAGGGAGAAGGCAAAGTCATCCACTGGAATAGGGAAGTCCAGCTCGCTGCCGTTTATCTGCGGCTCGGTCAGCAGTTGATTGGTCGGTTTTGGCTCAAATTTGACGTTAGCCACCAGTTCAGGGATGTCGATGTACTTCGGCGTCAGTCCGGCACGCAGCACGTTGTCAGAGTTAGCCATCACTTCCAGCGCGACGCCGTTCAGGTAGGCGTGTGGGGTTTCGGCGAACAGGAACATCGCTTCGCCCGGCTCAAGCTTAACCACGTTCAGCAACAGCGGGGAGAAGAGGCCGCTGTCGTCCGGATAGAACTCGGAAATCAGGCGAATGGTTTCCCACGGCTCGCCCTGCTGATTATTCAAGGCAGCTTTTAGTACGCCAAGGGCCAGGGCTTTTTCTTCGCCCTGCATATTTAGCAGGCCGGCAAACAGCTGTGCCAGGGTTTCGGCCCCAGGCTGCTGGAGGAAATGCGCAATCAGCGGATGTGCGCCAGAAACCGGCTGCAGCAGCGACACAATGTCGGAGAATTCGCGGAAAGCGTTCATCGCGAGGAACGGCGTCAGGGCAAAAACCAGTTCAGGTTTGTGGTTAGGATCTTTGTAGTTACGCTCTGCGGCATCAAGCGGAATACCCGCTGCATTTTCTTTCGCAAAGCCGATTTCAGAGGCTTTTTTGTTCGGATGAACCTGAATGGAGAGAGGCTGGGCGGCGCAAAGGACTTTGAACAGGAAAGGCAGCTCGCCAAAACGCTCGGCAACGGCTTTCCCCAACAGCGCTTGCTTATCAGCGTCAATCACATCGCGCAATGCGTGCGGTTGCCCGTTGGCATCGAGCACTTTTGAACTACTCTTTGGGTGAGCGCCCATCCACAGTTCGGCCATGGGCTTATGCTGCGGGTTGGCGATGCCGTACAGTTCCGTTAGCGCCGTTTCACTTCCCCAGGCATAATTTTGTACCGCATTGATCAATTTTTGCATCTCAGGTCCCTGTCATCATTGAATCGAAGTTTCAGTTATTAAACCAATTATCCGCGGGGAAGTAACCAGGGCAACAAAAAGTCGTATTAGTCTCAGTTTCTGTTAAAAAATTGTGTAGCATGTTATGACTTGTTTTTGGAACGCAGCGTAAGATCCTGCGCTGAAATATAAAAATTAACGTTACTGTTGTCGCAAGTGAGAGAAATATGTCGAATAAACCCTTCCATTACCAGGAGCCTTTTCCGCTCCAGAAAGACCCGACCGAATATTACCTCCTGAGCTCCGACTATGTTTCCGTCGCCGAGTTTGACGGCCAGCAAATCCTCAAGGTTGATCCTCAGGCCTTGACGCTGCTGGCTCAGCATGCCTTCCACGACGCTTCGTTTATGCTGCGCCCGGCGCATCAGCAGCAGGTGGCGGACATTCTGAGCGACCCGGAAGCCAGCGAGAACGATAAATACGTTGCGCTGCAGTTCCTGCGGAACTCAGACATTGCCGCCAAGGGCATTCTGCCGACCTGCCAGGACACAGGCACAGCTATCATCATGGGTAAAAAAGGCCAGCGCGTCTGGACCGGCGGTGGCGACGAAGAAGCGCTGTCTCGCGGCGTCTACAACACCTTTATTGAAGATAACCTGCGCTATTCCCAGAACGCCGCGCTGGATATGTACAAAGAGGTGAACACCGGCACCAACCTGCCAGCGCAGATCGATCTCTACAGCGTGGACGGCGACGAGTACAAATTCCTGTGCATCGCCAAAGGCGGCGGTTCGGCTAACAAAACCTATCTCTATCAGGAAACCAAAGCGCTGATCACCCCGGCGAAGCTGAAAGATTACCTGGTGGAGAAAATGCGTACCCTGGGCACCGCGGCCTGCCCGCCGTATCACGTGGCGTTTGTTATCGGCGGAACCTCTGCCGAAGCGACGCTGAAAACCGTGAAGCTGGCGTCAACCAAGTACTACGACGGCCTGCCAACCGAAGGCAACGAATACGGCCAGGCATTCCGCGACGTGCAGCTGGAAGAAGAGTTGCTGAAAGAAGCGCAGAATCTTGGCCTGGGCGCGCAGTTCGGCGGCAAATACTTTGCCCACGATATCCGCGTTGTCCGTCTGCCTCGCCACGGCGCATCCTGCCCGGTTGGCATGGGCGTGTCCTGCTCAGCCGACCGAAATATCAAAGCCAAAATTAACAAAGACGGCATCTGGCTTGAGAAGCTGGAGCACAATCCGGGCAAGTACATCCCGGAAGAGCTGCGTCAGGCGGGCGAGGGGGAAGCCGTTAAGGTCAACCTGAACCGTCCGATGAAAGAGATCCTCGCCCAGCTGTCCGACTTCCCGGTGTCCACCCGTCTGTCGTTAACCGGCACCATTATTGTGGCGCGTGACATCGCTCACGCTAAACTGAAAGAACGTCTCGATAACGGGGAAGATCTGCCGCAGTACGTGAAAGATCACCCGATTTATTACGCAGGCCCGGCCAAAACGCCGGACGGCTACGCATCCGGCTCCTTAGGGCCGACCACGGCGGGCCGCATGGACTCCTACGTGGATCAGCTGCAGGCCAACGGCGGCAGCATGATCATGCTGGCGAAAGGCAACCGCAGCCAGCAGGTGACCGACGCCTGTCACAAACACGGCGGGTTCTACCTGGGCAGTATCGGTGGCCCGGCGGCCGTGCTGGCGCAAAACAGCATCAAGAGCCTGGAGTGTGTGGAGTACCCGGAACTGGGTATGGAAGCCATCTGGAAAATCGAAGTGGAAGACTTCCCGGCGTTCATCCTGGTGGATGACAAAGGCAACGACTTCTTCCAGAAAATTCAGGCCTCACAGTGCTCTCGATGCGTTAAGTAATACTCAAGCCGCCGCCTATAGTGGCGGCTTTTTTTATCGCAAAGGAGAAAGGCATGACATCCAGTCGCAGTGAAAAAGACTCAATGGGCCCGATCGACGTCCCGGCAGATAAGCTGTGGGGAGCGCAGACCCAGCGTTCACTTGAGCACTTCCGCATTTCTACCGAGAAAATGCCGACCGAGCTGATTCGAGCGCTGGCGCTTACCAAGCGCGCGGCGGCGAAGGTCAACGTTGACCTCGGCCTGCTGCCTGCAGAGCGCGGTACGGCCATTATCGCCGCCGCAGATGAAGTGCTGGCAGGAAAGCACCCCGGTGAATTCCCGCTGGCTATCTGGCAGACCGGCTCCGGCACCCAAAGTAACATGAACATGAATGAAGTGCTGGCGAACCGCGCCAGTGAAATTCTGGGTGGCGTACGTGGGATGGAGCGACTGGTGCACCCGAACGACGACGTGAACAAAAGTCAGAGTTCGAACGACGTTTTCCCGACCGCCATGCACGTGGCGGCCATTATCGCGGTTCGCGAGCACCTGCTGCCGCAGCTAAACGTGCTCAGGCAAACGCTGGCCAAAAAAGCCGATGCGTTTAAGGATATCGTCAAAATCGGCCGTACCCACCTGCAGGACGCCACGCCGCTGACGTTGGGGCAGGAGATCTCCGGCTGGGTGGCGATGCTTGAGCATAACTTGAAGCACATCGACCATAGCCTGCCGCATCTGGCGGAGCTGGCGCTGGGCGGTACGGCGGTGGGCACCGGGCTGAATACCCACCCTGAATATGCGGTGCGCGTGGCAAAAGAGTTGGCTGACTTCACGAAGCAGCCTTTCGTCACGGCGCCAAACAAGTTTGAAGCATTGGCCACCTGCGATGCCCTGGTTCATGCGCATGGCGCGCTGAAAGGGCTGGCCTCGTCGATGATGAAAATTGCCAACGACGTTCGCTGGCTGGCTTCCGGCCCGCGCTGCGGCATTGGCGAGCTGTCGATTCCTGAGAACGAACCGGGCAGCTCCATCATGCCGGGCAAAGTGAACCCGACCCAGTGCGAGGCCGTCACCATGCTGTGTTGCCAGGTGCTGGGGAACGACGTGGCGGTGAATATCGGCGGTGCGTCCGGTAACTTCGAGCTGAACGTTTATCGCCCGATGGTCATCCATAACTTCCTGCAGTCCGTTCGCCTGCTGGCCGACGGCATGGAAAGCTTCAACGAGCACTGCGCGGTGGGCATTGAGCCTAATCGCGATCGCATCAGCCAGTTGCTGAACGAGTCGCTGATGCTGGTGACCGCGCTCAATACCCATATTGGCTATGACAAGGCGGCAGAAATTGCCAAAAAGGCCCATAAAGAAGGGCTGACCCTTAAAGCATCGGCACTGAAGCTCGGTTATCTGACCGAGGATGAGTTTGACGCCTGGGTTCGCCCTGAGGATATGGTCGGCAGCATGAAGTCGTAAGTTTTACGTTTCGCAGTACAGATGCAGCCGCGGGATAATCAGTCTCAGCGGCTGCGCTTGAGGCTTATAGCGGTGCTGAATGTTTTCGGCATCGTAATTCAGCAGTTCGCCTAAATCGGGCGAGGTTTCACCACTTTCCTGCTTACACAACACAATCAGCGGAGAAGGGCAGGCATACTGCACCTGTTTCTGCTGCGCCTGATACCACACGCGGGCCACGGGCTGAACCTTCACCGGGCGCTTGATTTTCAGCCGTGCGTTTTCCGGCAGCCTTTGCACTTCATCCATTTCCTGCCTCACGCGCTCGGCCCACTGTTCCTTCGTCCACGGCGGCACGGCTCGACCGGCATTCAGGCTCTTTTCCAGCATCTCCAGCACCTGCTGGCGGCTAAGGTTTTTGACAATCTGTTTATTCGCCCAGCCAAAACGCACGGTGTCCGGCGTTTCAAGCAGGGTAATGGCGCGGTAGGCGTTCAGGGTAAGCAGGCCGGGAATATGGCGGTGAACCCATTCAAAACGCTGGGCGGAGGGAAGCGCCGACTCGACGCTGATAATCTGCTCCAGAGCGTGTTTCAACTGATTGATGTTTTCCAGGAGCCCCGAAGTTTGCTGGTATTGCTCTTCGCTGACCGAATAACAGAGCGCGCCGGGTAGGCGCACGGCGGCCTTGGTGCTGATTTTTTCCGACTGCTGCTGGATAAACAGCCGCGTAAAGTGGGCGACGGCGGCGTGATGCGCCTCCAGCCCGACGCGCTGGGTGACTTCAATCTTAGAGAGCGGATCGTGCTCTTTGCTTTTTTCTATCTCCGGCAGCGTAAAGACCCGCCCGCTGAGCAGTCGAAGCTGACCGAGCTGTGCCCTGAGCACAGCCAGGTGCTGCTCCAGCTCCCGGCAGGTGGACGTTAAACGTTCAATAAGATCGTAGCGTGGCATAACGGCTCACATTAGTTACAACATACTTATGAACTGTAGCAACGAGAGACCGCATCAGCAACTGTGAACGTGGCGCTTAACAGGGAAAAATCGCCCGGTAGGGGTTACCGGGCTGGCGAATTCAGGATTCAGGAAAGGTACGTGGTATTGACCGGCCATGAAAAGCGGAAGCTGGCGCCGCCCAAAGAGCTGCTTTCAATGGTGACGTGTCCACCCATCGCCACGGCAATAGAATGGACTATCGCCAGGCCAAGCCCGCAGCCGCCGGTTGCCCTGTCCCGGCTGGGGTCGAGGCGAACAAAAGGCTCGAATACGCGGGCGCGCTCTTCCTCGGGAATGCCCGGGCCGTCATCTTCTACCTGCAAATGGGCGATATCATCTTCACGCCACAGGCTGACGCGCAGCTGCTGCTCACTGTAACGCAGGGCGTTATTGATCAGGTTGTCCGTGACGCGTTCCATGAGGCGCAGATCCAGCGCGCCATAGTCTATGGCGGTGAGGGTATCTGTCTCCAGGCTAATCCGGCGCTGACGGTGAATGAGCTGTACGTCGGCAATATGCGTTTCCATCCAACTGGCAAATTTGACGTGCGCCAGATGAAGCTCGGTCTGCGGGCGGTCGAGGCGCGCGTAGGTCAGCAGCTCGTCAATCAGCGCTTCTAGCTGGCCAATATCCCGATTGAGCGCCAGAGATTCCTCTTCGCTGAGGTTGTCGCTCATTTCAAGACGGTAACGCAGGCGAACGAGCGGGGTACGCAGCTCGTGGGCAATACCGTCAATCAGCTGCTTCTTGCTGGCAATCAGGGCGTTGATGTTATCGGCCATTTGGTTAAAGGCGATGCCCAACCGTTCAAAGCTTGAGGCGTTATCAAAATGGATGTGCTCATCCAGATGCCCTTTACCAAATCGCTGGGCGGCGCTTTCGAGTTTGAGCATGTCCTGCCAGTGCGGGCGCATCCAGATGAACACCGGGAAAGCGAGCGAAATGGCGATAAATGCGATCAGGCCAATATCCAGCAGCCGCATCTGATGTAGATAAAAGAGATACGGAATTGGGCCGACGGCCAGAACGTAGTGGCTGCGTGGAATGCGCTGGATGAATGTATATTCTTCGTCCAACGCCACAATCTCGCCTTCTCGCAGGTGGCGAGCGGCAACGTCATCGAGTTTGAACTTGCTCATCGGCTCAATATTGAGCTTGAAGGAGAGGTTCAGGTCGAGATCGTTGATCGTTTTATTCCAGTCCCGCGGCGGAATTTCACGTAGCTCGCTGCGCATCAGGTACAGCGAACTTTTCATTAAGTCATCGAGCGACTGGCGTCCCGCCCGCTCGGCGGTGAACTTATACACTAGCCCGACCAGCATGGTCATCACCAGGAAGCAGACAAACAACAAAAGATAAAACTGTACAAACAGCTTTTTCATTGAGCGTTACCGTCAAATCCGTATTTCATTAAGCTTCGCTTTCCCAGGCGTGAGGGGCAAATAAATAGCCTTTGTTGCGCACGGTTTTGATACGGAAGGGCTCAGTCGCATTATCCAGCAGCTTTTTACGCAGGCGGGAGATGGCCACGTCCACGCTGCGATCCATGCCGTCATAGGTCACACCGCGCAGATTTTTTAATAAGGCATCACGGTCCATTATCTGGCCTGCGTGGGTGGCTAGCTCCCACAACAGATCGAAATCCGCAGTCGACAGCACAACGTTTTCATCCCCAAGCGTGACCTGGCGGTTCAGCGGGTCAATACACAGCGTGCCAAAACGTATAGCTTTATGCGGCTTGAGGTTACTGGCCGTTGTGTCTGCCGTTTGTTGGGCTGAAACACGTTGACGGAGGTGTAACCGTAAACGCGCCAGCAGCACCGCAGGCGGCGTTGTTTTTAAAATGTAGTCATTTGCGCCCATTTCCAGCGACAGAATATGGTTCATGTCGCTGTCCAGAGATGTCAGCAGAACAATCGGGCCGTCCCACTGTGGGCGAAGGTCGCGGCATAGCGTCATCCCGTCTTTCCCTGGCAGCATAATATCCAGCAAAACCAAATCCGGCTGCTGCTGCTGGATAACCGCTTCGGCGCGGTCACCGCGGGTTTCAACGATAACGTCAATGTCATGTTTCCCGAGATAGGCGGCTATCAGGCCGCCAACTTCCGGGTCGTCTTCCACGTAAACTATTTTGCTCATAATCCGCCGCGTCGGCTTTTAAAATTTGAACATACAATGATGCAATAGATTACACCATTAATGGTTGGTAAACAGTGTTAGCGTAGGTGCCGGCCACCGTCTACGGCATGGCTTCTGCCGGTGACATAGCGGCTGGTCAACAGATACTCAACCAGACGCACAATTTCCTGTTCACCCGGCGCGATTTTCATCAGCGATTTGTTAAGCGAGCGCTGGCGGTAGTCGGCATCGTCGTCGGTGTTAAACATGATCAGGGCAGGCGCGATGGCGTTGACCTTGACTTCCGGAGCCAGTTTAAGCGCAAAAGAAAGCGTCATATTTTCCAGTGCCGCTTTACTGGCGGCGTAAGCGATATGTTTGTCGCTGCCGCGCTCCGCCACGTAATCGGTCAGATGGATGATATCGCTGCCCGCCTGACCGTGTCCGCGCAGCAAACTCTCCAGCTCATGGTTAAGTAAGTAGGGCGTGGCAACATGAACCTGCATCATTGCCTGTAGCGTATCGCACAGGGCCGTGTCGCGGGTTTCTGGCTTCCATTCGCTGGCATTATGAATGATGGCGCGCAGTGCGGGCGTGAGTGACTTCACCCGTTCAGCGAATTCAAGGATACCTTCGTTCGTTGAAAAGTCGGCGTACAGGCAAGTGACACCGGCCTGTTCAAGTTTATCGACAGCGGGATGGCGAGTGCGATAGCTGACAATTACCGGCTGAGATTTAGCCAGAAAATGCTGAGCCAGTGCCAGGCCAATACGCTGGCCCGCACCGGTGATAAGAATAGGTCGGTTAATAGCTTGGCTCCCCTCATCCAGAATAGTTGCCGGGGAAAGGATTCGTTACCCCACCAGCATCCACGTTGCCGGAAATGCTGCCAGCAGCATCAGGCAAATCATCGTTCTTTCTTTTAAATTTAGCGACTTTTCGTGCGTATGGGTACGACGCGCGTAAATAAAGACTAATAATCCAGGCGCATACAATACGACCGAAAGCAGCAGATGCATCGGGCCTGACGCATAAAGCAGCCACAAACCGTAAAGGCAGGCTCCAAAACCAATCGCCTTGTGTAGAGGGCGGGTCGCGATTTTTAGCAGGTATGCACCCACCAGGAAATAAGGCACCAGAATCATTTCTGAGGCGATGGTTAGCAGCGTGTTGTAGTCCGACCCGGTCAGCCAGATCAGCACGAGGCACACCTGCACGCTAATATTCGTCAGCCAAAGAGAAGCCGACGGTGCGTTGTTTTTGTTCTGACGGGCAAACATTTTGGGGAAAGCTTTATGGGTTGCCGCCAGCAATGGCACTTCTGCAGCCATAATTGTCCAGCTCAGGTACGCGCCGCACACGGAAACAATCAACCCGGCAGCAATAATCACTTCCCCCCATGGGCCCATCATTTCGACCATCAGGCCAGCCATCGACGGATTGCGCATTGCAGCAAGCTCAGGGCGAGCAACTACGCCGAGTGAAAGTAGCGTGACCAGCAGGTAGACGCTGAGTGCGGCAATGACAGCCAGAAGCGTTGCTCTGCCAACGTCTTTTTTATTTCTTGCTCGTGCGGATACCACCACGGCCCCTTCCACGCCGATAAAGACCCAAAGGGTAATCAGCATGGTGTTTTTCACCTGTTCCCAGACGGGAACGCCGAGTTTAATACCGGTAAAATCGAGAGAGAAGGTGGATAGCTTAAAAGCAACTGCCGCCAGTACCACAAACATCCCCAAAGGCAGCAGCTTCGCAAGCGTTGCGACCAGGTTGATGCTGGCCGCCGTTTGTACGCCTCGCAGCACCAGCCAGTGCACCATCCATAACAGAACGGATGCGCCAACAATGGATTGCCAGGTATTGCCGTCGCCGAACAGACGCAGCTCAGGCGTGTCGGTAAAGAAGCTAAGGGCGGAGAAAACAATGACCAGGTAAGAAACGTTGGCGATCACCGCGCACAGCCAGTAACCCCAGGCCGAGAAAAAGCCGATAAGCTCCCCAAAGCCCTCACGCGCGTAGGTGAATATTCCGCCGTCCAGGTCGGGGCGGAGTCGGGTAAGCACCAGCATCGCCAAAGCCAGCAGGAGAATACCTACGCCAGTGATCGCCCAGCCGATCAGCAACGCAGCCGGACTCGCAACGCTTGCCATATTTTGCGGCAAGCTAAACACGCCTGCGCCGAGCATGGAGCTTAATACCAGCGCGGTGAGCGCTGCGAGGCCAAGTTTCTTTTCCATACGCATCCTGTTGAGGTCAGAAGTGTTCCAGCATAATTATTATGCTTTTTCGCATATAAATGGAGGATCACGCTAAGGCGCGGGATTTTACGGAGTGTGCACACTGCTT
The DNA here is from genome assembly GCF_037150195.1 of Cedecea sp. VD22. NCBI lineage: Bacteria > Pseudomonadati > Pseudomonadota > Gammaproteobacteria > Enterobacterales > Enterobacteriaceae > Cedecea > Cedecea sp. VD22. The sequence goes on from NZ_JBBCPX010000018.1 coordinate 12,210, forward strand.
GCAATGCGTGTGGTGCGATAAAATGATTTGAGTGCAAAAAAAAGGGCAGCGGAAGCTGCCCTTTGATTGATGGTGTATCTTATTTAAACAGGTCTGCGCTGACGGTTAAGTTGTTACCTTGTTCCTGCCACTGGCGAGTGATGTGGTAGAACTTAGCCCCTTTATCAGCTGCACGTTTCGCAACCTGGTAGGAAACTTCGGTCATGCTGCTGAAGTTACCGGTGAACTTAATGCTGTCAAATGGCACCATTTGAGCAGCCGTTATCTTGTTGACTTCCTGTACTTTGGTGCCGTTTGGTAGCGTTACGGTATAACGTGAACCCTGAGATGACTGGGTTTCAAAGAAACGGCCAACGTCGGAAGACGGCGTTTCTGAAGAAGCAACACCTGGAATTTCCACATTTTTGGCAGCAGCGCCGCCCGCGGCTAGCGCGGCTTTACCTGCTTCGGAGTTTGCTGGCAGCAGGTCCGGACTTTGCACAACGCGTTTTTTAGCGTCAGCTTTATAGATAAACGCCGTTACGCGCTGGTTGCCGCCCTGGTTGGTATCGACCTGGCGCACGATAAAGAAGGAGGCAGCCCCTTTTTCGCGTGCAGCTTTAGTAATGGCATCATTAACGTCCGGTTGGGTACGGAAGAAACCCTGAACGGTGACGGTATCAAAGGGTTCAAGTCGATAAGCCTGGTCTTTCGGCAGCTCCATCACGCCATTGATGACGCGGTTCTTAGGCGCATCGGCTTTAGGTGCATCATTCTTATAAACATCAGCCACGACGCGGGAGTTGCCGCTTTCACCCATTGCGCTGGTGTCCAGCACGTAGAAAGAAGCGGCCCCGATAGCATCTGCGCGGCGAGATACGGCGGCCACGGCATCGCCGATAGCATTAAAGCGGCCTGTGATAGTGATTCGATCGTACGGCTTAAGTGCGGCCGCCTGCTCTGGTGTCAGTTCGGTCGCCGCCTGAGCGGACAGCGAGGTGACGGAAATAAGAGCTGACGCCAGAAGGGTGTTCTTGAGATTCATAAAAATAATCCTTCGCCTTGCGCAAAATGAATACAGGTACTTCTCTGATTAGGACCGATGAGATGCCGATTATGGCTGGAAATAACGTCCTTGTCTGCGGCATTTTTCGCGCCTTGTGCCTTCCCGGCGATGAATAACCGCGACAAACGTTATTAAGTTAAAAAAAGAGGCATTCACCGCTAAAACTGATAAAGCTTATGACTTATTTGGTTAAAATGTTGTTAAAATTGGTTTTTGTTGCGGCGTAGAATCATGTCTTACCGTCTCGGTTAAGCGTATTATCAGGCCTCGGCGTGTAAATAAAGATTAAAACAACTGTCTGAGCGCCTGATGACTGAATTTTTGCGATAAAAATAGAAATACCAGGATGCGGATGTAGATCACAGTCGTTATTTTCAGTAGGTTATAAAAAGTTTGTTACAGATGTATTTTTTGTTGAAGTGGTAATGGAACAGATATCTGCCTGCGCGTGCGGGCGGATGCTTGCGTCTGGCCATGGCAAGGTCTGGCAAACCATCATCAAAAACAGATGGAAGGGAATACTATGCGTATTGGTGTACCAACAGAGCGGTTGGCCAATGAAACCCGTGTAGCCGCCACGCCGAAAACGGTAGAGCAGCTGATTAAACTGGGGTTCACTGTCGCCGTTGAAAGCGATGCGGGGAAACTGGCAAGTTTTGACGACGAAGCGTTTGAGCGCGCGGGGGCGATCGTTGCCAGCGGCGCGGATGTCTGGCAGTCGGACATTATCCTTAAAGTGAACGCCCCGCTGGATAACGAAATTGACCTTGCTCGTGAAGGTTCGACGCTGGTCAGCTTTATCTGGCCGGCGCAAAACCCGGAGCTGCTTGAAAAACTGGCGGCGCGGAACATCACCGTTATGGCGATGGACTCAGTGCCGCGTATTTCACGTGCGCAGTCGCTGGACGCGCTTAGCTCCATGGCTAACATCGCCGGTTACCGTGCGATTGTCGAAGCCGCACATGAGTTTGGCAGGTTCTTCACCGGGCAAATCACCGCCGCCGGTAAAGTCCCACCAGCTAAAGTGATGGTTATCGGCGCGGGTGTTGCGGGCCTGGCGGCGATTGGCGCGGCCAACAGCCTCGGGGCAATTGTTCGTGCGTTTGATACCCGGCCTGAAGTGAAAGAGCAGGTGCAAAGCATGGGCGCCGAATTCCTGGAGCTGGACTTCAAAGAAGAAGCCGGCAGCGGGGATGGCTATGCGAAGGTGATGTCCGAAGCCTTTATCAAAGCCGAAATGGCGCTGTTTGCGGCTCAGGCGAAAGAGGTGGATATCATCGTCACTACGGCGCTGATTCCGGGCAAACCTGCACCGAAGCTGATTACCCGTGAAATGGTGGATTTCATGCAGCCGGGCAGCGTGATTGTCGATCTGGCGGCACAAAACGGCGGCAACTGCGAATACACCGTTGCGAACCAGGTCACCGTGACGCCTAACGGGGTGAAGGTCATTGGTTATACCGATCTGCCGGGTCGTTTGCCGACCCAGTCCTCCCAGCTTTACGGCACTAACCTCGTCAACCTGCTCAAGCTGCTGTGTAAGGAAAAAGACGGCAATATCACCGTTGATTTTGATGATGTGGTTGTGCGCGGCGTGACCGTTATTCGCGAAGGTGAAGTCACCTGGCCTGCGCCGCCGATTCAGGTTTCCGCTCAGCCGCAGGCCGCTGCAAAACCAGCTGCTGAGCCGGTCGAAGAGAAAAAACCAACGTCTCCGTGGTTTAAATATGGCCTGATGGCGCTGGCAATTATTCTGTTTGGCTGGTTCGCAAGTGTGGCGCCAAAAGAGTTCCTTGGTCATTTCACCGTCTTTGCGCTGGCCTGCGTGGTGGGCTACTACGTGGTATGGAACGTCTCCCATGCTTTGCATACGCCGCTCATGTCGGTGACGAATGCTATTTCAGGGATAATCGTGGTAGGTGCGCTGCTGCAGATTGGCCACGGTGGCTGGGTCAGCTTCCTGAGCTTCATTGCGGTACTGATCGCCAGTATCAATATTTTTGGTGGTTTCACCGTCACTCAGCGCATGCTGAAAATGTTCCGGAAGAACTAAGGGGTAACACATGTCTGGTGGATTAGTTACAGCTGCATACATTGTTGCCGCGATCCTGTTTATTTTTAGCCTGGCTGGCCTGTCGAAACACGAAACCTCAAAGCAGGGTAACCTGTTTGGTATCGCGGGGATGGCGATTGCGCTGGTGGCGACCATTTTTGGCCCGGAAACTGGCAATGTCGTATGGATTATCATCGCGATGGTGATCGGCGGGGCGATTGGTATTCACCTGGCGAAGAAAGTCGAAATGACTGAAATGCCGGAGCTGGTTGCCGTGCTGCACAGCTTTGTGGGCCTGGCGGCGGTGCTGGTTGGTTTTAACAGCTACCTCGATCACGGTCCGGGCCTTGAGCCGATCATGGAGAATATCCACTTAACGGAAGTCTTCATCGGGATCTTCATCGGGGCAGTGACCTTTACCGGCTCTATTGTCGCCTTTGGCAAGCTGCGCGGTAAAATTTCGTCTAAACCTCTGATGCTGCCAAATCGTCATAAGCTCAATCTGGCGGCGCTGGTGGTTTCCTTCGCGCTGCTGCTGGTGTTTGTGCGTACCGAAAGCGTTGGTATGCAGGTTCTGGCCGTGCTGGTGATGACTATCATTGCGCTGGCGTTTGGCTGGCACCTGGTGGCGTCCATCGGCGGGGCAGACATGCCGGTTGTGGTGTCGATGCTTAACTCTTACTCCGGCTGGGCCGCAGCGGCTGCGGGCTTTATGCTCAGCAATGACCTGCTTATTGTCACTGGTGCGCTGGTGGGGTCTTCTGGTGCCATCCTCTCCTACATTATGTGTAAGGCGATGAACCGCTCGTTTATCAGCGTGATTGCCGGCGGTTTTGGAACAGACGGTTCTTCAACCGGTGAAACGGAAGAAGCGGGTGAACACCGTGAAATCAGCGCGGAAGAAACGGCTGAAATGCTGAAGAACTCCACGTCGGTGATCATCACCCCAGGCTACGGCATGGCGGTGGCCCAGGCGCAGTATCCGGTGGCGGAAATTACCGAAAAACTGCGTGCCCGCGGAGTCAAAGTACGTTTTGGTATTCACCCTGTCGCGGGGCGTCTGCCGGGCCACATGAACGTACTGCTGGCTGAAGCGCGAGTGCCCTACGACGTCGTGCTGGAAATGGACGAGATCAATGACGACTTCGCCGACACCGACACCGTGCTGGTTATCGGGGCGAACGACACCGTTAACCCAGCTGCTCAGGACGATCCGCGCAGCCCAATTGCCGGTATGCCGGTGCTGGAAGTGTGGAAAGCGCAGAACGTGATTGTGTTTAAGCGCTCAATGAATACCGGTTATGCAGGCGTGCAGAACCCGCTGTTCTTTAAAGAGAACACCCAGATGCTGTTTGGTGATGCCAAAGCCAGCGTCGAAGCGATTCTGAAAGCGCTGTAAGCGTTAGCCGTCTTGTGAATGCCGCCCAAATGGGCGGCTTTTTTTTGGGTACGGGACAGGAACGAAAACGCAGGTTCAGGCGCAATCAGAGCGAAGCCGCAGCGTGTGATATTTTACAAAACAAACAGATCTGGAGGACGAAGGTATTGAGAGGATCTCAAGAAGATATTTTTAGTTTTAGAAATAAACAATCACGCCATTTGTCATCATCCTGTAAAAATATTGATTTCAACGAATTGGGTTATCGTCGGGAAAAATCGTCTGTATATCCTGAAAACCACTAAGTTTATTCAGGCCTTTCTACGAGGCTGTTAAACATCCCGTAGCTGTAGATGTGAAAATACGCAAGAAATGATTTGAGCATTTCTGTTAACGCTATCTGATCCAGCATGGTCTATATTGGAGAGTGGTATACGATAAAGGTGATTCAACATTTCATTTTGAATATAAATTGTCTGTTTTTATTGAAAATAAAATCGCACAATTCCGGAGGTTACTATGGATATTCGCAGTGAAAGGATAATATCGCTAAAGGCGCTAATTGTTCATAATTCTGCCTGTCATGTTAGCGTAGTCAATGATTCTATTTCTAATCTTATTAATGCGTTAAACAGTAAGGATGTCGCCACTGTTTTTGCCGATTCTGCTGATGACGCCGCCGCGGTTTTAAATAATGATGAAACCATTGAGCTCGTACTCCTCGATTGGGTAATGAGTGACAGTGAGCAGAATAATGAATCGGCAAAGAGAGTAATACAATCTCTTCGACGTAAAAATCAGTCCATCCCTTTATTTCTGTTATTAGATAATCGACAGGCTGAGAATTTAAATCATGAAATAATGCGTGAAACTGATGAGTTAATTTGGGTTCAAGAAGACACGCCTTTTTTCCTGGCAGGTAGGATTCATTCGGCTATTTTAGCTTATCGGGATAAAATTGTTCCGCCGCTGACTCGTGCAATTTTTGAGTTTGCGGAAAAATATGAATATTCATGGCATACCCCAGGCCATGCCGGGGGGACGGCATTCATGAAATCGGCCGTTGGCCGGGCATTCCATGATTATTTTGGGGAAAATCTTTTGCGCTCCGATCTTTCTATTTCCGTCGGAGAATTAGGGTCTCTGCTGGATCATAGCGGTCCGATTGGTGATAGCGAAAAATTCTGTGCCCGGGTATTTGGCGCGGACAGGGCCTATACCGTTACCAATGGTTCTTCCATGTCCAACAGGGTCATTATGATGTCTTCCGTAGCCCGTGACGACTATGCCCTGTGCGACCGCAACGCCCATAAATCTACGGAACAGGCCCTGACGATGACGGGGGTCATCCCAACGTATTTAATGCCTTCGAGAAACTACCTCGGCATTATTGGGCCGGTATATGCCCGTCAACTGAGTGGTGATGCAGTGAAAGAAGCTATCGCCTCAAACCCTCTCGCCACAGATAAGAATAAAAAACCGCTGCACAGCATTATCACAAATTCGACCTATGATGGCCTGACCTACCATGTGCCTACGGTTATTAAGCAGCTCAATAGCAGCGTCGATCGTATTCATTTTGATGAGGCATGGTACGGCTATGCGCGATTTAACCCCCTCTACGCAGAACGTTTTGGCATGTATGGAGAACCCGATGATTATCCAAGGGATCTGCCGACAATTTTCACTACAACCTCAACGCACAAGCTGTTAGCTGCACTTTCGCAGGCATCGTTGATTGGGGTGCGGGATGGACGAAATTCGGTGCCTCATGAACGCTTCAACGAAGCTTATATGATGCATGCCTCGACGTCGCCGCTGTATCCGATAATTATGGCTAACGAAGTTTCGGCTGAAATGATGCGGGGGCAAAGTGGTCAGCACCTTACCACAGAATCAATTACTGAAGCGGTTCGTTTTCGCCAGGCCGTCAGGCGTATTCGAAGAGAACTTCAGGAAAATGATGACTGGTTTTTCTCCACCTGGAATGCAGACTTCGTTCCCGACCCGGAGTCCGGAAAGAAAATTTCTTTTGAAGATGCGCCCCTGTCTCTTTTAGTTACCGACCCTCGTTGCTGGGAATTGCGAGAGGGTGATATATGGCACGGTTTTAAGGGAATCGAAGACAGCTACTGTATGCTGGATCCGATAAAAGTGTCCGTCGTGATGCCTGGCGTGGCGACGGATGGCTCACTTGAGAACGCCGGCATTCCTGCTGCACTGGTGACGGCTTTTCTTAGCCAGAAAGGCATTCAAGTTGAAAAGACCACTGATTTTACCATTCTGTTTCTTTTCTCCCTTGGTATTACCAAAGGGAAATACGGAACATTGATCAATGCATTACTCAAATTTAAAGATGCATACGATAACAATATTCCGGTCAAACACCTCCTTTATGCACATGAAAACGAATGCCCTGAGGCGTTCAAAAATAAAGGATTGAAAGATCTTGCTAATGAAATGTTCCTCTTTTTCAAAGAAACAGATCTCATAAAGGTTCAGGAGAAAGCGTTCACCATATTACCGAGGCCGGTACTCACTCCAGCCGAGGCTTATATCAGACTCGTACACAACGATATTGAAACAGTTAGCATGGATGATCTTTACAACCGCACTCTTGCGACCGGTGTTGTTCCTTATCCGCCTGGAATTCCAATGATCATGCCAGGCGAGAACGCGGGAGATAAAGATAGCCCATACATCAAATATTTGCAGATTCTGCAATTATGGGATCGGCGATTCCCAGGTTTTGGCCATGATATCCATGGTGTAGAGAGTAAAAATGGGGTTTATTACGTTCAATGCCTAAAAGAAAGCATCTAACGGTAACCCAGTTAGCTGCAGGAGAGTGAATATGGCAATTAAGAAAATGAGTGTCACTCAGCTAACAATGTTGACTGCCATCAACATGTTAGGATCGGGAATAATATTACTACCCACTAAGCTGGCTCAAGTCGGGAATATTTCGATAGTATCCTGGGTGATTACTGCCGTGGGTTCAATGGCGCTGGCCTGGGCTTTTGCCTGCTGCGGTACGATGAGTAATAAGCTTGGTGGCATGGGTGGTTACGCTGAGTATGCCTTTGGTAAGGCGGGGAATTACATTGCAAACTACACCTATGGCGTTGCGATCGTCATTGGTAACGTCGCGATCTCCATCACTGCCGTCGGTTATATTATTGGGCTATTCAATATTAATCCTAATCCTCTGCAAATTGGATTAATGACGATAGGACTTTTATGGTTAACCACGTTTGCTAATTTTGGTGGAGCCAGCATAACCGGTAAAATTGGTGGCGTCACTGTTTGGGGGGTGATCGCGCCGGTCGTGGTGGTATCGACGGTGGGATGGTTCTGGTTTAAACCCGAAATATATGCCGCAGGCTGGAACCCTCATAACAGCACGCTACTTGATGCCGCAGGCTCTTCCGTAGCAATCACGCTGTGGGCCTTTCTTGGGCTCGAATCGGCCTGCGCGAACAGTGATGCGGTGGATAATCCTAAAAAGAATGTACCCATCGCCGTGCTCTTCGGGACATTGGGCTCTGCGGTTATCTATATCGTGTCGACCAACGTCATTGGCGGAATTATTCCAAACGCTGAACTTGCCAGTTCAAACGCGCCGTTTGGCCTGGTATTCGCCACGATGTTTACTCCCATGGTAGGGAATATCATCACGGGCCTGATGATTATCGCCTGCATCGGTTCCTTACTGGGCTGGCAGTTCACTACTGCACAAGTCTTCAAGAGTTCTGCGGAAGTGGGCTATTTTGTACGAATTTTCGCTAAATGTAATAAGAGTGGAACCCCCATCGCAGGAATGCTGATTCTGTTGGGGATTCAAACCATTCTGGGGTGGTTTTCAATTCCCGCCAGCCCTGACGGGACTCGCTACGGCTGGATTCATCATGTAGCCACCGGTAATCTGGGTGTCTCTGACCAATTTTCAACCGTAGTTGACCTGTCGGTCGTCACGAATCTTATTCCCTACATCCTGTCTATGGCAGCTCTGGTAACAATTCAGGAAATCAACCGGGTACCCAGCCATAAGGCTCTGTTGAATAACGCAATCGCAGGGGTTGGGGCTGCGTACAGCTACTTTGCGTTAGTGAATTCTGGTGATAAGGCTTTGATGTACGGGGGCGTAGCCACCATTCTTGGCTTTACATTGTTTGGTGCCGTCAGTGCCAGATTTGTGAAGGGGGAACAACTCGTACATCCTGACCGGGTTATCACTGGGGAAGAGGATGTGCCGGCTATCCCGTACCGGGATAAGTAAAAGGCCCGTGCTCGGGCAGAATAGCTGGAACGTATTCGGCTCCAGCCACTGACCAATGAAAACCCCGCAGGTAAATGGACTGCGGGGTTTTTGCTTGAATGGATGGCGACATCAGTCGTCTTCCGGGTCGTCCATCTCAACCGGCGTCTGGTAATCGTCCGGTTTTATCACCAATAAATCACAGCGCAAATGGTCGATAACCTGTTCCGCGGTGTTGCCCAAAAATGCTGCGGAAAGTCCCGTTCGCCCAACGGTGCCGAGTACCACAATCCCGGCCTGAAGATGTTCGGCCAGGTCAGGGATCACCTCTTCCGGCAGGCCTTTCTCGACGTGCGTCATTTTTTCATCAATGCCGTATTTCTGACGCAGCGCCTTCATGGCCACCAGATGCTGGCCGCGAATGGCGTCGTTATACACGCTCGGATCAAAATCAGGCAGCTCAATGGCAATATTGATGGGGGTAACCGGATACGCGCCAATCAGGTGAACCTCGGTGTGGTTGACATCATCCGCCAGCTTCAGCGTCTCTCTCACCAGTTTTTCATTCAGCGCGTTGTGGTAAAGCTCTTCGCTGGCAAGGTTCACCGCCACCAGCGCCTTGCCGCCTTCCGGCCACGGCTGGTCTTTGACCATCCACACCGGGCAGGGGCATTTACGCAGCAAATGCCAGTCGGTTGGAGTGAAAATCACGGCTTCCAGCTTGTCATGCTGGTGCGCCATTTTTAGCAGCAGATCGTGCCCGCCGGCGATCACTTCCTGGATAATGGCTTCGAACGGGCGGTTATGCCACACCACCTTGATATCAATAGGAATACCGGCTTCGATATAGTACTGCGCCTGTTGCTTAATCCAGGCCGTGCGCTGGCTGATAACCCCTTTGCGCATTGCGGTGCGTTCATCGGGGGACAGAAGCGTGGTCATTTCGTAGGAAAAATCATAGATAGGCAGGAAGGCTTTGATCCTGCCGCCAATCCGTTGATGCAAATAAACAGCGCGCCGCAGGGCAGGCTGATCGTCCTGATTAGGATCAATCGCGACTAGCATGTTTTGGTAGTTTGCCATACAGGTCTCCTTACAACTGCTTAACCACAGTCTGTGAAGTAAGATTAACCCATAAGAAAGGAATGAAACAGGTGAAGAGCCCTTGCCGGATCAATAAAAGGGATAAAAGCCGATCCGGCAAAGGGGAGGGTTATCAGGCAACGCTGCGCGACTGGCCCGCGAGGTCGGATAACAGATCGATATTCTCGATAGTGATGTACTTGCCTTTCACCGCCAGCATACCGTTTTTCTGGAAGCGACCCAGCAGGCGGCTGATGGTTTCTACCGTCAGCCCCAGGTAGTTACCGATATCGCCACGGGTCATGGTCAGGCGAAACTCACGCGGTGAGAAACCGCGCTGCGCAAAGCGGCGAGAAAGATTGTAGATAAAGGCCGCCAGGCGCTCTTCGGCATTCTTTTTGGACAGCAGCAAAATCATGTCCTGATCGCCTTTAATTTCGCCGCTCATCAGGCGCATCATCTGCTGGCGCAGGCTCGGCATTTTACCGGACAAATCGTCGAGCGTTTCAAACGGGATTTCACAAACCATCGACGTTTCGAGTGCCTGAGCAAAGCTCGGGTGATGGCCAGTGCCGATGGCGTCGAAGCCGACCAGGTCGCCTGCGAGGTGGAAACCGGTGATTTGCTCATCGCCTTGCTCGGTAATGGTGTAGCTTTTGATGGTGCCAGAGCGAATAGCGTACAGCGATTTCAGTTCATCACCTGCTTTAAACAGGGTTTGACCCTTTTGAATCGGCTTTTTACGCTCGATGATATTATCAAGCTGATCGAGTTCATGCTCATTAAGCGTGAAGGGAATGCATAATTGACTGATGCTGCAATCCTGGCAATGGATAGCACAACCGCCAGACTGAATTCGTCGAATAATACGCTTTTCAGGGATCATAGATATGCTCGGACCGTAATTGATATTGGTCAATTTTAACATCTTTTTCGCGATCAGGTAAGTCTGGCAGAACGTTATTCGGACAATAATAAAGGGAGGGGGTTAAAAAAGGGTCTTCATCTTGTTGAATTCCCTGAAACATTAAAATGCAGCTACTCTTTTTTGGAATAAATAGCCGCACTTTTGGCACCATCACAGTAATAAATAACCTTCATGGCGCAGCAGCCACTCTTTCCGCGCCACGCCGCCTGCATACCCGGTCATCGTGCCGTTTCGACCAATGACGCGATGGCACGGCACCACAATGCTCACCGGGTTTGAGCCGTTCGCGGCGCCGACAGCGCGAGCGGCCCCGGCGCGGCCTAGCTGTTCTGCCAGTTCGCCATAATGCATCACTCGTCCACAGGGGATATCGCGCAAAGCCTGCCAAACCTGACGCTGGAAATCCGTGCCAGCCGTCGCCGTGGGCAGAGTATCGATCACCGCCAGATCGCCAGCAAAATAGTCACGCAGCTTGTCACTAAGGCCCCCAGGGTTACGGCTGCTAACGCGTTGAAATCCTTGTTTCCCATAGTGAATATTCAACAGCTGCTCCATGCGGTCGCTGTGTTCTTCCCATTCCACGGCCCGAAGCCTGAATTGTTCGTCGCACAAGATCCACAGCGGCCCAAGCGGGGTGTCAATCTTATCTTCCAGTATTGTCAGCACGGTATTACTCCGTTTTTTGTCAGGCCTGAACGAATGCGCGGCCCATTTTGAGGCTGAAAAGATAACATGCCCCCAACCGCGTCAGCCAGACCTCAAAAGGATTATCACCGCATCTAAATTTCCAGGCGAAGACGGAAAATAATGGCCGGAAGTAGAGAAAAAAGTTTGATAACTTCCCTGACTTATCGCCCGAAATAGTTAGCGACTGACCGTCTGATTGCGGCGGTGATTATTTCCCCGGTGAAGGGAATAATAATTTCTTTTACGGTTATTTGATTTACCTTTTTTTAACGTAAATGCAAACTTTATATTTTCATTTTAAAGATCCGGTGACATAAATAATTTGCCAACTATTCTGAAATATCTCCCACGGCTGTCCCGTTGAGCCTCAGGCAGGGCGGGGTTATAGTAGCGGCAGCTAACTCAGGAGGATTGACCGTGAACCTTGACGACAAATCGCTGTTTCTTGACGCCATGGAGGATGTCAAACCGCTGAAAAACTGTGCGGACAGCCAGTGGATCAAACCTCAGAAAGAGCACATTGGCGTGAAGCCAGACCCCATCCAACTGGACAACTTTCTCACCACCGACTTTTTGGACATCATTCCCCTCGACACGCCGCTGGAGTACAAGCGAGAGGGTCTGCAGAGCGGCGTCCTGGATAAGCTCCGGCTCGGAAAATACGGCCAGCAGGCAAGTCTTAATCTGCTCCGCCAGCCCGTGGAGCGCTGCCGGCAGATGTTGTTTGCCTACATTATGCAGGCTAAGCAGGATGGCCTGCGTAATGTGCTCATCGTGCACGGCAAAGGACGAGAAGATAAATCCCATGCCAACGTGGTGCGTAGCTTCCTTGGGCGCTGGCTGGCCGAGTTTGACGAAGTGCAGGCTTTTTGCGTGGCGATGCCGCACCACGGCGGAAGCGGGGCCTGCTATGTTGCTTTAAAAAAATCAGAGCAGGCCAAACTGGACACCTGGGAGAAACACGCCAAACGAAGCCGTTGAGCGGCGGGATGGCGGCGAGCTCCCTCAGGACGGCATTGATTTACGAATCGACGACAGCAGAATTTGCGCAGCCGTTGAGAGCTGAGTGTCCACCCGCGTAAGGATCCCGATAGGTTCCCCGACGCCCGGAATCGGGACAGGAAGCGCGGTCAGCGTGCCCTGGCGCAAATCGTCCTTCACCGCGCCAGAAGGCACAAACCAGACATAGTTGTAGTCGACGGTCAGCTGGCGGGAGAGCGAAGCCGACAGCGTTTCGATGCAGGTTGAAGGCAGCTTGCAGCCCTGTGACGCGAGCAGAGATTCCGCGTTATCGCGTGGCACCGTGCCCTGAGGGGAGACCACCGCGGGCCATTCCATCACCCGGCTAAGGGTAATATTTTCATGCAGCAGCGGATGATTAGGGCGAACAACCAGCTTGAGAGACTCAAGGAACAGCAGTTCATAGTTCAGGCCCGTCATTAGCTCAGGATCGGACATGCGCCCGATGCCTAAATCCAGTTCCCCGGACTTCAATCCCGCCAGCAGCATGGTGTTATTCATGGTGCCAACCTGCAGGGTGACGTCGCTCTGCTGCCTATGAAACTCGCCGATCACCGCCGGTAAAATACCCAGCGCGGCGGTAGGCAGCGCGCCAATACGTATCACATCAGAAGGCCGGTCTTCCCGGCGTACAAACGACTGCCCGGCATGATTCAGGGCATCAAGCACTTTTACCGCATGGGTTAAAAACTGCTCGCCGGTGAGCGTTAGCTGAGCGCCTAACCGCCCGCGTTCGAACAGACGTGTGCCGGTAAGCTGCTCCAGCTCATTGAGGGTTTTGGAGAGCGCCGGCTGGCTCAGGTTAAGAGTTTCAGCCGCGCGACCCAGTGTTCCCTGCTGAGCGACGGCCACGAAAGTATGTAAATGGCGCAAGCGAATGCGCTGACTGAAGAGACCATTTTTTTCCATAAGCAATGTTAAAAACAGTCCGGCTTCGCTGACAAGCCTCGGTGTTGAATTTTGATAACTTCATTGCAAAATATTATTAACATTTTGTTGTGGCCAGGCACATAACCACTTTAAATCAGAGAAGATTTTTTCGACAAAAGGGCGCTATTTTGCTGAAAAGTGATGCCGATCTGCAGATTTTAACGCGGCCTGTTTTAGTTAATTTTTTGTTAATTTATACTCTTTGTGGTAGGCATTCTGCATAACGCTGCGTTATGTAATGTGCTGAAAAAATTACTTTTTAGGTGCTGCAAAGCAGATCACAAAATGGAAATTCTTCCTGATAAGTGATCCACCAGGTTCTACGCTTTCAGCACTATCCACTGGAGGCATGACATCATGGCGAACACCCTCACGGCCGATGAGATTCGGGACAAATTTTCGCAAGCTATGTCGGCGATGTACCAGCAAGAAGTTCCGCAGTACGGCACGCTGTTAGAACTGGTGGCGGATGTAAACCTGGCCGTGCTGGAACACGATCCTGAGCTGCACCAGCAGCTCGAAAATGCTGACGAGCTGGCAAGGTTAAACGTAGAGCGCCACGGCGCGATTCGCGTAGGTAAGGCCGAAGAGCTGGCGGTGCTGAAGCGAATTTTCGCGGTGATGGGCATGCATCCGGTGGGTTACTACGATCTTTCCCAGGCCGGGGTACCGGTACATTCCACCGCTTTCCGCCCGATTGACGACCAGGCGCTGGCGCGTAATCCCTTCCGCGTGTTTACCTCTTTATTGCGTCTGGAGCTTATCGACAACCCGACGCTAAGGGCTCGCGCTGCCGCAATCCTCGATAAACGCGACATTTTCACTCCCCGCTGCCGCGAAATGCTCGATCTCCACGACAGGCAGGGCGGATTCAGCGAGGCAGAGGCGAACACCTTTGTGGCCGAAGCGCTGGAAACCTTCCGCTGGCATCAGCATGCCACGGTTGACGCCGACACTTACCGCGCCCTGCACGACGAGCATCGCCTGATCGCCGATGTGGTTTGCTTCCGTGGCTGCCACATTAACCATCTCACGCCGCGCACGCTGGATATCGACCGCGTTCAGGCGATGATGCCGGAGCGGGGCATCTCGCCCAAAGCCATTATTGAAGGCCCACCTCGCCGTGAACGCCCCATTTTGCTGCGTCAGACCAGTTTTAAAGCGCTGGAAGAGCCTATTTTGTTTGCCGGTGAGCACCACGGCACGCACACCGCCCGATTTGGTGAGATTGAGCAGCGCGGCGTGGCGCTGACGCCTAAAGGCCGCGCGCTGTATGATGAATTATTGCTCGAAGCGGGAAACGGCAAGGACAACCTAAGTCATCAGCAGCATTTGCAGGAAGTCTTCAGCCGCTTCCCGGACAGCGACGCGCTGCTTCGTCGCCAGGGGCTGGCCTATTTTCGCTACCGCCTGACGCCGGTGGGCGACATGCATCGCCAGTCCATCAAACCAGGCGACGATCCGCAGTTGTTGATTGAGCGCGGCTGGCTCATCGCCCAGCCCATCATCTATGAAGATTTCCTGCCGGTTAGCGCCGCGGGCATCTTCCAGTCAAATTTAGGCAACGACGGTGGCCAGCGGCAGCACGGGCACTCCAGCCGCAGCGAGTTTGAAATGGCGCTGGGTGCGGCGGTGGCCGATGAATTCAGCCTTTATCAACAGGCGGAGGATCGCAGCAAACGCCGTTGCGGTTTACTGTAAACGCGTTACCCTGCTGGGATGTCAGCTACAAGGAACAGCAGATGGAACACGTTGTTAACGTCGCTCAGGGTCAACTGAGCGGCGTCCTTCAGGGGGATATTGCGGTGTATCGCGGTATTCCTTTTGCCATGCCTCCCACTGAAAACCTGCGCTGGCGAGCGCCTCAGCCGCCAGAAAACTGGCAAGGTATTCGCGTCGCCGATACCTTCGCTCCGGCCTGTTGGCAAAGCCTGGAATACTGCAAAGCCGTCGGCGGCGGCGATCCGGGCCAGTTTTCAGAAGACTGCCTTTATCTCAATATCTGGACTCCCGCCCGGCGAACGGGCAAACCCTTGCCGGTGATGGTCTGGCTGCACGGGGGCGGCTACACCATTGGAGCCGGTTCTTTACCTCCGTATGATGGCGCCGCGCTGGCCTCGCGGGGCGTGGTGTTAGTGACGGTGAACTACCGGCTTGGGCATCTGGGCTTTTTTGCTCATCCCGCATTGGATGAAGAAAATCCGGCTGGGCCGATCCACAACTTTGCCTTGCTCGATCAGATTGCCGCGCTGAAGTGGGTGCAGGCCAACATCGCTGCTTTTGGCGGAGACGCCAGCAACGTCACGCTGTTTGGCGAGTCAGCAGGCGCCCGCAGCGTGCTTTCTCTGCTGGCATCGCCTTTAGCCAGCGGCCTGTTCCACAAGGGGATTATACAAAGCGCCTACACGCTGCCGGATGTCGATCGCCGTAAAGCGTTGAAGCGCGGCGTGGCGGTGGCAGAACATTTTGGGCTGAAGAATGCGAACGCTGAAGCGCTGCGTTCCCTTCCCGCCAGTGAATTATGGGCGCTGGAAGCCCCGCTAAACATCGGGCCGACGCCCATCAGCGGCGATATTGTTTTGCCTGAACCCATGCTGGACACGTTTTTTGCCGCACGACAGCACCGGATGCCGCTGATGGTGGGCAGCAACAGCGATGAGGCGAGCGTGCTGAGCTACTTCGGGATAGATCCCGCCGGGCAGGTTGCGCTTCTGCGCCGGGAAAAGCGTCTCGGTCTGGGGCTTATCAAATTGCTGTATCCCGGCGTTAAGGGTGACGCTGAGCTGGGCCGTCAGGTGTGCCGGGACATGGCCTTTACCACGCTGGGGTTTGTGGTGATGCAGGCGCAACAGCGCGCAGGCCAGCCCTGCTGGCGGTATTATTTTGACTACGTGGCGGAGGCCGAGCGTGAAACCTACGCCAACGGCACCTGGCACGGCAACGAAGTGGCTTATGTCTTTAACACGCTGCAGCTTTCCCCGCCTGCCAGTGAATACGTGACTGAACGCGACCTGCAGTTTGCCGCTCAGATTGGCGATTATTGGGTCAGCTTCGCCCGCAGCGCCAGAGCGCACAGCAAAGCGTTACCAGGGCCGTTAAGCTGGCCTGCCAGCACCAAAGGGCGGGACCGCACGCTGCGGCTGGGCGTTCATCTGCGGGCGCAGTTTAAGGTCGAAAATCGCTTTATGCGGCTGAGAATGCAGTTATTTAAGCGAGTGATGAAACACCACGTCAGCCTGGACTGAGCAACGCATTGCAAAAGGCCTCCAGCCCGGCGGCGCCTTCGCTGCCGGGCTTCACCGCCAGCCTGTAACTGGCCCCGGTTTTTACGCTCCCGGTAAAAGGCCGCACTAACCGCCCGGTACGAAGATCTTCGGCCACCAGCGTTTCGTCTGCGATGGCTATCCCAAACCCCTGAATAGCGGCGCTGATCGCCAGATCCATGGTGTCGAAATGCTGATTTTTCTGCATCGCCAGCCAAGGCGGTGAAGGGTTCTTTCCAAGCCATAATGACCAGTCGGTACGATCGCGAGTCGGGTGCAAAAAGGTCAGCCGCTCCCAGTTGCTCGTCTCCGGCGGAAGCAACGCCTGACTGATAACCGGCGTCAGACGCTCTTCAAACAGCAGCGCGCCGCTTTTGGCCTGTTGACCAAACACAATGGCGGCATCAAACGGTTCGTTTTTGAAATTGACGCCGTGCTCCACGGTCGTGGTTAACGCAACCAGGATCTCCGGCATACGCTGCTCAAGCTGAATCAGCTTCGGCACCAGCCAGCGCATGGCGCAGGTGGGGGCCTTAAGACGAATAATCTCAGGCTTATGGCTGGCCCGGTCGGCCACGTCCAGCAGCGTGTTGAAGGCGTTCTGGAGATCGGGCAGCAGGGCGCTGCCCTGTGGCGTGAGGCGTAATCCGCGTGCATGGCGCTCAAAAAGCGCGAACCCCAGCCACTGCTCCAGCGCCGCAATTTTACGGCTGACGGCGCCCTGGGTCAGGCAAAGCTCTTTTGCCGCCCGGGTGAGGTTCAGGTGCCTGGCCGTGACCAGAAAAGCATCGAGAGTATTTAGGGGAAAATTACGCCGGGTCATGATGCTCTCCGCTGAGCTATGCATTTTTTGCATGGCTATTATGACAACAATTCGATTGTCGTGGCAATGGCGGCGATATTGAATAGTTATGCAAATCGCATCACGTTCAGGAGCCGCTATGGCCATACAAACCCCGGTACAACAACGTTCAAAATTGCCGGACGTCGGAACCACGATTTTTACGGTGATCGGCCAGCTTTCCGCGCAGCACAAGGCGATAAATCTTTCTCAGGGGGCACCCAACTTCCCCTGCGACCCGAAACTGGTCGCTGGCGTCACCAAAGCCATGCAGGAAGGGCATAACCAGTACGCCCCGATGACCGGTCTGGCGTCCCTGAAACAGCTGATTGCCGACAAAGTGGCGAGCCTTTACGGGGCCGTGTATGACCCCGCAGAGGAGGTGCTGGTCACCGCCAGCGCCAGCGAAGGGCTTTATTCTGCGATCGGCGGTCTGGTACATCCCGGCGATGAAGTTATCTACTTTGAGCCTTCTTTCGACAGCTACGCGCCGATTGTCCGCCTGCAGGGCGCCAAACCGGTGGCGCTCAAGCTGAGCCTGCCTGATTTTACCGTTGACTGGGACGAAGTGCGGGCGGCGATTACGCCACGCACGCGGATGATCATCGTGAACACGCCGCATAACCCAAGCGGGCAGGTATTTAGCGCCCATGATCTGGAAATGCTGGCGGCGGTAACTCGCGACACCGACATTGTGATCCTGTCCGATGAAGTGTATGAACACATCGTCTTTGACGGCAAAAAGCACCACGGCATGGCGACGCACCCGCAGCTTGCCGAGCGCAGCGTGATTGTGTCGTCGTTCGGTAAAACCTTCCACGTCACGGGCTGGCGGGTCGGGTATTGCCTGGCCCCGGCGGCGCTGATGGATGAGATCTGCAAGGTGCATCAGTTCCTGATGTTCTCCGCCGACACGCCGATGCAGTATGCGTTCGCCGACTATATGAGCGATCCGCAAACTTATCTTTCACTGGCGGCGTTTTATCAGCGCAAGCGTGATTTAATGCAGTCTTTGCTGGCTGATTCGCCGTTTGAACTGCTGCCGAGCGGTGGGTCATTCTTCCTGCTGGCCCGCTTCGGGCACTTCAGCGATGAGTCCGACAGCGAGATGGTGAAGCGGTTAATCACTGATTACGGCGTGGCGACCATTCCGCTCTCCGCGTTTTATACCGACGGTACTGACAATAAAATTATCCGGCTCTCATTTGCCAAAGATGAAGCCACACTTCGGGCGGGCGCTGAAGCGCTGTGCCGGGTTAAGCCACGCTGATAAGGGGTCATGATGAAAAAAATGTATGCGTTAAGTTTGCTGCTCGGGCTGTGTTCTTCGTTTTCTGCGCTGGCCGCCGGCGAGCTGCGCTATGGCCTCGAAGCGGAGTATCCCCCGTTTGAAAGCCGCAACAGCGCGGGCGAGCTGGAAGGGTTTGACGTCGAGCTGGGGAAAGCCATTTGCCAGGCGGCCAGCCTGAAATGTACCTGGGTTGAAACGTCGTTTGATTCGCTGATCCCGGGGCTGGTGGCGAAGAAGTTTGACGCCATCAACTCGGCAATGAACATCACCGAGCAGCGTCGTAAAAGCATCGACTTTACCCAGCCAATCTACCGTATTCCGTCTCAGCTGGTGGGCAAAGAAGGCAGCGGCCTTGAAGCCACGGCGGAAGGGCTGAAAGGCAAAACCATCGGCGTGCTCCAGGGCTCCATTCAGGAAACCTATGCCAAAGAGCACTGGGAAAAGCAGGGCGTGAACGTTGTGTCTTACAAAGACCAGAACATGGCCTGGGCTGACTTGCTGAACGGCCGTATTGATGCCTCTCTGGTGATGTCCGCGGCAGGTCAGGCGGGCTTCCTCAGCACGCCGCAGGGCAAGGGCTTTGGCTTTATCGGCAAGCCGGTGAGCGACGACACCATTCTCGGCAGCGGGATTGGTTTTGGTCTGCGTAAAGGTGACGCTGTCACGAAAAAAGAGCTGGATGCGGCCATCGATAAGGTGAAAGCCGACGGCACCGTGACTAAGCTCGCGCAGAAGTTCTTCCCCGGCATCGACGTCAGCGTGAAGTAACGTTGACAGGGCTCGTCGGCACACAGGCTGACGGGCCTTTAGCGTTTTTTTCGCCAGGCAATGGCGAATTTTTCGGTGATATCTGGTTTCCTGAAAAAAAACTTTCGTTCCTCCCCCAAACGCCTTCTCCGCCCATTGGATTCACTGTGAATTTTGTCTAGAGTGTGCGGTCGTACAGGTAGCAGTCTCTTGCCGCTGTTCTTCCCGTCGGGAGGAACAAAACACATCGACACATAAGGACGATTTCTCAGGCATGAATCGCAGACGTTTTATCCAGGCCTCTATGGCTCTCGCCGCTGCCTGCGGCACGCCAACCCTTGCCACGCTATTCTCCCGAAGCGCCTTTGCTGCCGAATCAGGCATCGCTGACGGGCACTCCACCGCCTTCGATTTTGCGGTGCTTCAGGGCATGGCGCACGACCTGTCGAAAAAACCATGGGGCGGGGCACCGCGCGCCCTGCCCAACACCCTGGCTAACCTGACGCCTCAGGCTTATAACGCCATTCAGTACGACGCCGATCATTCGCTGTGGAACAACATCGAAAACCGCCAGCTTGACGTGCAGTTCTTCCACGTCGGCATGGGGTTCCGCCGCCGCGTCAGAATGTTCTCGCTGGATTCCGCCACCCATCAGGCGCGCGAAATCCACTTCCGCCCGGAATTGTTTAACTACAACAATGCTGGCGTAGACACCAGGCAGCTCGAAGGCCAGACGGATCTCGGCTTTGCCGGCCTGAAAGTCTTCAAGGCACCGGAGCTGGCGCGCCGTGACGTCGTCTCCTTCCTCGGCGCGAGCTATTTCCGTGCCGTAGACAGCACGTACCAGTATGGGCTGTCCGCCCGTGGCCTCGCGGTGGACACCTTCACCGACACGCCGGAAGAGTTCCCGGACTTCACCTCGTTCTGGTTTGAAACGCCGAAAGCCACCGACACGACTTTTGTGGTCTATGCCTTACTCGACAGCCCAAGCGTGACCGGCGCGTACAAATTTATTATCAGCTGTGAAGCCGAGCGCGTGGTGATGGAGGTGGACAATCACCTTTATGCCCGGAAAGACGTCAAACAGCTGGGTATCGCGCCGATGACCAGCATGTTTGCCTGCGGCACCAACGAACGCCGGACCTGCGACACCATTCACCCGCAAATTCATGACTCCGACCGCCTGGCCATGTGGCTCGGTAACGGCGAGTGGATTTGCCGCCCGCTGAATAACCCGCAAAAACTTCAGTTCAACGCCTTTATGGACGAGAACCCGAAAGGCTTTGGCCTGCTGCAGCTGGATCACGACTTTGCCAGCTACCAGGACATCATGGGCTGGTACAACAAGCGTCCAAGCCTGTGGGTAGAGCCGCGTAACAAGTGGGGCAAAGGCACCGTTGGCCTGATGGAAATCCCGACCACCGGCGAAACGCTCGACAATATTGTCTGCTTCTGGCAGCCGGAAAAACCGGTCAAAGCCGGGGACGAATTCGAGTTCAAATATCGGCTCTACTGGAGCGGTTTGCCGCCGGTGACGACGGATCTGGCCCGCGTTTACGCCACCCGCACCGGGATGGGCAGCTTCCCGGAAGGCTGGGCGCCGGGTGAACACTTCCCGGAAAAATGGTCCCGCCGCTTTGCTATCGACTTTATCGGGGGCGATTTGAAAGCCGCCGCGCCGAAGGGGATTGAGCCGGTGATTACGCTCTCCAACGGCGAAGCGAAGCAGATTGAGATCCTCTACGTCGAACCGTTTGACGGCTACCGCATTCTGTTTGACTGGTATCCGACCAACGACGCCACCGACCCGGTCGAGATGCGCATGTTCCTGCGTTGCCAGGGCAAAGCGATCAGTGAAACCTGGCTGTACCAGTATTTCCCACCACCGCCGGACAAACGTAAATACGTTGACGACCGCGAAATGCGTTAATCATCCAGCCCCGCCGCGTAAAAGCCGCGGGGCTTTTTTATGCCCGTTTCACCATCTCGTCCTCTTATTGCATAAATACTCTTTCATAATGAATTTCTATATGTTCACTTTTGGCGGTATTTTAAATCTCGTGCGTTGCCACAAAAAAGTGACATAAGATAACTGTCACCTTCTAACAAAAGCAGGAGTCACGAGTGGAACAACAGCAGGCCTGGCAGGATGAAGTGATTGCGGTTAATGATGATATCGAACTGCATTCGGTGAACGAGCGGTTCGTGAAGGACGTTTTTGCCCTGGTGCAGCGCAATAAAAGCTGGCTGCAAAAGGCGATGAACTGGCCGCAGTATGTTGTTTCCGAGGGCGACACCCGCAAAACGCTGCAGGGGAACTATGTTCTCCACCATAAAGGCTACGCGAAGATGTTTATGATCCTCTATCGCGGCGAGCTGGCGGGCGTCTTTTCCTTTAATCAGATAGTCCCGACCGACAAAACGGCCTACATCGGCTACTGGCTAAGCGAGGATCGGCAGGGCAAGGGGATCATTTCCGCCGTGATTGAGGCCGCGATCTGCAAGTACGCGGGGGAAGGGACAGTGCGCCGGTTTGTCATCAAATGCATCGTCACTAACCAGGCCAGCAACCGGGTGGCCCAACGCAACGGCTTTGCCCTTGAAGGTTGCCTGAGGCAAGCCGAGTTTCTGAACGACGAGTTCCACGATCAGAATATTTACGGGCGCATTGCTGATTAAAAAATGCCATGAAACGGCGTGCGGGTAATTCGCTGTGCGCCGTTAATATCCTTCATGCCGCGAAGATGAATCAGTTCGCCGCCAAAGCCTTCCACCGCCGCCTCATCATAAATCTGCACGTTGTTTTCGATGAGCACGTTACCCATCACTTTCGCCTCGCCATACACCTGTACATTGTTGTCCAGCAGAACCGGGCCGCCGATAAGCGCCGCATTACCGTAAACCTGGACGCGGTGCCTGAGCACGCAATCTCCTTCAATAAGGGCGTTGCCATAGACTTTAGATGAGTAGCGGATGGTCGGGATCTGGCTGTCGCCGCTGCCGGCAATAATACGTGCGTTACCGGACACCTGCGCGCAATCACAAACCCAGACATTGTTCTCTGCATTGCCTTCAATAACGGCGTTATCAAAAATGGCTGAGCGGTGTTCGACAAAGGCGTTGTTCACGCGCGCGTGGCCGTAGATTTGTGCCTGATGGACGATGCGTGAGGCCAGCACCGTGGCGTTCCCGTAGATTTGCAGCCGCATTTCTGTATCTTCGGTCAGCCCCAGCACGGCAATCACCTGGCTCTGCTGCAACACGCGGGCCGAGCCCGAGATAAAGCATTCGCCGCTGATGCGGGAATCCTCGACCAGCACCTTGCCGCCCACTTTTGCGTGATGGCAAATTTCAGACTCGCCGAGGATTTTTGCGTCATCTTCAACCGTCGCACCGTTCCAGATCAGGGCGTCAGGCTCAAGCCAGCAGGTTCCCTCGTGGCTCAGGTTCGCTTCTTCCTCAATCCAGCCGCCGCCTTGCCCGGCCACGACGTTGCCAAAAGCGCAAAGCGCCTCAATTTGCCAGAGTCGAACTTGCCGCTGTTCGCCATCATGCTGATAATCATGAAGCCGCGAAACATCGGTGATCCGGTATTTTTTCATGGTGATTTCTCGCTGTGCACTGCTGATAAACGTAGCAGGTAATTCACCGGCGTAGCGTTTGGCGGCGTAATCGCATAAAATGCATTTAAAATACATTTTAAAAAATAAACAAAATGAATAAACCAATCCCCGGTAGCTTTATCAATCTCCCCGCAGGCTACTTTGGCATGGTGCTGGGCACCATCGGCATGGGGTTTGCCTGGCGCTATGCCGCCACGATTTTGCCGGTGCCGTCGGTTGTTGGTGAGACTCTTGTGGCGCTTGCCGCCGGTATCTGGCTGCTGCTGGCGTTAGCATTCCTGACGCGGCTGGTGCGCTACCCGCACAGCGTGATTGCAGAGATTTATCACCCTTTAATGAGCAGCTTCGTGAGTCTGTTCCCGGCGACAACCATGCTGGTGGCCATCGGCGTAGCCCCTTATCTGCGCCCGCTCGCTGCAGTGATGTTTGGCTTTGGCGCCGTGGTGCAGCTTTGTTATGCCGCCTGGCAGTCCGCCGGATTATGGCGAGGTACGCACCCGCAGGATGCCACGACGCCGGGGCTGTATTTGCCCACCGTCGCCAATAATTTTATCAGCGCGATGGCCTGCGGCGCGTTGGGTTATCACGACCTGGGGATCTTGTTCCTTGGGGCCGGTGTTTTTTCCTGGCTCAGCCTGGAACCGGCGATTTTGCACCGTATGCGCAGCGCCGGGGAACTGCCCACGCCGGTACGCACCTCGCTGGGCATTCAGCTTGCCCCTGCGCTGGTGGCCTGCAGCGCTTACCTTGCCGTGAACGGCGGCGTGACGGATTTCTTTGCCAAAATGCTGTTTGGTTACGGCCTGCTGCAATTGCTCTTCATGCTGCGCTTAATGCCCTGGTACCTGGCGCAGCCGTTCAATGCCTCCTTCTGGAGTTTCTCATTTGGTATTTCTGCACTGGCAACCACGGCGCTCCATCTGAGCGCAGGCAGTGGGGACGGGCTGTTTCACGTCATTGCCGTGCCGCTGTTTATTTTTACTAATGTGATTATCGGCCTGCTGCTGGCACGTACTTTTATCCTGCTGATGCAGGGGAAATTGATTTTGCGCACCGCGCGGCCTGAAAATAAGGATCTGTCATGACCGAGAAGTCTGAAAGCTACTACAGCGAAAAATACGGCTTAACTGCCACACATTCTGACGTGCTGAACGCCGTGAAGTACGTTGCCCCCGGTAAAACGCTGGATCTTGGCTGCGGCAGCGGGCGCAACAGCCTGTACCTGAACCAGAAAGGGTTCGACGTTACCGCCTGGGATAAAAACCCGATAAGCATTGCCAGGTTGAATCAGATTATCGAGACGGAAGGGCTGAAAAATATTGTCACCGCTGAGGCTGACCTGAACCAGCTGAGCTTTGACGGCGAGTACGATTTTATTCTCTCCACCGTGGTGATGATGTTCCTCGAGCGCAGCACGATCCCAGGGCTTATCGCCAATATGCAGCGCTGCACCAAACCCGACGGCTACAACCTGATTGTGGCGGCCATGGATACCGAGGATTTTCCCTGCACGGTCGGTTTCCCGTTTGCCTTTAAAGAGGGTGAACTGCGGAACTACTATGAAGGTTGGGAACTGATTAAATACAACGAAGATGTGGGGCAGTTGCACAAGACCGACGAGAACGGAAACCGCATCAAGCTGCGTTTTGCCACGATGCTGGCACGTAAGAAGTAAAAATTAACCCTCACCCCGGCGCTCTCCCTGAAAGGGAGAGCGGTAAATCAGAGCTATACAATAAAATTGTGCTGTTTCTTTCACCGCAAATCGCGGGAGTGAAGCTAAGTGGGATTTCTGTTCTGGTACCCCCTCCCTTAGGGGAGAGGATTAGGGTGAGGGGCAAACTACTTCGCCGCCAGCAGGCAAAGCTTCAGCGCCACATTGTAAGACGCCTCAAACGCCCGTAGCGGTAAAAACTCAAAGCGAGAATGGAAATTGTGCGCGCCGGTAAAGAAGTTCGGCGTCAGCAAACCTTTAGCCGACAGCGCCGCGCCATCCGTGCCGCCGCGCATGGGGATCACCTTCGGCTCAATCCCCAGCTCATCCAGAGCGGCAAAAATCAAATCAATGGCCCGGCGGTCATCGGTAATGGCGTTACTGATGTTGCTGTAGGTATCGCTGAGGCTGAACTCCACGCGTGCAGTCGGGTACTGCGCGGCAATCTTCTGCGCCACTTCGGCAATTTGCTGTTTGCGGCGTTCAAAGTTGGCCAAATCGAAGTCGCGAATATTGGCCTTCAGCAGCGCTTCGCTTTGTGAAGCCTGCATCCCGTTAAACCAGACGTAGCCTTCGCGCCCTTCGGTGTGTTCAGGCGTTTGTTGGCGGTCAAAATGGCTAATGTAGTCCATCGCCATCAGCAGCGGGTTAACCAGCACGCCTTTGGAGGACATCGGATGGCTGGTCACGCCGGCGAATTTCAGCTCCGCGTGGGCGGCGTTGAAGTTTTCATACACCACTTCGCCCAGCTCGCAGCAGTCAATGGTCCACGCGAAGTCCACGTCAAAACGTGCCAAATCCAGCGCTTTGGCGCCACACAGGCCAATTTCTTCATCCGGGACGAAGGCCACCACGATGTCACCGTGCTGGTGCTCTGGCGTCAGGTTTTCCAGCAGCGTCATCACCACCGTGACGGCGGCTTTGTTGTCCGCGCCCAGCACGCTGGTGCCGTCGCTGAAGATAATCTCTTCGCCAGGATAGGCGTTGATTTCCGGGTGCTCCGCCGTGCGCAGCCAGATGTTCTCTTTGGCGTTCAGGCATAAATCTTCGCCGGTGAAGCGCAGGATCTGCGGATGAATGTCCGGGGAAAGGCCAACGTCAACGGTATCAATGTGCGTAATAAACCCCACACGCGGTGCGCCAGCGACGTTGCCTTTCTTCACGGCGGTTACCGTGGCGTGCTCATCAATCACAATATTTTCAAGGCCCAGAGTGCGCAGTTCTTCCGCGAGCAGGCGGGCCATTTCGTGTTGTCCTGGGGTACTGGGCAAGCTGCTGACGCGCGGATCGCTTTGGCTGGTCACTGCCAGATAACGAAAGAAGCGCCGGGTGAGCTGCTCGCTGAGCGACGAAGACATAGTGTTTCCTTATTGTTCGATGTTGTTTGTTGGCAATGTAAATTTAATGTTATTTATTAAGGCGCTTTGCACAAGCTTTATTCATTCAGGGTCAGGACAAACACCACAGGAAGACAGCGATGAAAACAAAGATTACAACGCTTGCACTTGCCGTAGCGGCGCTCTCCATCAGTACCAGCGTGGCGGCCAGCACGCTGGTTTATTGCTCCGAAGGCTCACCGGAAAACTTCAACCCGCAGCTTTACACCTCGGGCACCAGCGTGGATGCCAGCGCGGTGCCGGTTTATAACCGGTTGGTGGATTTTAAAGTCGGCACCACGGAACTGCAGCCCAGCCTGGCGGAGAGCTGGGACGTCAGCGAAGACGGCAAAGTCTATACCTTCCATCTGCGTAAAGGCGTTAAGTTTCAGAGCAACAAATACTTTAAGCCCACCAGAGACTTCAACGCGGACGATGTCATTTTCTCGTTTATGCGCCAGAAAGATCCTAAGCATCCGTACCACAACGTTTCCAACGGCAATTACTCCAACTTTGAAAGCCTGGAGTTTGGCAAGCTGATCACAGCGATTGATAAAGTGGATGACAACACCGTGCGCTTCACGCTGGCGCACCCGGAAGCGCCGTTTGTCGCGGATTTAGGCTGGTATTTTGCCTCGATTCTCTCTGCCGAATACGCCGATGTCATGATGAAGGCCGGCACGCCGGAACGCGTCGATTCCGACCCCATCGGCACCGGGCCGTTTGAGCTGAAGCAGTACCAGAAAGATTCCCGCATTCTCTATACCGCTTTCCCTGATTACTGGCAGGGCAAATCAAAAATCGACCGTTTAGTGTTCTCGATCACGCCGGATGCGTCGATCCGCTACGCCAAACTTGAGAAAAATGAATGCCAGGTTATGCCGTTCCCGAACCCGGCGGATTTGCCGCGCATGAAGGAAAACAAAGACATCACGCTGATGCAAAAAGCGGGTCTGAATACTGGTTTTCTGGCATTTAACACCCAGAAACCGCCGCTCGATAACGTGAAAGTGCGCCAGGCGCTGGCAATGGCGATTAACAAACCGGCCATTATCGAAGCGGTGTTCCACGGCACGGGCATCGAGGCAAAAAACCTACTGCCGCCGGGCGTGTGGAGCGCGGACGATAAGCTCAAGGATTACGATTACGATCCTGAAAAAGCAAAGGCGCTGCTCAAAGAAGCCGGGTTTGCCAACGGCATGAGCATTGACCTGTGGGCAATGCCGGTTCAGCGTCCGTATAACCCGAACGCTAAACGTATGGCAGAGATGATTCAGGCCGACTGGGCGAAAGTTGGCGTGACGGCGAAAATTGTCACCTACGAATGGGGCGAATACCTCAAGCGAGTGAAGGGCGGTGAGCACCAGGCGGCGCTGATGGGCTGGACGACGGCCACCGGCGACCCGGACAACTTCTTCGGGCCGCTGTTTTCCTGCACGTCGGCCAACGGTGGGTCTAACTCATCCAAATGGTGCTATCAGCCGTTTGATAAACTGATTCTCGAAGCCCGTGCCGAGGGGAACCACGATAAGCGAGTTGAGCTCTACAAAGAAGCGCAGCAAATGATGCACGACCAGATGCCTGCGGTGATGATTGCCCACTCCACGATTTTCGAGCCGGTGCGTAAAGAGGTGACCGGGTATGAAATTGATCCGTTCGGGAAGCATATCTTTTATCAGGTGGATGTGAAGAAGTAACTGGACGGAAGGTCCCTCTCCCAGAGGGAGAGGGAATAAAGAAGATTACATGTTGTTTTTCCGCTCTCTCCCTTTTGGGGAGAGGGTCGGGGTGAGGGTTTTCCCTCTTTCGGACACAAATCAACCGCTACACCGTACTACGCTCGCTCACCGCCTCCACTGGCGCAGTTGCCGTCGCCTGATTCGCCTGTTGCTCCTCGCGGAATTTCAGGTTATCCCAGACCCGGAAGAACGGATAATACATCACCAGCGAGATAGCCAGGTTCACAATCTGCAGAATCGAGCCGGAAACATGGCCGCCTGTCGCTAAATAGCCGCTGACGATAATCGGCGTGGTGAACGGCAGCGCAATCCCCGCAGGCGGCGCTACCAGACCTGTTGCCATCGCCGTGTAGGAGACAATCACCAGCACCACCGGGGTCAAAATAAACGGCACCACCAGGTACGGGTTCATCACCAGCGGAATGCCAAACACCATCGGTTCGCTGATGTTAAACAGGCTGCCCGGTGCGGCAATTTTACCCAGTTGCTTCATTTGCACACTGCGGCTGCGGATCAGCATAAAGATCACCAGACCTAACAGCGCCCCGGTGCCGCCAGGGGCGATCCACAGGTCATAGAACTGCTGGGTAATGATGTGCGGGATAGGCAGGCCGTTCTGGAATGCCGCCAGGTTCTCGGACATATTGGTCAGCCAGACAGGGCGGATAAACACCAGCACGATGGTGTCGCCGTGCAGGCCGAGCGTCCACAGAATACCAATCAGGATCACCGACACGATCATTCCCGGTAACGAGCCGCCAATGTGGCTCATCGGAATGCCGACCAGATCGGTGATCATGGTGTTGATGTCACCAAACGGCGTGGCTTCCACCAGCAGGCGAAGCGCCAGCACCACGGCCAACACGCAAAAACCCGGCACCAGCGCGAGGAACGATTTTGCTACCGCAGGCGGCACGCCCTCCGGCATGCGGATCACCAGATTACGATTGCTGATAAACCGGTAAATTTCGGTAGAAAGCAGGGCGATCAGAATGGCGACAAACAGCCCCTGACTACCAATTTGCCCCATGGGCAGCACGCCCTTCACAAACTCAGCGGGCCCCCCGGACGGCGGAGTGAACATAATGTTCTGCGGGATGGTCATGATAAAGGCTACCAGCGACACCGCCCCGGCGGTGAGCGGGTCGATGGTGCGGTATTTTTCGGCCAGACGATAGGCGATCCCGAAACTCGAAATAATCGCCATGATGTCATAGGTCGCTTTGACCGGATAAAGCAGCTTGGTCTGCCACGTGGCACCAAACAGATCGGTCATTAGCTGGGGGTAACCCGGCACCGGCAGATAGGCGAAAATCAGGAAGAACGAGCCAATCAGCATGAACGGCATGTTCAGAATGATCCCGTCGCGGACGGAAAGCACGTGCTTTTGCCCGGCGATTTTCAGCGCCACGGGCAGCACATATTTTTCAAGAAACGATTTCTTTGCGGACACGGTTACCCCTGTCCCGGCGCATGGCCGGGCATTATTGTTATTGATTTCTGTTGTGGGGTGGACGTAAAGCATCGCCCACCGGTAAGCGGCGCTAATTAAACTGCGGCAGCCACGCCTTGTTGCTTGCAAGCACTTCATCGAGCAACGCCTGAGCGATATTCACGTCAGCCACCAGCGGGTTCGCTATCAGGGCCAGGAGCGCCTGCTGCTTATCGCCGTGGACCGCCGCTTCAATCGTCAGTCGTTCAAAGTCTTTCACCTGCTGGGTCAGGCCATTCATCAGGGGAGGAAGTTTGCCGAAGGCCAGCGGATGGGCCCCCAGCGCGTCGATCACGCAGTTGGTTTCAATCACCGCGTCGTCCGGCAGCCCCTGAATAGCGCCGTTGTTGGCGGTATTCACCACCATCTGCTTGCCGAGGTTATTGTGCAGGGCGTCGATAAGCTCCAGGGCCACTTCGGAATAGAACGAGCCACCGCGCTGGCTCAACTGCTCCGGCTTTTTGTCGAGCTGTGGGTTGGCGTACAGCTCAAACAGCTCGGCCTCGACTTTCATTACCTGTTCGGCGCGGGTGCCTTTCCCGTTCGCCGCATCCGCCAGCTCGTCTTTGAGCATGGTGCGGGTTTGCCAGAAATAGCGGTGGTACGGGCAAGGGATCGCTTTCAGGGCTCGCAGCAGGGCTGGCGGCCACGGAATCGCTTTGATGTTGTTCATCGACAACTGCTCGCCATCGCACAACATCTCAATCACCTCGGCGGTCGCGTCCCGCCCATTGGCAATCACCTCGTGCACCCACACCATGTGGTTGAGCCCGGCGAAGCGCAGCGTGACTTTGTCGTAAGGCAGTTGGAGCATGTCAGCGATGGTGTGGTGCATGGTCACCGGCACGTTGCACAGGCCAACAATGTTGGCGGCGCTGTAGCGGGAAACTGCCTCGGTGACGATCCCCGCCGGGTTGGTGAAATTAATAATCCACGCATTCGGGGCCAGGCGCTCCACGCGTTTAGCAATGTCCAACATCACCGGAATAGTACGCAGTGCTTTTGCAAAACCACCGACACCGGTGGTCTCCTGGCCTAGCAATTCGTGGCTGAGGCCCAGGCGTTCGTCGGCGGCGCGAGCGGGCAGTTGCCCCACGCGAAGCTGGGTCAGCACAAAGCTGGAACCCACAATCGCAGCGTCTGGTTCGTAATGCACCGTCACTTTGACCTGTTCCAAACCTTTGCTGTCGAACATGCGGCGAGCCAGCGCGGCGATGATTTCAACCTTCTGGCGGCCCGCTTCTACATCCACCAGCGCCAGCTCCGTCATCGGCAGGGCGGCATGGCGCAGAATCAGGCCTTCAATCAGTTCCGGGGTGTAGCTGCTGCCCCCGCCCACAACGGTAATTTTCATTGGTTTCTCCCGGTATCAGGCCATCAGAGTTATGGCTTTATCCAGCACGCGGTCGCCGCGCATGGTGCCGTAATCCATCATGTCGATCACCGCCACGGGTTTGCCGAGAGGAGCCGAAAGCTCGGAAAGGCGGGCCAGTTCGAACTGCACCTGAGGGCCGAGCAGCACCACGTCGGCGCTCTGCAGGTGACTTTCAATTTCGGCCACAGACACCGCGTCAATTTGAATGTCCAGGGCGCGTTTTGTGGCCTCGGCACGCATTTTTTGCACCAGCATGCTGGTGGACATCCCTGCGGCACAACACAACATGATCTTTTTCATTACCTTTATCCTTCAAATTGAAAACGTGTTTCAAACAACAGCGCGTTTATTCAGCATGTATGAAAATTATTTTCATGACCGTGATCTGCGTTGGATTATTGGTTTCCCGAATGTTAAAGGAATAACAAGACTTTTACGGAGGAGGGTGAAACGGCGGCAAGGCATCGCGGCAAAGTTAATTGAAAAATAATTTCAACGCATTATGATGATTTATCCGCCTGTGACGCAGACACAAGGAACCTTTCAGCGATGGATATTGTTTATCACCTGGTCCATGGGTTAGCCGACTCTTCTCCCCAGGAAACGCGGCTGGCCCGCTTTTTTCTGGAGAATTTCTTCCAGCTACCGGATGCCACCATGGAGCAGTTGGCGGCGCGCGCGGGTGTCAGTCAGGCTACGCTCCAGCAGTTCGCGCGCACCATCGGCTGCAGCGATATGAATGATTTCCTCGGCCAGGTTCGCCACCAGCAGCACGACAGCCGGGTACAGGATTTGCTGGCAGCGCCGTCTCAACTGCTGGGGGATGCCGCCTGGGTGGATAATGACACGCTGCAGTTTCTGGCCAACCGGGGCGGCGTGGCGAAAGACGTGCTGGAGCGCTTTTCTCATTCCATAGGGCGGGATGCTGAGGGCGACATTATCAGCCGGATCCGCCAGCGGCTGGCGGAGTTCAGCCAGCAGGAAGCGAGAGTTGCGCAGGCTATTTTGCACGATCCGGGCTTTGCGTCGTCGGCGACAATCGACCAGCTTGCCCAGGCGGCGGGCGTCAGTCCGGCCACTATCACGCGCTTTGCCAGAGCCGCAGGCTGCGACGATATTCGTGATCTACGCATGAAGCTGGCGCAGGCCAGCACCGCCATACCGGGTAGCGAGCTACCGGCTTCCTGGCAACAGCGGTTGAGCGGCATCCAGCAGGCGCTAACTCAGCAACTGGAAACGCTTCCGGAAGCTAATGTTTCGCGCGCCGTTTTGCTGCTGAAGCAAGCGAAAGCGATTCATATTTTCAGCGCAGGCGCGGCAGACACGCCTTTTGCCAGCCTTTTGCAGTACCGCCTGCTGACGCAGGGCCAGCCCGCCAGCGTCTGTTATGATCCTGCCCTGATGAGCTTCACCGCCTCAATGCTGAATCGCGAGCAGGCGATGATCGTCTTTGCCAGCTCGACGCCGGACAGCACCTTGTTAGCGGCCGTGCAGCAGGCCAGGCGGCAGGGCGCAGCCATCGTTATGGTGACGAAAGATCCCGCCAGCGCGGGGCAGGCCGGTGACGTCTGGCTGCCTCCCGGGGAAGGGCATTACGGCGCATTATTGATTGTTGACCTGCTTTGCGATGGGCTTACCGCCCCCGGCGATGAGCGCGCGATCTGAGTTTTGACGTCAAGGCCGCTTAACCCCCACACAAAGTGTCGTTTTTTGCTATACCTGAAAGGCTTATACCCACAAACAGGATCAAACGATGCGGAGCAAAACGTATTTTAAAGTGGCTTGTCTGGCAGGTTTATTAGCGCTGGCGGGGTGTGCTTCAAAAACCACCGCGCCAGAAAAATACTCTGGGTTTCTAAAAGATTACTCCGGTCTGCAGGAGACAAAATCAGCTACCGGTAAAACCGTTATGCGCTGGGTTGACCCGAACTTCAAACCCGGCAACTACGACAGCCTGGTCTACAATCCGGTGGTCTACTACCCGACGCCAAGGCCCACGACCCAAATAGGCCAGAACACGCTGGATGGTCTGCTGGCGTACACCAACACCAAATTAAAAGCCGCGGCGGCGCAGCGGAAACCGCTGGTCACGACGCCAGGCCCTCACAGCCTTATTTTCCGGGGCGCGATCACCGGCGTGGACAGCAGCAAAGAAGGGCTGCAGTTCTATGAGGTGATTCCGATTGCGATGGTTGTCGCAGGCACGCAAATGGCCACCGGGCACCGCACCATGAATACCGATCTCTATTTCGAAGGCGAGCTGATTGATGCGGCAACCAACAAACCCGTTTTACGCGTGGTCCGTAAGGGCGAAGGGAAAACGCTCAGCAACGAAAATGCCAAAGTCACCGTCGATACCCTGAAACAGGTTGTGGATGATTTGGCCACCGATGCCACGATGTTTGACGTGCCGAATAAATAACCTTTTTTGCAAACAAAAACCGCAGCCCTGAACAAGCTGCGGTTTTTTATTACGCCAGCTTTCTCCGCCACGGCAGCCACTGTTCCGGCTTAGCAAACATCACCAGGTTACCCAGCAGGATCATCACCAGCCCAAGTACGGCGTTCGCGTGCCAGACGTACCCTTCGTAAAGCGTCGACAGCGTCAGCGCCACCAGCGGGAAGAGCAGCGTACTGTAGGCGGCCTGGCTCGCCCCGATGCGGCCTACCAGGGTGAAATAGGCGCCAAAGGCTATCACCGAACCAAAAATCGCCAGATAAAGCAGCGAGCCAAGGTAGCGCACGGTGAAATCCGGCATAAACGATTCGCCGCTCGCCAGCGCTACGACGCCCATAATTGCCGTGCCGTAAAACATCGCATAGGTATTGGTGGACAGCGTTTCCAGGCCCTGGCCTTGATGGCGGGCACTGATCATATTCCCCAGCGAAAAACCAAAGGTGCCGAGCGCGCTAAGGCCGATGCCGATCAGCAGCGAAGGCGCCAGTTGAGTGGCTGCAAGATCGTGCCAGAACAGGGCCACGATGCCGGCAATGCCCAGCGCGGCAGCGGGCAATACGCGGGGAGACGGTTTCTTGCGGAAGAACAGAAAATTGTTGAAGGCGTTGAACAGCACCGCCATTGAGAAGATCACCGACTCCAGACCGGAGCTGATATAGGCCGCCGCGTGGTAGAAGCAGAAGAAGTTGAAGCCGAACACGCACGTGCCCTGCAGGACGCAAAACAGGTGGT
Source organism: Cedecea sp. VD22 (assembly GCF_037150195.1). Taxonomy (NCBI): domain Bacteria; kingdom Pseudomonadati; phylum Pseudomonadota; class Gammaproteobacteria; order Enterobacterales; family Enterobacteriaceae; genus Cedecea; species Cedecea sp. VD22. The sequence goes on from NZ_JBBCPX010000018.1 coordinate 46,243, forward strand.
CTTTGAGCCCGATACGCTTCAGGCGGCCCAGCGCGAGCAGCACAACAAGCATCACCACGGCCGCCACGGCAAAGCGCCAGAAAATAGACACGGGAACTGAAACGACCCCCTGTTGCATATAAATGGCAATCCAGGTCGTTCCCCAAATCACCACCACCAGAATATAAAGCAAAGCGTTCATTGTTGTTCTCGTCAGTCAAAACCAGATGACGAGTCTCCTTTTTTTTCCGCTCTGCGACTTTCATCCGGGCCAGCGACTTGCATATTCTTGCGGTTTTTTTTCACGGCGGCAGTGGCGACGGCGGCGCGCAGTCCTTACACTAGCCATTATGTTCCAGAAGCCGACTCCCGCTATGACCGCGCCATACCACGCCTTTGAAAACCTGCAGCAGCACAAAGCCCGCCTGAACGGCAGCGTTCAGCTTGGCTCAGGGATTCAGCTGGCCGCCTGGTCCAACGGAAATGACTGCATTACCCAGCGCTGCGATCACCACACGCTGAGCCTGTACGTGACCGAAGGGTACGAAACGTATCAAAAAACGAGCTCAGGCTGGCGCAACGGCGGCGGCCCGGATCGCTTCTGCATTATGCCGGAAGACAGTGAATCAACCTGGGACGTGCGGGATGACTTCTCGTTTGTGCACCTGTACTGCACCGACGAGCATTTGAAAGAGATTGCCGCGCAGATTTGGGACCGCAGCCCGGCGGCCATCAACCTTGATGAAAAAACCTTTGCCGACGACCCGCGCATAACCCAGCTTTATCGTCACTTTCTGCTGAGCAGCGACTGGCAGCAGCGGGCTAATCACCTGACGCTAAGCACGGCTTCTACGCTGCTGTTGACGCATCTCGTGCAGCATTACAGCAGCGTGCAGTGGAAACTGCCGACGGTGCGCGGCGGGCTGGCGCCGGCGGTACTGCGCAATGCCCAGGCGTATATCGAGCAGAACCTGAGTGAAGCGCTGACCCTGGGTGAACTTGCCCGGCTGGCGGATCTCAGCGAATACCACTTTGCACGTATGTTTAAACAGTCCACCGGCCTGGCGCCACATCAGTACGTGATGCAGCGCAGAATGGCAAAGGCGGAAATACTGGTTCGTCAGGGAAAACTGACGTTGACGGAGATCGCAATGTCCTGCGGGTTTAGTTCGCCCAGCCACTTCAGCACCCGCTTTAAAAGCGTCTTTGGCGCAACGCCCTCGCAGCTACGCGCGCTTCAGCCTTGAAAGCGCGGTGTAGCAAATCCCCCCGGCGATCACCCCCCAAAATGCAGAGCTGACGCCCAGCAGATTGACGCCTGAGGCGGTCACCAGAAACGTCACGACGGCGGCGTCTCTGTCGCGCTCGTGGTTCAGCGCCTGATGCAGGCTTCCGGCAATGGTGCCCAGCAGAGCCAGCCCGGCAAGGGTATGGACCCAGGCGAGCGGCAGGGCCGTCAGCAGCGTCGAGATCGCCCCGCCAAACAGGCCGGCCAATAAGTAAAATACCCCAGCAGCAGCGGCGGCAAGCCAGCGTTTGTCTTTGTCGGGATGGGCTTCAGCGCTCTGGCAAATGGCGGCGGTGATGGCGGCGATGCAAACCGAAAATACCCCGAATGGTGCCAGCAGCAGGGCTATTAACGCCGTTACGACAATCAGCGGTGAAACCGGGACTTTGTAGCCGGAGGCCGCCAGCGTGGCGACGCCGGGGGCGTTTTGCGAGGCCATGGTCACCAGGAAGAAGGGTACGCCGATGCCCAGCAGGCTGGCGAGGCTAAATGAGGGGGCGATGAATTCCGGCACCACGACAGAAACCGGGACGCTCCCGGCGTGAAGCTCGCCGCTGATAAAGCAAATCAGCAGGCCAACCAGCATGGCGACAACCACGGCATAGCGCGGGGCAAACACCTTCGCCAGCAGCCAGCCGGCCAGCATACTGATGCACAGTAAGAAGTGACCCTGTAACGATGTGAAGGTGTCGAGGCCAAAGCGCAGTAAAACCCCGGCCAGCATGGCGGCGGAGAGCGTAGACGGGATCAGGCGCATCAGCCTGGCGAACAGCCCGGTGAGGCCGCAGATCAGGATCAGCCCAGAGGCGAAAATAAAAATGCCCACCGCCTCGTTCAGGCTGTAGCCCGGCAGGCTGGTGGCCAGCAGCGCCGCGCCCGGCGTGGACCAGGCGGTGAGTATTGGCGCGCGATACCATAGCGTTAACCCCAGCGTGCTGATGCCCATCGCCAGGCCCAGCATTGTCAGCCAGCCAGCGATTTGGTGCGGGCTGGCACCTGCGGCATCTGCGGCCTGCCAGATAATGGCGGCGGAACTGGCATAGCCGACCAGGACGGCAACAAAACCGGCCAAAACGGTGGGAAACGGGGGCAGAGAAAGGCGCATGGTTGGCTCGCTGTGCGTTATAACGTCCGGAGAATATAGCATCGTGCGTTATAGCGCACAAGGCGCTATACTGCGCCCTTAACGGGAGGAGAGAATGGATATAGCGCAACATCTGGCAAACACCCTTAAAGGCCTGCGTCAGGCCAGAGGCTGGAGCCTGACCTTCGCGGCGGAACAAACCGGCGTGTCGAAAGCGATGCTCGGGCAGATCGAGCGCAACGAATCCAGCCCGACCGTCGCCACATTATGGAAGATTGCCACCGGCTTTAACGTGCCGTTTTCGGTTTTCCTCGAAGCCGGTTCCGCACCCGTGCGCCCGGTCTTTGACCCGCAGCACCGGGAAATGGTGGTGGTGCCGATTTTTCCTTACGATCCGCACCTGCGTTTTGACCACTTTTCTATTCGCCTCGCCCCCGGCGCGCTCAGCGAGTCGTCGGCGCACGACAGCGGCGTTATCGAGCATGTGGTGGTGATAAGCGGCGTGTTGGATATGAATGTTGACGGAGAATGGCAGACGTTGCAGGCCGGAGATGGCTTAAAATTCTACGGCGATAGCCCTCACGCGTACCGTAATTCAGGTGCCGATGAGACGCATTTTCACTCGCTGATTCACTATCCGGTGACGACGGCATAATCCCTCTGTTTTTGCGCGGGGGAAGTGACTACAATAGCCGCCTTTCGCCATTACAGAACACGACAAATTTTATGCGCCTGCACGCAAATCAACTTGAATTACTCAGCCCTGCCCGTGATACCGCCATCGCCCGCGAAGCCATTCTCCATGGCGCGGATGCGGTTTACATCGGTGGGCCTGGCTTTGGCGCTCGCCACAACGCCGGTAACAGCTTGCAAGACCTGGCCGAACTGGTGCCGTTTGCCCACCGCTACGGGGCGAAAATTTTTGTTACCCTGAACACCATTCTGCATGATGACGAACTGGAGCCTGCGCGCTCGATGATCGTCGACCTGTACGAAGCCGGGGTTGATGCGCTGATCGTGCAGGATATGGGCGTGCTGGAAATGGATCTGCCGCCGATCGAGCTGCACGCCAGTACCCAGTGCGACATTCGTAGCGTGGAAAAAGCGAAGTTTCTGTCCGATGCAGGTTTCTCGCAAATCGTGCTGGCGCGCGAGCTGAACCTGCAGCAAATTGCCGCCATTCACCAGAATGTTGACGCGACGATTGAATTCTTCATTCACGGCGCGCTGTGCGTGGCGTATTCCGGGCAGTGTAATATTTCCCACGCCCAGACCGGGCGCAGCGCCAACCGCGGCGACTGCTCGCAGGCCTGCCGCCTGCCGTACACCCTGAAAGACGATCAGGGCCGCGTCGTAGCCTACGAAAAACACCTGCTGTCGATGAAAGACAACGATCAGAGCGCCAACCTGGCGGCGCTGGTCGAGGCGGGCGTGCGCTCCTTCAAAATTGAAGGGCGTTACAAAGACATGAGCTACGTGAAAAACATCACCGCGTACTACCGCCAACTGCTGGACGAGCTGATGGAAGGGCGCAGCGACCTGACCCGTGCGTCTTCCGGCGTGACATCGCACTACTTTATTCCGTCCCCGGACAAAACGTTCCACCGCGGCAGCACTGACTACTTCGTGAACGAGCGCAAAATCGACATCGGTGCGTTCGACTCGCCAAAATTTATTGGCCTGCCGGTGGGCGAAGTGCTGAAAGTGAGCAAAGACCACCTCGACGTGACCACTACCGATACGTTGACTAACGGCGATGGCCTGAACGTGCTGATCAAGCGTGAAATCGTCGGCTTCCGCGCTAATACGGTGGAGAAAACCGGAAAAAATCAGTATCGCGTCTGGCCAAACGAAATGCCGGAAACGCTGAAAAAAGTGCGCCCGAACCACCCGCTGAACCGTAACCTGGACCACAACTGGCAGCAGGCGCTGCTGAAAACTTCCAGCGAGCGCCGCGTGGCGGTGGATATCGAACTGAGCGGCAGCCAGCAGCAGCTGGTGATGAAAGCCACCAGCGAAGAGGGCGTCAGCGTCAGTCAAACGCTCGTCGGCCAGTTTGACGTCGCCAATAACCCGCAGAAAGCGTTCGACAGCCTGCGTGACGGCCTGACCAAGCTGGGCCAGACCATGTACTCCGCGCGGAAAGTGAACATCTTGCTGGAAGAAGCTTTATTTGTGCCAAACGCCCAGCTTAACCAGCTGCGCCGTGATGCCATTGAAGCGCTGACCGAAGCGCGGCTGCAAAACTACCAGCGCGGCACCCGTAAAGCGGTGAGCGTGCCGCCGCCGGTCTACCCGGACAGCCATTTAAGCTTCCTGGCGAACGTGTATAACCATAAAGCGCGTGAGTTTTATCACCGCTATGGCGTGCAGCTGATTGACGCTGCCTATGAAGCACATGAAGAGAAGGGCGAAGTGCCGGTGATGATCACCAAGCACTGCCTGCGCTTTGCGTTTAACCTTTGCCCGAAACAGGCAAAAGGGAACATCAAGAGCTGGAAAGCGACCCCAATGCAGCTGGTGCACGGCGATGAAGTGCTGACGCTGAAATTTGACTGCCGCCCGTGCGAAATGCACGTCATCGGCAAGATGAAGAACCACATCCTGAAGATGCCGCTGCCGGGGAGCGTGGTGGCATCCATTAGCCCGGACGATTTGATGAAAACGCTGCCGGGGAAAGCGAAGCGTTAATTTCATTGCTTATTATTTAAAACCGCCTGCTTCAGGCGGTTTTTTTAACCACGCAGGGAGGATGCATTATTATTTGTCACTTACGGAATTATTCCGCTATTCAACAAACATGCCTTAATCATGATATTCAGATGACAAGCAGGGGTTGTGAAGGGCATAGGCTCGCCAGCCGACGCTTAACGTCACGATTTTTCGTTATATCTCATTTTCTTAATACTGTTCTAAGATTTCTTTGTTAAATTCTTTTCATTGATAAGATGTTTAGCTAAACAGGCCGTACTTCCCTAGTGTTGTGCTTTTATTTAATTAGCCTGATTCATTATCCCGTCAGCTTTTGGCGTTTAGCGATTTAATAAGGAATCCACGTAATGAGTGATTTTCTGCCTTTTTCACGCCCGGCGTTAGGTGCGGAAGAAATTGCAGCGGTAACGGAAGTCATGCAATCCGGCTGGATCACAACCGGGCCGAAAAACCAGGCGCTTGAGAAAGCATTTTGCGACTTAACCGGCAATAAACATGCCATTGCGGTAAGCTCGGCCACCGGCGGGATGCACGTTACCCTGATGGCGCTTGGGCTGCAGGCGGGTGACGAGGTGATTACTCCCTCGCTGACCTGGGTCTCCACGCTCAACATGATTGTGCTGCTGGGCGCCGAACCGGTGATGATCGACGTCGATCGCGACACGCTGATGGTTACGCCAGAAGCCATTGAAGCGGCCATTACTCCACGCACTAAAGCGATCATTCCCGTGCACTACGCGGGCGCGCCTGCCGACATCGACGCTATTCGCGCCATCGGGGAACGTCACGGCATTCCGGTGATTGAAGATGCTGCGCACGCCGCGGGCACCGAGTATAAAGGCAAGCACGTTGGCGGCAAGGGCACGGCTATCTTCTCTTTCCACGCCATCAAAAACATGACCTGCGCCGAAGGCGGCCTGATCGTCACCGACGACGACCAGTTTGCTAACCGCATTCGTAGCCTGAAATTCCACGGTCTGGGCGTAGATGCCTTTGACCGTCAGACGCATGGCCGCGCGCCGCAGGCTGAAGTTATCTCCCCGGGGTTCAAATACAACCTTGCGGACATTAACGCGGCTATCGCGCTGGTGCAGCTTGGCAAGCTGGAGCAAATCAACGTCCGTCGTCAGGAAATCGCCGAACGCTACCTCAAAGAGCTGGCCGACACGCCATTCCTGCCGCTTGCCACCCCGACCTGGCAGCACCGTCATGCCTGGCATCTGTTTATCATCCGCGTGGATGAGGCCACCTGCGGTATTTCCCGCAGCGGCCTGATGGAAGCGCTGAAAGAGCGCGGCATCGGCACCGGCCTGCACTTCCGCGCGGCGCACACCCAGAAGTATTACCGCGAGCGCTATCCGCAGCTTCAACTGCCGAACAGCGACTGGAACAGCGAGCGCATTTGCTCTATTCCACTGTTCCCAACCATGACCGACGATGACACTTCCCGCGTCATTACCGCTTTACGTGAAATAGCAGGACTCTAAGATGACGACCCCGGAACCGATCAAGAAAGTTTCCGTTGTGATCCCGGTGTACAACGAACAGGACAGCCTGCCTGAACTGCTGCGTCGTACCACTGAAGCTTGTCAAAAGCTGAACCGCGATTACGAAATTCTCCTTATTGATGATGGCAGCAGCGATGACTCTGCCGCCATGCTGACCCGCGCGGCAGAAGCCCCGGACAGCCACATCGTCGCGGTGCTGCTGAACCGTAACTATGGCCAGCACTCGGCCATTATGGCGGGTTTTAGCCACGTCACCGGCGATCTTATCGTCACCCTGGATGCTGACCTGCAGAACCCGCCGGAAGAGATCCCGCGCCTGGTTGAGAAAGCCGACGAAGGCTATGACGTGGTGGGCACCGTGCGCCAGAACCGTCAGGACAGCTGGTTCCGCAAGCGTGCGTCAAAAATGATCAACCACCTGATCCAGCGCACCACCGGTAAAGCGATGGGCGACTACGGCTGTATGCTGCGCGCCTACCGCCGCCATATCATCGACGCGATGCTGCACTGCCACGAACGCAGTACCTTTATCCCGATTCTGGCCAACACCTTTGCCCGTCGCGCCATCGAAATCCCGGTGCACCACGACGAGCGTCAGTTTGGCGACTCGAAGTACAGCTTCATGCGCCTGATCAACCTGATGTATGACCTGATCACCTGCCTGACCACAACGCCGCTGCGTTTACTTAGCGTCGTCGGCAGCATTATCGCACTGTCCGGTTTTGCCCTCGCGGTACTGCTGGTGGTGTTACGTCTTGCTCTTGGCCCGCAGTGGGCGGCGGACGGGGTGTTTATGCTCTTCGCCGTTCTGTTCACCTTTATTGGCGCCCAGTTCATCGGAATGGGGCTGCTGGGTGAGTACATTGGCCGTATCTATAACGACGTGCGTGCTCGCCCTCGTTACTTTATTCAACGCGTAGTTAGCAGTGAAACCGCTTTATCTTCAGAGGAAAATCAATAATGAAAGCAGTTGTTTTCGCCTATCACGATATGGGCTGTGTGGGTGTTCGTGCCCTGGTTGAAGCAGGCTATGACATTGCAGCAATTTATACTCACCCGGATAACGCCGCTGAGAATAACTTCTTCGGTTCTGTGGCCCGCACGGCGGCAGAATTCGGCATCCCAGTTTTTGCTCCTGAAGATGTGAACCACCCGCTGTGGGTCGACCGCATTAAAGACGCACAGCCTGAAGTGATTTTCTCCTTCTACTACCGCAACCTGCTGAGCGAAGAGATTCTGGACTGCGCTTCCGTCGGGGCATTTAACCTCCACGGCTCCCTGCTGCCTAAATTCCGTGGCCGCGCGCCGCTGAACTGGGTGCTGGTGAAAGGTGAAACCGAAACGGGCGTTACCCTGCATCGCATGGTGAAACGCGCGGACGCGGGCGACATCGTTGCTCAGGAACGCGTGGCGATTGCCGCAGAAGATACTGCCCTGACCCTGCACCACAAACTGTGCGAAACCGCGAAATCCCTGCTGGCGAAAAGCCTGCCGGTGATCAAAACCGGTCACTTCCCGCAGACCGCTCAGGACGAATCCAAAGCGACCTATTTCGGCGGCCGTTCGCCAAAAGATGGCGCGATCAGCTGGGAAGGCTCTGCAGCAGAAGCTAACAACCTGGTGCGTGCGGTGACCGAACCGTGGCCAGGCGCGTTCAGCTACGTGGGCGGCGGCAAATTCATCATCTGGAAAAGCCGCGTGCTGGAAAGCAACAATGGCGCGAAAGCCGGGACAGTTATCTCCGTTAACCCGCTGGTGATTGCCTGCGGCACCGGTGCTCTGGAAGTCGTGACCGGCCAGGCTGAAAACGGCGTGTACATGCAGGGTTCCCAGCTGGCACAGTCTCTGGGCCTGGTTAGCGGCGCGATTCTGAGCAGCAAACCTGTTTCCGCTATCAAACGTCGTACCCGCGTACTGATTCTGGGCGTGAACGGCTTTATCGGTAATCACCTGACCGAACGTCTGCTGCGTGATGACAACTTCGAAATCTTCGGCCTGGACATCGGTTCCGACGCGATTTCTCGCTTCATCGGCAACGAGCGTTTCCACTTTGTGGAAGGTGACATCAGCATTCACTCCGAGTGGATCGAATACCACATTAAGAAGTGTGACGTTGTTCTGCCGCTGGTAGCCATCGCGACGCCAATCGAATACACCCGTAACCCGCTGCGAGTGTTCGAACTCGACTTCGAAGAGAACCTGAAGATCATCCGCGACTGCGTGAAATACAAAAAACGCATTATCTTCCCGTCCACCTCCGAAGTGTACGGCATGTGCACCGACAAGTCGTTTGACGAAGATAACTCCCCGCTGATCGTTGGGCCAATCAACAAACAGCGCTGGATCTACTCCGTGTCCAAACAGCTGCTTGACCGTGTTATCTGGGCATACGGCGAAAAAGAAGGGCTGCGCTTCACGCTGTTCCGTCCGTTTAACTGGATGGGCCCGCGTCTGGACAACCTGAACGCCGCGCGTATCGGTAGCTCCCGTGCCATTACCCAGCTGATCCTGAACCTGGTCGAAGGTTCCCCGATCAAGCTTATCGACGGCGGCAAGCAGAAGCGCTGCTTCACCGACATCGGCGACGGCATCGAAGCGCTGTTCCGCATTATTGAAAACAAAAACAATAACTGCGACGGCCAGATCATCAACATCGGTAACCCGGACAATGAAGCGAGCATCAAACAGCTGGCAGAAATGCTGCTGGAAAGCTTCGAACGTCATCCGCTGCGTAGCCAGTTCCCACCGTTCGCCGGTTTCCGCGAAGTGGAAAGCAGCGCCTATTACGGCAAAGGTTATCAGGACGTTGAGCACCGTAAGCCAAGCATCCGCAACGCCCAGCGCCTGCTGGAGTGGACGCCTGAAGTGCACATGGAGAAAACCATCGACGAGACGCTGGACTTCTTCCTGAAAACCGTTGAGCTGACGGACCCTGCTTCATGAGAAAAGTCGGCCTGCGTATTGATGTCGACACCTGGCGAGGCACCCGTGAAGGGGTGCCAAACCTTCTGGAGACGCTAAGTTTACACTCGACTCAGGCAACCTTTTTCTTCAGCGTTGGGCCAGACAACATGGGGCGCCACTTGTGGCGCCTGATCAAGCCTAAATTCCTGTGGAAGATGCTGCGCTCCAACGCAGCATCGCTGTATGGCTGGGACATTCTGCTGGCGGGTACCGCGTGGCCGGGGCGCATGATTGGCGCAGGCAACGCAGAGGTTATCGCGGCGGCGGCGGACCACCATGAGGTGGGCCTCCATGCCTGGGATCACCATGCCTGGCAGGCCTGGGCGGGCGTCTGGGAACAGGACAAGCTCGAACAGCAAATTCGCCGTGGGCTGGATGCGCTGCAGAAAATTGTCGGGCAGCCTGTAAACTGCTCGGCCGTGGCGGGCTGGCGTGCTGACCAGCGCGTGGTGAAAGCGAAAGCCGCTTTCCCGTTCCAGTACAATAGCGACTGCCGTGGTACTACGCCGTTTATCCCCGTTCTGTCTAACGGTAGCGAGGCTGCGGTGCAAATTCCCGTGACGCTGCCAACGTGGGACGAGGTGATTGGTACCGAAGTCAGTAAAGAGAACTTTAACCGCTTTATCCTGGATAAAATTCACCAGGACAGCGGCACACCGGTTTACACCATTCATGCCGAAGTCGAAGGGATGGTGATGCGAGATTCCTTTAGTGAATTGCTGGCGATGGCTGCCGCCGAGGGGGTTCAGTTCTGCCCGCTTAGCGAGCTTCTGCCGGACGATTTATCCACGCTGCCGAGAGGCAAAATTGTGCGCGGGACAATTCCAGGCCGCGAAGGCTGGCTGGGTTGCCAACAACTTATAGAGTCGTGAACCGATGAAATCTGCAAAATATGGAATGACCCTTCTGGTCTGTTTTGCCTTGCTTTACCTTGTCCCTCTGGAGTTTCGTCACCTGTGGCAGCCGGATGAGACGCGCTATGCGGAAATCAGCCGTGAAATGCTGCTGTCTGGCAACTGGATCGTTCCTCATTTCCTTGATCTGCGCTATTTCGAAAAGCCGGTGGCGGGGTACTGGATCAACAACATCAGCCAGTTCATCTTCGGTCATAACAATTTTGCCGTGCGTTTTGGTTCCGTGTTTTCGGTGACCCTGAGCGCGCTGCTGACCTACTGGCTGGCGTTCCGCCTGTGGCGCGATAAAACGATCGCGGTGCTGGCCGGGGTTATTTTCCTCACCTGCCTGCTGGTCTACGGCATCGGCACGTATTCCGTGCTCGACCCGATGATCACCCTGTGGCTGACGGCGGCGATGTGCAGCTTCTGGCTGGCCAGTACCGCACAAACCACCGGCGGCAAGATGGGTGGCTACGTGCTGCTGGGCCTGGCCTGCGGCATGGGCGTGATGACCAAAGGGTTCCTGGCGCTTGCGGTGCCGGTGATTGGCGTTCTGCCGTGGGTGATTGCACAGAAACGCTGGAAAGAGGTGTTGCTGTTCGGGCCGCTGGCGGTGCTGAGCGCCGTGCTAATTACGCTGCCGTGGGCGATTGCGATCGCCAAAGCCGAGCCTGACTTCTGGCACTACTTCTTCTGGGTGGAGCACATTCAGCGCTTCGCGGAGAAAGACGCGCAGCATAAAGCCCCGTTCTGGTACTACATTCCGTTCCTGATTGCAGGCTCTCTGCCATGGCTTGCTCTGCTGCCGGGCGCGCTGAAAAGCGGCTGGAAAAGCCGAGGCGAGCAGGGCGGTGCGTTCTACCTGCTGGGCTGGGTTGTGATGCCGTTGCTGTTCTTTAGCATCGCTAAAGGCAAACTGCCGACCTACATTCTGCCGTGCTTTGCACCGCTGGCGATCCTGATGGCGCGTCACGCCGTTGAGCTGGCGAAAAGCGGCTCCGCTATTTTACGTGTCAACGGCTGGATTAACCTGCTGTTTGGGGCGGCCTGCGTGATCACGGTGGCCTTCTTCCTGGCACCGTGGGGGCTGGCAAGACATCCGGTGTATGCCGCCAACGAAACGCTGAAAGTGGTGCTGGCGTGCGTGGCCTTTGCCGTCTGGGGGCTGTTCGGTCTTTTGACCCTGAGCCAGACCGCCAAACGCTGGTACTGGGCGGCGCTGTGCCCGCTGGGTCTGGCGCTGCTGGTGGGTGTGGTGATTCCATCGAAAGTGGAAAATTCCAAGCAGCCGCAGGCGTTCATTCATGAAATGCGTCCGCAGCTGGAAGACAGTCGCTACATCTTCACCAACAACGTCGGCATTGCCGCCGGAGTGGCGTGGGAGCTGAAGCGGAGCGATATCAATCTTTATAATCAGGCGGGCGAGCTGCGCTACGGCCTTGATTATCCGGATGTATCTAACCGCTTTGTTTACGGTGATGAGTTCGCATCCTGGCTGGCGGAACACCGCAAGCTGGGCAAAGTGTCGCTGATGCTGCTGGTGTCGAATAACACCGATCTCAATGACCTGAAGCTGCCGGAGCCGGATCACCGGGCCAACAGCGGGCGCTTTGTGCTGTTTGAGTACGACGCGCAGCCATGAATATTGCGCTGATTATTCTGGCCAGTTTGCTTAGCTGCGGCGGGCAGCTGTGCCAGAAGCAGGCGGCTCAGGGGGCGGGGCGCCGCCACCTGATGCTGTGGCTTGGGCTGAGCGTTCTGTTATTAGGGCTGGGGATGCTCGTCTGGCTGCTGGTGCTCCAGCACGTCGAGGTGAGCATCGCTTACCCCATGCTGAGCCTGAACTTTATTTTTGTCACCCTTGCCGCGCGCTGGATCTGGAAAGAGAAAATTTCGGCGCATCACTGGCTGGGCGTGATGCTGATCATTCTGGGGATTATCGCGCTGGGAGGGCACGCCTGATGGGCTATATCTGGGCGTTAATGAGCGTGCTGCTGGTCAGCGGGGCACAGCTCAGCATGAAATGGGCGATGGTTCAGTTTCCTCCCGCTGCAGCAAGCCTTGAGTTTATTCAGGCCGTGTTGTTTGGCGGTTACGGGCTGCTGGCGCTGATCGGCGGGCTCGCGGCCTACGCGTTTTCCATGGGCTGCTGGTATATGGCGTTGAAACGCATTCCGCTCAGTAAAGCGTATCCGCTTTTAAGCCTGAGCTATGTGCTGGTGTGGTTCGCGGCTATTAATCTGCCGTGGCTTAACGAAGCGTTCAGTCCGGGCAAACTTCTCGGCGTGGCGGCGATTTTCGTCGGCCTGGTGCTGATTTGCCTGCCTCATCAGCTACGCCACAAAAAGGAAAAGTAATGCGCTAGTTGTTCAGGCAAACTGACGGCAACCTGATGAAAACTGGATGCGAAGTATGAACCCACATATCATTGAAGTGCCGTTAGAAAAGTCTTATCGCCTGATCAACCACGGCCCAACCGTGCTGGTGTCTGCCCACCACAATGGCGTGGACGACGTGATGACCGCCGCCTGGGCCTGTGCGCTGGATTTTACCCCATCCAAGCTGATGGTGGTGCTGGATAAAATCACCGCCACCCGCACGCTTATCGAAAACAGCGGCACCTTTGTGATTCAGGTGCCCTGTGCCGCCCAGCTCAAAATGACCCATTTTCTGGGTACCCACAGCCTGAAAGAGATGCCCGACAAGCTCGAACAATCCGGCGTGGAGCTGTTCCGCGCCCCTGGCCACAGCGTACCGCTGGTCGCGGGCTGCACGGCCTGGATGGTCTGCAGGCTTATCCCCGAACCGCATAACCATCAGGCCCACGACCTGTTTATCGGCGAAGTTATCGGTGCCTGGGCCGACGACCGGGTGTTCCAGAACGGTCACTGGTCGTTTGAAACCTCCCCGCCGGAATACCGCAGCCTGCACTATATTGCCGGCGGCCAGTTCTACGCCATCGGCGAATCGCTGGTGGTACCGGGCGTGGAGGCGTCATGAAGAAGATTGAATTACCCGCCGAAGACTACCGCAAGCTGAGCGACTTTATCAGCGACTGGCTGGACGACAAGCACGATCTGCAAATAGGGCAGTTTGAAGCCGAATTCTTCCTTGACGAGCTGGTGAAAAAAATGGCACCTGCGCTCTACAACAAAGGACTGGACGATGCGCTGGCGGTAGCCCAAAGCAACATGCTGACGCTGGAAGAGTTGCTGGATCTGGAAAAAATCGTCGATTAGTTTTGCCTGCGATCTTGCCATTATTGAATGACTAAAGGGGCGCATTGCGCCCCTTTTTCGTATTACTGATTAACCGGCACAACCGCACCGTGATATTTCTCGTTGATCCAGTCCTGAATCTGCTTAGAGTGCAGGACTTTCACCAGCTCGACGATGTCATGTTTCTTCACGTCGGCGCGGTGCACGGTAATGATATTGGCATACGGGTTGCCTTCGGCGCTTTCGACGGCAATCGGATCTTTAATCGGGTTCAGGCCCGCATCCAGCGCGTAGTTGGCGTTGATCACCACCGCATCGCCTTCGTTGTTGGCGTACATCTGCGGCAGCAGGGCGGCTTCAATATCCGCTTTGAACTGCAGGTTTTTCGGGTTGCTGGCAATGTCGCTGATGCGCGCGTTAACCGGCTTCACGCCAGGTTTCAGGGTGATCACGCCTTCGCGCTGGAAGATAGCCAGAATACGACCTTCTTCGGCCACCGAGTCACGCAGAATGATTTTGCCGTTCTGCGGTAGATCCTTCAGGCTTTTATATTTCTTCGAATAGATGCCGATCGGCTCTACGTGGATTGCCCCGGCGCTGACGAAATCGTAGTTTTTATCGCCTTTATGATCCTGTAGCACCGAATCCAGATAGGGCTGATGCTGGAAGTAGTTGGCGTCAATCTCATGCTCGGCGAGCGCGGTATTCGGCAGGATATAGTCCTGGAAGGTTTTGATCTCAAGATCGATGCCTTCTTTCGCCAGAATCGGCTTCGCCTGCTCGAGAATTTCCGCGTGCGGGACGTTGGAGGCGCCCACAATCAGTTTTTCAGCGGCGTTGGCGTGAAGACTTAACGCGGTTAAAGAAGCCAGAGCTAACATCATAAACTGTTTTTTCATTATTTCGTCCAGTCGTGATTAGTGATTAAAAGTGCATTGCCGTGGAATTCCAGGCGGCAGTGTGTGCTTCTGTCGCCCGAAAGGTGTGAAAGCCGTTAGCGTTTATCGAGCAGGTGTGTGGTGCGGTCGCCGATAAACTGAATAATAAAAACGATCGCCAGAATAGTGGCCGTGGCCACCAGCGTGACGTCATTATGGTTACGCTGGAACCCTTCCAGATAGGCGAGGTTGCCTAAGCCGCCAGCACCGATAACCCCAGCCATGGCGCTGTAGCTCACCAGCGCAATCAGAGTGACAGTCATCCCGGACACCAGCGCCGGAGAGGATTCAGGTAGCAGCACGCGGAAGATCAGCGTGTGGGTTTTGGCCCCCATTGAACGCGTGGCTTCAATAACGCCTTTATCGACTTCGCGCAGTGCAATTTCCACCAGGCGGGCGTAGAAGGGGGCCGCCCCGACGATCAGCGCCGGCAGCGCGGCGTTGGTGCCGAGAATGGTGCCAACCAGCTTTTTCGTGAAGGGGATCAGCAGGACGATCAGAATGATGAACGGGATCGAGCGGAAGACGTTGACCAGCACGGTCACCACCGAGTAAACCAGTCGATTCTGCAACAGTTGACCGCGAGAAGTGAGAAACAGCAGCACGCCGAGGGCGATGCCAAACACGAACGTTGCCACTCCCGACCAGGCCGTCATGTAGAGCGTTTCGCCTGTGGCGGCCCACAGTTTGTCCAGTTTTAAATGCGGGAAGTATTGCTCAAGCATGTCGAATAACCTCAGTTTCTACCCGCTTTTGATTCAGGTATTGCACAATATTTTCTAGCTGGCTGGCGTCATCCATATGGACGTACAGCTCGCCAAACGCGCCGTCTACCGTCTGGGTAATGTTGCCGTGCAGGATATTCAGCGCGACGTTAAAATGCTGAATGACATCGGCAATCACCGGCTGTCGGGCTTCTCCGCCAGGGAAAATCAGCTTCAGAATGCTGCCGCCAATGCCCTGAACCCAGAGCGGATTGAAGGGTTCTCTGGGCGTATTTTGCCCCGCAATCTGACGCACAAAAGTTTGCGTGATGGGCTGCTTCGGGTGGGTGAAAATATCCAGCACCGGGCCTTCTTCAACGATTCTGCCGTTTTCCATCACCGCTACGCGCTGACAAACTTTGCGCACCACATGCATTTCATGGGTGATGAGCACGATGGTTAAGTTGAGCTGGCGGTTAATGTCGAGCAGCAGATCGAGAATCGCGTCGGTCGTTTGCGGATCCAGCGCCGAAGTGGCTTCGTCGCACAGTAAAACATCCGGGTTATTGGCCAGCGCGCGAGCAATGCCGACTCGCTGCTTTTGGCCACCGCTTAGCTGAGCGGGCCAGGCGTTTTCGCGCCCCTCCAGCCCCACAAGCTTAATCAGCTCGTTAACACGCTGCTGAATCTGGCTTTTATTAACACCGGCAATTTGCAGGGGAAAGGCAATATTCTCGGCAACGGTCCGGGACCACAGCAGATTAAAGTGCTGAAAGACCATGCTGACTTTTAGGCGAGCCCGACGGAGCTGTTCGCCTCTGGCCTGGGCAATATCCTGCCCGGCGACAATGATCGATCCTGACGTGGGTTTCTCCAGCCCATTTAATAATCTTATTAATGTGCTTTTACCCGCGCCGCTGTAGCCAATAATGCCGTAAATCTGGCCTTTATTGACGTTGATATTAATATTATCTACGGCGGTAATGGCACCATGTCTGCTGGCAAATATTTTTGATACGCCCGAGAGAACGATCATTATCCTGGTCCTTACCTGCTGAAATTTTCCGCAATGCAACAGCATGATATGCTGCCAATTAGCGCACGAATGCCGTGTTATGGGCGTTGAATCATTGTTATTTGGCTGATACTACCTGCTAATACCGTTGCTCAGAAGAATATAAAGATATGACTTATAGCCATAAGAAATATAAATCCATGATGGTTCTTTCCTGACCGGGATTAATACGCTTTAGCAAAAATATGGCATTGTTTATCGTTAAATTGATTAACTGCGTTTGTTTAAATAATAATCAGCAGGGTTTGGGGGGGATAAATAATGAACGGGCTGTTAATCGATTTTATTAACGATATGTTATTGGTCGATGATTGTTCTGCCTGGTTTTTTTAGTTTTATATTGGTTCTCCCTGGTGCCGTTTTCGCTGTTATTTTCGTACCAAATTTAACAAATCTGCGCCATGCCCCGGAAATTCTAGTCTCATCAAGGTATCTTTCCCGCCTCGAGAGCGGAGATTGTCTGAAGATGTACGAATCCAATTTAGTCCTGCTGCTTCTGCAGCAGATGTGCGTGTTCCTGGTCATTGCCTGGTTAATGAGTAAAACCCGGCTGTTTATCCCCCTGATGCAGGTGACCGTGCGCTTACCCCACAAGCTGCTGTGCTACATCACCTTCTCGGTTTTCTGCATTATGGGCACCTATTTTGGTCTTCACATTGAAGGCTCCATTGCCAACACGCGCGCCATTGGCG
Organism: Cedecea sp. VD22; assembly: GCF_037150195.1. Lineage (NCBI taxonomy): Bacteria > Pseudomonadati > Pseudomonadota > Gammaproteobacteria > Enterobacterales > Enterobacteriaceae > Cedecea > Cedecea sp. VD22. Next base: position 63,301 of record NZ_JBBCPX010000018.1, read on the forward strand.
CCGTGATGGGCGGCCTGTTAGGCGGGCCGGTGGTGGGCGGGCTGGTGGGGCTAACCGGCGGGCTGCATCGCTATTCTCTCGGTGGAATGACGGCGCTGAGCTGCATGATCTCCACCATAGCGGAAGGACTGATTGGCGGGTTAATCCACAGCGTTTTAATCCGCCGGGGCAGGACGGACAAACTGTTTAGCCCGCTGGTCGCCGGAGCGACGAGCTTTGTCGCCGAACTGGTGCAGATGATCATTATCTTGCTTATCGCACGGCCCTTTGAGGATGCGCTCCACCTGGTGGAAAGCATCGCTGCGCCGATGATGGTCACCAACACGCTGGGTGCCGCCATGTTTATGCGCATTCTGCTGGATAAACGCGCGATGTTTGAGAAATACACTTCCGCGTTCTCCGCCACCGCGCTAAAGGTCGCGGCCGCAACCGAGGGGATCCTCCGGCAGGGATTCAACGAACAAAATAGCCTGAAGGTGGCGAAGGTGCTGCACCGGGAGCTGGACATCAGCGCCGTGGCGATCACCGACCGGGAAAGGCTGTTGGCGTTTATTGGCACCGGGGCCGATCACCACCTGGCGGGCAAGCCTATTTCGTCGGGTTACACCTGGCAGGCCATCGAGAATAACGAAGTGGTTTACGCCGACGGCAATGAGGTGCCTTATCGCTGCTCGCTGCATCCTAACTGCAAGCTTGGGTCGACGCTGGTTATCCCGCTGCGGGGGGAAAATCAGCGGGTGATCGGCACGATAAAACTCTATGAGGCGCGTAACCGGTTGTTTAGCTCGATCAACCGCACGCTTGGCGAAGGGATTGCGCAGCTGCTTTCGGCGCAAATATTAGCGGGCAAATACGAGCAGCAAAAAGCGCTGCTGGGACAGTCCGAGATCAAGTTGCTACATGCGCAGGTGAACCCGCACTTCTTATTTAATGCGTTGAACACGCTGAAAGCGGTTATTCGCCACGATGGCGACAAAGCCGGGCAGCTTGTGCAGTACCTCTCGACATTTTTCCGCAAAAATCTCAAGCGCCCGTCTGAAATTGTCACGCTTTCCGATGAAATTGAGCACGTGAATGCCTATCTGCAAATTGAGCTGGCGCGTTTCCAGACTCAGTTGGCGGTGGACTGGCAGGTGCCCGACGAGCTGGCGAATCAGCGTTTGCCAGCTTTCACGCTACAGCCGATTGTGGAAAACGCCATTAAACACGGCACCTCTCAGCAATTAGACCACGGCATGATTACTATTCGTGCCCGTAAAGAGGGAAAAGACGTGCTGGTGGATGTCGAGGATAATGCCGGGTTGTACCGGCCAAAAGAGAACGGTAACGGACTGGGAATGAATCTGGTGGACAAGCGGCTGCGGGCGAAGTTTGGGGAAGATTATGGTCTGGCCGTGAGCTGCGACCCCGACCGTGTTACCTGCATCACCGTGCGCCTGCCCACCGAGGAGTTGGTATGTTAAGAGTATTGATTGTGGATGATGAACCGCTGGCGCGTGAGAACCTGCGCGTCCTGCTTGAGAACGATGGCGAGATTGAGATAGTCGGGGAATGCGCCAACGCGATAGAGGCGATTAGCGCGGTGAACAAACTGCGCCCGGACGTGCTGTTTCTCGATATCCAGATGCCGCGTATTAGCGGGCTGGAAATGGTGGGGATGCTCGACGAGCGCCATCGGCCACGCATTGTGTTTCTCACCGCTTTTGATGAATACGCGGTACAGGCGTTTGAGGAGTGCGCATTTGACTATCTGCTCAAACCTATCGAAGCGCAGCGGCTGCAAAAAACGCTGGCTCGCCTGCATCAGGAGAGCGAAGCGCAGGATGTTTCCCGCCTGCCGGACAGCCAGCAGCCGCTAAAATTTATCCCGTGCAGCGGCCACAGCCGCATCTGGCTGCTGCAGATGGAGGAGGTGGCCTACGTCAGCAGCCGGCTAAGCGGGGTGTATGTCACCAGCCGGGATGGCAAAGAAGGCTTTACCGAATTAACACTGCGCACGCTGGAAAGCCGCACGCCGCTGCTGCGCTGCCACCGGCAATATCTGGTGAACATGAATTATTTGCAGGAGATCCGCCTGGAGGATAACAGTCAGGCGGAGCTGTTGCTGCGGGATGGCCGCACCGTGCCGGTGAGCCGCCGCTATTTGAAGTCGTTAAAAGAGGCGGTAGGGCTTTAAGGTTATTGCTCTACGCGGCAGGTTTTAATCCGGCAAAAGCGTCGCGGATTTCGGCCTCAGGGAGCGAGACGCCGATGAACACCAGCGTGCTCTCCGGCGTTTCGTCCGGCTGCCATTCGCGGTCCCAGTCGGCGCTGTATAGGCGCTGCACGCCCTGGAACAGCAGGCGGCAGGGCTGGTCTTCAATCCACAGCATTCCTTTGTAGCGGAGCAGGTTGTTGTCGAAGCCGGACAGCAGGTTCTCCATCACGGAAGAGACGGCGGACAGCGCCACCGGGTAGTCCAGCGTCACCACAATGGATGAGACTTCATTTTGCTGCGGGGCAATGCGGTGGAAGCGAGGTTTTGTCGCCACGACGTTTTCTTCCAGCATAAAGCCGCGGGTGTTAAACAGCAGCGGAAGATCGATATTGCCGTGCAGGATAGGGTACACAGGCGCGCGTGCGTTAATGCGCTGCAGGCGTTCAGTCAATGCAGCGGATTCACCGGCCACATCGGTTTTGGTCAGTAAAATACGATCGGCGTAGCCGATTTGCGACTGGGCGAGCGGGAACTGATCCAGCTGTGAATCGGCATGTACCGCGTCGACCAGGGCGATCACGCCGTCAAGCAGGTAGCGTTCGCAGATGATTTCATGGGCGAAAAAGGCCTGCAGGATAGGGCCAGGGTCGGCCATGCCGGTGCATTCGACGATGAGCCTGTCGAAGTGGATTTCACCTTTGTCCCGGCTATCAAGCAGATCCAGCAGGGCATCTTCCAGCTCGCTTGAGCGCGTGCAGCAAATACAGCCGTTGCTCAGGGTCGTTATACGTGTGGCGCGGTCGCCAATCAGCTGACTGTCGATAGGCGTTTCGCCAAATTCATTTTCAATAACGGCAATCTTCTCGTCCTGCTGGGTATGCAGGATATGACGTAACAGGGTGGTTTTCCCTGCACCCAAAAAGCCGGTTAATACGGTTACTGCAATCGGTGTCATCGCGTCCTTCCTGTTAACAGCAGCGCATGCCGCCTTTACCGTCTCCGCCGTAGCGCGCCTGCTGGCGTTCACGGAAGAATTCTTTGTAGGTCATGGGCGGCTGATCCGGGTGGTTCGTCTGCATATGCAGCACGTAGGTATCATAGTCCGGAATGCCAACGAGCATTCTTGCCGCCTGGCCGAGGTACTTTTTTGCAGCACCTAAGTTATCAAACATTCGTCGCTCCTTTAGTGATTTAAGCCCCGCTAATGCGGGGCTGTCAGATGAAGCGATCAGTGTCCGGAAGAAATCTTAATGCCTTCTTTCGGCACCGGCTGGTAAGGCGTTTCTTTGTCCGTCGGCTGGTCGGATTTACGCGCCTCTTTCCAGGCCTTAATGCCGTAGAAAATAATGCTGTAAACCACCACCAGGAACAGAATGCTCAGGCCCGCGTTGGTGTAGTTATTGACGACAATGTGGTTCATGTTGGCGATGTCTTGTGCCGTCAGATCTGCCCCACCGGCGGCGATACGCGCCTTATACTGGTTGGCCATGAAGAAGAAGCCTTCCATCTGCGGGTTGCTGCTAAACAGCTTCAGGCCCAGCGCCCAGGTGGTACAGATCAGCAGCCAGACCGCAGGCACCACGGTGACCCAAATGTACCGGGTACGTTTCATCTTCACCAGGACTACAGTGGCCAGCACTAATGCAACTGCCGCCAGCATCTGATTGGAGATGCCGAACAGCGGCCACAGGCTTTTCACGCCGCCCAGCGGATCGACCACGCCCTGATACAGCAGGTAGCCCCACAGGCCTACGCAGCCAGCGGTGCCGATGATACCGGCCACTAGCGAGTCGGTTTTCTTCAGGAACGGGATAAAGTTACCCAGCAGATCCTGCAGCATAAAGCGGCCAGAACGGGTGCCGGCATCCAGCGCGGTAAGAATAAACAGCGCTTCAAACAGGATCCCGAAGTGGTACCAGAAGCCCATGTCGGCAACGGGCACAATTTTGTGGAACACATGTGCAATACCGACGGCAAGCGTAGGCGCGCCACCTGCGCGGTTAAGCACGGAAGGTTCCCCGATATCTTTTGCCGTCTGCAGGATCTGCTCAGGCGAAATCACAAAGCCCCAGGAACTGACGGTGGCGGCCGCGTGCGCGGTCACTTCCTTCAGCTGCGCCATAATCATTGGCGCGTTTTCCCCGCCCAGCTCGTGCAGGTTTGGCATGGTAAAGCCCAGACCCGCCGGTGGCGTATTCATGGCAAAGTACAGACCTGGCTCAATGATGGATGCCGCCACCAGGGCCATAACGGCCACAAATGACTCCATCAGCATCGCACCGTAGCCGATAAAGCGAGCATCGGTTTCACAGGCCAGCAGTTTTGGCGTGGTGCCGGACGCGATAAGCGCGTGGAAACCGGATACTGCGCCACAGGCAATGGTGATAAACAGGAACGGGAACAATGCACCTTTCCACAGCGGACCGGTACCATCCACGTATTGGGTAATCGCCGGCATTTTCAGCTCTGGATTGAGGATAACGATCCCAATCGCCAGGCCGACGATAACGCCGATTTTCAGGAAGGTCGCCAGGTAGTCGCGCGGGGCGAGGATCAGCCAGACCGGCAGCAGGGCGGAGACAAAGGCATAGCCGATGAGCGTAAAGGTAATGGTAGTGTCTTTAAAGGTCAGCGCCGGGCCCCAGTAAGGGTCGTGGGCAATCACACCCCCGAAGTAAATCGAGGCGACCAGCAGCACAATCCCGATAACGGACACTTCACCGACCCGGCCCGGGCGAATAAAGCGCATATAAATGCCCATAAACAGGGCAATCGGCACCGTCGAGCAAACGGTAAAGACGCCCCACGGGCTTTCAGCCAGCGCTTTCACCACGATAAGAGCCAGCACGGCCAGGATAATTATCATGATCAGGAAGCAGCCAAACAGGGCAATCGTCCCCGGCACGGGCCCCATCTCTTCTTTGATCATCTCGCCAAGGGAAGCCCCGTTTCGGCGCGAGGAGATAAACAGCACCATAAAGTCCTGCACCGCCCCGGCCAGTACAACGCCTGCCAGTAGCCAAAGCACTCCGGGCAGATAGCCCATCTGCGCCGCCAGCACCGGGCCGACCAGAGGCCCGGCTCCGGCTATCGCCGCGAAGTGGTGGCCAAACAGCACGTTGCGGTTGGTCGGGACATAGTTCAGCCCATCGTTATTGATCACCGCCGGTGTGGCGCGGGTAGGATCCAGCTTCATCACCTTCTGGGCGATATAAAGGCTGTAGTAGCGGTAAGCCACCAGATAGACCGACACCGAGGCGACGACGATCCACAGGGCGCTGATGTGTTCCCCCCGTCGCAGGGCGACGACGGCCAGACAGCAGGCCCCGATGATACCCAGAATCACCCAGGGTATATGTTTGAGAAATTTATTTTTATTCATAATTCATCCGTTTGTCAGCCCTGGCGTCATGCCTGTTCGCCGTCTCGCTGAACCTGGTTGTTGTAAAAGAAGGGCATAAAAATAGCCCAGCCATAGCGTGACGATTTTTGCGGTAAGAGGGGGAAAAGAGTGGCCGAGTGGTCGTATACAGGAATAAGCGGTTGCGAGGCAGGCTAAGCGGTTTTTACCTGGCGCTAACTCACTGAAAAGTGTGATTAAGATCTCATGATAAGCAGAGAGAATTTAATGATATAGCCGGGTTGGTTTCCATTGAGCTGAGAGTAAACTTCGCTATGGGCGTTGAAATAAATAACAGGATGACATTTACAAAAATTATTGACCGTAACGTGTTATTACGACTGAATTGAAATTCCATTTCATGCACTTATTAATACATGAGGTGGTGTTAATTGTTTGGTATTTATTGTTTGTTCATTTTTTGCAAAGACAGGTAGTGGTATCTCAGGATGGCGGAAGTAAGCGTGCTGCCTGCCTTAAACTGAATGTATGTCAATATATTATTAATGAATGTTTTTGTTATTAGCGTTTAAAAACATAAGGTTGCATGACTCTTTGTTGTTACATATTAATTGATGAGATTTATTATTTGTTTCTTAATTAAGCTGTTTAGCGTTGTGCAAATCGTGCTGGCAGACATAATACGCAGCAATTAAATTAATTTATGGCGATGCTTTTATGTCTTTATCTGAAAATAAACCGACTAAAACAAAAAGAAATGCGATATCCACAGCCTTGCCTTTGACAATGTTAATTACTCTGGCTATGCCGGCAGTCGCTGGCCCGGTGATTAATGTGGGTCCGTTAAATGAGTATATCTATTCCGGTAAAAATACCCTCGCCAAACGCATTTATAACTCCGGGGATGCCACGGCATTTGTACGCGTTGAGGTTAGTGAAATAGTTTATAACGAGCACAGCCCGGCAAAGGAAATTCCGCTTGATAATGCGGCCATTGTTA
>NZ_JBBCPX010000019.1:0-67487 GCF_037150195.1 Cedecea sp. VD22
AATTAAAACTGTTTATAAAATCAGTAGTCACTCTTCAAGACTTGATATTTGTTTGCATCCTAAGATGCTGAGATATCAATCCTGCGAGTGCCCACACAGATTGTCTGATAAATTGTTAAAGAGCAGTGAGTTAGGCGCTTTCGCTTGCTAACTCGAGGTGGCGTATAATACGCTTTCCTCTTTCAGAGTCAAGCGTTTATTTTTGCTTTCGTCTGACTGACTACTGGGTTGTGAAGCCGCTTTCGAAGCCGCTTCGCCGTGTCAGTGGAGGCGCATTATAGGGAGTTCTCAGAGCCTGACAACCCCTAATTTGAAAAAATTTTCTGACCGCTCACTTTCCAGGCAAAAAGGATAAAGCCCAGCCAGCAATGGCTGTTTTACAAACAAAAACGAGCCCAAATGGGCTCGTTTTTTACGTTGAGTGACTTACTGCACAGCCACAATGCGGTCGTCGTTGACTTCCAGCTTGATTGTTTTTCCAGGAATCAGCTCACCGGAAAGGATTTGCTGAGCCAATGGGTTTTCAATTTGCTGCTGAATAGCCCGTTTCAACGGACGAGCACCGTAGACCGGGTCGTAACCGTTCTCGCTGATGAGCTTCAATGCGTCGTCAGAGATACTTACGCCATAGCCACGCTCTTCCAGCCGGTTGTACAGACGCTGCAGCTGAATCTGAGCAATAGAAGCAATGTGGCGCTCCCCAAGAGGATGGAAGACAACAACCTCATCAATACGGTTAATGAACTCCGGACGGAAGCTTTGACTAACAACGCCCAGCACCAGATCCTTCATATGGCCGTAATCCAGTTCACCGAAACGCTCCTGAATTAAGTCTGAACCAAGGTTAGAGGTCATAATGACAACCGTATTACGGAAATCAACAGTACGGCCCTGCCCATCGGTAAGACGGCCGTCGTCCAGAACCTGCAACAGAATGTTAAACACATCCGGATGCGCTTTCTCTACCTCATCCAGCAGAATAACGGAATAAGGACGGCGACGAACGGCTTCCGTCAAATAGCCACCTTCTTCATAACCGACATAACCCGGAGGCGCACCCACTAGCCGCGATACGGAGTGTTTCTCCATAAACTCGGACATGTCGATACGCACCATCGCATCGTCACTGTCGAACATAAAGTTCGCTAACGCTTTGCACAACTCAGTCTTACCTACCCCGGTTGGCCCCAGGAACAGGAACGAACCTATTGGGCGATTAGGATCGGACAATCCAGCACGGCTACGACGAATCGCGTTAGAGACAGCTTCGACGGCTTCATCCTGGCCAATCACACGCTGATGAAGCTCTTTTTCCATACGTAATAGCTTGTCGCGCTCACCTTCCAGCATTCTGGCTACCGGGATCCCGGTCCAGCGAGCCAGGACTTCGGCGATTTCTGCATCCGTCACTTTATTACGCAGCAGACGCATGGTTTTCCCTTCGCTTTGGGTTGCCGCGGCCAGCTGTTTTTCCAGCTCTGGAATTTTGCCGTACTGCAATTCAGACATCCGCCCAAGGTCACCCACGCGGCGAGCCTGCTCGATTGCTATTTTCGCCTGTTCAAGCTCAGCCTTAATGGTCTGCGTACCTGACAGCGAGGCTTTCTCCGCCTTCCACTCTTCTTCGAGCTCCGAATACTGACGCTCTTTATCTTCCAGCTCTTCATTCAACATGCTGAGGCGTTTCTGACTGGCTTCATCAGATTCTTTCTTCAACGCCTGTTGTTCCAGCTTGAGCTGAATAATACGGCGGTCAAGACGATCAAGCTCTTCCGGCTTGGAGTCTATCTGCATACGAATGCTGGATGCGGCCTCGTCGATGAGGTCGATGGCTTTATCCGGCAGCTGACGATCGGCAATATAGCGGTGGGACAGCGTAGCTGCCGCGACAATCGCCGGGTCAGTAATTTGTACATGGTGATGAAGCTCATAGCGTTCTTTCAGCCCACGCAGAATCGCAATGGTGTCTTCTACAGAAGGCTCTGCTACAAACACTTTTTGGAAACGACGCTCAAGCGCGGCATCTTTCTCTATATATTGACGGTATTCGTCGAGCGTGGTTGCGCCAACGCAGTGCAATTCACCTCGAGCCAGGGCTGGCTTAAGCATATTCCCGGCATCCATTGCGCCGTCGGCTTTACCTGCGCCAACCATGGTATGTAGCTCATCAATAAACAGAATGACGTTGCCTTCCTGCTTAGCGAGATCGCTGAGCACACCTTTCAGACGCTCTTCAAACTCACCGCGATATTTGGCACCGGCCACCAGCGCGCCCATATCCAGCGCAAGCACGCGTCGGCCTTTCAAACCTTCAGGTACTTCGCCATTAATGATCCGTTGTGCAAGCCCTTCGACGATGGCTGTTTTACCCACGCCCGGCTCACCAATCAGTACCGGGTTATTTTTGGTACGGCGCTGCAATACCTGGATAGTACGCCGAATTTCTTCATCACGGCCGATTACCGGGTCCAGCTTGCCTTGTTCAGCTCGCTCAGTTAAATCAACGGTGTATTTCTTCAATGCCTGACGTTGATCCTCGGCACCTTGATCGTTCACGTTCTCCCCTCCACGCATTTGCTCAATCGCGGCGGTTACGTTGGCTGGCGTTGCGCCTGCCGCTTTCAGCAGGTCGGTCAGAGTGCCGCGTGAGTCAAGTACCGCCAGAACAAACAGTTCTGACGAAATAAAGTTGTCGTTTCTTTTTTGTGCAAGTTTGTCGCACAGGTTCAGTACACGCACTAAATCCTGAGAAGGCTGGACGTCACCGCCGGTGCCTTCTACCTGTGGCAGGCGGCTTAATGCCTGCTCGATGTCGGTACGTAATTTGCCCGCGTTGACTCCCGCAGAGGTCAGTAACGGACGCACAGAGCCCCCTTCCTGATTGAGCAGAGCGCTCATCAGATGCAGAGGTTCGATGAATTGATTGTCGTGCCCAAGAGCAAGAGATTGGGCATCGGCGAGAGCAAGCTGGAATTTATTGGTAAGACGATCCAGACGCATAACTCCTCCCATAAACAGGTCAAATTTGCTACTGGAGATTAAATGAGGTCATCCCTCAATTATTCAAGGTTAATGACCTGAAATATATGAAGCACGAGCGACACGCACTGGATCGTCTTGATTCGATAGGTTATATCAGCCAGATGAAACTTGCCATACGACCCGTTGTTCTGTCGCGACGGTATGAGAAGAAATCGCCACTTTCGGTCCAGGTACAGCGGTCACCGCCGTACACCTGCGTAACACCCACGTTCGCCAGCCGCTGCCTTGCAAGCTGGTAGATATCAGCATAGTACTTTTCGCCCGCTGCGCTAAAAGCGTTTGCCGCTTTTTCGTCCTTCGCCATAAAGGCTTCGCGAACTTCCGGCCCCACTTCGAACGCCTGCGGACCAATAGCCGGCCCTAGCCAGGCGCGAATATTCTGTGGACGATCCTGGAAACAGGCTACCGTCTCTTCGAGCACGCCTTCACATAAACCGCGCCAGCCAGCATGCGCTGCCGCAACTTCAGTTCCGGCCTCATTACAAAACAGCACCGGCAGACAATCCGCCGTCATCACCGCGCAAACCGTCCCCGGCGTATTGCTATAAGAAGCATCTGCTCGCTTTGAGGCATATGGCTCGCCCGTTAGCTTCAACACAGTTTTCCCGTGAACCTGCTCAAGCCAGACCGGCTTCGAAGGCAAGCCTGCGGCTGCATAAAATAGCCGACGATTCTCTTCAACATCAGCCAGATCGTCGCCGCAATGGGCACCCAGATTCATCGAGTCATACGGTGCGACGCTAACGCCACCCACGCGGGTTGAGCTACAGGCAGCAACGCCTTCAGGAAGAGGCCAGTGCGGGACGATCGTTTTGGTCATAGCCAGTCCAGTTGGTCTTTATGGGTTTCGGTATCAGCGCGTAAAGCTTCGATCAGTTCAACCATATCCTGTGGGATTGGCGCGCTCCACTCCATCAGAATACCACTGATAGGATGGTACAGGCGCAGCATGGTTGCGTGTAAGGCCTGGCGATCAAACTTGCGCAGTACGCTGACGAACTCTTCCGATGCGCCTTTCGGCGGACGAGGACGCCCACCGTAAAGCTGATCGCCCACCAGCGGATGGCTGATATGCGCCATGTGCACGCGGATCTGGTGAGTACGGCCGGTTTCCAGACGCAAACGCAGGCGCGTATGCACGCGGAAGTGCTCCATAATGCGATAGTGAGTGACCGCCGGTTTGCCCATTGGATGCACTGACATATGGGTACGTTTAGTTGGATGGCGGCTGATTGGTTCTTCAACCGTACCACCGCCTGTCATATGACCAATTGCAACGGCTTCGTACTCACGGGTAATTTCTCGCAGTTGAAGGGCTTCAACCAGGCGAGTTTGCGCCGGGACAGTTTTTGCCACGACCATCAGGCCGGTGGTGTCTTTATCCAGACGATGAACAATGCCCGCGCGAGGCACATCCGCAATTGGCGGGTAATAGTGCAGCAACGCATTGAGCACAGTACCGTCCGGATTGCCTGCACCGGGGTGCACAACGAGGTCGCGTGGCTTGTTGATCACCAGAATATCTTCATCTTCGTAGACGATATTCAGCGGGATATCCTGAGCCTCCCAGCGGACCTCTTCTTCAATTTCAGCATTGATGGTTACGCTTTCGCCACCCAACACTTTCTCTTTCGGCTTGTCCCAGACAACGCCGTTGACCGTAACTCGCTGGTCAAGAATCCATTCTTTTATGCGCGAACGCGAATAATCCGGGAACAATTCGGCCAATGCCTGATCTAAGCGTTGACCCAGTTGTGAATCGGACACCGTTTCGGTGAGTTGTACTAGTTGTGCCATAGACAGCTTCTTTCGTTAACGTTGGGTTTTACGGCAATGCCGTTTAATATAATGTGCTATTGTAGCTGGTCTTTATCGGGAGCCGGAACACGAACTCTCCCGGAAATAACATTACTTAGGAAAGTCAAACGTCATGACGCGCATGAAATATCTGGTGGCAGCGGCCACGTTGAGCCTGGCTTTGGCTGGTTGCTCCAGTTCCAAGGATGAGGTTCCTGATAATCCGCCTTCTGAGATCTACGCGACTGCCCAGCAAAAGCTGCAGGACGGTAACTTTAAAGCGGCGATAACGCAACTGGAAGCGCTGGATAACCGCTATCCATTCGGCCCGTACTCTCAGCAAGTGCAGCTCGACCTGATCTACGCCTACTACAAAAATGCGGACTTACCGCTGGCTCAGGCGGCGATCGATCGCTTTATGCGCCTCAATCCTACGCATCCAAACATCGACTACGTACTTTACATGCGTGGCCTGACGGACATGGCGTTGGATGACAGTGCGCTGCAGGGTTTCTTCGGCGTTGACCGTTCCGACCGGGATCCACAGCACGCACGCGATGCCTTTAACGACTTCTCGAAGCTGGTGCGCGGCTACCCGAACAGCCAGTACGTTACCGATGCGACTAAACGTCTCGTGTTCCTGAAAGATCGCCTGGCGAAGTATGAGCTTTCCGTGGCGCAATATTACACGAAACGCGGCGCGTGGGTGGCAGTAGTTAATCGCGTAGAAGGTATGCTGCGTGATTATCCTGACACTCAGGCCACCCGCGATGGCCTGAAGCTGATGGAAAATGCCTACCGCGAGCTGCAGATGCCGGGTCAGGCAGAGAAAGTCGCGAAGATCATTGCCGCCAACAGCAGCAACACCTGATCGACAATATAACAAGAAAAACGGCAGCCTCGGCTGCCGTTTTTTTATCTGCCGACGCGAAAACTGAAACGGTTTAGCGTCAGGTCATCCCATCCAATATGGACGTGATTTCTGATAACCACAAGCCTTAAAAGCACATATCCTGTCCTGCCTCACAAAAAGGTCTCCTTGACAAAAAGTGACAAAATAACGTGATTTACATCACACATTTTGACATTAAGAACGGTATGCTGGAGTTACCAAGACGGCAAAGACAAGAGGTAAATTTATGACAATGAACATTACCAGCAAGCAAATGGAAATCACCCCAGCTATTCGCCAGCATGTCGCCGACCGTCTCAGCAAACTGGACAAGTGGCAAACTCATCTCATTAATCCACATATTATCTTGTCCAAAGAGCCTCAAGGTTTTGTGGCTGATGCCACGATTAACACACCGAATGGGCACCTCGTAGCCAGTGCCAGACATGAAGATATGTATACGGCTATCAACGATTTGATCAACAAACTGGAGCGGCAGTTAAATAAAGTGCAACACAAAGGTGAAGCACGTCGCGCAGCAGGTTCAGTGAAAGACGTGTCCTTCGCAGAAGCAGAAGCTGACGAAGAGTAATACATCACTCTCCTTCCACTCACCGCAACGCGCCTCCGGGCGCGTTTTTTATTGACAGAACGAAAACAGAGCAGGTACTTTACCTCTCAGATTCCTCAGGAAACCTGGCATGAAACTTTTCCCGTTCTTCTTCGCATTCTTTTTTACCTTCCCCTGACTGGGAGGCAATTCGTCGTGTGATAAAGAATGCGAAGACGAACAAACAAGCCTCCCAACCGGGAGGCTTTTTTTATGGACACCGAAAAGGTAGCGTTATGACCGAAATTAATCCGTTGCTGGCCCTGCGCGATAAAATCAGCGCGCTGGATGAAAAGCTGTTAGCCCTGCTGGCAGAGCGCCGCCTGCTAGCGGTTGAAGTTGGCAAAGCCAAACTCGCTTCTCACCGCCCGGTACGCGATATCGATCGTGAAAGAGATTTACTGGAACGCCTGATTACTCTCGGTAAAGATCACCATCTCGATGCCCACTACATCACGCGCCTGTTCCAGCTCATTATTGAAGATTCTGTTCTGACCCAGCAAACTCTGCTGCAGCAGCACCTGAACAAAACGAACCCTCACTCTGCCCGCGTCGCTTTCCTCGGCCCCAAAGGTTCTTATTCTCATCTTGCTGCGCGCCAGTATGCCGCGCGCCACTTTGAGCAGTTCATCGAAAGCGGCTGTGCCAAATTCCACGACATCTTCAATCAGGTGGAAACCGGCCAGGCCGATTACGCTGTCGTGCCAATCGAGAACACAAGTTCGGGGGCCATTAATGACGTCTACGATCTACTGCAGCACACCAGCCTGTCGATTGTTGCCGAAATGACCGTGCCGATTGACCACTGCGTACTGGTTTCCGGTTCCACCGATCTCGAGGAAATCCAAACGGTTTATAGTCATCCTCAACCTTTCCAGCAGTGCAGCCAGTTCATTAATCGTTATCCACACTGGAAAATTGAATACACCGAAAGTACCTCTGCCGCGATGGAAAAAGTCGCTCAGGCCAACTCTCCTCGCGTTGCCGCTTTGGGCAGCGAAGCCGGCGGCGCACTTTATGGCCTGCAGGTGCTGGAGCGTAACCTCGCGAACCAGACCCAGAACATCACTCGCTTCATCGTTCTGGCCCGTAAGGCCGTCGAAGTGTCCGATCAGGTACCAGCGAAAACTACATTGCTTATGGCGACTGGCCAGCAGGCCGGTGCCCTTGTAGAAGCACTTCTGGTATTACGCAACCACAGTCTGATCATGACTAAGCTGGAATCGCGCCCAATCAACGGCAACCCGTGGGAAGAGATGTTCTATCTGGATATTCAGGCAAACCTGAAAGATGAGAGTATGCGTAAGGCGCTGCGCGAGTTGGGGGAAATTACTCGCTCTCTGAAAGTGCTCGGCAGCTACCCAAGCGAAAACGTGGTACCGGTCGACCCGGCCTGATCACAATGCCAGCCCGGCTAAAACCGGGCTGCACAAATCACACTTCCCGAAACTTCAGTTTTTCCATTCCGGCCACCGCAACGCGGAGGGTGAAAAGCGCCCCGGAAAGCGGTAATCGGGCCACTTCATCTTCATCCATGTTTTCTCTGGTGGTGGTAATAAACAGCGTTTTCATATCCTCGCCGCCAAAACAGACCATTGTCGGGCAACGCACGGGCAAGCGATGCTCTTCCACAATCTCACCCTGAGGAGAAATGCGCACAATGCGGTAGCCATCAAACAACGCCGTCCAGTAATAGCCTTCGCAATCCATCGCCGCGCCATCAGGAATGCCCTCACCTTCGGCAAACCGCCTGAAGGCTTCACGTCGGCCTGGCTCGCCTTGCTCATCCAGCGGCGTGCGGTAAATCACGGCATTGGGCGTGTCAGAGGTATACATCCATTTGCCGTCCGGGCTAAATGCAAGCCCGTTTGCGCCATGAATATCATGCTGAACTACATGCGGCGTCAGATCGTTATCCACCCGGCAAAGTAGCGCGCCGTTGTAATCCCCTGGCCCCCAGAACGTGCCGGCATAAAAACGCCCCTGCCTGTCGGTGCCGCCATCGTTGAAACGCGCCAAATCCGGGTTGCTCGGGTTATCACAGACTTTGCCCACGATCAGCCCAGTATTATTGGTTAGCCAGATACCGCTTCTCATCGCCACGATAAATCCGCCGGACTCACGCAAGGCAAAACAGCCTACTTCTTCAGAAAACTGAATAACGTCATGTTTGCCGCTGGCCAGATGGTAGCGGTGGATTTCATTCTCCAGAATATCCGTCCAGTAGAGGCTGCCTTCTTCTGCACTCCACGTAGGGCATTCGGGTAAGTGACCGGTATAGTCGAACAGCAACTGCGGCTCAGCCATTTCAGGGATCCTTTTGACAAACAAAAAAGCCAGCGGGCAAACTCCCACTGGCTTTTGATTATAAGACCTTTTGGCACTTACTGACGGTTATCATTTGCCTGCCGTAACAGAACGCGGCTCTCATTCTGGAAACGCTGCGCGTAATCCCCGAACCAGTGCTCCACTTTCCGGAAGCTGTCGATAAACGCCTGCTTGTCGCCATGTTCCAGCAGGCCGATCGCCTCGCCGAACCGTTTATAATAACGTTTGATCAGCGCCAGGTTACTTTCCGACGACATGATGATGTCGGCATAGAGCTGTGGATCCTGGGCAAACAGTCGGCCCACCATCGCCAGCTCCAGGCGGTAAATCGGCGAAGACAGCGCCAGCAGCTGTTCAAGCTGCACATTTTCTTCCGCCAGATGCAGGCCATAGGCGAAGGTCGCGAAGTGGCGCAACGCCTGAATAAACGCCATGTTCTGGTCATGCTCAACCGCGCTGGAGCGGTGCAAGCGCGCACCCCAGACCTGAATCTGTTCCAACAGCCACTGATAGGCTTCAGGCTGACGACCATCACAGTAGACCACAACCTGTTTTGCCAGGCTGCCGCTATCCGGGCCAAACATCGGGTGCAGGCCAAGAACCGGGCCCGAATGTACGGCAAGCATCGCCTGCAGCGGGCCATTCTTCACCGACGCTAAATCCACCAGGATGCAGTCCGCCGGCAGCGGAGGCAGCTTAGCGATAACCTGCTCGGTGATATGAATCGGTACGCTGACAATCACCATGCCCGCATCGGCCAGCAGCGCCGGTGCTTTGTCCCAGTCTTCTTTTTCAAGAATACGAACCTGGTAGCCGGAAAGCGTCAGCATTTTTTCAAACAGACGGCCCATCTGGCCACCGCCGCCAACAATCACCACCGGACGCAAAGCAGGATGCAGGGTTTTAAAGCCCTTGTCGTTCTCGCTGGAGTACGACTCGCGCATCACGCGGCGCAGCACGTCCTCAATTAAATCCGGCGGAACGCCCAGAGCTTCAGCCTCTTTGCGGCGAGACGCCAGCATGGAGGTTTCTCGCTCCGGCACATAAATCGGCAAGCCGAAGCGGCTTTTTACTTCCCCCACTTCCGCTACCAGTTCCAGCCGCTTAGCCAGCAAATCCAGTAGTGCTTTATCTACTTCGTCGATTTGATCGCGCAGTGCGGTCAATTCAGCCACCATAGTAAACCTCTTATGCCTGACGAGCCGCCAGCACGCCGCTCAGATCTTTGTGGATCTCACGCAGCAGGCTGTCCGTAGTTTCCCAGTCGATGCATGCATCGGTAACGGACACGCCGTATTTCATTTCGCTACGCGGCTGCTCTGATGATTGATTCCCTTCATGGATATTACTTTCAATCATCAGGCCAATAATAGAGCGGTTACCATCTTTAATCTGGGCAATGGCGGATTCGGCCACGCCCGGCTGGCGACGGAAGTCTTTATTTGAGTTGCCGTGGCTGCAATCGATCATCAAGGACGGACGCAGGCCTGCTTTCTGCATTTCGACTTCACACTGGGCAACATCCGCCGGGCTGTAGTTAGGTGCTTTACCGCCGCGCAGAATCACGTGCCCATCTGGGTTACCCTGAGTCTGCAGCAGGCAAACCTGCCCTGCCTGGTTAATGCCCACGAAGCGGTGCGGCATTGCCGCGGCGCGCATCGCGTTAATCGCCGTGCCCAGACTGCCATCAGTCCCATTTTTAAAACCAACCGGCATAGAAAGACCGGAAGCCATTTCGCGGTGAGTCTGGGATTCAGTGGTACGGGCACCAATTGCAGACCAGCTAAACAGGTCACCCAGGTATTGCGGGCTATTGGGATCCAGCGCCTCGGTTGCCAGCGGCAGCCCCAGGCTTACCAACTCAACCAGCAGGCGACGCGCAATTTTCAGCCCTGCTTCCACATCAAACGAGCCATCCATGTGCGGGTCGTTGATAAGCCCTTTCCAACCCACGGTCGTACGAGGCTTTTCAAAATAGACGCGCATCACGAGGTACAGACTATCGCTAACTTGTTCAGACAGAGCTTTAAAACGACGAGCGTATTCAATCGCAGCTTCCGGATCGTGGATCGAGCAAGGTCCACAAACAACCAGCAGGCGCGGATCGCGGCCAGCAATAATATTGGAGATCGTCTGGCGGGACTGCTCAATTTGCGCTTCCTGAGCCGCAGTGAGTGGAAATTCCGCTTTAAGCTGATCCGGCGTGATGAGTATCTGTTCGTCAGAGATATGAACGTTGTTAAGCGCGTCTTTTTGCATGATGTCTGCCCTGTATTTAGCTCGTTTGCGATAGTCGTTTCCTCGTAGAGGAGGCCTTACTGTAACCGCCGACAGTAAAGATTGCAATCCATTATGCGTAAATTAATCGTTACACAACCAATTAAATGCCGCATACAATCGCCAAATTCGTAAATAAAAGATTACACAAAACATAAAAATGCACATTTTACGGTCAAACCTGCATGACTAAACAAAAGCGCGCGTAAAAATTCATTCCACCTTCTATGCTGATATTATCCCCCACGTGTGCGTTTTTCGTGGGGAAACCGATAACGATTTACAGCATCATTCCAGGGTTATTCTCGTTATTATTTTGGATAATCAGGAATATCATCACACCTGGGAATGAATGACGGAAATACGTGGGAGTGATATGCTCAAAGGCAACATCATAAATAATAAAGACTGGCTTCACCGGCCAGGATGCTTTTGGGCTGGTGGCACGTGAAAACCACGTCTCAACTCCGCGGGCTGACGTTATTTTTAACATTTATCGTCCTCGCGCTAACGATATTCAGGATGCAGGCTGCACAGGCAACAAGCCCCGTGCTGCCCGACAAAGTCCGTACTACAGTGGCCGGGATTGTCAGCTACACCCGCTGGCCTCAGCTACAGGGGCTTCCAAAGCTCTGCATATTTTCAACGGCAGCCTATGCCACGACGCTAAGCACAAAAAATAGCGATATTTCATATCAACCCCTCCTCGTTCAGTCATCAGACGAGGCATTGCGAGCGAACTGCGACGGGATATATTTTGGTAACGAGTCACCACAACAGCAGTTGCAATTAATAGAACGTTATCAATCCCGGCCTTTATTGTTAATTGCCGAGCAGAACCCACAATGCATAATTGGCAGTGCTTTCTGCCTGAATATTCATAATGACGCAGTTTCTTTTTCGGTAAACCTTGATGCCCTCAGCCGCAGCGGCGTCAGGGTTAGTCCGGATGTATTACTGCTGGCTCGGCCAGGGAATAATAGTCATGAATAAGGATTTGACTACGCCGTCACGTCCAACGTTTAAAGGAACGTTACGTAGAATCAGCATAATCAGCGTGGTTATTGCCATGCTGGCTGTCTGGCTGCTGCTTTCCGTCGCTTCGATGCTGACGCTAAAACAGTATGCGCAAAAAAACCTCGAATTGCTGGCGGTGACTGTAAGTCATAGCCTGGAAGCCGCCGTTGTTTTCCGTGATGGCACCGCGGCCAATGAAACCCTGGCCGTGCTGGGCAAGCAAGGGCAATTCACCGCCGCAAAGGTGGTAGATGTTAATGGTCAGGAGCTCACGCACTGGCAGGCAGATAAGCCGTCTCAGCATGACATGGTGAGTGGCCTGGTGACCCGATGGCTATATCCTCATCCGATCAGGCAGCCTATCTGGCATAACGGGAAAATCATCGGGGAAATGCGGCTGATAGGCACGGATGCTACCGTGACTTTGTTTGTCTGGCTCTCATTAGGCGTGCTGACGGCCTGTATTTTACTCGCGTCAGTTATCGCCTTAGGCATTTCACGCCATTTACATCGCGATATTGATGCCGCGCTGCAGAATATTACTGACGTTGTCCACGACGTTCGCAGCAACCGTAACTTTTCTCGCCGCGTATCACCGGAAAAAATTGAGGAGTTTCACCTCTTTGCCCAAGACTTCAACAGCCTGCTGGATGAGATGGAAGAATGGCAAAAACAGCTTCAGCTGAAAAATGCTTCGCTGCAGAAAACGGCCCTGCAGGACTCATTGACAGGCCTGGCAAACCGAGCAGCCTTCCGAACCGCGCTGGATAAACTGATTGCAGATCCCGAAATACTCCAGAACAGCGCCTTGCTGTTTATGGACGGCGACAACTTCAAATTTGTTAACGATACCTGGGGACATGCGGCCGGGGATGCTGTGCTTATTGAAGTCGCAAAACGGTTACAGGTGTATGCCAATACGCGCCACCTCGCCTTCCGTCTCGGCGGGGACGAATTTGCCATGCTGCTTCATTCTGTGAACAGCGAAGAACAAGCCGCTTCCGTGCTGGAACAGTTAAAAGAAATGGTCGAGCAGCCGATCCTTTTACCAGGCGAGCACTGGGTCACCATGACCCTAAGCATCGGCGTTGCGCTCGCGAAAGATATCACCTCAGCGGAAAGCCTGATGGAAACTGCTGATCGCAATATGTACATAGAAAAACACAAGCAACGTGAGTTGCTAATAAAACCGCCCCAAAGGGATACATTATGAAAGCTTCACGCTTATTTGCACCGGCAATCCTCTTCTCGTTTCTGTTAACTGGCTGTCAGGCACCGCCATCGACGTTCTCTCCTGAACAGGTTGCCGCGATGCGCTCGTACGGATTCTCTGAGTCAAACGACGGCTGGTCACTTGGACTGTCAGACAAGATCCTGTTTGGTAAAAACCAGTACAAGCTGCAGCCTGAAAGCTACCAGACCATCCAGAGTATGGCCGCTAAACTCTCTGCGACCGGCCTGAAACACGCCCGCATGGATGGTCACACGGATAACTACGGTGAAGACGGCTACAACGAACAGCTCTCCCTCAAGCGCGCTAATATCGTGGCAGATGCCTGGGCCGAAGGTGCTCACATCCCACGCAGCAACCTCACAACCCAAGGTTTGGGTAAGAAATACCCGGTGGCCAGCAACAACACCGGCGAAGGCCGAGCGGAAAACCGCCGCGTCGCGGTCGTCATCACCGCCCCATAATCAAGGCCGATTTAGAGCATAAAAAAGGGCTGCCAGATGGCAGCCCTTTCCGTCCGGTGACAAACAGCCGAAAAACGTGGTTTCCGACTGTTTGGGGCAAACAACAAAACACAATTCACATGTTTT
Source organism: Cedecea sp. VD22 (assembly GCF_037150195.1). Classification (NCBI taxonomy): domain Bacteria; kingdom Pseudomonadati; phylum Pseudomonadota; class Gammaproteobacteria; order Enterobacterales; family Enterobacteriaceae; genus Cedecea; species Cedecea sp. VD22. The sequence goes on from NZ_JBBCPX010000019.1 coordinate 13,785, forward strand.
TCAGCCAGAGTGATGACCTTTACAAGCGCACGATGCTTTCTTTTTCCCATAAAAAAGGGCTGCCAGATGGCAGCCCTTTTATTTGGATGTCGCCTAAGCGAATCTTAGTTAAGACGCTCTTTGATACGAGCAGACTTACCAGTACGCTCACGCAGGTAGTACAGTTTAGCTTTACGAACGGCACCACGACGTTTAACAGTAATGCTGTCGATTACTGGGGAGTGAGTCTGGAATACACGCTCAACACCTTCGCCGTTAGAAATTTTACGAACAGTGAATGCAGAGTGCAGACCGCGGTTACGGATAGCGATAACCACGCCCTCAAATGCCTGCAGACGTTTTTTAGAACCTTCAACGACCCATACTTTCACTTCCACGGAGTCGCCCGGACGGAAGGAAGGTACATCCTGTTTCATCTGTTCTTGTTCAAGTTGCTTAATAATATTGCTCATAATTTATCTCTTATCCTGGGTAAACTGATATTTCCCCGTCATATTTGAAGCTGCATCTGCGCTGGCTGCTCTCCTTCACCCAAATCACTTACTGAAGTAAGCTCATCGGGATTCACTCGCTTGCCATCTTGCTGCAACTCCAACTATTTTGGGGTTAAGGGGGCTTACGCCTGCCCATCATGTTTATGTTGCTGTTGCGTATGCTCTTTTTTGAACTCCGCCAGCAACCTTGCTTGCTCTTCAGTCAGAGCCAGGTTTTCCAAAAGTTCAGGTCTTCTAAGCCAGGTGCGGCCCAGCGACTGTTTCAGGCGCCAACGGCGAATCTCCGCATGGTTCCCCGACAATAACACTGCCGGTACTTCCATGCCATCCAACACTTCAGGACGGGTGTAGTGAGGGCAATCCAGCAACCCTTCAGCAAACGAATCTTCGGTTGCCGATGCTTCATGCCCCAGAACGCCCGGAATAAACCGGGATACTGAGTCAATCAGCGTCATCGCTGGTAGCTCACCGCCGCTGAGAACGTAATCGCCGATTGACCATTCTTCGTCAATTTCGGTTTGGATCACGCGCTCATCGATCCCTTCGTAACGGCCACAAACCAGAATTAACTTCTCATTTGCTGCCAGTTCACTGACGCCCGCTTGATCAAGCTTGCGCCCCTGAGGTGAAAGATAGATAACCTTAGCACCTTCCCCTGCCGCTGCTTTCGCTGCGTGGATAGCTTCCCGCAAAGGGTTAACCATCATCAACATTCCCGGTCCGCCACCGTAAGGACGATCGTCCACGGTACGGTGCCGGTCATAGGTGAAGTCGCGTGGACTCCAGCTTTGAATGCTCAGCAGGCCATTTTTTACTGCCCGGCCAGTTACCCCGTAATCGGTAATTGCGCGGAACATCTCAGGAAACAGGCTAACTACACCAATAAACACAAGCCAATCCCCACTATGCTAGCGACTACCGTATGATTTCGGAGTTTTAAAAACCAGGATCCCAGTCTACTTCAATGGTTTGAGTAGCGAGATCGACTTTCTTGATAACCTGCCCATCGAGGAACGGAACCAGCCGCTCCTTGATGCCAAATGCATCCTTCAGGTTTGCCTTGATGACGAGAACGTCATTCGAGCCGGTTTCCATCATGTCGATGACTTTACCGAGCTGGTAGCCCTGAGTGGTCACTACCTGGCAGCCCATAAGGTCTTTCCAGTAGTAGTCACCCGCTTCAAGAGCCGGCAGCTGCGTTGAATCCACGACAATTTCGCAATTGGTCAGAAGATTCGCGGCACCCCGATCGTCAACGCCTTGCAGCTTGATGATCAGATCCTGATTGTGGTGCTTCCAGCTTTCCAGCTGTACTTGCTGCCACTGACCGCCGCGCTGGATAAACCAGGGCTGGTAGTCAAAAATGCTTTCGGCGTCTTCGGTGGAGGAAAACACTCTGAGCCAACCACGAATACCGTAGGAGGAGCCCATCTTGCCCAACACAATTGGGTTAACAGGAACCTGTGCGGCGAGTTGCTTGCTCATCATGACCACCGTGACAGATTAAGCTGCTTTCTTAGCTTCTTTGATCAGCGCAGCAACGCGATCAGAAACGGTTGCGCCCTGGCCAACCCAATGTGCTACGCGATCCAGATCCAGGCGAACGCCTTCTTCTTTCTCATTAGCGATAGGGTTGAAGAAACCAACGCGCTCAATGAAGCGACCGTTACGTGCATTACGGCTATCAGTAACGACAACCTGGTAGAACGGACGCTTTTTAGCGCCGTGACGTGCTAAACGAATAGTTACCATAACATCCTCTTTAGTGAATAAAACGCCGGGCCCCATCGAGGGATGGAGCCCGGTGTCATATTAAAAGCCCGAAAATTTTACTCATTTCGGCGTAAAAAGCAATCGAAAAGAGCTTAGCGGCCAGGGAAACCTGGTGGCATCATCCCTTTCATACCGCGCATCATTTTGGCCATGCCACCTTTCTTCATTTTCTTCATCATGCGCTGCATGTCGTCAAACTGCTTCAGTAAGCGGTTAACGTCCTGCACCTGCATGCCGGAACCCTGCGCGATACGGCGCTTGCGGGAGCCTTTGATGATGTCCGGCTGCGCGCGTTCTTTCAGCGTCATCGAGCTGATAATCGCCTCCATACGCACCAGCACTTTGTCGTCCATCTGGGATTTAACGTTATCCGGCAACTGGCCCATGCCCGGCAGCTTGCTCATCATGCTCGCCATGCCGCCCATGTTCTTCATCTGCTTGAGTTGTTCAAGGAAGTCGGTCAGGTCAAAGCCATCGCCTTTTTTCAGCTTGCTGGCGAGCTTCTCAGCCTGCGCGCGGTCAACCTTGCTTTCGATATCTTCAATCAGCGACAGCACGTCGCCCATGCCGAGGATACGGGAGGCAATACGGTCCGGGTGGAACGGCTCCAGCGCTTCGGTTTTCTCCCCCACGCCGAGGAACTTGATTGGTTTGCCGGTAATATGGCGAATAGACAGTGCCGCACCGCCGCGGGCGTCGCCGTCCACTTTAGTCAGCACAACGCCGGTCAGCGGCAGCGCTTCGTTGAAGGCCTTCGCGGTATTCGCCGCATCCTGACCGGTCATGGCATCGACCACAAACAGCGTTTCTACCGGCTTAATCGCGGCATGAACCTGTTTGATTTCGTCCATCATTGCTTCGTCGACGTGCAGACGACCAGCGGTATCCACCAGCAGCACGTCGTAGAACTTCAGCTTCGCTTCTTTCAGCGCGGCATTAACGATATCGACAGGTTTTTGCTGCGCATCAGACGGGAAGAAGTCCACCTCAACCTGTTGGGCCAGAGTTTCCAGCTGTTTAATCGCCGCAGGGCGATAAACGTCCGCTGAAACCACCAACACTTTTTTCTTCTGCTTCTCGCGCAGGAATTTACCTAACTTACCGACGCTGGTGGTTTTACCTGCGCCCTGCAGGCCAGCCATCAGCACAACTGCCGGTGGCTGAGCCGCGAGGTTCAGGCTGCTGTTCTCTTCGCCCATCGCGGAAACCAGTTCAGCGCGAACGATTTTGACGAACTCCTGGCCCGGGGTCAGGCTTTTATTGACTTCATGCCCCACCGCTTTTTCTTTAACGCGGCTGATAAAATCACGCACTACCGGCAGCGCAACGTCCGCCTCCAGCAGCGCCATGCGCACTTCGCGCAGTGTCTCTTTAACGTTTTCTTCGGTTAGCCGCCCACGGCCGCTAATATTGCGCAGGGTACGCGACAGACGGTCTGTTAAATTATCAAACATGGTATTTTGCCTAACGTGGTAACTGGGGCCGCTGCTCGCGACACAAAACTGAATTTGGCGGATTATATCATGAAGCCGCCTCGGGTGTGATCCAACGGTTGGAGCAGGCGACAGGTAACGTTATACTGGCTTTTTTGTTCTCTGGCCAATTTGACCGACACATTAATATGCCCGTTTTCGCCATTCTTGCGCTTGTAGCCTACTCCGTCAGCCTGGCGCTGATCATTCCCGGTCTTCTGCGGAAGAACAGCGGATGGCGACGCTTTGCCATTTTGTCCGCCGCTATTGCCCTGGTCAGCCATGCGCTGGCGCTGGAAGCGCGCTTCTTTACCGTCGATGGCGGGCAAAACCTGAGCCTGCTGAACGTAGGGTCCCTCGTCAGCCTGATGATTTGTACGGTAATGACCATTGTCGCCTCTCGTAATCGGGGCTGGCTGCTGTTACCGATTGTTTACGCCTTTGCGCTGATAAATCTGGCGCTGGCGACCTTTATGCCCAACGAATTTATCACCCATCTCGAAGCCACACCGGGAATGATGGTGCATATCGGCCTGTCGCTCTTTGCCTATGCGACGCTGATCATTGCCGCGCTATACGCTTTGCAGCTGGCGTGGATTGACTACCAGTTAAAGAACAAAAAGCTGGCCTTCAGCGCAGAAATGCCGCCGCTGATGGTGATCGAGCGTAAAATGTTTCATATCACCCAGGTGGGCGTTGTCCTGCTGACGTTGACGCTGTGCACCGGCCTGTTTTACATGAAGAACCTGTTCAGCATGGAAAACGTCGATAAAGCCGTGCTGTCGATTTTCGCCTGGTTTGTCTACGTCGTTCTGCTGTGGGGGCACTATCATGAAGGATGGCGCGGCCGCCGCGTAGTCTGGTTCAACGTTGCCGGCGCGGGCATTTTAACCCTCGCTTATTTTGGCAGCCGTGTCCTGCAGCAGTTCGTTAGCTAATCTCTTAAAGGAAATCACTTTTGGAACACATCTCAACCACCACGCTGATCGTCACCCTGATCATCATGGTGGTGGTGTCCGCGTACTTCTCCGGGTCAGAAACCGGCATGATGACGCTAAACCGCTACCGCCTGCGCCACCGCGCCAAACAGGGCAACCGGGCAGCGAAGCGCGTTGAAAAACTCCTGCGCAAGCCAGACCGCCTGATCAGCCTGGTGTTAATCGGGAACAACCTGGTCAATATTCTGGCTTCTGCATTAGCGACTATCGTCGGCATCCGCCTTTACGGTAACGCAGGCGTGGCAATAGCAACCGGTGTTTTAACCTTTGTTGTGCTGGTGTTTGCCGAAGTCCTGCCTAAAACCATCGCCGCGCTGTATCCCGAAAAAGTCGCCTATCCAAGCAGCTGGCTGCTCGGCCCGCTGCAGTTCCTGATGATGCCGCTGGTCTGGCTGCTGAATACTATTACCCGTCTGCTGATGCGCATGGTTGGCATCAAGGTTGACAACATTATTAGCACCGCCCTCAGCAAAGACGAGCTGCGAACCATCGTGCATGAATCCCGCTCGCAAATTTCGCGGCGCAACCAGGATATGCTGCTGTCGGTCCTGGATCTGGAAAAGGTCAGCGTCGACGACATCATGGTGCCGCGGAACGAAATCGTCGGTATCAATATTAATGACGACTGGAAGTCCATCGTCCGCCAGTTAACACACTCCCCGCACGGCCGCATAGTGCTGTACCGCGACAGTCTGGATGATGCCATCGGCATGCTGCGCGTCCGCGAAGCCTACCGCCTGATGACTGAGAAAAAAGAGTTTACCAAAGAGGTGATGCTGCGCTCGGCCGATGAGATTTACTTTGTGCCGGAAGGCACCCCGCTCAGCGTGCAGCTGGTGAAATTCCAGCGCAATAAAAAGAAAGTTGGCCTGGTGGTAGATGAATACGGCGATATCCAGGGCCTGGTGACCGTAGAGGATATTCTGGAAGAGATCGTCGGTGACTTCACCACGTCCATGTCCCCTACGCTTGCGGAAGAAGTGACGCCGCAAAACGACGGCTCGGTCATTATCGAAGGCAGCGCCAACGTGCGAGAACTCAATAAAGCCTTTAACTGGACGCTGCCGGAAGACGACGCCCGCACGGTAAACGGGATGATTCTGGAAGAAATTCAGGAAATCCCGGCGGCTGGAACCCGCATCCGGCTCAGTCAGTACGACATCGATATTCTAGACGTACAGGACAACATGATTAAGCAGGTGCGCGTCACGCCGGTAAAGCCTTTGCGGCAAAGCGTTGAGCAATAGACGTAAAAAGCCAGCCTCCGGGCTGGCTTTTTACTTTCGGCAATAAATCAGGCTTTGGCTACGGAAACCATCGCGGCACGAATAGTACGGCCGTTCAGGGTGTAACCTTTCTGCATCACCATCAGCACGTTATTTGGTGCAACGTCGGCAGATTCAACCATCGCAATCGCCTGGTGCACGTCCGGGTTAAACGGCACGTTAGTTTCGCCCACCACTTCCACGCCGAACTTGCGAACCACATCCAGCATCGACTTCTGGGTCAGCTCAATGCCTTCGATCATTGGGGCTAAATCCGGGTTGGACTTGTCGGCCACTTCCAGCGCACGATCCAGGCTGTCGATAACCGGCAGCAGTTCGTTCACGAACTTTTCCAGGGCGAACTTGTGCGCTTTCTCGATATCCTGTTCGGTACGGCGACGCAGGTTAGCTAAATCAGCCTGGTGGCGCGGCTCAATTTCACGCTCGCGCTGCTTCATTTCTGCCAGTTGAGCCTGCAGATTTGCAATCTCTTCGTCGCGCGGATCCACGACATCGGCACCTTCTACGGCCTCGACTTCTTCGTGCTGATCCATGACGATATCTTCCGGGGCTTGCTCGTTAGGTGTTTTCTGTTCTTTACTACTCATGAAATTCTCCGCGTTTTTAGCATTCATCTCGCTGCTTCGCTTATTATGGGGATCAGTTTCAGGGTTTCAAGGGAACCTGTCATATTGTCGCAGGAACGTCTGCGAATAAGGACCACCAGGATAATGAACAAACATTTCAACTGCATCGGTATTGTCGGGCATCCGCGTCACCCCACCGCTCTGACCACGCATGAAATGCTCTATCGCTGGCTGTGCGCCAAAGGCTATGAAGTGATGGTGGAACAGCAAATCGCCCAGGAGCTAAACCTCAAGCAGGTGAAAACCGGCACGCTGGCGGAGATAGGCCAGCAGGCTGATTTGGCCGTGGTCGTCGGCGGGGATGGCAATATGCTGGGCGCCGCTCGGGTGCTTGCTCGCTATGACATAAAAGTCATTGGCATCAACCGTGGCAACCTGGGTTTCCTGACCGACCTTGACCCGGACAATGCCCAGCAGCAGTTGGCGGACGTTCTTGAAGGGCATTACATCACCGAAAGCCGCTTCCTGCTCGAAGCCCAGGTCTGTCAGCATGATACGCCTACGCGCCTCAGTACCGCGATAAACGAAGTGGTGCTTCACCCCGGTAAAGTCGCGCATATGATTGAGTTCGAAGTCTATATCGACGAAATCTTTGCGTTTTCACAGCGCTCTGACGGGCTGATTATCTCCACGCCGACCGGCTCGACCGCCTACTCGCTTTCCGCTGGTGGCCCGATTCTTACGCCTTCGCTGGATGCTATTACGCTGGTGCCGATGTTCCCGCATACGCTGTCTGCGCGCCCGCTGGTGATCAACAGCAGCAGCACCATTCGCCTGCGTTTTTCCCATATGCGAAGTGACCTTGAAATCAGCTGCGACAGCCAGATTGCTTTGCCTATTCAGGAAGGTGAAGATGTACTCATTCGCCGCTGCGACTACCACCTCAATCTGATTCACCCGAAAGACTACAGCTATTTCAACACATTAAGTTCGAAACTCGGCTGGTCAAAAAAATTGTTCTAAAAAACCACCTGGCCACTTTACTGTATATAAAACCAGTTTATACTGTATGAAAACACAGTTATGATTTTTCATACAGGAGAGTGGTCATGCTCGCTCAACTCACCATCAGCAATTTCGCTATCGTTCGTGAACTTGAAATAGACTTTCATCACGGGATGACGGCCATTACCGGGGAAACCGGTGCCGGTAAATCTATTGCCATAGATGCGCTGGGCCTGTGCCTGGGCGGTCGCGCGGAAGCGGACATGGTGCGTTCAGGTGCAAATCGCGCGGATCTCTGCGCCCGCTTTTCCCTGAAAGACACCCCGGCTGCGCTACGCTGGCTGGAAGAAAACCAGCTGGAAGACGGCAGAGAATGCCTGCTTCGCCGCGTGATCAGCAGCGATGGCCGCTCCCGGGGCTTTATCAACGGTACCTCCGTGCCCCTTTCCCAACTGCGCGATCTCGGTCAGTTGCTTATCCAGATTCATGGCCAGCACGCCCACCAGCTGTTGCTCAAGCCCGAGCATCAAAAAACGCTTCTGGACGGCTATGCCGGCGAGCAGGCGCTGATTCAACAAATGGCAGAACGCTACCGCGAATGGCACCAAAGCTGCCGTACTCTGGCGCAGCATCAGCAACTGGCTCAGGAGCGTTCAGCCAAAGCCGAACTGCTTCACTACCAGCTCAAAGAGCTGAATGAGTTTTCTCCCGTTGCCGGTGAATTCGAACTGATTGATGAAGAGTACAAGCGCCTCGCCAACAGCGGCCAGCTGCTCTCCACCAGCCAGCAGGCGCTGGACGTGCTGGCCGACGGGGAAGAAAGCAATCTACAAAGTCAGCTGTATACCGTGCGCCACCTCATGGGTGAACTGGTGGGCATGGATAACAAGCTCTCTGGCGTACTGGATATGCTGGAAGAAGCCGCCATTCAGATTTCCGAAGCCAGCGACGAACTACGCCATTACTGCGATCGTCTGGATTTGGATCCAAACCGTCTTTATGAACTGGAACAGCGTATTTCTCGTCAGATCTCTCTGGCACGTAAGCACCACATCACGCCTGAAGAGCTACCCGATTTCCACCAGAAGTTGCTGGATGAACAGCAGTTACTGGATGAGCAAACCGGGTCGCTGGAAGCGTTGCTGCAGGCCGTTGCCCAACATCATCAGCAGGCGCTTGCCGTGGCGCAGGCGCTTCACCAAAGCCGGGCCAAACATGCCAATGAACTGTGCCAGTTGATTACGGAAAGCATGCATTCGCTCTCCATGCCGCACGGAAAGCTCGCCATTGACGTCGAATTTAACGAAAACCACCTCACCGCCGAAGGCGCTGACCGCATTGATTTCCGCGTCAGCACCAACCCAGGGCAGCCGCTGCAGCCGCTGGCAAAAGTGGCCTCAGGCGGCGAGCTTTCTCGCATCGCGCTGGCGATTCAGGTGATCACCGCCCGAAAAATGGAAACACCGGCGCTGATCTTCGATGAAGTCGACGTGGGGATCAGCGGCCCGACCGCCGCGGTGGTGGGTAAACTGTTGCGTCAGCTAGGCGAATCTACTCAGGTGATGTGCGTCACTCACCTGCCGCAGGTTGCCGGCTGCGGTCACCACCACTTCTTCGTCAGCAAAGAAACCGACGGGGAAATGACCGAAACGCATATGCAGCCGCTGGACAAACGTTCTCGCCTACAGGAGCTTGCTCGTCTTCTCGGCGGCAGTGAAGTGACACGCAACACGCTGGCCAATGCCAAAGAGCTGCTGGCCGCCTGAGGCTTTACAATGCACGGTGTATCCAGCGCCGTGCATTGTGCAAAAAACACCCGCCCCACTCGCTAATCCGACTTTCTGCCACCTTTTCAACCAACTTTTTTATGCTCCCACTGTCAGAGTTGAGCGCCTTGAGGTTTTAAACTGCTTAAAGGTCTATTATCATCGGCATAATACGAATGAGCCACGCACTACTCCGGCCCGAAAAGGAATCAAATCACTATGCGTTGTAAAATGCTGACTGCTGCCGCAGCGGTTCTTCTGATGTTGACCGCAGGCTGTTCCACTCTGGAGCGAGTGGTTTACCGCCCAGACATCAACCAGGGTAACTATCTGGCACCTAATGATGTGTCCAAACTCCGCGTGGGCATGACCCAACAACAGGTGGCCTACACCCTAGGGACGCCAATGATGTCCGATCCGTTCGGCACCAATACCTGGTTCTATGTCTTCCGCCAGCAGCCGGGCCACGAGAACGTGACTCAGCAGACGCTGACCCTGACCTTTAACAGCAGCGGCGTACTAACTAACATCGACAACAAACCAGCCCTGACCAAAGCGGAATAAGGCTGGATCGATGCATAAAAAAAGGTGCCTGAGGCACCTTTTTTTTGTCACTGTCATACAGAGTTATTTCTGGGCAGAACGTTCAGCACGCTGGAGACGTAATTCTTTCGGGTCGGCAATCAGCGGCCGGTAAATCTCAACCCGATCGCCGTCATTCACTTTATCCCCCAGCTTTACCGGGCGGCTGTACACACCGACTTTGTTTTTCGTCAGATCGATATCGTCACGAAGTTCAAGGAGGCCAGAGGCGACAATCGCCTGCTCAACCGTGCTGCCTTCCTCAAGCTTCACCTGGCGCAGGTACTGTTTTTGCGGCAGAGCGTACACCACCTCAACCTGAATCTCACGCGGCACGGTAAACCTCTTTGGCGCGGGTAGTGAATGCCTGAACCATGCTGCCGGCAAGCTCTTTAAAGATACGGCCAAAGGCCAGCTCAATCAGCTTATTGGTAAATTCGAAATCAAGCTGGAACTCAATCCGGCAGGCATCTTCACTGAGCGGCGTGAACTTCCAGCCACCCATCAGCTTTTTGAAGGGGCCATCCACCAGATGCATCAGGATACTCTGATTGTCGGTCAGGGTATTTCGGGTAGTAAAGGTTTTGCTGATCCCGGCTTTTGAAACGTCGACCGCCGCCGTCATCTGATTAGCCGATGCGTCAATCACCCGGCTACCGGTGCAGCCAGGTAAAAATTCCGGGTACGAATTCACGTCGTTCACTAACTGGTACATCTGCTCGGCGCTGTAGGGCACCAAAGCAGTACGGCTAATCTGCGGCATAACAATTCCTGGGAGTCATAAATCGGACAAATAATAACATTTATCACCGCGCAAACAAAAACTCTCTGCCGCTCATGCTAAGATAAGCGCTTCCTCCTCGCGCAGGCCGCGGGGTGTCTTTGAACTCCTGGATTACATATACTGAGCAGCACTATGACTAAGAAAAAAGCACACAAACCAGGCTCAGCCACCATTGCGCTAAACAAGCGTGCCCGCCACGAATACTTTATCGAAGATGAGATTGAAGCGGGTCTCGCGCTGCAAGGCTGGGAAGTAAAATCATTACGTGCCGGGAAGGCAAACATCGGCGACAGCTACGTTATCTTTAAAGATGGCGAGGCTTATCTGTTTGGCGCCAACTTCACGCCGCTGACCGTCGCCTCCAGCCACGTCGTCTGCGATCCTACCCGTACCCGCAAACTGCTGCTTAACCAGCGCGAGCTGAACAACCTGTTCGGTAGCGTCAGCCGCGACGGTTATACCATCGTCGCCCTGTCCCTCTACTGGAAGAACGCCTGGTGCAAAGTGAAAATAGGCGTAGCGAAAGGTAAGAAGCAGCATGATAAGCGTTCCGATGCGAAAGATCGCGAATGGGCTGTAGATAAAGCCCGCATCATGAAAAACGCCGGCCGTTAAGGCAATTCTTTCAGCTCCGCACTCCACTGGCTCTTCTTCTGAAGAGCCAGTATAAAAAAACACACGCACTTTTAGTTATCAGCTATTATTGCGCAGTCAAATATTGGAGCATCTGAATGAGTTAAGCGACACTAAATAATATATACTATTTTCCTTCAAAATTATCTTCCCCACTGAAAACTACAAATTCATAGATATATAATATTTCCTGCCTCAGCGACCATCTTTATACGCTTCACAAAATAGATAACTTCTTCCATATTTTTCTTCTTTACAAAACAAAATACCCCACCAAAAAAGGCACTATATCCCTTTCAGACTCAGGGATTTTTATGCCTGAAGTCTCAATTCATCCGGGATAATACAAAAGCGCGGCTAAAACTTATCTTAAATCTTTCAATGCAATAAGCACAACGGCACCTGAGATACACCATGGGAACTAGCTTCAGCCATTTGAGTGTTCCCGCTACGTTCATTGGTACTTTAGAGTGACTTACATAGTGTTAAATATGGCTTAATTTGCGCTTTCATTTTTTCCTGTCTATATCATCAATAGTCTCTATTTAATAAACGACGAGCCTATGACCCTGAGAATTAACTAATTTCGATTCCGCACCGGAAACGCCCTGTTTATTAACAATCACTGTCATCAATTTTTTGATACAGGCCTTTTTTCGCCAATACATCGCGAAGGGCCTTTTACACCTAAAAATTTTGCTTTCGGTAATCAACACATTACGCCGGGCAACTGACTACCACCACGTTCATCGCGAATGGAGTGATAACAATGCGTTCAATTTTAATTATCTCTAAATTAACCGGCGTTAAAAACAACGTCGAAGCCTCTGAAATCACCTTAAAAGGCCCTTCAATTGTCGAGCTAAAAATTGAGCGTGAAGAGGTCGCCAGCTACACGCGTTCAGGCCAGGATCTGGTGATCAAACTCCATTCCGGCGAAACCATTACCATCAAAAACTATTACGCCTTTGCCGATCAGGGTGGCAACCAGCTAGTATTGGAAGGCCATGACGGCGTGCTTTGGTGGGTTCAGGATCCAGAAACCACAGCTCACTATGAGCAAATTGCCAATATTGACGCGATCATGACCGCCACCGGCGCACATGCCGAAGGCGGCGCCCTCTGGCCGTGGGTGCTGGGCGGGCTGGCCGTTGCCGCGGGTGGTGCCATTGCTGCAGCCTCAAGCGGTGGCGGCGGGCACTCTGACAGCGGAACCAACCCAGGCAATCCTGGCAGACCAGACGTTACTCCACCGCCGGCACCTACCGGCCTTGCCGTCTCCGCAGACGGCAGAACCGTTACAGGTAATGCCGAAGCGGGCTCCACGGTCACGGTAAAAGATGCCAGTGGCAACGTTATTGGCACCGGTACTGCTGGTACCGACGGCAGTTTCACCATCACCCTCACCTCGCCACAGATAACAGGCGAAACGCTGACCGTCACGGCAACAGATCCTTCTGGCAACACTGGTCCCGGCGCCACTATTACCTCACCGACTATTCCGCTGCCTGACGAACCTGGCATTACAGGTATCACGAACGATCATCCGAATGCGCCTAACGGCGGCAACGTAGGCAATAACTCACCAACCAATGACAACACGCCAACGCTGAACGGCACCGGTCAGGCCGGTACCACGGTGCATATTTACGACAACGGCGTGCAGATTGGCACCGTTGTGGTCGGCGCCAATGGGACCTGGAGCTTCACGCCAGGCACTGCTTTGGCTGACGGCACCCACTCTTTCACCGTCACGGCGACAAATGAAAGGGGCGAAAGCGCAACTTCTCCGGCCTATACCATCACCATTGACACCGTGCCACCTGCGGCTGCAACCGATCTGGCCGTTAGCCCAGACGGTGATACCCTGACCGGCCATGCTGAAGCAGGATCCACAGTTACGGTAAAAGATGCCAATGGCAACGTGATAGGCACTGGCACGGCGGGCACCGATGGCAGCTTCACTATTACTTTGACCACCCCGCAGATAACCGGCGAAATACTGACCGTCACGGCGACCGATCCCTCAGGTAATAGCAGTCCTGGTGCCACCATTACCGCACCGAATATCCCGCTGCCGGATGAGCCAGCTATCACCGGCGTAATTAACGATAACCCGGGGGCGCCTAACGGCGGCAACGTAGGCAATAACTCCCCAACCAACGACAATACTCCCACGCTGAACGGCACCGGCCAGGCTGGCACGACCATTCACATCTACGATAACGGGGTACAGATTGGGACGGTCGTGGTAGGCGCCGGCGGAACCTGGAGCTTTACCCCGGGTAGCGCGCTGGCCGACGGCTCCCATGTGTTTACTGCCACGGCGAGTAACGAAAGGGGCGAAACCGCCCCATCCCCGGCGTATACCGTCACCATTGACACCGCTCCTCCGGGGCCGGCAACCGGTCTCGCCGTTAGCCCGGATGGGGAAATCGTTACCGGTCATGCAGAAGCGGGCAGCACCATAACCATCAAAGACCCGAACGGCGTAGTCGTCGGGTCAGGTACTGCCGATAACAATGGCAACATCAGCATCACCCTGACCACGCCGCAGGTAGACGGTGAGACACTGACCGTGGTTGTCACCGATCCGGCGGGCAACAACAGTCCTCCGGCCAACGTGACCGCGCCGGACGTACTCCCGCCGGTATTGCCGGTGATTACCGGCGTTCTTGACGACGTCGCGCCAGTCACCGGTAACGTAGGGAACGGGCAGTCAACCAACGACAACACGCCAACCCTGCAGGGGAGTGGACAAGCCGGGGACACCATTCATATCTATGCCAACGGGAGTGAGATCGGTACCACTAAGGTCGGCCTGGACGGCACCTGGAGCTTTACGCCAACCACACCGCTGGTGGATAACGCCTACATTTTCACCGCTATGGCATCTAACGTTCGGGGAGACAGCGGCACGTCAGTCAGCTATACCGTGACTGTAGATACCGCCGCGCCTGCCGAACCGACCGGCCTGCTTGTCAGCGCTAATGGCGACATAGTGACGGGGATTGCCGAGGCAGGCAGCACCGTCACCATCAAAGATGCGAACGGGAACGTGATTGGTACCGGCACCGCTGCGCCTATTACTGGCGTATTCAGCATCACCCTGACCACGCCGCAGCTTGACGGCAGTCACCTCCAGGTCACGGCTACCGATGCAGCAGGCAACGTCAGCCCGCCGGGAGAAGCCACCGCGCCGTTCTTCCCGCTGCCGACCATCCCTGTGATTACCACCATCATTGATGACGTCCCGCCGATCGTTGGCACCGTACCCAACAATCAGCCAACCAACGATCAGACCCCAACCCTGCAGGGGACAGGCGTCGTCGGCGAGACGATTCATATCTTTGATAATGGCGTAGAGATCGGCACCACCATCGTGCTCGTGGGGGGGATCTGGACCTTTACCCCCGTCGCCAATCTGCCCGACGGCCCGCATAGCTTCACCGCCACGGCCTCGAATATTCGCGGCGATAGCGGAAGCTCCACGTCCTACACCGTCATTGTCGATACCGTAGTGAATCCGCCGGTACTCGATCAGATCCTCGACACGGTCGGCTCTATCACCGGTCCTATCGGCAACAACGGTATTACCGATGATAATAAACCTGCCTTCAGCGGCACCGGTGAAGCGGGCAGTACCCTGACTATCTTTGATAATGGCCTGCCCATTGGGCAGGTTACCGTGGGTAGCGACGGCAAATGGAGCTTTACGCCTTCTATCGCCCTGGCTGATGGCCCGCACGCGATTACGCTGCAGCAGACCGACCTCGCGGGCAACATCAGTAGCGTGACCGTCGGCCCAACCTTCACCGTGGACACCCTTCCACCGGTGGCGGTCACCATTGACACCGTGAGCCAGGACGGCACAACCGTTACCGGGACAGGTGAGGCCGGTGATACCGTGAAAGTTGTCGGTCCAAACGGCGTGGTACTGGGTACGGCACAAATTGACCAAACCGGGCACTTCACCCTGACCCTCACCCCGGCCCAAACGCATGGCGGCACGCTGACTGCCCAGGTGCAGGATGCGGCGGGTAACATGGGGCCGGATACCACCTTCCCGGCGTCAAACTCCGGCTTCCCGACCATTCCGGTTCTGGTTTCGGTCACTGACGATGTCGGCCCGATCCAGGGGCCGCTGACGAACGGTCAACCAACGGATGACAACCGCCCAACGCTGAGCGGCACCGCAGAGGTGGGCTCCACCGTTACTGTCTTTGATAACGGCCTGCCTATCGGCATCGCAACAACTGACTCCAGCGGCACGTGGACGTTTACACCGCTGCTCCCGCTGATTGATGGCCCGCACAACTTCACCTTTACTGCCACCAACGGCAGCGGCACCAGCGGAACATCCTCAGGCTTTAGCGTCGTCGTGGATACCACGCCTCCGATACTGCCCACCGGGCTGGCCGTCTCTAACGACGGGACAACGCTCACCGGGACAGCAGAAGCCAACAGCAAGGTCACCATCACAAACGCCAGCGGCACCGTGCTCGGTACGGCCACGGCGGACGGTACCGGCCACTTCAGCGTGACGCTGAACCCACCTCAGCTTAACGGAGAGATCTTAACCGCCAAAGCGACCGACGCGGCGGGTAATACCGGACCAGGTGCCGCTATTCCTGCCCCGGATCACACGCCACCGAATGCCCCAACCGGGCTGGCCGTGAGCGCTGATGGCCTGCATGTGACCGGTACCGCCGAACCGAACAGTACCGTCACCGTCTGGGACGGTAACGGCAATGTGATTGGCGTTGGTATCGCCAGCGGCACGGGCACATTTGATATTTCCCCGCTCACGCCACCGCAGCTAAACGGCCAGACGCTGATGGTCACTGCGACGGACGCCGCGAACAACGTCAGTACGCCTGCCGCCGTCATTGCCCAGGATCATACGCCGCCTGCGCTGCCGACCAACCTCACCTTCAATGAAGACGGCTCGGTACTGACCGGTAAAGCCGAGGCTGGCAGCACGGTGAAAGTGACCGACGCGCTGGGCAATCCGTTGGGCCAGGCCGTTGCCGGACCGGATGGCAGCTTTAGCATCACCCTGACAACCCCGCAGGCGAACGGCCAGCTGGTGGAAGTGAACGCCACGGATGCCGCCGGGAATATCGGCCCGAACGCCCCGGTCACCGCCCCGGATATCACCCCACCGAATATGCCGATCATCGGTTCCGTGGTCGACAATGTGCCTGAGCATACCGGTAACCTGAATAACGGCGACCTGACTAACGACGATAAACCGACGATCTCCGGCACGGCTGAAGCTAACTCAACCGTGAAGATCTACGACAACGGGACGCTGATCGGCACGGTCAGCGCCAACGGCAGCGGAGCCTGGACCTTTACGCCGACCACCTCTATTGGCCAGGGCCTGCATAGCCTGACGGTGACCGCCACCGATGCCGCAGGCAACGTCAGCCAGCCGAGCGCCGCCTTTAACATCAACGTAGACTCCATCGCCCCTACCGCCCCAACGATTACCCAGGTGTATGACGATGTGGGCACCGTGACCGGGCCGGTCAGCAATAACGGCGCCACCAACGACCCAACGCCAACCCTAAGCGGCAGCGGGGAACCGGGCTCCACCATCACGGTTTACGACGGACTGGACGTCCTGGGCACCACCACCGTTAATGGCAACGGCACCTGGACATTTACGCCAACCACGCCGCTGCTGGACGGGCCACATTCCTTTACGGTCACGGCTTCGGATGCCGCAGGTAACGTCACCGCACATTCCCCGGCGTGGGACATCAATCTGATTACTACGCTGCCAGCCACGCCGGTGATTGGCGAAATTCTGGATACCGTCGGGAGCGTCACCGGGCCAGTCCTGCCGGGCACCTCTACCGACGATACCAAACCGGTTATCAGCGGCACCGCCGGGGCTAACGCAGTCGTGAATATTTACGATGGCAACACGCTGATCGGCACCGTGACGGCAAACGGCAGCGGCGCATGGACGTTTACGCCAACCCAGCCGCTAAGCGAAGGTTCGCACACCATCAATGTGTACGTGACCGATGCCGCCGGGAATACCAGTAATGCCGCAACCCAGATTGTTATTATCGACACGACTCCGCCGGGAGCGCCTTCCATCGACGGGGCGCTGGGTAACGTCGCAAACACGCAGACTCCGCTGATTAACGGCGGCAGTACCCAAAGTACGGAACCCGTGTTCTCAGGCAAAGGCGAAATTGGGGCCACTATTACCCTGTACGTCGACGGGGGGACAACGCCAATTGGCACGGCCACCGTAGACGCGACCGGGAGCTGGACAATCACCCCAACCTCACCGCTGGGCAGCGGGACGCACGTGTTCACTACCGTGGCAACGGATCCGGCGGGCAACACGGGGATGCCTTCTTCTGGCTTCACGCTCTCGGTTTACGCGACGCCTCCGGCTCAGCCAGCGGCACCAGTCGTGACCGATAATGTGCCTCCGGTGGTCGGTCCCGTCGCTCCGGGCGGCAGTACCAATGACACCACGCCAACCTTTAGCGGGACCGGCATCGCGGGCTCAACCATCAACGTCTACAACAACGGGAACGACCTGATTGGCACCGCCACCGTGCGCTCCGACGGGACCTGGAGCGTGACCCCGTCAACGCCGTTTACCGAAACGACCTATAACATTACCGTCCAGGTGACCGATCCGGCGGGCAACATCAGCCTGCCGTCAGCCCCGATCGCGATCACCGTAGACACAACGCCGCCGGCGGCACCGACTATCGGTACCGTAGATGACGGCGTGGGTCCGGTGACCGGGCCAATTACCAACGGCATTACCGATGACACGAAGCCGGTGTTCCACGGCACGGGTGAAATCGGCGCGACCGTCACGCTTTACAACGGCAGCACGGCGATAGGCTCTGCGGTAGTGGATGGCTCGGGTAACTGGACTATTACGCCGAATACCGCGCTCAACAACGGCGTGAATACCATCACCGCCGAACAAACCGATAAAGCCGGGAACGTCAGCGGGCCATCCACCGATTATGTACTGACCGTCGATACCGTGCCGCTTACCGCGCCGGTCGTCGTGGAAATCATTGATAACGTTGGCCCGATCCAGACCCCGCTGGTCAACGGCAGCTTCACCGATGACACCACGCCAACCTTTACCGGTACCGGCAAAGTCGGCAGTACAATTACGCTGTACGACACCAATGGCACCACGATTCTGGGTACCGGTGTCGTGGCCGCCAATGGCACATGGAGTATCACCACTTCCGTGCTGCCGGAAGGTGCACACAGCATTACCATCAAAGCGGTGGATGACGTAGGCAACAGCGTGGGGCCTTCTGCGCCGATTGTGATTAACGTCGATACCACTCCGCCACCAAACCCTGTGGTGCTGCCGATCACCGACCCTACCGGTACGCTTGTAGCCGGTACCGCTGAACCGGGGGCAACGGTTATCATCAAAGACTCCAGCGGCAACGTGCTGGGCACCGGCGTGGCTGACCCGATTTTGGGTACCTGGACCGTTACGATGTCCCCGGCTCAAACCACCGGCGCAACCCTGACGGCTATTGCTCAGGATCCAGCGGGTAACCAAAGCGCGGGCATTAACTTCACCGCAACCAACTCCATCCTGCCGCATCCGCCAACCATCGATCTGGTAGACGATAACGTGGGCGCCATAACCGGTAACGTCGGCAACGGGAAATCGACCGATGATACTTTACCTACCCTGAGTGGTTCTGGTGCCTCCACGGGCGGGGTCGTGCATGTTTACATTGATGGCGTGCTGTTCACTTCTGTGCCCGTCGGCGCCGGCGGCACATGGACGTATCAGCTCACCACCCCGCTGACTCAAGGCCCGCATACCTTTGCCGTCAGCCAGACCGTCGGTCTTGAGACGAGCGGCCTGTCTCCGCTCTACACCATCATTGTCGACACCACGCCACCAGCCCAGCCGGTGATTGTCTCCGTGGTAGACGATGTAGTAGGCGGCGTAGTCGGGCCGTTGACCAATGGCCAGGCCACGAACGACCCAACGCCAACCCTGAGCGGCACGGCGGAAGCTGGCAGCACGGTGAACATTCTCGATAACGGCACCATCATCGGTACCGTCACCGCGAATGCCCTCGGCATCTGGACCTTTACGCCAGGCACTAACCTTGGCGAGGGTTCTCACACCCTGACCGTCACGGCGACAGACGCCGCCGGGAACGTCAGCCTGCCGTCTACCGGCTTTGTGGTGAACGTCGATACGCTGGCCCCGGCCGCCCCGCTGGTCGTCTCCGTCACCAACGACATCACTTCCCAGCCGATAACGTCCGGCCAGCCGACTAACGACAATACGCCAACCTTCAGCGGTACAGCCGAGGCCGGGACCACGCTGACCTTCAAGGACGGAAACGTGGTGATCGGCACCGTAACGGTACCGGTGGGTGGGAACTGGAGCTTTACCCCAACGGTTCCGCTACTGGATGGCAGCCATAACATCACCGTGACCGCCACGGATGCGGCAGGCAACGTCAGCGGCCCAAGCACAGGGTTCAACGTGGTGGTCGATACCGTGCCGCCTGTAGTGCCAGTCATTCTTTCGGTCATCGACGACCAGACTCAGCCGGGCACTAACCTGCCGCTGATCAACGGCCAGTTGACGAAGGACACTCAGCCAACCCTGAGCGGTACGGCGGAAGCCAACGCCACCATCACGGTGAAAGATGGCAATAATGTGCTGGGAACCACCCAGGCGGATGCGCTGGGCGTCTGGACATTCACCCCGTCCGCACCGCTGGGCCAGGGGACACATACCCTGAACGTTACGGCGACGGATGCCGCTGGCAACGTGAGTAATGCGGCTTCGTTTGGCGTGAATATTGACTCTGTCGCCCCGAATCCGCCGGTTATCGTCACCGTGCTGGACAACACCGCGCCGGTGCTGGGGCCAATCACCAACGGCCAGGCCACCAACGAAACCCGCCCTTCTCTGAGCGGGACGGCGGAAGCCGGTGCCACCATTAAGGTTTACAGCGACGGCAACCTGATCGGCACCACTATTGCCAACGGGTCTGGCGCGTGGACGCTGACCCCTGTGGCCGCGCTAGGCAACGGGGCGCATACCTTAACCGTGACCGCGACCGATGCGGCTGGCAACGTCAGTAATCCGTCGAACGGCTTCTCGTTGACCGTCGACACCATTGCGCCGAACGCGCCGGTTATCAGTAACGTGGCGGATGCCGTCGGCCCAATCGTCGGCAACTTGTCTAACGGCCAGGTCACCGACGACACCCGTCCGGTGCTGACCGGTACCGCTGAGGGCAATGCTACCGTCAGCGTGTACGACAACGGCGTTCTGCTTGGCACCGTCCAGGCTGATGCGGGCGGAGCCTGGACCTTCAGGCCATCCACGCCGTTGATTAACGGTGGCCATGCGCTGACCGTGACCGCGACAGACGCTGCGGGCAACGTCAGCCTGCCGTCAACACCGTTTAACGTGGTGGTGGATACCATTGCGCCGACTCAGCCGATTGTGGTTCAGGCCTTCGATGACGTTGGTCCGGTTCAGGGGCCATTGGTGAGCGGACAGACAACGGACGACACTCAGCCAGCCCTCAGCGGGACAGCGGAAGCTAACTCCACCATTAATATTTACGATAATGGCAACCTGATTGGCACCGTAACGACCAGTGCCCTGGGAGCATGGACCTTCACGCCTGGGACCGCGCTGCCTCTCGGCCAGCACGTATTCACCGTCACCGCGACCGATGCGGCAGGCAACACCAGCGTACCTTCGGCTGGCTTTACCCTGACCATCGCCAGCGGCGTGTCGAATACGCCGGTGCTGACCTCTGTGGTGGACGACGTCGCCGGTGGCACGGTCGGGCCATTAACCAGCGGCCAGGCCACTAACGATGCACGCCCAACCCTGAACGGAACGGCAGATGCCAACAGCACCATCAAGATTTACGATGGCGGCAACCTGATTGGCACCGTGTCGGCTAACGCCCTGGGCGTTTGGGTCTTTACCCCGCCGACCGCACTGGCAAACGGCTCGCATACCTTTACTATCACCGCGACCAACGGTGCGGGCGTAGTCAGTAGCCCAACGGCAGGCTTCACCATCGTGGTGGATACCGTGGCGCCTAACCAGCCTGCGATAACCTCTGTGGTAGATGATGTCGGCCCGATCACTGGCCCGGTAGGCAACAACCAGCCAACGGACGATACGCGCCCAACCCTGAACGGGACCGCCGAAGCCAACGCCACGGTCAATATCTTTGATAACGGCGTGCTGCTGGGTACCACAACGGCAAACGGCAGCGGCGTCTGGACGTTCACGCCAACGCTGCCTCTGCTTCAGGGCAACCACTCGTTCACCGTCACCGCAACGGATGCGGCGGGTAACGTCAGCGTTCCGTCCGTACCAGCCGGTATTATTGTCGATACCGTCCCGCCGCTGGCGCCAACAGGTCTGACGGTCAACGCCACTGGTACAGTTGTTACCGGCGTTGCGGAAGCCAACAGCAAAGTAACCGTTACCTCGGCGACGGGCACCGTTCTGGGTACGGCTCAGGCTGACGGCAACGGGAACTTCAGCATTACGCTCTCCCCTGCGCAAACCAGCGCCCAGCCGCTGCTGGCCTTCGCTCAGGATGCCGCCGGGAACATCGGCGTTTCCGCCAGCTTCACCGCACCGTTTACCGGTGTGCCAGGGCTGCCGGTGATCACCAGCATCGTGGACGATGTTCTGCCGAAAACCGGCGTGGTGGGCAACGGGCAGAGCACCAATGACACCCAGCCGACGATCAACGGCACCGCCGAAGCCAACGCCACCGTCAAGATATACGACAACGGGGCGCTGCTGGGGACGGTTACTGCCAACGCAAGCGGCATCTGGACGTTCACCCCAACCGGTGCGTTGGGGGATGGCGTACATGCCTTTACCGCCACGGCAACCAACGCCAACGGGACAGGCGGGGCCTCTCTGCCAACCTCGGTGATTGTCGATACCATCCCGCCATTGATCCCTACCGGGGTTATCAGCGCCGACGGGTCAACGATCACCGGCGTGGCGGAAGCGAACAGCACCGTGACAGTGACGCTGCCGGGCGGGATCACCGTCACCGGCACGGCGAATGCTTCCGGCGCGTTCAGCATCACCCTGCCAACTCGCCAGATTGAAGGGCAGTCGCTGTCAATATCTGCCGCGGATGCGGCCGGGAACGTCTCACCGTCGCTCTCGATCACCGCGCCGATTCTGCCACTTTCGGCCAGCAGCAACGTGGTCGATTTGGCACTCACCACCGATGCCACTATCACCACCGAGCACTACAGCGGCTACGGTAACCTGCTGATTGGCGCCTTGGGCAACGTGGCTTCGGTGTTGGGCAGCAATACCGCCCAGGTCGGCTTCACCATTGGCAGCGGGGCGACAGGGAATATCACCATTAACGCCGCCGCCACCGGGGTAGTACTGTCCCTGCTGAACACGCTGGAAATCGCGATCCAGAAATATAACCCAGGCACCAACTCGTGGACGACGGTTGTCGACTCATCCTTGCCGCAGTTCCTGAACCTGCTGACGTTGGGAGCCACGGGCGTGACGCTGAACCTCGAAGGTCTGGGTGAAGGGCAATACCGCGTCCTGGGCTATAACACCAGCCTGCTGGCAACGGGGGCGGCTACTAACCTCGCGGTCACCGTCGAGCAAACCAGCGCAGGCGTGGTCAGCGGTACCACCAGCTCTAGCGGGAACGTTATTACCGATCCAGGTCCTGGCGGGGCAGTCGATAACGCCCCTACCGGCACGGTGGTCACGGCGATCACCGACGGCCAGGGCGTGACGCACACCGTGGGCGCAGGCGGACTGGATGTTCAGGGCAAATACGGCACCCTGCATATCAACCAGGACGGCAGCTATACCTACACCTTAACCAACACCGCGGCTTCAGTACTGGGCAGCACGGAAAACTTCACCTACACCATTACTCAAAACGGCATCAGCGACTCTGCACAGCTGATTGTCACCCTGGGCAACGGCGCACCGGCCAGCACGGTCACCGCCACGGATAACACCGGTTCGCTGACCTTCGGCACCGATGTTGTCGCCGTTGACCACGGGGCTTCACAGCAAACGGGTCTGTCGGTGCTGAGCGTCGGTCTGGGGAATGTGGTCAACCTCAACCTGCTGGCTAACATGAGTAACCCGATCCTGTTTGATGTCGCGGACGGATCGACCCGCACCATGACGCTGCAGGCGAGCGTCGGCGGGGTAGCGCTGCTCTCCACCTTTGACCTGTACATCTACAAGTTCAACGCGGCGACTCAGCAGTACGAGCAGTTCCAGGTGCAGAAAACCTGGCTGACGGCTCCGCTGTTGGGCGGCACCTCGGGCCAGTTGACCGTGACGTTGGGCGGCGGGGACTACCTGTTCCTGCTGATGAACGCGAGTGGCGTATCGCTGCTGACCAGCTACACGCTGAATATCCTGCAGGATCACACCTACGCGGTCGACAGTCTGGCGGCATCAACCACCGGGAACGTGATGCAGGATGATATCGCCCCGGCAGGCAGTCTGCTGACGGCGGTGAACGGCGTGTCTGTCTCGGCGACCGGCACCACCACTATCGTCGGCAAGTTCGGGACGTTGACTATTGATGCCCACGGCAACTACACCTATACGCTGAACAGCGGCCAGGGTGCCGACAGCATCAATACGCCAGACAGCTTCGTGTACACCGTCACCGCGCCAAACGGTGATACCGGTACCGCGTCGCTGAACATCACCTCCACGCCGCATATCGTGGATGCCGTGAACGACGTCAGCTCGATTATGGCCATCACGTCGACGCAGAACACCGCGGCTTACGCGAGCGCTACGGTCGGTCAAACCTCCTGGAACACGGCGCTGCTGGCCTCTACCCACGGCAACGGCAGCGGTACCTTCACCATTGCGGATAACACCGTGCTTAGCGGGGCCAATATTGTGTTCAAAGTGGCTTCCGGTCTGGTATTGGGTGGACTGTCAGTCAGCTGGACGCTGAGCGACGGGCTGGGTCACACCTATACCGGCACCTTTAGCGGCAGCGCCCTGCTGGGCGGCACGGCAACCATTCCAGTCACCGATCTGCATTCAGGCACCTGGACGCTGAGCTACGTCGGGAACATGGGGCCACTGGGACTGGGTACCATCACCATCACGCCGAACATCACCGGGACCTCGAACCTGCTGGATAGCTTCACGGCGCAAAGTACCGTCGTACACGGCAACCTGTACGACGGCACCGACTCCGCCGGCGCGGCTGACCAGCTCGGCAGCGTGCATACGCTGATGACAATTACCGGCGCCAACGGCAGCTCGGCCACGCTGAACCCGATGGCCAACAGCGACGCGGTGGCAACGATTCAGGGCCAGTACGGCACCCTGACTATCGATGTCGGTGGGAACTACACCTACACCCTGAACGCGGGTGTAGCACCGGGCTCCATCACCAATAAAGAGGTCTTTACCTACATCCTGAACGATCAGAACGGGCATTCAGACTCCGCCACGTTGACCATCAACATGAACCCGCAGTTCGTCAGTACTGCCTACGGGGACATCATCAACGGTTCTTCGGCCTACGCCGATACGCTGGTGTACCACGTCCTTGCCGGTGGGGCGAACGACGGCACCGGCGGCAATGGATCGGACGTCTGGAACAACTTCTCGCTCGCGCAGGGGGACCAGATCAACATTCACGACCTGCTGGTCGGCTGGAACGGGCAGACCTCAACGTTGGGTAACTACCTGAGCGTGGCTACCGTCGGCAACAACACGGTCATCTCCATCGACCGTGACGGCACCGCCGGCGCATTCCACTCAACCACTCTTGTCACTTTGGAGAACGTGCACACCACACTCGATGAGCTGATCCAGAACAACCACATTGTTGCCTGATAGTTGTAGCGAAAAATCCCCGGGCGCACAGACGCCCGGGGAATAAGACAAAAACGCAGTGCCATTTATTAGGGAAAAAATATGGGAAAATTACAGCCTGTTGCGTTATGGCTGGCTTGCGGTCTGTTTTCACTCCAGGCCTCGGCCGACGACACGCCTGTTTCTATTACGACTCAGGGTCTGGCTCAACAACAAGAGCTGCCCTCACTCGACGGCCCAACCGCCCTCCCGCTCAATGCCCCTGCGCCCGGAATCTTAACGCTTAACGACGCGGTCAACCGCTCTGTGACCTGGCACCCCAGTATTCGTGAAGCTATAGGCAAACTTTACGGCCAGTCCGAACAGATCAACGTCGCCAAATCTAAGTACTACCCGCAGATCAGCGCCGGGATGAACAACGGCTACACCAATACTTACACCAACAGCGGCTACAGCCCGTCGCTGGTGCTTTCTCTGTCCCAGATGCTCTATGACTTCGGCAAAGTCGCAAGCCAGGTCCGTGCGGAAACCGCAGGGGAAGCCCAGGCCCAGGCCAACGTGCTGGTGAGCATTGACACCGTCGGGCACGACACCGCCTCGGCGATGGTGCAGGTGCAGCTCTGGCAGCAAATGGTCGACATCGCCAAAGAACAGCTGGACGCGCTGACCGCCATTGGCCGCCTGACTCAGGAGCGGAACGACCAGGGCGCAACCTCGATGTCCGACGTGGTACAAACCGACGCGCGTATCGAATCCGCCCGCTCGCAGCTGATCCAGTACGAATCCAACCTCGACAGCACCCAGGCGACGCTGATGAGTCAGCTTGGCTGGACCAGCCTCAACAAAGTCAGCCCTGATTTTCCGCAGAAGCTGAATAACAGCTGTAACGTGGCGAAGCCGGACGACCGCCTGGTGCCCGCTGTCCTTGCCGCCTGGGCGCAGGCCAACGTGGCGCAGGCTAACCTCGACTACGCCAACTCGCAGATGACGCCGACCATCTCGCTGGAGCCGTCCGTGCAGCACTACCTGAACAACAACTATTCCGGCAGCGAAGTACTGAACCGCACGCAATACTCGGCGTATATCCGCGTCGAAATGCCGATTTACCAGGGCGGTGGCCTGACGGCACGCCGCAACGCCGCCAGCCATGCGCTGGAAGCGGCGCAGTCCGGTATCGACCGGGTTCGCCTGGACGTGCGCCAGAAGCTGCTGGAATCCCGCAGCCAGGCCATTAGCCTCGCCACCGCGCTCCAGGTGCTGCAGCGTCAGGAACAGCTGAGCGCCCGCACCCGCGAGCTGTACCAACAGCAGTATCTCGACCTGGGCTCCCGCCCGCTGCTGGACGTGCTCAACGCCGAGCAGGAAGTCTTCCAGGCGCGCTTCGCCCAACAACAAACGCTGAGCCAGCTCCATCAACTGCAGCTTAACTGCCTGTATAACACCGGCAAATTACGCACCGCATTTGGTCTGGAACACCGCAACATCCAGTCCCTGGAGATTCAGCCATGAGCCAGACAGCCTCTCCCAATGAGGAGTTTTTAAGCGAACAGGCCCTGACCCAATGGGCCCACGCCATCAGTCACGTCGCCGGGCACTACCGCGTGGTTTGCTCCCCCGGCACCATTCAGGCCAACGCCCCGTGGTTCAAGGACAAAACTAAAGTCGCCGCGCTAACCCAGCTTTCGCGCCAGGCCGGGCTGTCCTTCCATATGCTCGGCAACACCGAAAAAGCGATATCCCAGTGGCGGCTGCCGGTGGTGGTGGACTTAGCCAACGGCCAGATCGCGGTGATCGAGCAGTTTGACGGCGAAGACACCGTGGATATTTGCTACTTCGACGACGAACGCCACACCAACCGCCAGTCGCTCAGCAAGCTGCTGCCGGAGATCCGCTTTGTGGCCGCCCTGCGCCCGCTCTCGGCGCTGAAAGACAGCCGAGTCGACGCCTATATCTCACGCTTCAGCCCGGACTGGATGAAAGAGCTGATCATGCTGGACATTCGCCCTTACGGCCCGGTAATGCTGGCGGCCTTCTGGGTGAACGTGCTGTCGCTGGCCGGGATCCTGTTCTCGATGCAGGTGTACGACCGGGTGATCCCGGCTCAGTCATACCCGACGCTCTACGTGCTGGCAACCGGGGTGCTGATCGCCGTGGTGTTCGGCTTCATTCTGAAAGTCACACGCAGCAACATCATGGACGTGCTGGGCAAGCGGGCCGATATGCGTATTTCGGATCGCGTCTTTAGCCACGCCCTGAGGCTGCGCAACAGCGCCGTGCCCCGCTCCACCGGCAGCTTTATTTCTCAGCTGCGCGAGCTGGAGCAAATCCGCGAGATGATCACTTCCTCGACCATCTCGACGATCGTCGATCTGCCGTTCTTTATCTTGTTTGTTGGGGTGCTGGCGATCATCGCCCCGCAGCTGGCGTGGATCGCCCCGGTCGCCGCCATCGTGATGGTGCTGCCCGGCCTGCTGCTGCAGAAAAAGCTCGCCACGCTGGCCAACCAGGCCGCCCACGAATCCACCCTGCGCAACGCCGTGCTGGTGGAAAGCGTGCAGGGGCTGGAGGACATCAAGCTGATGCAGGCGGAAAACCGCTTCCTCCAGCAGTGGAACAGCTACATCCGCATTACCGCCGAGTCCGGCCTGAAAACCCGTGAACTGACCCAGGGCTTAATCAGCTGGGGGATCACCATTCAGAGCCTGGTGTTTGTGGTGGTGGTGCTGTTCGGTGCCCCGCTGGTGATTGAAGGTGAAATGACCACCGGGGCGATGGTCGCCGCCTCCATGCTGGCCTCAAGGATGATTGCGCCCATGGCCAACCTGTGCGGCGTGCTCGCCCGCTGGCAGCAGGTCAAAGCCGCCAAACAGGGGCTGGACAGCATCATGCAGCTGCCGGTGGAAACCCAGCGCGATGAAAACCTCATTCACAAAGACATCCTCCACGGCCACTACCTGTTTGAAAGTGCCCAGTTCAAATACCACAGCGAAGATCCGCGCATTCCGCTGCGTATTGCCCGCCTGGAGATCCAGCGCGGCGAGCGCATTGCCGTGCTCGGGCGCAACGGCGCGGGGAAATCCACGCTGCTGCAGGCGCTTGCGGGCGGGGTCGATCTCGCCAGCGGCGAAGCCCGGCTCGACGATCTCGCGATGTCGCAAATCGACATGGCGGATCTGCGCCGCAACATCGGCTTCCTGAGCCAGAACGCGCGACTGTTCTACGGCACGCTGCGGGAAAACCTTACCCTCGGTGCGCCGCACGCCAGCGACGAAGCGATCTTCGAGGCGCTGGACGTGAGCGGCGCGAGCAACTTTGTGAAGCACCTGCCCAAAGGCCTGGATCACCCGATCATGGAAGGCGGTAGCGGGCTTTCTGGCGGGCAGCGTCAGTCGATCCTGCTGGCGCGGATGCTGTTGCGCTCGCCCAACATCGTGCTGCTCGATGAGCCCACCGCCTCACTGGACGACCATACCGAACGGGAATTTATTCAGCGGCTGAATCAGTGGCTCGGCCACCGCACGCTGGTCGTCGCCACCCACCGCGTGCCGGTGCTCGAACTGGTCGAACGCGTGCTGGTGCTGAAAGACGGCCAGCTGGTAATGGATGCACCGAAGGCGCAGGCGCTCGGCGCCGCAAGACCGGCACAGGCTCAGGCCCCGGCCGCCGCCCAGACACCACCGCGGGAGTGGAACAATGAAAACCAGTCAGCATGACGTCACCATGGATGACCCGGACATCCAGCGCGAAAGCGAGTTTTCCGGGGCGAGCCGCATTATCCTGCTCATCACGCTGCTGTTTGCTCTGTTCGGCGTCTGGGCGTGGTTCGGCACGCTGGACGAAGTCTCCACCGGCACCGGGAAAGTAGTGCCGAGTTCCCGCGAGCAGATTTTGCAGTCGCTGGACGGCGGGATAGTCACCGAGCTGCTGGTGCACGAGGGCGATAAAGTGCAGGCCGGGCAAATCGTCGCCCGCCTCGACCCGACCCGCTCCGAGTCTAACGTCGGCGAAAGCACGGCTCGTTACCGCGCCTCTCTGGCCTCCAGCGCAAGGCTTTACGCCGAAGTGAACGATCAGCCGCTGAAATTCCCGGACTCGCTCAAAGCCTTCCCGGACCTGATCGCCTCCGAAACCCGGCTGTATAAAACCCGCCGGGCGCAGCTGAACGACTCCGAAGCCGAGCTGCGGGACGCGCTGACGTCGGTCAACAAAGAGCTGGATATCACCCAGCGACTGGTGAAAAGTGGCGCGGCGAGCCATGTGGAAGTGCTGCGCCTGCAGCGGCAGAAAAGCGACCTGGGCCTGAGAATTACCGACCTGCGCTCGCAGTATTACGTGCAGGCGCGCGAGGCGTTATCGAAGGCCAATGCCGAAGTGGATATGCTGGACGCCATCATCAAAGGCCGTGAAGATTCGGTCACCCGCATGACTGTGCGCTCCCCGGTGCGCGGCATCGTGAAGAACATCCAGGTGACCACCATCGGCGGCGTTATTCCGCCGAACGGCGAAATGATGGAAATTGTGCCGGTGGACGATCACCTGCTGATTGAGGCGCGGCTCTCCCCGCGCGACATTGCCTTTATTCATCCAGGCCAGCGCGCGCTGGTGAAAATCACCGCCTACGATTACGCCATTTATGGCGGGCTGGAAGGCACCGTGGAAACCATCTCCCCGGACACCATTCAGGACAAAGTGAAGCCGGAAATCGTCTACTACCGGGTGTTTATCCGCACCAACCAGGACTACCTGGTGAACAAAGTGGGCCACCATTTCTCTATCTCACCGGGGATGGTGGCGACCGTGGATATTAAAACCGGGCAGAAAACCATTGTTGAGTACCTGATTAAGCCGTTCAACCGCGCCCGCGAGGCGCTGCGCGAACGTTAATTGACCGCCTATCCCGCTGGTGCTGAAGGAATTTTGTACGAATGGCACTCGGCGGGATTTCTCTTTAGACGGCTGGTCACGCACGTAATAAATCTGTTATACTCGCCGGTACACATTGGGGCTGATTCTGGATTCGACGGGATTTGCGAAACCCAAGGTGCATGCCGAGGGGCGGTTGGCCTCGTAAAAAGCCGCAAAAAAATAGTCGCAAACGACGAAAACTACGCTTTAGCAGCTTAATAACCTGCTCTGAGCCCTCTCTCCCTAGCTTCCGCTCTTAAGACGGGGATCAAAGAGAGGTCAAACCCAAAAGAGATCGTGTGGATGCCTTGCCTGGGGTTGAAGCATTAAAACTAATCAGGATAGTCTGGTAATGGCGTGTCTGTCCGCAGTTGCCCGGCGAATGTAAAGACTGACTAAGCATGTAGTACCGAGGATGTAGAAATTTCGGACGCGGGTTCAACTCCCGCCAGCTCCACCAAAATTCTCCATCGGTGATTACCAGAGTCATCCGATGAAGTCCTAAGAGCCCGCACGGCGCAAGCCCTGCGGGCTTTTTTGTATCTGCAATTTGTCCCGCGAAGTCCGAAGAGAACTAATTAAATCCGAACCTTTTAGGCCCATTGATAGGCCCAACGAAAAGCTCTATTGTTTCATTGGGCCTAAACGCATGGAGACTCCCCATGGCAAGAAAAACCAAGCCGTTAACCGATACGGAAATCAAAGCCGCCAAACCTAAAGATGCCGATTACCAGCTGTATGATGGTGACGGGCTTACTCTGTTAATCAAGTCCAGTGGTAGTAAGCTCTGGCAGTTCCGTTACTATCGACCTCTGACAAAGCAGCGAACCAAGCAGAGCTTCGGTGCCTACCCTGCCGTCTCACTTTCTGATGCGCGTAAACTCAGAGCCGAATCTCGAGTTTTATTGGCAAAAGATATTGATCCTCAGGAACATCAGAAAGAGCAGGTTAGAAATTCTCAAGAGGCCAAAACCAACACCTTCTTGTTAGTTGCCGAGCGTTGGTGGAATGTGAAGAAAGCCAGCGTGACAGAGGACTATGCCGACGATATCTGGCGCTCGCTTGAGAGAGATGTTTTTCCAGCAATCGGTGATATCAGTGTCACTGAGATTAAGGCTCATACTCTGGTTAAAGCAGTGCAGCCGGTTCAGGCCAGAGGTGCATTAGAGACTGTTCGCCGTCTTTGTCAGCGTATTAACGAAGTCATGATTTATGCTCAGAACACAGGCCTAATTGATGCTGTTCCCAGCGTTAACATCGGGAAAGCATTCGAGAAACCGCAGAAGAAAAACATGCCTAGTATCCGCCCGGATCAACTTCCACAATTAATGCAGACTATGCGTACGGCAAGTATCAGTGTGTCCACACGGTGTCTGTTCATGTGGCAGCTTCTCACCATCACCCGCCCTGCCGAAGCCGCTGAAGCTCGATGGGATGAGATCGATTTTGATGCTAGCGAATGGAAAATTCCTGCTGCTCGAATGAAGATGAACCGGGACCATACGGTTCCATTATCTGATGGAGCTCTCGCTATTCTGGAAATGATGAAGTCTCTCAGTGGTGGTCGAGAATTTATCTTTCCCAGTCGCATCAAACCAACCCAGCCGATGAACAGCCAAACAGTTAACGCATCGCTAAAACGCGCAGGTTTTAGTGGAATGCTCGTTTCGCATGGGCTGAGATCAATTGCCAGTACGGCTCTTAATGAACAAGGCTTTCCGCCTGATGTTATTGAGGCAGCACTTGCCCATGTGGACAAGAATGAGGTACGTCGAGCATATAACCGCAGCGATTATCTTGAGCAGCGACGTCCTATTATGCAGTGGTGGGCTGATTTTGTTAAAGCAGCAGATAGCGGCAGCATCGTGAATAGTGGGGTTAGGGGAATTCGTCTTGTAGGATGAATCCTTTATCAGCACCCATAATGGGTGCTGATAACTCACCTATAGGTAATACGGAATTTTATCCTTTGGTTTTCTTTTTTCTAGTAACCGTATTATCTAAAGCCAATTTGATACTCTCAATATTTCTTGACCAGTTTTTTATAATGGTATCTGCCAACGCATCAGGGCTCATTGTTGATATCCGGTATTTTTTACTTTGATTATTAATTTCAAAATTTGACTCTTCGACAAATTTCCATAAGGGGTCAATGAGATCATTTACCGCAGCTACTTTACTTTTCCACCCACCTTCAGGTACGGAGTTATTGATCAAATAAACAAGCTTATCCTGAATTATTCGATACACTTCTGATTTACTGTTCCCACCTTCTTTTCCGGCCTTAGCTCTAACATGTGATAATTTTTTTTGGGTACATACAGAAACATGAAACCATGACATACCAATACATCTATCAAATAGTTCAGCTGACTTGATGAACGCTTTAATAGCAACACATTCATTCTCCGACATAACTGATTTTCCCCATTGATAAGACATTGAGGCAAAAAATAGATGTGATTTAAACACATCATTAATTAAAAAAGGATCCTGAATAAGATGACAAAATGTTTCCCTGAAAATACGTGATTTTAACTGTTTCCAGCATTCCTGAGCTGGATCATATAATTCTGTATATTCCTCTTTTAATTGTTCCGCTCCGTCAACAGTACGATATTTATACTCCTTACGGGATGGATCACTGTACAAAATCACACGAGTTCCTACCTTATCAGAATTCCAGAATTGATCTCGCATCTCGCTTAGTTCCTTTCGTATCACGGGATAACTTTCGCTGAGCACATCAACGTATATGTCCCAATCACATTCGACCATCTGCCCAGAAAGCCAAACCGATTTTTGACTAATTTCTTCGCAAAACTCAATCGCTGTTAACATAAAAACACCAAATATCAATTAGTTAAGTTTTGTAAAAAATGTATTTTTGGTACGCGGATTTTTTGCATTAGTACTTGCCGCTAATCTTTCTACAACTAAAATGAACTAATGAGAGGCAATGAAGCATGAACAATCCATCAACCGTTAGGATACTCCGCTTACCTGCGGTTATCCAAAAAACTGGTATGGCAAGGGCAACAATCTACGACTGGTTGAACCCCAAATCACCGCGTTACGACTCAACTTTTCCCAAAAAGCGAATACTTGGGGCCAAATCGGTTGGATGGGTTGAATCAGAAATTGATGAATGGCTATCGCAACGCAGCAAACTTATTTGAAGGTGTTACCTGAACATACATTCAAAATGTTGTAATCAGTGTTATTTCATCCTGCTATTTCTGCTATTAATAGCGGAATAGCAACTTACGCAGAATTTTTTAACGTGAATTGTACTAGAGGTATTGTATGTTTAACGGTCATCCTTTTCCTGTAAATGCGTTTCCTCAGATTATCAGAAATGCAATTTATGAAGTGGAACAGCATACGCAGGCCCCACAAGGTTTAATTGCTGCTTCTGCTCTTGGGGTAATTTCTCTTGCCTGTCAGAACAGGATTGATGTCTGTCGATTGACTAATCTACGTAGCCCAGTATCACTTTTCTTACTGACACTTGCAGAATCTGGTGAACGGAAAAGCACGGTTGATAAAATGCTTATGAAGCCACTATATCAACTGGAGGAAAAATTATTTGATAAGTACGCACATGCTCTTAATACCTGGCGAAGTGATGAAGAAATTTTTATTTTTGAAAGAAAAGCACTAATGTCAAAACTCAAATCAGATATTCGCCGTAACAAAGATCATTTGGCGACAAATGAACAACTTAAAGCGCTGTTGGCGTCGCACCAGCAAGCACCGATCAGGTTCAAGCAGATATTTAATGATGCCACTCCTGCGGCTATTAAAGATTACCTCTGTGGTTACTGGCGATCTGTCGGCATTATGTCTGATGAGGCTGGCACTATTTTTAACGGTTACACGCTGAACGAACTGCCCTTCATCAACAAAATGTGGGATGGCGCAACATTTTCAGTGGAAAGGAAAAGTGAGCCAGAGAAACTAATCAGAGATGCCAGACTGACGCTAGCACTTATGGTACAGCCTGATGTGTTTAAAGGTTATCTGCAACGTAAAGGCGATACAGCCAAAGGGATAGGTTTTTTCGCTCGATGTCTCATATGCCAGCCTGATTCAAAGCAAGGTTCAAGAAGAATCTCCAACCCCGTTTTTTCAAGCGAACATTTACCGATATTCCATCAACGACTGATGGAGATAGTTAACGAAAGTATTGCCAGAGATAATCAAAATGATCGTCTTTGCCTGCGATTCACTGTAGAAGCAGAAAATCGCTGGATCGAATTTTATAACAAGGTAGAGTCAGATATGGGATTACTCGGCACCTTATCAGATTTTAGAGACTATGCATCTAAGGTCGCAGAAAATATGGCCAGAGTGGCCTCTCTGCTGCATTATTTTAATGGCAATGATGGAGATATACCTCTTTCTGCAGTCGAAGATGCTGTGAAGATAACTACCTGGTATGTTAATGAGTACATCCACATATTTTCTAAACCTAAGGAATTAACGCCCGCAATCTCGGAGGCAGATGAACTTTATTGGCGGATAAAAAATCATTGTAATCGCCTTGTTGTTCCTTACATTACTAAAAATACTGTACTCCAATATGGCCCTAATAAATTTAGAAATCGTAGTAAAGCAAATGAATTACTCGGCATGCTGTATTCTCAAAATAGAATACTTGTGGCGAAGAAAGGCAAAACTACATTGATAGCCATAGCTGGTTTAAATCCCGTTATCTGAAGATAATAAATTATTTTAATTCAGGAGTAAAAACAAACGCTGAACCCAGCCCGGCTAATAGTTTGTTATCATGATAGGTAATATACGTTAAATCCATTACTTACTCCAATATCATCAAACAGGATACTATATGACATACAATAGTGAGTTCGGATCACATGTATCTTTATATCGGGATAGAATCAAACAGGTTATTGATGATTCACTCAATGAACATCCTAATACAATGATTCTACGTGTTGATCTACATGACCCAATAGATACAGAAAATCTGGATAACCCATTCTTTCAACCCAGAGTAGATTCTGGTGCTATATCTCGTTTTACCTGTGCGTTAAAAGCAAAGCTTGGGCACGATAAGCATATTAAAACACGAAGGAAAGACTGGCCTGAAAACCGACATTCAGCCCTACGTTACGCATGGGTCAGAGAGTATACCCAAAATGAAAAGCGGCATTACCATTTGATACTGTGCTTCAATCAGGATGCGTATTATCATCTGGGGGATTACGACTTAAACCGAAATACGTTACGCACAATGATAACAACAGCCTGGTACAGTGCGCTTGGTATCCCGATAGATGGTTCTGGGAAGTTAGTTAACTACCCGTCTAATGGGAAATATCTCCTCAATCGTAAAAGGGACAGCTTCGAGCAAACTTATAACGACTTGATGAATAGAGTGGATTACATGACAAAAGTAAAAACTAAAATATTAGGTGATGGAGACCGTAACTTCGGATGTAGTCGAGGATAATATTTAAACAGCATCCTTTCTTATGGATTACATTGAGCATTACAGCCGGGTAGATAATCATATGCTCGGAAAGTTTGCACATCTACATTGTCATTTACTGTTGTTACAGGTAAGGTAAACAATCATGATTGATAACAAACTCGCTAATATTAATGTAAGCCTAATTTCCTAGAAACACATTTAAATTGATAAAATAACCGGCCTTCTGCGGGATATGCGGCCGGTTAATATAATCATGAAAATTTTAATCTAATGTTTTCGAAGTTGTTTTTTAGCAAACTGTCAGCTAATATCTCCAACATACCAAGCAGTTCAACAGTATTACCTTCATAGGTTCGGTGGCTTTTACCATATTTCAGCTCAACTCTTTACCTGAAATTTTCAAGCTCCATTCATATTCATTTTTTATAGAGTTCCAATGCCAGACATAGATTACACCGTGTAACCCCTCCTGATAAAGTGAGCCAAGACGAACAACAAAAGATGCCTGAGCCGAGATAAATAGATGTACTTCATCAGCTTTTTTATTCAATTCTGATATTATAAAACTTACTTCTTTAGTGATGTTTTCTTGCTCTTCCTCAGAAGGAAGGTTATCAAATCTGAATCCTGTATCAAGCTGGATATGTAGCGTATGATCGCTAAGGTCTACGGGAAGGTCCGATGGCTGTATATTCATCGTAAATGAAATAGCTAGCCCTATTTGGTTGTTAACATTCGAGCTAACAATAGAACTATTTTCTGTTATCTCTCCACCAAATTTCCTAATTAATTTGGAACCGATTGGAGGGGCATCAAGAAGGTGGAAGCAATTTTTATTACGATCAAAATCGGATAGTCTTAAAGGCAAGTGCCCATCACGCATTGAGCTACCAATCATATACAAATAAGGAATACTCCCTAGAGCTGCAACATAGGCGACAGTGGCTTCAGAGTGTTGTATTCTATCCTTTATCATCCTTCTGATAAATGTAGATTCTTCAATTACTTTACTTTTATCCCTAGAATCAAATGCTTTTAAATCTACGGGGAGAGTTTTGACTTTTTCTCTGGATGAAAGCATTTTTTCTGCTGCATGTGGGTCAATATTTTCAAACCCATATGCACGAATAAAAGCAATATCACGTTTTTGGACATCACGAACCGCCAAGAAGATGCAATACATCAGCACTAACAGTCCTAAAATGGCTGCAAAGATCCCAATGTATAGAACCGCTTCAGAACATTTTTGATAGCTAATGGAGATGCCATCAAAAATATTTACATATTTTTTAAGCACTTGCTCTGAAAAAACTAAGTTCATGCCCCACCCACCGGCTGAGGCCGCTCCCCCTCCACTGAACAGGCCGAATCCAATACGAGTGAGTATATCCTTAGGTCTGAAAATTAATTTCAGTATATATAAAATAATTGTTTTATTCATAATCATCCATCAAAATTCATGCCGTAGAAGATTTTCACCTACAAAATAATAAAGAGCCTTTTTCTCTGTACCAATGATTATAAAGAAAAGTTGCTTGTCTTGATTTCTTTCCTTACATTTCTTCCAGTCTCTGATATCAACATTTGAAGCACAAGGAATACCTTCGGGATGCGTGTGCCATGTACCGCGATAAACTAATTCACCCCCGGAATCGCGATAATGGCTATCAACTATACGTTGGTGTGCGGGATCCATCAGAGTAAAACTCATTCTTGAACAGCGATCCCCCTGTTGTGGGACTGTTACATTAACGATTTTATAATGTTCTGTTACAAGGTCTTTACTGCCAATCAGTACACCAAAAGCTTCTGGCATATTTGTATTTATTTGTCGATATTCAAACCAAATATCATTAACATTTTTTAAAATATTGATGCTAAAATTTTCTGTATTTATTTTGAGATGTTCTGAATTATCCATTGCATATATCACATTCAGGATTGTACAAAGGTAATATTTCCAATGAGCGATTGAACGCGTGATACCTTTCGCTCAGTACAAAACCATACTCAATCGCATCTTCTGAGCTCCCCTTCCAACTAACTCTCGATGAGACGTTTACTCTATGACTGAGATATTTTACGGCCAGGTCCACTGTAATAAGTGCTGTCAGAGTTGATGATGTATAGGAGTAAGGAAGAAAGGCGTCTCCACATCCTGCATGGTTTCTTGTCAAATCTTGGTTTGTGGCAAGAAAGTTAAGATTAGATGATAGCCCACGAGAAAAATTGTCGGAATCAACGTATGCACATCGCAAGCAGCCTGGTGTTCCTAGTATATCAAGAACAGCATGCCCTCCAACTCCATAGCCTTCAACCCATGTATTGATGACGGGAACTTTGATTTTTTCTTTAATCAGATAATCATGAAACATGCGTTCTTGTGTGGGAGACCCTATCGCGATAATGATAAGGTCGAATGAAGAAAGAGTCTTGCGATCTCTTAGAGCAAGTAGCTTTGTCATGTCGCCTGTAATCTCTAACCAAGGATATTTACTGTTTAGATTTAACCATAACGCGACTGTTTTTGGGCATGACACAAATGCTGGAGGCAGTATATGCCGATAAAGATTGTTGAGCGATAGTGAATCAGGATCACACAAATGGATGTGACCAACACCTGATGCAGCCAGCTTATCTGCAACTTCTCCTCCAACTGATCCGCAACCTACGAGCATGACTTTCTTGCCCAGCAAGGACTGGTTAGCCCCGCTTCTAGGCATCAATCGCTCTTTATTGAATGTTAAAACAGGTAGCGCTTTTAGAATCCACTCCTCAATGTGGCTTGCTTTAAAGGGAAGATGCTTTTTACCCTGAACTGCATTTTTTAACGCAAAATGGATCCCAAACCATGTTTTTCCAGAAGGGGTTTGGGCATTAAAAATAAGCCAAAATTCGCGAGCTCGTTGCTGACCGAAGCGTTGTGTCAGCATGGTAAATAAATCCTGTGGCAAATTCTGTAGTAATTCTAAATACCACTGAGCCAATTCTTCCTTCTGCCAAGGGGCGGGCATAGTTGCTTTAAGTGGTATGACAAATCCATTTCCTTTAGTTTCTTCGCGCTCTTTCAAGATCTGGCTTAAAGGCGAAAAGAGGGCATCAGGATTCCAACCTTCTCTATAGCCTAAAAAATATGTATTAAGTCCAGCTTTGGCGTTTTTACGAGGCTTAAAAACAGAAAGAGACTCAGCCTCCCCCTCATCTGATAAGCAAAGAAATGGTGTCGTTTCCGGCTCAATGATACTTCCCCATCTCGCTTCAAACTCTCTCAGCAGTTCCTGGGTATTCCAATCTCGGTCCGTTAAGGCACGTGTAAGTAATGTAATATGTCGTTTAAGTGACTCCTCAAACGCCAGTTCAGGGCACTCGTAGTTAACTGAAACCGCATCAGGGACATTTACACATATAGTAGCAAAGCCGATCTCTTCATAGACTGTCGTATGTGCCAATCTAGGCAAAGCTGAAGGGTTTACAAGGAGAAATATGGGCAAACCGGTAATTTCTTTGACAGGGTAATGGATTAACGTGACCGGAAAATCCCCTATCTCCAGTTCAATTCTGAAAAATTCAATCTGGCCAGTTTCAGCAGGGTACGCGGATACCTTGTATCCGCGTTTGGCTAAGTAATCCGTGATAGCTGAATAGTTCATGCGCCTTGTGATGTCCCTACAGCTCCTGAGGAAGCATAGACTGTATTGGCGCCAGCACTTGCCGCTACGGATGCAGTAGATGTCGAAGCATGCTCAGGGAAATCTTCGCCAAAAACCTTTCTAAGCAATTCACACTGCTTAGATTCGCTATCTTCATCCGCAACCTTGTCGAGAGTTTTTAACAGAGCGGCAAGTTGATTACGGAATTGAGTGCCGGTTGTGATGCTACTGTTATCAAAAATATCCCTTGTGTGACTTACAGGGATATCTACTTTAACTTTGTATTTTTCAGCCTCTATTAAGCTGAAATAACCCCCATCATTCAAAATATGATGAATAGTTGCGCGTAAGGCTGACAGGTCATCTGGGAAACCTTCATCATTGATTGAAGCGACCAATGATTCTTTAACCATCACAGTGATTCCAATCGAATAAATTTTGCGACGAACATTTTCACTAAAAGTGAAATTTCTCCATCGTTTGAGGTATCGAACGATGCGGCGATACTGATCGTGTTTTTTAGATGCATACACAGCACTATCATCGTAGGCAGTCACCCAATCAATCAGCTCACGCGGAGCTGAAGGAGACCATTGACGATTTTCTTCATCAGAATGTGCTTTACCTACCGCGAGTTCGTACTGTCCATTTTCATATCGGCGGTATATAGGAATATCAATATGAAGATCTTCAGTCTTGTAATCAGCCGTAACGCAAGGTTTTTTGATTTTTGCATTCTTAAATCCACGGTCTTCAAGTACTTCCAGGACCGCCTTTTTGGGGGTGATTGGGTTTTCTGGCGCAAGTGACGCTTCAATAACTATTGCGCGATCGATATCAAAATCTTGACCCTTCTCACGGATCCCCGTATCGGTTGCCATCGAGCCCTGAATGAAATCATCGATGACTGGAAACCCATCCTCTTTGAAGCGAGCCTTGATCTCCTTGAGGATACTATCGTCCTTAAGGCGGGCAGTATTGTAGGCCACGTCCTTTATGCCTAAAAGTATGGCATCATGAAACTTGACGAATTTATTCTGAAGACTCATAAAAAACCCCGCATTTGTTGTGAACACAATTTAATCTGGGGCCGCTTCGCTTGTTTTCAAGTTACATTCAAAAAAATTAATCTTTTTCTGATTTACAGAGACATAGGCATGAGGGTGTAGCCATAAGCATGTACATGAAAGTGAACTACTTCGGCAATTGTGGAGACAAAACTCTTTGAGGGAGAGCTAAACCAGATGTCTTAAAATGTTCGTTTTTCAACCATAATCAGCCAGAACTCTGTTCGTATGATAGCGGGCCGATTTTCTACAGACATAATGTTTACACCTTGCAAGATGGGTTTTTAGCAACATAATAAATTTAAGATATATATCATTCTCCTGAACACATCCCATTAACGGCAGAACCTCACGGTTCTGCCGTTTTTGTTTTCTTATTCAGAGGAACATTTATGAGTCATTCTGAAGGTCTACAGCCACTGCAGAACTCCCTTTCCGGTCTACCGCAATGGGTGTCTGAACGTATATTGCAGCAGATAAATCAGTTAACCCACTACGAACCAGCGATCGGCATTCTGGGAAAAACCGGGGCGGGGAAATCGTCACTCTGTAATGCGTTGTTTGCCAGTGAAGTATCACCGGTCAGCGATGTGGTGGCCTGTACTCGTGCCCCCCTGCGCTTTCACCTTCAGGTTGGCGAACGGTTTATGACACTGGTGGACCTGCCCGGTGTAGGCGAAAGTGGTGCACGTGATAACGAGTATGCTGCGCTGTACCGCAAACAACTTCCCCGGCTCGACCTGGTGCTGTGGCTGATTAAAGCTGATGACCGGGCACTGGCGACTGATGAGCATTTTTACCGCCAGGTGATTGGTGAAGCATACCGGCATAAGGTGCTGTTTGTTATCAGCCAGTCAGACAAAGCTGAACCCACCAGCGGTGGAGAGCGATTATCCACAGAGCAGAAGCAAAACATCAGCCGCAAAATCTGCCTGCTGCATGAGCTGTTCCAGCCCGTACATCCGGTGTGTACCGTGTCGGTCCGGCTTCAATGGGGATTACGGGTGATGGCAGAGCAGATGATTAAGTGTCTGCCGCGTGAGGCCAGCAGTCCGGTGGTATCGCAACTGCAGCATCCCTTTCGCACAACGGTAGTCCGGGAGCAGGCCCGTGACGATTTCGGTGAAACCGTAGGTGCCGTACTTGATACAGTCAGTGCTTTTCCCCTGATACCCGGCCCGGTGCGGGCCGTCATTCAGGCCGTGCGCAGTACAGTAGTCTCAGTGGCCCGCGCCGTCTGGGATTTCTTCTTCTGAGCGTTTAATTCTTACCTGTTACTCCCTGAGCCCTGTCGCTTGTGCGACGGGGCTTTCTTTTATTGTTTCCCGTTATGAGGAGTCTGCTTATGACCCGTCTGGCTTCGCGCTTTGGCGCAGCAAACCTTATCCGTCGTGACCGCCCGTTAACCCGCGAGGAGTTGTTTCGTGTGGTGCCCAGTGTGTTCAGCGAGGATAAACACGAGTCCCGCAGTGAACGTTATACCTATATTCCAACCATTTCCCTGCTGGACAGCCTGCAGCGGGAATGCTTCCAGCCATTCTTTGCCTGTCAGACCCGGGTACGTGACCCGAATCGTCGGGAACACACAAAGCACATGTTGCGCCTGCGGCGGGAGGGACAGATCACCGGTAAACAGGTCCCAGAAATCATTCTGCTCAACTCACATGACGGCACAAGTTCGTATCAGATGCTGCCGGGCTTATTCCGTGCGGTTTGTCAGAACGGCCTTGTCTGCGGTGAGAGGTTTGGCGAGGTGCGGGTGCCACACAAAGGAGATGTGGTGAGTCAGGTGATTGAGGGAGCGTATGAAGTACTGGGGATTTTTGACCGGGTGGAGGAGAAGCGGGATGCCATGCAATCGCTGCAGTTACCACCGCCTGCTCAGCAGGCACTGGCAAAAGCCGCGCTCACGTATCGCTTTGGTGAGGACCACCAGCCTGTCAGTGAATCGCAGATACTCTCCCCACGCCGCTGGCAGGATGAGAGCAATGACCTGTGGACCACTTATCAGCGCGTGCAGGAAAACCTGATTAAGGGCGGACTCAGTGGCCGTAATGTTAAAGGCGGGCGGACGCATACCCGTGCTGTGCGTGGCATTGACGGGGATGTGAAACTCAACCGGGCACTGTGGGTGATGGCAGAAACACTACTCGCTCAACTACAGTAGTCAGCTTCTTTGTTGCCATGTTGTTAATATCGGACACCACCTGTCCGCGTTACTACATGTTCGCGGGCCTCACTCCCCGAGGAGTGGCCTGTAACCCTCGCCACATCTGGCTTTCGCAGAAATGAAAAATAGTTTCTGCGGTGTCCATACCCTGTCCGCGCCCCTCTTTAAAGTATTCACATCAATTTCAGTCAGTTAACTTTCACG
Organism: Cedecea sp. VD22; assembly: GCF_037150195.1. Lineage (NCBI taxonomy): Bacteria > Pseudomonadati > Pseudomonadota > Gammaproteobacteria > Enterobacterales > Enterobacteriaceae > Cedecea > Cedecea sp. VD22. The sequence goes on from NZ_JBBCPX010000019.1 coordinate 56,492, forward strand.
GAGAACCACTCATGACACAGGCAGAACGCCGCCATGACCGGCTGGCTGTCAGGCTGTCACTGATAATCAGCCGTCTGGTGGCGGGGGAAACGCTGAGCGTGCGCAAACTGGCCGCTGAGTTTGGCGTGTCGGTACGCACGCTGCGGCGCGATTTTCGTGAGCGGCTGATGTATCTGGACCTGGAGTATCAGTCCGGATACTGCCGCTTACGCACAGCGGGCAGTGAGACGCAGATGGTGCCCGACGTGCTTATCTTTGCCCACCGCAGCGGACTGGCCGGACTTTTTCCTGACCTTGACCGACGTCTGGTGAACGCATTGCTGATGTGTGACGAGTCTCCCTGCGTGATAGCACCCGCAAATCCGGTTCCTTCGCCGTCAGGAGCATTGTCTTTCTGGCGACTGATTCAGGCCATTACCGGGCGCAGGCGGGTAACGCTGATTGCAGAAGGGCGGCGCTGTGAGCGACTGGCTCCCTGCCGGTTGCTCATCCACCAGCAGGCCTGGTACCTGGTTGCTGAACATGGTGGACATATCGCCGTATTCACCCTAGATGAAATCCATCTGGTTCAGCCCCTGCAGGAGACTTTCCGCCGCAATGACAGTCTGTGCCGCCTGGTCGAGGACCCGGTTTTCATTCAGGCCTTACCCCATTTTCGCTTTATCCAGCAGTCACTGCTTGCGTTTGTTCCGGCTGACAGCCCACCGGAATAGCACAGGCGTTGTTATCAATCCGGCAGCAGGGAGGAGCCCGATGCCCGTTATTGCCATTATCGCCATTGTTGTCATCGTCATCATTCTGAACAAAACCGGGGGGTCCGACAGTCTCATAGCCCTGACGCTTGCCACCTTTGCCGCCCTGCTGACGGGCGGCGGTGCTGCCGGTGCTGCCAGTGTTGCACTGACGCCGTTCGTCGGTGTGCCGGTGGGTATTTTTGTGGGGATTTATGTTTTTGCCAAAGTGGTTCGTCTGATTTCAGGAAAGAAAAAATGAAACGTAAAACACTATCTCTGCTGACGGTACTTACCGCCAGCCTGTTTCTGGCCGCCTGCGATGACCGGGGTGATGACCTGAAGGCCATCAGCAAGTTCAAGGACCTCACACCTCCACGCTTCAGTGAAGTGGTCAGCCGTCAGGATGATGTCAGGGAGGAGTGGTCGCAGATTGCTCTTTCAGGCCCCACTCTGCAGGTCTTACGTACCCGCCAGTCACCCGATGGTTGCGAGGGTGGTAATTACTACTATCTGGTGGATATGCAGGAAAAAACCGTTCAGCCGCTGATGAATGCGTTGTGCATAGCCGACAACATCACGCTGCAATATCACGAAGATACCGATCCACACACCCAGGAGCGATTCCTTGAATATTCCCATGATGGCAAGCTGATGGGACGGTTGCTGATACCATCAAATCCTGATAACCGGGAATAAAGAAAATGTTAAAGGAGACAGAAATGAATACTCGTTCACTTACCCGGTTTGTGCTGGCAGGCGCACTGCTCGCGAGCTTTAATACCTTTGCGGTTCCCGGCCTCTGGCAGCAGGGTTACGGCCAGGGCAATACGGAATACAGCGTAACCGATGCCAGCGGCAAGAGATTCACTATCAACTGTACAGGAAATCCGGATCAGAATGGTTTCTACCAGCATTCTGCTTTTCTTACCCTGGCAGATAACAGAATGGTCAGTTCGCACGATGATGGCACCACAGTCACCGTGGTGATGAATCATCAGCAGTACGTTATTCCGTCCAGCCTGGGCTGGCGTAACGGGGATAACGCCTGGTATGACTTTATCAGCGATATCCGTAAGGCCCGGCAGTTCGAAGTCTACGTCAATGACCGCAAAGCGGGCACTTTCAGCGCTGACCCGACGAACGCCGCGAAAGTCCTACCCACTCCCGGAGACTGCGGTAACGCCTGATACATTCATTTCGACATGCAACTTAACCCCGACAGTCATCAGGCTGCCGGGGTTTTCTTTTATCAGGCCTCTGAAATGTCCAGGCCAGATTTACTTACATCAGTAACATGGCCTAGACCGATTGAACTCACAATGCGGAGCAGACAGAGATCAAGATCAATAAGGTCCGTTATTAGCGAGGAACGGAAGCTCGCAATTGTTATTACCGCGCAAGATGCGTTACTAACGTTGCTATGTGTTAACGAACGGGGAGCGGGCCATACGGTGAAAAAACAATGACCGGTCAGCGGTTCAACCAGTAAGATTGGCTAAAATACGGATGGGGCAGAGACATTAAATGGGCACTTCACATTCAGAAAATTGGGCGTTTCTTCTCAAGTTACTTAATGATAATTCAGGACAAGTTTCGCACGGTAATGGCAATCTTTTCGAACACCAGCAGGCCTATGCGCTTGCCCTTTTTTTGGTTGACGCAACACTTGCGACACCCGAGTTAAACCGGTGCAACGTGGCCGCGTTGATTGCGGGAGAATTATCTTGGCCACGTACTGAAGGCTCAGATCTCTACTCTGGCACTCAACATTCGTTGGCATTCTTTGAAGCTGGGGGATTCATTTCATTTCCCGGAGGATGGGCTGCGATTCACTGCAGTGAATCGCAGCATTCTAAGCAGTTGGATCAAAGCATTGAGGATATTCTTCGGGTAACAAACCTTTTGCAGAATATTCGCTTTGGTCGGAAGGGTTACGTTCAACCTCATTTCGTGATAGAGGAAGATCAGCTCATTGCTCTCATAAGTAAAGAACTGGGGAATATTCATCTTGATCGTCTTTTTCCCGGCGCAGTTCAGCAGGGCGGGAAGGTTGCCATTTATCCTGAAAAGCATCGGTTTACCCAACTGGAGAGCGCCTATCTCTGGCAGTGTCTTATGAGACGTCATTCTCCTGAACAGGCTTTTCGCCAATGGATGCTTTGCGTGCGTGCATTGAGTCATTCAATTGTTCCGGTGCAGTTCAGCTTGCTTGATGAAAATGAAACGGATCAATTCTTACGTCAGGTTGAATTGCTGGTGAAGACTGCGCCTGAGTTCAGTTATCCACTCAGAACAATCTACAAGCAGGCCATAAACTCATATGACTTCGCAAGCCTGAACCAGCCTGTCACGTTAGAAATTAACCTACACATCGGCAGTGAAAGTATCATGCCGGATAAAACCGATGAGCCTGATGAGCCTGCTCCTCTGACACTGAGAACTGCGGAGACTCTGGATGGTGCCTACCATTTCCCTGACATTGACGATCCTGCCGAAATAATTGCTCTAGGACAATTGCAATATTGGGGAAACTGGCGTGACCCTATGGGGGCCTTGTCCTGGCTCATTCAGGCGTGCTTTAATCATGTAATACTCATTGACCATCACTCACTCACTACAAAACCGTTTGCGCTCAATCTGCTTTCGCTGGCCGAGTCACGTCAAGCGCTAAAGTATTTGCTCTTCATTGCTCTCCCTCTCCGCTTCAACTGCAAATATATCCTCTTTTTACTATCGAGGCCTGAAACCTGTGAGATTGCAATTTATCATCTGACCAATCGGGAGTATCCACTACCAGTGACCCGTCGACATGATGTGTCCGATGACCTGAGTCAGTTGTTTCTCGACGTGCTGGTGAGAGAGTATGTCCGTACCATAAAAGATCGTTCAGATAACGGTCTGAAGTTACTCAACGTATCTCTTTATCTTGCCGACAACAGTGGCCTATATACGTTGCTTAACACAGACAGTTTCCAATACAGGGCGCTAACCTGTTTTATGCACAAGCTTGAGGATAAGCACGTAGCTGCTGTTGCTTCTGCCTTCCTTGAAACCATCCCCGTACAATATGAACGGCGCATTTCACATATCAGGGAAAGGAGTGTATACCACCTCGGGCTCTGGATTATTCAGCGACTCGAATCTACAGATGTTGCGTATCGTTACTTGCTGCCCCAACTGGGTGAATGCCTGATTCGCTTTTATAGCAATGCATTCACAGAATGCATTGCTACGCGTAGACGAGATCTGAAATCTGATAATTTTTTTGCGCTTCTACCTTGGCAAGGCCTGATAAAAGTTATTGGAATTAATGAAATCCTGCGGATTTCTAGTCGATATGATAGCTGGACTAGTGTGCTGACCTACAAGCATGACCGATGCTTTGATGCTGTATCAGCTATCTGCCAGTATTTGCAGCTCCTGATGCTAATCTCTAAAGGTCCGCTGGAAGAAGAAGAGCGCGCGCGCGCGTGGCAGCGCATCATAAACATCGTGTGCGCACTTGGATTCGGTCATGATGAGGATAGATGCTATCTCTTCAGCGCTGTTCTTAATGATGAGGCAGCAGACCTGTGGAAAATGTTTAGCCTTTTTGTGAATAACCTTCCCCCATCAAAGTACGATGAGTTTACGGAACGCTGTATCGACATGATTCCGCTTGATTCACTGTATATCCTGCTTCAACGTTGTAATATCCATGAAAGAAGACAGGTTCTTCATGATGCAATTCTCGACCGACAGGATCTCAGGGACGAAAAGCTTGGCCTAAAATCATTGGAAACGGCATTTATTCATGCCTGTGAAAATAGTCATATGGAACTTGCCGAAAGAGTTCTATCTGCTGCAAAACCCTTGCTTGAACGTTTCAGAGGCCATTCCCACATACAGTTCAAAGAAACTATCTACCTATGGGAAACCTATCACTATAAATACACCCTTTTGTCAGCCTACCTTTCCGGTCACGAAGATCCTCATGCCTTCGAAGAAGTAGTGTTACGTATCTCTTTACCTGATGGCCTGACTGACTTACCGGGGCATGAAATAGTCCGTCGCCAGCTCAGGGAATGTGAACAGTTCCGTCGTTATATCATCGCAATAGCATTCTGTCAGATTGAGCCCAGCAAAACGGTACGATATATGGAAGCTCTTTGCGCAGAGGTCAATGCGCCACACTTCGCATTTACTCTGTTCAGAGGGCATATAGCCGAGCTGTCAGATAGCCAGAATAAAGACGCGCGTCGTCGCGCTCTGAATAAGTTTCTAGAGCAGACGAGCAGCATTACACCGGATCAGATGGCTGCAAGCTGGGTAGCCATGGTGCTTGACGTCATGATACAGGTCGGTGATCAGCAACGGGCGGATGAATACTGGAGAAAACTCACAGGTGAGCAGCACCGAACACGGGAAATCCTCCTGCCATATTGCAAAGGTCTTATCCTACGAGGTAAACCCCTTGTCGCGTCTCAAATCATTAATGAGTTTCGAGAGTGTAATCTCATTCTCAGCGAACATGATGTGGGGCTGGCCGAACTGATTACCCTGCTCAGTCAAGCTCTTCCTAATCAGAACTCTGTTCTCGACATTGTCCATGCAATGGCAGAATCCAGTCAGCGCAGTATTGATCAACTCAGACAGCACTACCTACGTATAACCGGTGGTAGCTTCGAGGATTATGTACAGATTACTGGAGGTGGCCGTTCGAAAGAGATGTTTTTGAAAAAAGTAATTACTGAGGTTGCTGGTGAGTTGCTTTTGAGGAAAAAGAACCTGCAAAGCCAGCAGAGCACTGATGGACAGCTCAATAAAATTATTCATGAAGATCTCATCAACGACTGGTTTGCTTCTCTTGTCGATATGCGAATGGCTGAGGCGAGAATTGGTTTTCGCGATCAGAAACGTACCGGCAGCTCTGAATCAGGAAAAAGCCCCGGTGAGAGTGATGGTTTGATTACCGACAGCAAAAACAGACGGATTGCAATTTTCGAGGCATTTCGCCTCTTTTCGCTTAATAAGACAGTTATAGTCGAACATCTCAACAAAGTATCTGGTTACGATGCTGAAGCCCTAAGCCCTGTCTTCATGGTTGCCTATTGTGATGTTAAAGATTTCAGCACTCTTACGATGGGATATCACAAGTTTATTTCGAAAACAGACTATGTCGGTTACAAAAAAGACGGCCAGGCTGTAAAAATTGATGAAGAATCCGTTACGGACAATCTTTGGGTTTGTACTGAAACCAGGTTAAGAGGGGAACGTGAAGTTATGTTCTGTCATTTATTACTTAATATGCACTGTAATTAAGCAACGACAAGATGAGGCGAGGCTCATTGATGCCAGTGACCTAGTCCCATTGACCAACATGAATTGATGCTAGCAACGTCCGCTTCTGACACGGAGCGGACAGACCAAGCGACCTGTCAGATCGGCTATGAGCGAGGACCTGACGTCAGCAGTTGTTCTCACCATTGATGCAGAATCACTTAAATCGCGGTGTGTTAATTAACGAGGAACATATCATCAGCCCATAAGGGCTGAGCTGATATGCTTATTGCTTGGCTCGTGGCGATTCAATGTGTATTTTGTCATTCATTACCTTTCTCCACCCTTCTATATTTTAAACCGCGATAATATTATTCGACTTCATTTCTAGGTAGCACATCTAGTTGTTCCATCAAGTGTCGAAATGATGGATACAAATCATTAATTGTCTGAATAAATTCAAAGTATTTAAATAATAGCTTTGATGCTACTTCTTCATCTACATTTGATCCACGCAGGAAAAGAGAAATCCCTATTTTATTTTCTAGATCTGTAACAAACTTTTGGATAAGAGGTTTTGACATTACTCGCTCAGGTTTGAATACTTCATCTTCGCACCATGATCTTACGACATCCACGAAATTAAGATTGGCGAATTCTGGTCGATTTTTCTTTTGACCATTGAATCTAATCTCTATTTCTTTGTTTAGTGGGGAGGCTAGATCATTGACAGAATCTTTTAATTCATTAATTAAGGTGTCAACGTGTGTTGAAAATTCGTTTTCAACAATACCTGGAGCCAAAGAATACAAATAGTTTTTAAGAATATTTAGGTCCGAAAATAACACTGACTCAATACAGTATCCCATATGACTATATGGAGCACAACGCTTTCTAAGAATATTTTGTTTAAGATCATGGTCAACAGTGTTTGTAGAAAAGTCTCGATCAAAAATAACATGCCATGATTTGCCATTTAGAATCGAATTTAAAGTTCTTTTATTATACTCAACCTTTTGGAGAATATTATCTTTCCCTCGTAACGGAAAGAAAACTACATTTTTTAAACAACCAATTGGGTTAGTAATTTCTTTGATCTTTAGGTTAAGTTTCTTTAGATATTTTTCATCGTCCTCACCTTCAACAAATGCGATTAGTTTGGCATTGTTAAGTCTCTCGAGGGATAAAATCACCCCCCCCAATGAGTTTTTTATAATATCGAAGCTATTTGGGTTGATTGCTTCTAGGTGACCACTTGATTTAGCGTCTTCGTTTAAGAAGAATACTTCACCTTCTCCTGCACTGGTCACAAATTGATCGTTATGACTGATAATAAAAAACTGATTGTGATCTATTTTTTTTAAATGGGCGAGAAGGTTATGTTGCAGCTTTGTGTGGATGTGTGAGTCAGGTTCGTCAACAAGCAGTAATTTGAGGGGAGCATCTATAAATTCAACAGTAGATAGTATTTCTACAATTTGAAGAAAACCACTACCTTGAAGGTGAAGGTCATAATATTTTGATCTATCGATTGAAACATCAAGTTGAATGAATTCATCTTTATTTTTTCTAGCATCCGAAGGAATAATGAACTTGACATCTTTCTCAAGTATTTCAGATATGCTTAATTCTAAATCTGATATTGACTTTCTTTTAGAGATTATTTTGTTTCTGAGGACCTCGTGTGAATAACCTTTTTGGATTTTTCTCTTAATCTGAGCCTCATTATAGTACGGCTCAAATTGATGGACTCCTGCTACTGGTCTCGTCTGGTAAATAAAGATAGCTTCATCCAAAAATGCCCCTCCTTTACAAAATTCTTCCGCAAAGTTAGTGAACTGATTTTCATCTATTGGTTGAACGCGGAAAAAAGCATTTTCGATTGATGTTGGACATGTGACTTTGAATCCAAGCTCCCAACTCTTATCATTCTCCTCTTCATTTTTTAATGTCAGAGTAATTTCAGAGCATTTCCCTAGATTCGGATCTCTTGGATCGTGAAAAAGATCCTCATCACTTGTGATTCGCAAAAAATCCAGTTCTTGATAATTAACATATCTGTTTGTTGACTTCTTAACTTTATAAAACCCTTTCCTTGAAGCAAGGATATAAGTTTTATAACATTTCTCCCATAAATGAATAGCTTCAAAAACAGTTGACTTCCCAGCGCTATTTTCCCCAATAATGATATTAAAATCAGGATTTGGATTGATAGTAATATTTTTAAAACTTTTGAAGTTTTTTAATGATATTCTATTTATTCTTAGCTTCATTCAGACTCCCTAAACTAAATCGGATGTTTATTCATTTGTATCAACAAACAGCCCTTTCTTTTGCCCTAATAGCCATCAGCAACTTGACGCCTGCCTAGGCATAATCAGCCTTTTGGGGGTCGTCCATGAACAGAACCCCGATTGTTCTGAATAAATACATTATTCATACATTTCTTGCAACATTTCACATGTCTATCTCAATAAAAAGCAATGAAATTTTTAGTGTTACGGTCGAATATATCTGTGACATGCCCCATTGACTAACACAGGCTGAGGTTTGCAGCCTCTGCTTACAGCACAAAGTTGACGGGCAGCCTTGAGCGAAAAACGAACATGTTCCTTTGTTGTGGTTAGCTAAAACTGCATCGCGCCCTGAGGCAGGGCGTCAAACCTCATACCATTGTTGCTACAAATCTTTGTCCTGGTTTATCAAATCTTCCATTGCAAAGAAAATTATTGGATAATCGTCTTTATTAATATTACTGTTTGATTTTTGGTAGCTAATAGCTAAAAACAGAAAGAAATGAGCGATGACAAAAGAGAAATTATATAAATTACTGTATGATATTTGGAACAAATCCAATCGTGCTTATTTTTCTGGCATCGGGGTTATTATATGTAATAACCCCGATAGTCTTCCAATCACAAGTCTTCGGAATATAGATCCCATACAGAATGATTCCACATTGGAATTATTATCAAGAATTTCCAACAAAAATAGCGAATACCACGATGGCTTTCACATCTTAGATGAAGCAGGAAATGTTACTTATACCGCACAATATTTTTCACCACCAATCATAGAGAACATCAGTTTTGACAGGTCAAGACTCGTCGGTGGACGTTTTGTTGCTGCCCTTTATGGCTCTTGCATTGACGAGATTAAACTTACAGGGATTGTAAGCGAAGGGGATCGTCTTTCTATATTTGAGGCTGGTAAGGAAGTTTATTATGAGGAGTTGCAATGATAAACCTTCTCCCAATAGGGAAAATAATCTCAATAATCGCCGTTCTCTATGCGACTGCCTGCTGTCTGATTTTATGGGGCGTATATGATGAAAGCACAACTTTCGTGACAGCCCTATCAATTGCATCTGGAGGTTCGTTTCTTCTTAATACTTTTTTGATATCAATTTTTTTCTTTGGGTGGCGAAAGTTATGGCAATGGTTCCCTAAACTAAATGACCTACTCTTCCCTGATTTGAACGGAACCTGGAATATGGTTATTCATTGGGAATGGGAAGATAAAAAAGGTACATCCCACGCACAAGCAACTATAAAGCAGGATTTTCTTAGAATTGGAATGGATGTCGAAGCTGACGACTCCGATTCTCAGACATTGGTGGCTAAGCCTAAAAAGGATACCGAAACGGGGCGACCAGCACTCTACTACGTTTTTTTAACAACCCCCAAGCATAAGGCAGGTTATGGTGCACAAGATCCTTACAGAGGCACAGCTATTCTCAAGCTAAATCTTAATGGTAAAGAAGTGCTAAATGGGAACTACTTCACAAGCCGTAAAACAGTAGGTCATTACGAGCTGACACGCATTGACTAATCGCTAGCCAGCGGTTGACGGCCCCTTACTGGGGGCCAAGATCCTTAGAAACTTATCGTAGATAATGCTCAAAACCTAAACACGGTTTTTATATAAACTGATTGATTAGTTATCGAAATCCTTTCCCTATAGACTTGAAGAAAGGTAAATGTACAAGACCAGAAAATGAAAATGCGAATTGATTTGCTCTGGCCAAGACCACACTGCTTAGCTGGTAAATAATAACAGCTATATCAACCATTAATCTGACACGAATATTTAAAATGCCGGTGTCCTTGGTTCGATTCTGAGTCCGGCACCACTATTTTGTTTTTCTTTTTCACATCACATTCCGACTACAGGTTAAAGTTCCCAGCAACGTCCGTTCTTGGCACATAGCTGCCGGTCAACCATGCACGTCCATCCAAAGTGGGCGCGGCTACAGATTTTCTGCTTATATTCCAAATGATCTCAGACAGATATTATCTCCGTGAATTCCCTGCCTCCTTTACCGGATGGCGGGTCTTTTGTTTTTCACTCTGAGATCTCTGTTTGCAAAAATCTAACGCCCCTCAGACCTTCAACAACTGCGGGTTTCGATGCTTTACACCGTAAGCTGCCACATCCTTGAACGTCTTTTCAACCTCACGCAGTACGCTCCATCGGTAGATAAATTCTTTTATCGTAACGTCATGCTGGCATATCGACGGAGATGTGAAGCTTAATAGTTCACTGTGGGTGATGACGGAGAACATGCTCGACCTTTCAGTCAGTACCAGTAACAGACAAAAAATACACCGGTTCTAGGGGCCAGATAGCCTGACTTTACGCCTTCCATTCTCTCCAAATCCATATCCCGTTCACAGGAATTTCTCATATACCGCAGTTTGTAAGCCCTGACAGGAAACCTGCCAGCAGCATACCTGCGACTGTAATAACCGAAAGGAAAACTACTATGCATAATGACACGACGTTAGAACGAAATGATCATCTCAATCACAGTCAGAAAGAGTCCACCGAAGACAACTTACTTCATGCCATTGTAGTGCCTGATGAAATGCGCCTCAGTGAATCGCCACAGGTTTAACAGACACCTCAGAGTCATTTAAAATGACTTAAAGAGAGGTGCCCATGAGCGGTAAGCGTTATCCTGAAGAGTTTAAAATTGAAGCAGTCAAACAGGTTGTTGATCG
>NZ_JBBCPX010000020.1:0-65475 GCF_037150195.1 Cedecea sp. VD22
CGGGAACGCATCTCAGCCGACCCAGGACTGGGAGATAAAACGGAGGTCTGCCGCTTCAGCGGTCGATTTATTTCGCCGGGAGTCCGGGTTCTCAGGGGAGTGACGGTGACTCCCCTGAGACGTTCACTGACTCTGTGATGACATATGAAACAGGGCTGGAAGTGAACGGAACCTTAGCTGACTCTGCATAAATAGAGATTTTTCTGGCAATAATACTCCCTGGCCAATCCCCTGCCAGAGCAGATATGCTCCTAACCAGCCAGACTAACCCTGGCGCGGATTTTAATCTCAATCGCAATACTGTCATCCACCACGGCCTCAAATTTATCCATATTAAAGGCGGCGCGGGAGATAACCGTTGTGGCACGTAATGAGAGGGCATTTTGGCCTGAAGTTAATGCGGGGGCGTTATCCAGACTCGCCTCCAAAACCACCGGATGCTGAACATTTTTTACCTGCAGCAGGCCGAAAATCCGGTAACGCCCGGCCCCCTGGGCCACAACCCTGGTGCTGCTAAACGAGAGCGTTGGGTAATGTGCGGTATCAAAGAATAGCCCGCTCTGCAGTTGATAAGTCAGCAGGCTGTTTGAAGCCTGCAGCGTTGCGGCCGGGATGCGTACGCTGATGCTGTCGTGCATGTCGTTCCCTGCATCCAGCAAAAGTGAGCCAGTGACGCCGTCGAGGTGCGCCTGAGAAGTCCCGCCAAACGCGCGCCATGAAAGTTCTATCGCCGTTTGCGGCGTAAGGACGCTGTAGCTTTCCGGCGCGGCATAAAGCCAGGGGCTAATCGACAGACCGAGGATTATTTTGAGAAGAATACGAAGCATGGAGTATTTCCGGTAGCGGACATACTCAGCTAACGTTTCACTGCCGCATTTTATTCATCTTTATTTTATGAGTTTTTTGTTGGTGTGAAATGCTAAACAATATGCTGTGCCGGTACAAACCCGCTTAAATTGTCGGTGGATTAAATATTCAAGATAGCTTCAAAAACTCATTATTTATTGCTTACAACTGCCGGATCCTATTTTTTCTTTATCTGGATAATATGGCCCTGCCTCAGTTTTCGTCCCAGAAAGTGATGATGCTTAACCAAGGAATATTTGATGAGCAACCGCGCCAACATACCCGATCTCACCGCAGACTTACCCCGCTGGCTGGCTTACATCGACAGCCTTCATTCGCAGGTCATTGATATGGGCCTGGACAGAATCAGGGACGTGGCAGCCAAACTGAATGTCTTACGGCCCGCCCCTTTTGTCTTTTTGGTCGGCGGGACCAACGGCAAAGGCACCACCTGCCATACCCTTGAAAAATTGCTGATGCTGTCAGGGCACAAAGTGGGCGTCTTCAGCTCCCCCCACATGATGCATTATAAAGAGACCGTGCGCATTCAGGGCCAGGAGCTGTCGGACGCCGCCCACATTGCTGCTTTTGTTGAAATTGAAAAAGCGCGCGAGGCCACGACGCTCACGCCTTTCGAGTTCAATACGCTAGGCGCATTTTGCCTGATGAAATGGGCTCAGGTTGATGTCGCCATCATTGAGGTCGGCATGGGCGGCCGGGACGATGCGACCAACATTCTCACGCCGGATGTCTCTGTGATTACCAACGTGGCACTGGATCATGAAGACTGGCTGGGGAAAGGCACCGAAGCCATCGGCGAAATCAAAGCGGGCATCTTCCGTAGTGGACGTCCGGCGGTGATTGGGCAAGTTCAGGCACCGGCATCATTGCTCCGCTATGCGGAACAGATTGGCGCGATTCCCCATCAGCGTGGCGTCAACTGGCAGGTCACAGACCGTGGAGATGCATGGGCGTTTAGCGATAACCTCGGCGAAATTGCGCCGCTGAGCCAGCCTAAAATGCCACGCGATAACGTGGCTACCGCACTAGCGGCTCTGCGCGTCAGCGGGCTTAAATTTGATCTTACCGCGCTGAGTGAAGTCATTGATAAAGGCAATTTGCCGGGCCGTTTTCAAGTCATTAGCCATCAACCGACGGTGATTTTAGATGTGGCGCATAATCCGCATGCTGCGGCATATTTAGCGGAAAGATTGCGTAACTTCCCCATAAAGGGAAAGTACCTTTTTGTAATCGGTATGCTTATTAATAAAGATATCAACGGCACTATTGAACAGTTAAAAGACCTCAACGGAGAGTGGTATTGCTGTGGTATTCAGGCGGGCCCCAGAAGCTCTAAAGCTGAAGATATTGCTCAGTATTTACCGAAGGCAAAAAGCTTCCCGGATATTTTATCCGGCTGGGAAGCGGCTAAAGCTGACGCCAGTGCCGACGATGTGATTGTCGTTTGCGGCTCATTCTATTCTGTTGCGCCAGTATTAAACGAGCTAAATCTTGCCAGCGAAAATAATCAGGGAATACGCTAATTTTCAACGAAGCATTGATTACACCTAAAAAAACAGCCACCTTTAAAGGTGGCTGCATTCTAATAATGCTCTGCTTTATTTCAGCTCAAATTCACCCTGCTGCACGCGGGCAGAATCGAGGCCGATAAACACGTTGAACTTGCCCGGCTCCGCATCGTACTTCATCTTCGCGTTCCAGAACTTCAGGGCGCTGATGTCGATTGGGAAGCTGACCGTCTGGCTTTCACCCGCTTTCAGCGCCACTTTCTTAAAGCCTTTCAGCTCTTTTACCGGGCGGCTCATGGAAGCGGTCACGTCCTGCAGGTACATCTGCACCACGGTTTCCCCTGCGCGGTCGCCGGTGTTGGTAACGGTAACCGACGCTTCAACTTTGCCGTCGCGCTTCATGCTTGGGGCGGAAAGCTTCACATCACCGACTTTAAAGGTGGTGTAGCTCAGGCCGTAGCCAAACGGATACAGCGGCCCGTTGGCTTCATCGAAGTAGCGGGAGGTATATTTGTTCGGTTTTTCCGGATCGTACGGGCGGCCGGTATTCAGGTGGCTGTAGTACGTTGGAATTTGCCCCACGGAGCGTGGGAAGGACATAGGCAGTTTGCCGGACGGGTTGTAGTCGCCGAACAGGATATCAGCGACGGCGTTACCGCCTTCTGTGCCGCCGTACCAAGCTTCCAGCATTGCGTCCGCCTGCTGATCTTCTTTCACCAGCGCCAGAGGACGACCGTTCATCAGCACCAGCACCAGCGGTTTACCGGTAGCCTTCAGGGCGGCAATCAGGTCACGCTGGCTCTGCGGCAACGTCAGGTTGGTGCGGCTGGACGCCTCGTGCGCCATGCCCTGGGCTTCACCGACCACGGCCACGACTACATCGGCGTTTTTCGCCGTCTTCACCGCTTCGTCGATCATCGCCTGCGGCGTGCGCGGGTCAACGGTGACCGCCGGTTCGTACTGGTTCAGGAACTCGACGATATCTTTTTCATCAGTAACGTTCGCACCTTTCGCAAACACCACTTTGCCCTGCTGGCCGACGGCATTTTTGATGCCCTCCAGCGGGGTGACAGACTGCGCGGCCACGCCTGCGGCAGACCAGCTGCCCATCGCGTCACGCTTGCTGTCCGCCAGGGGACCAATCACCGCAATGGTGGAGGTCTTTTTCAGCGGCAGAGTCTGCAGGCGGTTTTTCAGCAGCACCATGCTCTCACGCGCCACTTCACGCGCTTCTTTGCGGTGCAGGCGGCTTTCCGCGTTGGTATCGACCGGGTCAGAATCCTTCGGCCCCAGGTGACTGTACGGATCGTTGAACAGCCCCATGTCGTATTTGACGTTCAGCACGTGGCGAGCGGCGTCATCCAGCTCTTTCATCGGCACCGCACCGCTTTTCACCAGCTCCGGCAGGTACTTGCTGTAATACTCGTCGCTCATGCTCATGTTGATGCCGGAATTGAGCGCAATGCGCACCGCGTCTTTCGGGTCGCTGGCTACGCCGTGCTTGATAAGCTCTTTAATCGCGCCGTGATCGGAGATGGTGATGCCTTTGAATTTCCATTCGTCGCGCAGCAAATCCTTCAGCAACCAGCTGTCGGCGGAAGCCGGCGTACCGTTCAGAGAGTTCAGTGCCACCATCACGCCGCCGCTGCCCGCGTCCAGCGCGGCTTTGTACGGCGGCATGTAGTCGTTGAACAGGCGCTGAGGGCTCATGTCGACGGTGTTGTACTCTTTCCCGCCCTCGACCGCGCCATAGGCGGCGAAGTGTTTCACGCTGGTCATCACCGAGTAGCGATCCGCCGGGCTTTTGCCCTGCATCGCTTCCACCATGGTGCGCCCCATCATCGAGGTCAGGTAGGTGTCTTCACCAAAGCCTTCGGACACGCGGCCCCAGCGCGGATCGCGCGAGACGTCCACCATTGGCGCCCAGGTCATGTTCAGGCCGTCGTCGGCGGCTTCATAGGCGGAAATCCGGCCCACGGTTTTGACCGCATCAAGGTTGAACGAGGACGCCAGGCCGAGGCTTATCGGGAAAACGGTACGCTGGCCGTGCACCACATCGTAGGCGAAGAAGAGAGGAATTTTCAGGCGGCTGAGCTGCATCACCTGGTCCTGCATGATGCGAATGTCTTCGCGGGTGACGGTGTTGAAAATGGCTCCCACCTGCCCGGCTTTGATCATTTCGCGGATGGCTTCTTTCGGGTTATCCGGGCCGACGCTTATCAAACGCAGCTGACCGATTTTTTCATCGGTGGTCATTTTTTTCAGCAGGTCGGTGACATAGGCATCACGCGCTTCCGGCGTTAAAGGGTGCGGGCCAAACATTTCGTCGGCCAGCGCAGGCTGCAGCGCCAGGCTTACGGCAATCCCTACAGAACAGAGCCATTTCATCGGATTCACTCTCACAAGCTTTTGTTAAGGCGTGCAGTTTGCCACATCGCCATCACGGTAAGAAGAGCGTAGCCAAACCTGGCTGCTGATTTCGTGGAGATTTCCTCGTTACGCTCACGTTTTTCGGCGCTATGCTTAACGACAGGCTTTTTGATGCCATCACAAGGAGTGGATCCATGTCTGTTTTGATGACTTCCGATAATAAAACGCTGATAAACGAACTCTCTCGCCACGTTGGCTCGCACCATGTTTTAACCGACCCGGCCAAAACGGCCCGCTACCGCAAAGGCTTCCGTTCCGGCCAGGGGGAAGCGCTGGCCGTGGTCTTCCCCGGCTCTCTGCTGGAGCTGTGGCGCGTATTAAGCGCCTGCGTCGCGGCGGATAAAATCATTATTATGCAGGCCGCTAATACCGGCCTGACCGAAGGCTCAACGCCCAGCGGCAGCGATTACGATCGCGATATTGTGATTATCAGCACGCTGCGCCTCGACAAGCTGCATCTGCTGGATAAGGGCGAGCAGGTCCTAGCCTACCCAGGCACCACGCTTTACTCGCTGGAAAAAGCGCTGAAACCGCTCGGGCGCGAGCCGCACTCGGTGATTGGATCATCCTGTATTGGCGCTTCGGTCATCGGCGGGATTTGCAACAACTCCGGCGGGTCGCTGGTACAGCGCGGCCCGGCATACACCGAGATGTCGCTTTTCGCGCGCATTGATGAAAGCGGCAAGCTGCAGTTGGTAAACCACCTGGGGATTAACCTTGGCACCACGCCGGAACAAATTCTTGGCGCGCTCGACGATGAGCGCGTGAAAGACAGCGACGTGCAGCACGATGGCCGCCACGCTCACGACCACGATTATGTCACCCGCGTGCGCGACGTGGAGGCCGACACGCCCGCGCGTTATAACGCAGATCCGGACCGCCTGTTTGAATCCTCCGGCTGCGCGGGCAAGCTGGCGGTCTTCGCCGTCCGCCTCGATACCTTCCAGGCGGAAAAGCGCCAGCAGGTGTTTTACATCGGCACCAACCAGCCCCGCGTGCTGGGCGAAATCCGCCGCCATATTCTGGCCAACTTCGAAAATCTGCCGGTTGCCGGGGAGTATATGCACCGCGATATTTACGACATCGCGGAGAAGTACGGCAAAGACACGTTCCTGATGATCGACAAGCTCGGCACCGACAAAATGCCGTTCTTCTTCACCATGAAAGGACGCACCGATGCGATGCTCGATAAGGCGTCGCTGTTTAAGCCGCACTTTACCGACCGCTTTATGCAGAAGCTCGGCGGCGTTTTCCCGGCGCACCTGCCGGAACGGATGAAAACCTGGCGGGATAAATATCCTCACCACCTGCTGCTGAAAATGGCCGGGGACGGGATCGATGAAGCCAAAGCATGGCTGAGCGAATATTTTAAAACCGCCGAAGGCGACTTCTTCGTTTGTACTGCGGAAGAAGGCAGCAAAGCCTTCCTGCACCGCTTTGCCGCCGCCGGGGCCGCCATCCGCTATCACGCCGTGCATGCGGATGAAGTGGAAGATATTCTGGCGCTGGATATCGCGCTGCGCCGCAACGACGAAGACTGGTTCGAAGAGCTGCCGCCGGAGATCGGCGATAAGCTGATCCACCGTCTCTATTACGGCCACTTTATGTGCCATGTCTTCCATCAGGATTACATCGTCAAAAAAGGCGTGGACGTGCACGAGCTGAAAGAGCAGATGCTGGCGCTGTTGCACGAACGCGGGGCGCAGTACCCCGCCGAGCATAACGTAGGCCATCTCTACAAAGCGCCGGAAACGCTGAAGCAGTTCTACAAGGCCAACGACCCGACCAACAGCATGAATCCTGGAATTGGCAAAACAACCCGGCGTAAAAGCTGGGCCGAAGACGACAGCGTGCAGGAGCACGGCTGACAGAGATAAGTTTCTCCTATGACGGGCAAACTATGTTTCACGCTTTTTTGGGCATAGATTAATGAAGCAGGGTGAAGGCTATCTTCACCCTTTTTCTGCCCAAGGAGCGAAAGATGTCCGCAGTAGAAACTCTGCCTTTCCCTGCCGTACTCATCAGGGAAGCCATCCCCGACGATATCCCCGCGATAACAACGATTTATGCCTGGCACGTGCTGCACGGCAAAGGATCGTTTGAAGAAACCCCGCCTGATGGAAAACAGATGACCGAGCGGCTGGCGGCGGTTCGCGCTCATGGCCTGCCCTGGCTGGTTGCAGTGATTGACAATCAAGTGGTGGGCTACTGCTACGCTACGGTGTACCGCCCTCGCCCCGGCTACCGCTACACGGTAGAAGATTCGGTGTATATCGACGCCGCAATGACCGGACGCGGCATTGGCAAAGCCCTGTTGAGCCAGCTCATCGCGCTGTGTGAAAAAGGACCCTGGCGGCAGATGATTGCGGTGATTGGCGACGGGGAAAATAATACCGGATCCTGCAAATTACACAGTCAGCACGGGTTTGAAACCGTCGGATGTTTGCGAAGCGTTGGCTTTAAGCTGGGAGACTGGCGGGACACGGTGATGATGCAGCGCCCCCTCAACGGTGGAGACGGGACGCTGCCGGACTGATTACTCTTCTTCTGAACCTGCTGCGGTGTTGCTGGCCATTTGCGCCGCTTTAGAGCGCTTGTAGCTTAACGCCGCCGCCGGAACAGGGGTTACTTTGCCGGTTTCCAGGAAGGAACGCAGGCGGTTGGCGTCGGCGAAGTGGGTGTATTTCCCGAACGCGTCCAGCACCACCAGCGCCACTGGGCGGCCGTTGATGACCGTGCGCATGACCAGGCAGTGGCCTGCGTTATTGGTAAAGCCAGTCTTCGTCAGCTGAATATTCCAGTTTTCACGGTACACCAGATGGTTGGTGTTGCGGAACGGCAGCGTATAAGCCGGGTTGCGGAAGGTGGCCATATCTTCATGCGTGGTGCTGAGCTGGCCCAGCACAGGGTATTTCTGCGTCGCCACCAGCAGTTTGGTCAGATCGCTCGCGGTTGAGACGTTTTCAATCGACAGGCCGGTCGGTTCCACATAGCGGGTGTGGGTCATGCCGAGGGACTTCGCCTTCGCATTCATCGCGCGAATAAACGCGTCGTAGCCGCCAGGGTAGTGATGTGCCAGGCTCGCCGCCGCACGGTTTTCTGACGACATCAGCGCCAGCAGCATCATGTTTTTGCGGCTGATTTCGCTGTTCAGGCGAACGCGAGAGTAAACGCCCTTCATTTCAGGCGTGTGGCTGATGTCCACTTTCAGCATTTCATCCATCGGCAGATGGGCGTCCAGCACCACCATCGCGGTCATCAGCTTGGTGATGGAGGCAATAGGACGAACCAGATCCGGATGGCTGGAATAGAGAATCTTGTTAGTTTGCAGATCGACAATCATGGCGCTGCCGGAGGCAATCTCCTGACCGGCGCTGGCCGCGTGGGTGGCGACCTTACTGGCCTCTGCCTGCGGGGCAAAAGGCACAGTCATCATCAGCGCAAGGCTGAACAACGATAAACGGATTTTTGTCGGCATGGTGACACTTCTGTAATGATTCCGGAAAAGTAGAGGCTCACCGCTAAGCGTCATCGGGATGACATAAACGTGCGGGGCGCCGGAATCATACTCCGCCGCCCCGCTTGACTGCCAGTTAAGAATCGTAACGTTATATCAAAACTTTCTGTTAATTCGCCCCGTCAGAACAAACGGTAGCCATAACCCCACAGAATCACCGCGACGGCCAGCAGTACTTCCAGCACCAGCACGCCAATGGCCAGGGTTGAGCTGGAAAAACTCATCCCCTCTTCTTTGTCGATGCCGAGGAAGTCCGGCACGCCAACGTAGAGCAGATAGCCGGTGTAGACCAGCGCCAGGGCGCCTACAGCCACGCACAGCCAGACCAGCGGATAAAGTGCCACAATCCCGCTTAAGAACAGAGGCGTGGCCACGTACCCTGCGAAAACCATACAGCGGGCAAGCGACGGACGCTGCGGATAGTTACGCGCCATCCACCAGATAACCCGCCCCATCACCGCGACGCCGCCCAGCATCAGGGCGTAGAAAAGAATGCCCAGATACAGGCCGGTAAACATAGAGAGCTGGACGTAGGTGCCGTCCCCGAAGTTCCAGCCAATTTGCGTGGTGCCGATAAACGCGCAGATGACGGGAATGGCCGCCATCAACAGCACATGGTGAGTGTAATGATGCGAGACGGACTCGTTCTCGCGCTTAATTTCCTGCATTTCCCGATTAGGATGGGAAAACAATCCCCAGACATGGCTCATACAACCTCCGGACCTGCGGCGCAAATGCTTGCGATACTCCAAGTATAATTCACCTTCAGGTTATTATTTAACCAGACGAAAAATATCTCCGATTCTGTACAAGCCTGGCGGCGATGAGTTGTATGCTTTAGGGAAAATTTCATACCCTAAATAATTCGAGTTGCAGGACAAAAAGACTTTCAGGTCTTTTTGAACAGCGTCTACGCTGACTCCGGAGGGGCCAGGCTTGCCGAGTAACACGGCAAGGCCGGGAATCCTCAGGAGCATAGCTAACTATGTGACTGAGGTGAGCGGATGCAGCCAACGCACCTGCCACTTGAAGTATGACGGGTATACATGGAGGAGAGTCCAGCTTAATGGATATCAATGGCTTAATAGAACAGTATGGCTACGCCGCGCTGATTATCGGCAGTATGGCAGAGGGGGAAACCATTACCCTGCTAGGCGGCGTGGCCGCGCATCAGGGGCTTTTAACCTTCCCATTAGTCGTCCTGTCTGTCGCACTGGGCGGCATGATTGGCGATCAGGTGCTGTTCCTGGTCGGCAGGCATTTCGGCAGCGCCCTGCTGGCTCGCTTTAAGAAGCATCAAAAGAAAGTGGCCAAGGCGCAGGCGCTGATCAACCGCCATCCCTATTTGTTCGTGATTGGCAGCCGCTTTATGTACGGGTTTCGCATCGTCGGGCCGATTATCATCGGCGCCAGCAAGCTGCCGCCAAAGCTGTTTATCCCGCTGAATATCTGCGGGGCTATCCTGTGGGCCACGCTGTTTACGACGCTTGGCTATCTCGGCGGTGAAGTCGTCGGCCCGTGGCTGCACAGCCTGGATACGCACCTGCGCCACTGGATTTGGCTTATTGTTGCCGTGGTGCTGGTCGTGGCCGTCCGCCTGTGGTTCAAGTACCGGCAAAAAGAGGATTAACCCTCTGCTGCGGGCAGCAGCGCCAGCCACGCCCGCAGCAGCAGAAGCGCCTCTTCGCCGCGGCCATCGCGCTGGGCTTTGACTATCGCCCCGTCAATCACCAGCGCCAGCATTGCTGCCTGCTCCCTGCCCTCGGCATTATCGGGCAAATAACCCGCCAGACATTCCACCATCGCCTGCTTGTGGGCCCGGGCAATCGGCAGCGTGTCCGGCAGCGCCTCGGCCATTTCCACCGCCGAGTTGATAAACGCACAGCCGCGAAATGCCTCGTCGTCAAACCAGTTTTGCAAGGTGGCCGCTAACGCTTCCATCAACCCTTTCCCTTCCCCGGTTTGCGCTTCCAGCGTGCGGCTAAACCACGTCATCCAGCGCTGATGGCGATAGTCCAGAAAGGCACTGATCAGGTCGTCTTTGGCCGGAAAATGCCGGTAGAAGGTCACTTTGGTGACGCTGGCTTCTTTGATGATTCGGTCTATGCCGGTGGCACGAATACCGTCGCGGTAAAACAAGTCGTGCGCGGTGTGCAAAATACGGTCGCGGGCGCCGGGGGTCGCTGCAGTAGGCATGATTTCTCCTGTTAAAAATCTATCATGACGTATGTAGACAAATCTGTCTACCCAGGGTAACCTGGAAGAGTAGACAGACCTGTCTACATTTCACAGGAGCAGACCATGACAGTAAAACCCCCGGTTCCCCCGTTTACGCTCGAGACGGCAAAACAAAAAGTTCGCCTGGCGGAGGACGCCTGGAACAGCCGCGATCCTGAACGCGTCTCGCAGGTTTACGCCCTGAATACCCACTGGCGCAACCGCGCCGAGTTTGTTGCTGGCCGTGAAGCCGTCGTCGGTTTTTTAACCCGCAAATGGCAGCGGGAGCTGGACTACCGGCTGATCAAAGAGATCTGGGCACACGACGGGAACCGCATTGCGGTGCGCTTCGCCTACGAATGGCACGATGATTCCGGCAACTGGTTCCGCAGCTTTGGCAACGAAAACTGGGAATTTGATGAACAGGGCCTGATGATTAACCGCCACGCCTGTATCAACGACACGCCAATCAAAGAGAGCGAGCGTGCCTTTTTCTGGCCGCTGGGCCGCCGCCCGGACGATCATCCTGAGCTCAGTCATTTCGGTTTTTAACGGTTTTGCCGCCGGAGCCGGTTTTCTTTCCGACGGCGTCGCGTCTAAAATTCCTGCTGGCCAATGATGGCCTCAGTGATTAAGAGGATTTATGACGCAAAATATCTATGACGACCCGGCCTTTTTTGCCGGCTATGCCACGCTGGACCGCTCTGTTAAAGGTCTGGATGGCGCGCCTGAATGGGCAAAAGTTCAGGCGATGCTGCCGCCACTGGCGGGCAAGCAGGTGCTGGATTTAGGCTGCGGCTACGGCTGGTTTTGCCGCTACGCAAGAGATGCCGGCGCGGCAAAAACGGTCGGGCTGGATGTATCGACGCTCATGCTCGCCAAAGCCCGTGAAATGACCGAAGGCCCCGGGATCGAATATCGCCTGGAGGATCTTTCCGCCCTGCAACTGCCGGCAAACAGTCTCGATCTGGCCTACAGTTCGCTGGCGCTTCACTACCTGGAAGACATTCGCCCGCTGTTTGCCACGCTTGAACAGGCGCTGATGCCGGGCGGCAAGCTGGTCTTTACCGCCGAGCACCCGATCTATACCGCCCCCGCGACGCAGACCTGGCTGCAGGATCGGGCCGGGCAACGCAGCTGGCCGGTGAATCATTATCAGCAGGAAGGCGAGCGTCTCAGCAACTGGTTTGCCGAAGGCGTGAAGAAGCAGCACCGCAAGCTGGCCACCTGGATTAACGCCCTGATTGAAAGCGGCTTTGTGATTGAAAAGCTCGACGAATGGGGCCCGGAGGCCGAACAAATTGCCCTCAACCCCGGGCTGGCAGAAGAGGCCGAACGGCCAATGATCTTCCTGCTCGCGGCAGGTAAACCCCAACGCTAAAGCTCAGTCGTACCCTTTTTTTCGATTATTCCGTCTACGGGGAGGCAACTCCCCCGTCTTCGTATCCTTGCCTATACTCAAAAAGAACCAACTAAAAGGTAAGGAGCGCTAATGAAAATTATTTTATGGGCCATTCTGATTATCTTCCTCATCGGGCTGCTGGTGGTGACCGGCGTATTCAAAATGATCTTTTAAAAACGCGTGGCGCCACGTTGTTGTGGCGCCTTTAGCTATCAATCCGATCTACTGCTGTAGTTTACCGGCACCCAGCGCCAGGCTTTGCCTTCTTGTTTCACATGACCAATTCCCGGGAAAGCAATGTGCGCCGCCGCGACCCAGTCGCCTTCCTGAGCCGCCAGTTTTAACACCTTCTCGCGCGTGGCAACTGCCTGCTGCTGGTTAACATCGAAATGAATCGCCACTTCCGGATCGGGCATCTGCACCGCTTTAGCATGAATAATATCGCCCCACATCAGCATGTTTTGGCCGCCGCGGCTAACACGGTAAATCACGCTACCCGGCGTGTGCCCTGCGGCAGGAATGGCTTCGATGCCCGGAAGGATTTCTGTGGGTGCATGAAAAGTGGTGAGCTTACCGGCGTCAATGACCGGGCGAAGCGAACGTTCAGATTCAGCAAAGGTATGCCGCTGGCCCGGCTCTACGTCGCTGAGGTGTGCGGGGTTGAGCCAGAAATCGACATCTTTCTGCTCCACGCGAACCGTCGCGTTGGGGAAAGAAGGCTTGCCGCGGTATTCCACCCCGCCGGAATGATCGGCATGAATATGGGTCAGCAGCACCAGAGAAATATCTTCAGGGGCAATACCTGCCGCCCGTAAATTCTCCAGCAGGTGCCCACCCGCAGAGCCAAATAATTCCCCGGCTCCCGTATCAACCAGAATCAGTTCGCGCCCTGTATTGATAACAAAGGCATTGATCGACGTTTCTGCGGCGGGCGTCATTGCGTCCTCCGCCATACGCTGGCGTAACTTTTGCGGCGTGATATGCGTCAGCAATTTATCCAGCGGTACGACTACTGTGCCGTCCGACACCGCCGTAATTTGCCAGTCCCCCAGCATCATGCGGTAATATCCAGGCGATTGCTGCTGCGTTATAGCCTGCGGCGTGGCAAGGACAGAAACGGATATTGTGCCGCCTAAAAGCGTTAGCAACATGAGGAAAGTTTTCATTTTATTCTCCAGGCAGGTGTTCAACTTGCCGCCAGTATCCCGTCGGGCGTATCATCACGCCAATTGATTGGAGAAATGATGACTATCAAAGAAAATGATTTCCGCAAAATCGATCTCAACCTGCTGATCGCTTTTGCCGTGCTGTTCCGCGAGCAAAGCGTCTCGCTGGCGGCCGACAAGCTGCACCTCGGGCAGCCTGCGGTCAGCGGCGCGCTGGCAAGATTGCGGGATATGTTCGACGACCCGCTGTTTATTCGCAGCGGCCACCGCATGCAGCCCACCGCGCGCGCAAGCGAACTGCACACCGAGCTGATGCCTCTGCTGGAGCAGCTGCAAAGCGCTCTTTTCCAGCAGGCTGAGTTTTGCCCGGCCAGCGCCAAAGCGACCGTGACCATCGGCATGACCGACTGGGTGGAAATGTGGCTGATGCCAAAACTCATTCCCGCGCTGAAGCAGGACGCGCCGGGAATGCGCATTAACGTTGTCGCCAGTGACCCGTTTACCGACGCCCAAAGGCTGGAAGGCGGCGAGCTGGATATGGCGATCAGCGTGGCGAACCAAAGCGCCCGCTGGCTGGAGCGTGAAGTGTTGACCAGCATGAATTTTGTGACGCTCTGGCACCCACAGCACATCGAGGCCAGTGCACCGCTGCCGCTGGAAGAATATGTCGCCCATCAGCACGTGCTGGTCAGCTATCGTGAAGCCAACAGCAGCCAGATAGACACCCTGCTGGCAAAGCTCGGGCAGACGCGCCATATCAGCTACACCACCCCGCATTTTGCTGCGCTGCCGGGATTGCTGATGCAAATGCCCGCGCTGGCTACCGTGCCGGCAGGATTATCAGCCAGTTGGCAGAAAACCTGGGGTTTGGCTGCAAGCCCGGTTCCGGTAGACGTTCCGCTGTTTGAGGTTGCTTTATTGTGGCATCAGCGCCATAACAGCGATGCCGCGCTGATGTGGCTGCGCGGGTTTATTCAGCGGCTGGTGAATGTGGCGTAATAGAGCAGAAAGGGAAGAGGGAAAACGTATTTTCCCTCTTTTAGTCTGACGACAAACTGGCTTTATTTCAGCGGCTTAGCGCTTCAGGCTGCCGCCATTCGTGGCAATCACCTCTTTATACCAGTGGAAGCTTTTCTTTCTCGATCGCGCAAGCGTGCCGTGCCCCTGGTCATCGCGATCAACGTAGATAAACCCGTAGCGTTTCGACAGTTCGGCTTTCGACGCACTAACCAGATCGATTGGCCCCCAGCTGGTGTAGCCCATCACGTCTACGCCGTCCTCAATCGCCTCACCCACCTGCACCAGATGATCGTTCAAATAGCTGATGCGGTAATCGTCGTTGACCGTGCCGTCAGCTTCGGGCTTATCTTTCGCCCCCAGGCCGTTTTCGACAATAAACAGCGGTTTCTGGTAGCGATCCCACAGCATATTGAGCAGGATGCGCATGCCGGTCGGGTCAATTTGCCAGCCCCATTCAGACGCTGGCAAATGCGGGTTTGGCACCATGCTGAGAATATTGCTGCGGGATTTCGCGTTAAGTTCTGCATCTGCCGTCACGCAGCCGGTCATGTAATAGCTGAATGAGATAAAATCGACGGTGTTTTTCAGAAGCTCGCGGTCGTTCTCGCTGATTTCAAGCTGAATACCGTTATCGCGGAAATAGCGCTGCATATAGCCAGGATAACGGCCCCGACACTGGACGTCGCCGAAGAACAGCCAGCTGCGGTTTTCCTGCAGCGTTTCCAGCACGTCTTCCGGTTTACAGGTGAGCGGGTACATCAGGCCGCCCAGCAGCATATTGCCGATTTTCGCCTCCGGGATAATTTCGTGGCAGGCTTTCACCGCCAGGCTGCTGGCAACCAGCTGATGATGGATAGCCTGATAAATTTCGCCTTTGTTCGGCTCGCCTTCCAGCCCGACGCCGGTCAGCGGCGCATGAAGCGACATGTTGATTTCATTGAAGGTCAGCCACAGCTTCACTTTATGCTGATAGCGGGTGAAAACACAGCGGGCGTAACGCTCAAAGTAGTCAATGACTTTGCGATTGCCCCAGCCGCCGTATTGCTTCACCAGCCACCACGGCATTTCGTAGTGAGACAAGGTCACCATCGGCTGAATCCCGTGCTGCGCCAGCTCATCAAACAGTTTGTCGTAATACGCCAGCCCGGCTTCATTTGGCTCAGACTCGTCGCCCTGCGGAAAAATGCGCGTCCAGGCGATGGAAATACGCAGGCAGCTAAACCCCATTTCGGCAAACAGCGCAATGTCCTGCGGGTAGCGGTGGTAAAAATCGATGGCGATATCTTTAATGCCGCTGTCTCCCGGCACGCGCTCCTTCAATGGGCCAAATACTCCCTGCTGCATGACATCCGAGGTAGAAATGCCCTTTCCGCCCTCCTGCCACGCGCCTTCAACCTGGTTTGCGGCGATAGCCCCGCCCCACAGAAATGTCTTCGGAAATGCTGTCATGTCACTCTCCTTTGCTTAACGTTCTACCGTCAGGAACGGCATACCTGAATTGATGCTGGACTGCTGCGTCACACGGGTGACTGCCCGGTAATCCTCGCTATTGCTGACAATTATCGGCGTAGCGAGGTCGTACCCGGCGGCGAGGATGGCCTCGCGGTCAAAGGTAATGAGCAGATCGCCGGGTTTAATTTTGTCTCCCGGCTGGACGTGGGCAGTGAAGTGCTGCCCCTCCAGCTTCACCGTGTCGATGCCAATATGGATTAAGACTTCAATGCCGCTGTCGCTCAGCAAGCCAATGGCATGCCGGGTCTGAAATAGCGAGGCGACTTCGCCGTAAAACGGCGCTCGGACTTCGTTTGTCAGTGGAATAATGGCCGCGCCCTTACCCAACAGCCCCTCGGCAAACGTAGCATCAGGGACCTGGTCCATCGCCAGTACCGTGCCGCTCATCGGTGCCAGAATGTCTTCATCTCCGGCAATGGCCGTGGGTGATGATGAAGCTGGCGCGCTGCGCGGCAGACCAAAAGCCCAGGTCAGCGCGCAGGCCAGCAGCAGTGATAACAGAGTACCGATGATGGCCCCCCACACGGTGCTGTCCATGCCGCCCGGTGGAAGCATCTGCGCCAGGCTGAAAATACTCGCCAGCCCGAAGGAATAAAGATGGCTTTGGCTAAAGCCGACAATGGCCCCGCCAATGCCCCCGGCGATGCAGCCAAAAATGAAGGGACGGCGGTTAGGCAGCGTCACGCCATACACCGCTGGTTCAGTGATACCGAAGATCCCCGCGGTCACCGCTGAGCCCGACAGAACTTTGAGCTTTGCATCACGCGTAGAGAGAAAGACCCCCAGCGCGGCACCGACCTGCCCCATTACCGCCGGCAGCAGGAGCGGCATCAGCGTGTCCTGCCCCAGTACGCTGAGGTTGTTGATCATGATAGGGACCAGGCCCCAGTGCAGGCCAAAGATTACGCAGACCTGCCAGATAGCCCCCATGACGGTGCCCGCCAGCCACGGCGCAAAGGCATAAATAGCCTGATAGCCGTGAGCCAGCATTTGGCTCAGCCAGGTTGCTGCCGGCCCAATAATCAGGAAAGTCAGCGGCACTACGGCGCCCAGGCAAACCAGAGGCGTGAAAAAGTTCTTCATGGCTGCCGGGAATACCTTATTGCAACGTTTTTCCAGCCAGCAACTCACCCAGGCGGCAAAGATAATTGGGATCACCGAGGAGCTGTAGTTGATAAAGGTGACGGGCAGACCAAGAAAACGTTCAGACTGAGAGGCAGATTCGAAAGCCTGCATAATCAGCGGATGCGTAAGTGCTCCCCCGATGGCCATCGTCAAAAACGGGCTGCCACCAAATTTTTTCCCGGCCGTATAACCCAGCACCAACGGGAAGAAGTAAAACAGCGAATCGCTGGCAGCGAACCAGATTGTATAGGTCGCAGACTCGGCATTTAGCCAGCCGCAAACGACGCTGAGCGCCAGCATCCCTTTCAGGATACCCGAGGCGGCCATCACGCCCAGGAAAGGGGTAAAAATTGCCGAAACGATATCGATAAGCCGGTTCAATAAGTTGCTTTTTTCGCCCTGGATTTCTTTTGTTACGGCCTCTTCACTGATGCCCGCCGCAGCACAGACCGCCGTATAAACATCGTGAACGTGGTTGCCAATCACAACCTGGAATTGCCCCCCGCTCTCCACCACCGTGATAACACCCGGGTTGCTCTTCAGCGCCTGAGGCTCTGCGAGCGAGGAATCATTCAGTTTGAAACGCAGCCTGGTCGCACAGTGCACCAGACTGACGATGTTTTCCTTGCCACCGACATGTTTCAGGATAGCCTGCGCCAGCCCTTGATAGTCCATAACCCTGTTCCTTTTACGTCCCGCCCGCGGGCGATGTCTGCTGAGTAAAGTTAAAAAAAAACCTGAGCCAGCCGCCCCGCAGGGAAGCTAACGCTCAGGTTTTGCCTGCCGAAGCAGTCACAATCCGTTTTGTTATTTAAGCCTTGCGGCTCTCTTTGCGCACTCGCTCAATATGGATAGCGAGGAACATAATTTCTTCGTTGGTCAGCTCGCGCTGGTAGCTTTTGGCCAGATGCCGCTGAAGTTTCTCTGCACAGCGCCACGCCAACGGGTAGTTATCTTTCACCGCCGCATGCAGAGCTTCATCATCATCCGCCACGGTGGTGCGGTTCAGCATTCTTTGAGCAAAAAACTTCAAATGCGTGACAAAGCGCTGGTAGCTCAGACTCTCGGTCTGGTATTCAATTTGCAGCTGGTACTTCACGATATGCAGGATCTCCTGCATTACGCGGGTGATATCCATCACCTCCGGCATTTCGCCTTCAAGCTGGGCGGTCACCAGATGCAGCGCGATAAACCCCGCTTCATCTTCAGCAAGCAGTACGCCGAGACGCCGGTGAATAATGCCAATGGCTTCCAGCCCGAGAGCAAACTCTTTGGGATATAACCGCTTGATTTCCCACAACAGCACGTTGCGTATCGCCATGCCTTTTTTCTGCCGCTCAATCGCGAAGTGGCAGTGATCCGTCAGCGAAATATAGAGACTTTCCTGTAGCTTACCGAGGCGTTCGCGTGCCAGTTGAATAATACGATCGCAGGCGGTCATCACCTCCAGCGGGATCTGGTTTAGCAGCTCGCTTAATCTCGCCACCAGCTCATCGCTTTGCAGGGCAAACACTTTTTCTATCTGGCTGCGATCGAGGTTATCTCCGGGCTTTTTTTGGAAGCCCAGCCCCTTCCCCATCACCACCTGTTCGCGCTGGTGCTCGTCGAGAATAACCACTACGTTATTGTTCAGTATCTTGGCGATTTCCATGGTTACCCCAGAAACAAAAAAACCTGACCTCTGGCAGAGCCAGATGATCAGGTTTTGCCTGCTAAGCGCAGTAACAATCCAACATATGCACTCTATCACGGAGGATATATCGCTCAAGCTCGTAGGGCGAAAACCGTGATAGCGATCGCGACACTGCCTGACTAGTTAGCCGCGGTTTCTGCTGCAAACAGTTTGCGATACTGTTCGTCAAACTGCGGCGCATTCCACTCTCCGTCAAAGACGGTCCAGGTAATATATCCACGGTTTAGCCAGCCGGTATCGGTATCAGCGTCCACCGGCGTCAACACTTTCTCACTCATGATTTGCTGTGCTTTACCGTCAGGCAACAGTTTGTAGTAGTGCTGAGGCACCGGATTTTGCTCATTTTCAACAAATTTCATGCCCTTAATGGCCTGCTTTTCTAACGGCGGATAGTTAATGCTTAACCCCGAACCGGCGGGTAGCAGCGGCTGACCCGGTTGCCAGGTTTTCGCGAGCGTATCCACAAGGCCAACCACGTAGTCGACTGAGTCCGGCCAGAATTTATGCGTACTTGGCCACCCGGCCTTCATCTCCTGCTCGTTGAGAATATAGCCAATACTGGCGGCAATCGACGGATAACCATACCGAACCGCGCGGGCTGCGGCACCGATGGTGCCAGAGTTCAGCTGCGCAACGCCGGTATTGGGACCGTCGTTCACGCCGGAGATAACCAGGTCCGGCGGCGTATCTTTCATCACGCCCAGCACGCCGAAGTCAAGGGCGTCGGCGGGGGTGCCAGGGAAGCAGTAGCGCTTGTCGGCCACCTTTTTAACGTCGAATATTTTATTCGGCTTAAAGGTAATGGCCGAACCAATACCACTTTGATTGGTGGACGGCGCCACCATCCAGACGTCATATCCTTTGGCCGCCAGCTTCTCCTGCAGTGAGGTTGTCCCAACCGACTCACAGCCATCATCATTGACGACCAGAATACGCAGGGGGCGCTCAGCGGCAAAAGCGGAACCTGCAACTAACGTGAGCACCAGACCGGCGATGATGTTCTTTTTCATATTCACTCCTTATTTATGACGTAATCAAAATAAATTAAACCGATATTCAACGCGTACGCTTCCACCTACGCCTTTCGCACGGCGGAAACTATGATTGTTTTCGTCCAGGGATGGCATTCTGCCAGGCGTTAATTTCCAGCTATAGCTCGGCCCAAACCCGGAGAATACGTTCAGACCTTTAACCTGCGGGCTATGCCAGAGAAAATAACCCCCATACTCCCACTCTTTTAAATCAACACCTTTGTATTGCATGCCAAAACCATAATTGCCGTAGATGCCCACTAATAATTCAGGCAAGATCTGATACTGGCTGTATAAATACAGCATTTGTTCACCGTCATTAATGTAGTCATTGCCCTCGCCATCGGCTTTGCTATTAAAGGCACCCCGGGTGTTTTTACCAAAGTGCCAATAAAAATGGCCTAAACCGTTATCCAGCGGCGCTCGGGTGTATGACCAACCGAGGCCAGATTCCGCTCGCCCGTATTGATAGCCGACAAGGGCAAAAAGATGTTGTGCGCTGCGGCTGAACCCTCGAGCCCCCTCCCAATCGCTGAGGCCCCGAGCATAGTAGTAAGTGCTTCGTGCCAGGAGATTGAAATCTTTACTAAGCGGCACCGCGGCATTCGCTTCAAGCCCGTGGCGGAGAAGATAGCTGTAGCTCTCGGCGGCAATATAGCTGATTTTACTACCTTTTTCCGGAGACCAGCTCAGTTCACTGGTCGCAATGTAGTCAATTTGCTTGTTAGTTTTGAGGGTACGAAAGCGGCGTTTTTCTGGCTCATCGCGCTCAGAAAAGCGGTTCACAACGGCGGCCTTTGCGCTAAAATCGTCCCACGCAAACTCGGCGCTAACGCCTTCCCAGGTACTGGGGGCGGCACGGCTGCGGGTGACGTTTAACGCGCCGAATTTATAGAGTTGACGCCAGCCAGCCCAAAGAGAGAGATGCCGCTCAGCGTCGCCCCATCGCGCTTTGGCGTACAGTTGCCCAAGCTTATTGAAGCCTTCTGCTTTGCCGTTTTTGTCCCGCAACAAGTCTCTACCGTAGAAGGCATCGTTGGCGTACAGCTTCGCTACGCCATACCACGAGGCATCGACCCCTACGTGATCCCACAGCCAGCCGCTTTGCCAGTCCAGATGCACCGCCTGAGCCCAGGCGTTCTGATCGCCAATCCCCTGGTCCGCCATTGCATCGGTGGTATTCAACATCCAGACATTTTTTAAGGTGGCATCGAGATGGCTGTTCGTCAGCAGGCCACCGTCATAGTGAGCATAGCTCGCCAACGCATCGGGCATACCTCCCAAGGCAAACAGCAGCATCATGCCACCGGTTATTTTTGTGCGTGAGTACATGATAAACGTCCCTTGTTTTAATAAAAAAAAAGCAAAAAAAAACCTAAATTCATTTCCCGACACGCGGAGAATGAATTTAGGTTTTGCCTGTTAAACAGTAGCAATCCTTGGTGTAATTTTCGGGGCTATAGTGGCATCATGCTGAAACCAGCTCCAGCACTAAATAAAATAAAAATGAAATTTTGTGAACTCTATTCAGGAAATAATGAAAGAAGATAAATTAATTTAGAGAAAATGCCCGCCAATTAAAAGTTCAATTAACGGGTTATCTAAAAGAAATTATTTTAACGCGCCAATAACATTGGCGATTTCACCGGACGTTTTTAACGTGCGAATGAGGGTAAACAGCTCCGTTGCTTCGGCGTATTCTTTACGCAAATAACCAAGCCACTGTTTAATCCTTGCCACGTGATACAGCCCGGTATCGCCCTGCTTTTCGAGACGGCTGTATTTTTGCAACAGCGTAACAACCTCGGCCCACGGCATTCGCGCTTCGTTGTATTTGATAACCCGGCTCAGGTTTGGCACATTCAGCGCCCCGCGCCCAATCATCACCGAATCACATCCCGTAGCCGCAAGGCAATCCTGTGCGCTTTGCCAGTCCCAGATTTCGCCGTTAGCGATGACCGGGATCGACAGCCGCTGACGAATCTCACCGATGGCACCCCAGTTGATCAGCTCAGCTTTGTAGCCGTCTTCTTTAGTACGTCCGTGAACCACCAGCTCTGTCGCCCCCGCCTGCTGCACGGCATCAGCAATTTCAAACTGACGCGCACCGCTGTCCCAGCCGAGGCGAATTTTTACCGTAACCGGCAAATGCGCTGGCACAGCCTCACGCATGGCTTTCGCGCCGCGGTAAATGAGCTCGGGATCTTTGAGCAAAGTCGCCCCGCCGCCGCTGCCGTTAACCAGCTTTGACGGACAGCCGCAGTTTAAGTCCACGCCCCAGGAGCCGAGTTCGACCGCACGAGCTGCGTTCTCAGCCAGCCACTGCGGGTATTGCCCAAGAAGCTGGACGCGAACCAGCGTACCGGATGGCGTGCGGCTGGCGTGATCGAGTTCGGGGCAAAGTTTGAGGAAAGATTTAACCGGCAACAGCTGATCGACCACGCGAAGAAATTCGGTGATACAGAGATCGTAGTCGTTAACCTCGGTAAGAAGTTCGCGAACTAACGAGTCGAGAACGCCTTCCATCGGGGCAAGAAGAACACGCATGACGCATCCGATAATATGTGTGGAGTTTTCCCCTCGCCCCGACTCTCTCCCGAGAGGGGAGAGGCGGAAAACCTGGGATTCCGCTAGTTCCCACCTTCAAAGAAGCAGAAGAAATGCGGGGGGCTTTAATCCCCTCTCCCTTTAAGGGAGAGGGTTAGGGTGAGGGTATGAAACTTACTGCGCTGCCGCTGGTTTACGCGGTGGGCGACGGCGACGGGTATTATCCCCTGCCGGCTTCGCAGCACCTTCGCCCTGCGGTTTACCGCTGCGACGCGGGCCGTTGTTACGCTCACCGGAAGCATTCGCGTTTCCGCCGTTGCCACTGCGACGCTGGCCCTGACCCTGGCTTTGACCACCGCGACCGCCCTGGCCGCCACGACCACCGCCGCCACGCTGCTGACGACCGTTGACGATTGGCTCGGCCGGAATGGATGGATCAACATCAAAACCTGGCAATGCGATACGTGGGATCTCGCGCTTCAGCAGACGCTCGATGTCGCGCAGCAGCTTATGCTCGTCCACGCACACCAGAGAAAGTGCTTCACCGGTGGCTGCCGCACGACCGGTACGGCCAATACGGTGCACGTAGTCTTCCGGCACGTTCGGCAACTCATAGTTAACAACGTGCGGCAGTTCTTCAATGTCCAGGCCGCGAGCCGCGATATCAGTCGCCACCAGCACGCGAATACCACCGCTTTTGAAGTCCGCCAGCGCGCGTGTACGAGCGCCCTGGCTCTTGTTGCCGTGGATTGCCGCCGCGGTGATACCGTCTTTTTGCAGCTGCTCTGCCAGATGGTTAGCGCCGTGTTTGGTGCGGGTGAACACCAGAACTTGCTGCCAGTTGCCTTCGCCAATCATCTGCGACAGCAGTTCCCGCTTGCGCTTTTTGTCCACAAAGTGAACGTGCTGCGTGACCTGCTCAGACGCCGTGTTGCGGCGAGCCACTTCCACTTCTTCCGGGTTGTGCAGCAGCTTCTCAGCCAGCGCTTTAATGTCGTCGGAGAAGGTTGCGGAGAACAGCAGGTTCTGGCGGCGTGCAGGCAGTTTAGCCAGCACGCGACGAATGTCATGAATGAAGCCCATATCCAGCATGCGGTCGGCTTCGTCCAGCACCAGAATCTCGATCTGATCGAGTTTCACCGCATTCTGATGCTCAAGATCCAGCAGACGGCCTGGGGTTGCTACCAGCACATCCACGCCGCCGCGCAGCTTCATCATCTGCGGGTTAATGCTCACGCCGCCAAAGACAACCAGCGAGCGGATATTTAAATATTTGCTGTAGTCGCGGACGTTCTCACCAATCTGCGCCGCCAGTTCGCGGGTTGGGGTGAGGATCAGCGCACGCACCGGGCGACGGCCCTTCAGGTGAGGCGCGCTGTCGGTCAGACGCTGTAACAGCGGCAGGGTAAAGCCTGCGGTTTTGCCGGTGCCGGTTTGGGCACTGGCCATCAGGTCACGGCCTGATAAGACTACCGGGATTGCCTGGCGCTGAATTGGGGTAGGCTCACGATAGCCCTGCTCTTCCACCGCACGCAAAATATCGGCATTCAGGCCGAGAGAATCAAAAGACATAGGAACTCCAGAACCGCCCTGACCGCATTGTGCGGTGTAGTTTCCAGGGGGAACATCACGCGCCAGCGCTAAGCTGGCGAAGAGAGGAGGCGCAAACCACGGCGCCGTTCGCGTGCAGTGTAGCAGTTTTTGTGATCTTCCGCATAAATTCTCATTTTCCTCTCCGCAAGCAGAATAAAGCCTTGTACTGGACAGGGTTGATAACTTTGCTTACTCTTAATCAATCGATTGATTAACATTCTAAGAGGTCGGTATGACACCTTCGCCGACGCCGGTCACCAGCCGCGGAGAGCAGGCTAAAAATACGCTCATCACCGCCGCCATCGCGCAATTCGCTGAATATGGCATGCATGCCACCACGCGAGATATCGCCGCCCAGGCTGGGCAAAATATTGCCGCGATCACCTACTACTTTGGCTCCAAAGAAGCGCTGTATATGGCTTCCGCTCAGTGGATTGCCGATTTCATCAGCGGTAACTTTCACGAGCATGTTGCCCACGCAGAAGCCCTTCTTTGCCAGCCCGAACCGGACAAAGAGAAAATACGGCATCTTATTCATACCGCGCTCGGGCAAATGATCGCCCTGCTGACCGCCGACGACACGCTCAACCTGAGCAAATTTATCTCCCGCGAGCAGCTTTCCCCGACCGCCGCTTATCAGCTTATTCACCAGCAGGTTATCGACCCGATGCACACTCTGCTGACCACGCTGGTGGCGCATTACACCGGGCGAGATCCTTTTGATACCGACACTATTTTGCATACCCACACGCTGCTCGGCCAGGTGCTGGCCTTCCGGCTTGGGCGAGAAACGATTCTGTTGCGCACCGGCTGGCCTCAGTTTGACCAGGCCAAAGTGCAGCAAATAAGCCGCGTGGTGCTGAGCCACGTTGATTTCATCCTGCAGGGATTATCCGTAAACAGAGGAAAAGCTTGTGATGAACAATAAGAAGCCGGTGATTGCCGTCATTGTGATTCTAGTGCTCGTGGCCGCGGCGTTTGGCGGCTGGAAATGGTATCAGAGCCAGCAAAACAGCGAGCTAACGCTTTACGGCAACGTGGATATCCGCACCGTTAACCTTAGCTTCCGCGTGGGAGGGCGACTCGCGGCGCTTGAGGTAGATGAAGGCGATGCAATCAAAACCGGTGAACCGCTGGGGCTGATAGATAAAGCACCGTATGAAAACGCTTTGCGCCAGGCCGAAGCCAACGTTGCGGCCGCCCAGGCTAAGTACGATTTGATTATTGCGGGCTACCGTGACGAAGAAATAGCCCAGGCTGCAGCGCAGGTTAACCAGGCGCAGGCGGCCTATGATTACGCGCAAAACTTCTACCAGCGCCAGCAGGGGTTGTGGGCGACCAAAACCATCTCGGCGAATGATTTAGCCAACGCCCGCTCGTCCAGCGACCAGGCAAAAGCCACGCTGAAAGCGGCCAAGGATAAGCTCAGTCAGTACCGCAGCGGCAACCGCCCGCAGGAAATCGCTCAGGCGCAGGCCAGCCTTCAGCAAGCCAAAGCACAGCTGGCTCAGTCGCAGCTAGATCTGCAGGACACCACTCTGATTGCGCCTTCTGACGGCACGTTGCTGACCCGTGCCGTTGAACCCGGCAGCATGCTTAACGCAGGCAGCACGGTACTCACCCTGTCGCTCACTCGCCCGGTGTGGGTTCGCGCCTATATCGACGAAACCAACCTCGGGCAGGCCAAACCCGGCAGCGAACTGCTGATTTACACCGATGGCCGCCCGGACAAGCCATACCATGGCAAAGTGGGATTTGTGTCTCCAACGGCGGAATTCACGCCAAAAACGGTTGAAACTCCCGATTTGCGCACGGATTTAGTCTACCGCTTACGCATTATCGTGACCGATGCAGATGACGCACTGCGTCAGGGCATGCCCGTTACGGTGAAATTCAACGGTGGAACTCAGCATGAGCAGCAATGACGCGGTCATTCATCTGCAGGGGCTGGTGAAGCGTTTCCCTGGCCTTGAAAAACCGGCCGTCGCCAGCTTGGATTGCGAAATTCATGCCGGGGCAGTCACCGGCCTGGTCGGCCCGGACGGCGCGGGGAAAACCACGCTCATGAGGATGCTGGCTGGATTGCTGCAGCCAAGCGAAGGCGCAGCCTCGGTGATCGGCCTCGACCCGATTGAAGACGATCGCGCTTTGCACGCTGAACTGGGCTACATGCCGCAGAAATTTGGCCTGTACGAAGATTTGACGGTAATGGAAAACCTGAAGCTTTATGCCGACCTGCGCGGCGTGACCGGGGAGCAGCGTAAAAGCACCTTTGCCCGACTGCTGGAATTCACCTCTCTCGGGCCGTTTACCGAGCGGCTGGCGGGCAAACTCTCAGGCGGGATGAAGCAAAAGCTTGGTCTCGCCTGTACGCTCGTCGGCCAGCCGAAAGTCCTTTTGCTGGATGAACCTGGCGTAGGCGTAGACCCCATATCCCGGCGTGAACTGTGGCAAATGGTGCACGAGCTGGCGGGCGAAGGCATGCTGATCCTCTGGAGCACATCGTATCTCGATGAGGCCGAGCAGTGCCGAGAAATCCTGCTGATGAACGAAGGCGAGCTGCTTTATCACGGTGCGCCGAAAGCGCTGACGCAGAAGATGGCCGGGCGTTCACTACTGGTCAGCCACGATCAGGAGAATAATCGCCAGCTACTTCAGCGCGCGCTGAAGCTGCCGCAGGTCAGCGACGGCGTGATTCAGGGGCGCTCTGTGCGGCTGATCCTTGCCAAAGAGGCAAAAGTGAACGATCTGGCAAATGCCCTGCACGTGCCCGAATCCAGCCTGAAAGAAACTGACCCGCGTTTTGAAGACGCGTTTATTGATTTACTGGGTGGCGCCGCCGCGAACGAATCGCCGCTGGGCGATATTCTTCATACCGTTGACGGCAAGTCAGGTGAGACGGTGATTCAGGCCGAAGAGCTAACCAAAAAATTCGGCGACTTTGCCGCCACCGACCACGTTAACTTTGCCGTTAAGCGCGGTGAAATCTTCGGGCTGCTTGGCCCTAACGGCGCCGGCAAGTCCACCACCTTCAAGATGATGTGTGGTTTGTTAGTCCCCACTTCGGGCAAAGCACTGGTGCTGGACATGGATTTGAAAACCAGCTCCGGCAAAGCACGCCAGCACCTGGGCTACATGGCGCAAAAATTCTCCCTCTATGGCAACCTGACCGTGGCACAAAATCTCCGTTTCTTCTCCGGTGTTTATGGCCTTCGCGGGCGCGTTCAGCAGGACAAAATTGCCCGCATGAGCGAGGCATTTGCGCTGCAGCCTATCGCCAATAGCACGACAGATTCTCTGCCTCTGGGTTTTAAGCAGCGGCTGGCGCTTGCCTGCTCGCTGATGCACGAACCGGATATTCTGTTTCTCGACGAACCGACATCCGGCGTGGATCCCATTACCCGCCGCGAGTTCTGGCTGCATATCAACAGCATGGTAGAGAAAGGCGTGACGGTGATGGTGACCACTCACTTTATGGATGAGGCCGAATACTGCGACCGCATCGGGCTGGTCTACCGAGGCAAGCTGATTGCCAGCGGCACGCCGGACGACCTAAAACAGCAGATAGCGGATGACGACACGCCCGACCCCACCATGGAGCAGGCGTTTATCGGGCTGATTCACGAGTGGGATAAGGAGCACAGCGATGAGCGAACATAGCCAAAGGATATCGTGGCGCCGCGTCCGCGCCCTGTGCGTGAAAGAAACCCGGCAAATCGTGCGCGACCCCAGCAGTTGGTTAATCGCCGTAGTTATCCCGCTTCTGCTGCTGTTTATCTTCGGCTACGGCATTAATCTCGATTCCAGCCGCCTCCACGTCGGCGTGCTGATCGAGCAGCAGAGCGAAGACGCGCTGGATTTCACCCACGCCATTAGCGCCTCGCCGTTTATTGAGCCCACCATCAGCGATAACCGCGAGCAGCTGATTCAGCTCATGCAGGCCGGGAAAATTCGCGGCATGGTGACGATTCCGCCCGATTTTGCGCAGAACATGGCCCGCCCCGGCGCAACGGCCCCGATTCAGGTGATCACCGACGGCAGCGAGCCCAATACGGCTAACTTTGTTCAGGGCTATATGCAGGGGATCTGGCAGCTTTGGCAGCAACAGCGGGCGGAAGATCGCGGGGAGCACTTTGAGCCCTTAATCGAAGTGCAGCTGCGCTATTGGTTTAACCCCGCTGCCATCAGCCAGCACTTTATAATTCCCGGCGCGGTGACCATCATCATGACGGTCATTGGCGCTATCCTGACCTCTCTGGTCGTGGCCCGGGAATGGGAGCGCGGCACCATGGAGGCTCTGCTTTCCACGCAGGTGACGAAGACCGAACTGCTGCTCTGCAAGCTGGTGCCCTATTATGTTTTGGGGATGCTAGCCATGCTGCTTTGTATGCTGGTGACGGTGTTTATTCTAGGCGTACCGTGGCGCGGCTCGCTGTTACTGCTGTTTCTGATCAGCAGCCTGTTTTTACTTAGCACGCTGGGCATGGGGCTGCTGATCTCCACCATTACACGCAACCAGTTTAACGCCGCGCAGGTCGCGCTGAACGCCGCATTTTTACCGTCCATCATGCTGTCCGGCTTTATTTTCCAGATAGACAGTATGCCGGCGATTATCCGGGCGGTGACCTACGTCATCCCGGCGCGCTACTTCGTCAGCACCCTGCAAAGCCTGTTCCTGGCGGGGAATATCACCTCGGTGTTGATCGTCAACATGCTGTTTTTGATTGCCTCGGCGGTGATGTTTATCGGCCTGACGGCGCTGAAAACCAAACGTCGGCTCGATTAAGGGAGGAAGCATGTTTTATCGTTTATGGACGTTGATTCGCAAAGAGCTGCAGTCGCTGCTACGCGAGCCGCAGACCCGCGCCATCCTGATTTTGCCGGTGCTGCTGCAGGTGCTTTTGTTCCCGTTTGCCGCCACGCTTGAGGTCACCAATGCCACCATCGCTATTTATAACGAAGACAACGGTAACCATTCGATTGAGCTGACCCAGCGCTTTGCCCGTGCCAGCGCCTTCAGCCACGTGCTGCTGCTGAAAAGCCCGCAGGAAATACAGCCGACGATAGACAACCAAAAAGCCCTGCTGCTGATTCGTTTCCCGGCAAATTTCTCGCGCGATATTGCCAGTCAGAATCCGGCGAGGCTGCAGATTCTGCTCGACGGGCGTAACTCAAACAGCGCGCAGATTGCCGCGAATTACCTCCAGCAAATCGTCAATAACTATCAGCAAGAGCTGATGACCGGCCTGCCTAAACCCAACAACAGCGAGCTGACTATTCGCAACTGGTATAACCCTAACCTCGATTACAAATGGTTTGTGGTGCCGTCGCTGATTGCGATGATTACCACCATCGGCGTGATGATTGTAACGTCCCTCTCCGTGGCCCGGGAACGCGAGCAAGGCACGCTCGATCAGCTGTTGGTTTCTCCCCTGGCCACCTGGCAAATCTTTATTGGCAAAGCGGTTCCCGCGCAGATTGTCGC
This sequence comes from Cedecea sp. VD22, assembly GCF_037150195.1. NCBI lineage: Bacteria > Pseudomonadati > Pseudomonadota > Gammaproteobacteria > Enterobacterales > Enterobacteriaceae > Cedecea > Cedecea sp. VD22. The sequence goes on from NZ_JBBCPX010000020.1 coordinate 29,114, forward strand.
GTTGGTGCAGGCCACCATTGTGCTGGCGGTAGGAATTTGGGGCTACCACATCCCCTTCTCCGGCTCGCTGCTGCTGTTTTACTTCACGATGATTATCTACGGGCTGTCGCTGGTGGGGTTCGGGCTGCTGATTTCCGCCCTCTGCTCAACCCAGCAGCAGGCGTTTATTGGCGTGTTTGTCTTTATGATGCCGGCGATCCTGCTCTCCGGCTATGTCTCACCGGTGGAAAACATGCCGGTGTGGCTGCAGGATTTGACGTGGATAAACCCGATTCGTCATTTTACCGATATCACCAAGCAGATTTACCTGAAGGATGCGAGCTTTGGGATTGTCTGGCAGAGTTTGTGGCCGCTGCTGGTGATTGCGGCCACGACGGGTTCAGCGGCGTACTGGATGTTTAGGCGTAAGATTGCGTGATTTGTCTTTCGCGAGCAGAGAGAAGATAGCTGGCCCGGCGAGCATTGCCAGGCCGGCGAGCGCCAGAAGAAGGTGACTCTGTACCACTCGAGACAGTAGCCACAGCGCAATCATTGCGTTGCCGAAATACCATGTAGTAGTCAGCTCTTCAAGAAAATCACCGATATCGCGCAGCAAACCGGTGTGAAAACGCTGGAAGATAAACATCAGCACCACGGTGGCGACATAAAGCAGGCACAGCCCTACGCCCACGGGGATCAGGGTCGCGGTTTTCCAGCCAACGAGCAGCGCAGCGACCACCGCAAGATGCAGCATAATCTGCCAGCAACCCAGTCCGGTTCTCACTCTTACACGTTGTTGCCACTTCATGCTTTATCTCCTGGAGTATTTCTTCCTGTTAATCAGAGTACGCAAGTGTACGGAAATTTCCTCAATACGCCCCCTTTTTGTGACAGATATTGCAATTTATTTCCGTTCAGGCAGGTAAAAGTCGCGCGAGGAAAAGCAAAACTGCGGGGAAAACTCCCTCCCCGCGAAGGGGAGGGAATGCGTAGATTAGCGGCGGTTACCGAAGATACGCAGCAGCATCAGGAACAGGTTGATGAAGTCCAGATACAGCGTCAGGGCACCCAGAATTGAGTATTTACGCAGCATTTGTGCATCGCGGGTATCAATTTGCTCGCCGATGTTTTTCAGTTTCTGCGTGTCGTATGCGGTCAGGCCCACAAAAACCACCACGCCGATGTAGGTGATGGCCCACATGAGCGCATCGCTTTTCAGCCAGAAATTAACCAGCGAAGCCAGTACAATCCCGATCAGCGCCATAAAAAGCATGTTGCCGAAGCCGCTCAGGTCACGTTTGGTGGTATAGCCATAGAGGCTCATGGCACCAAACATCCCGCCTGCCACCACAAATGTGCTGGCGATGGACGAATAGGTATAAACCAGGAAAATGCTCGCCATGGTCAACCCGGTCAGCGCCGAGTAAAGCATAAACAGCGACGTCGCCACGCCAGCGCTCAGCTTGTGCACCATGCCGGAGAGCACAAAGACCAGCCCCAGTTGAACGATGATCAGACCAAAGAAAGTGATTTTACTGGAGAAGACAAACTCCATCACCGCCGGGGTATTCGCCGCGTACCACGCGATAAAGGCGGTTAAAAGTAGACCGCAGGTCATCCAGCCGTAAACTTGCGCCATAAAGGTCTGAAGGCCCGTATTGGCACGCTGCACGATAGTCTCATTGGGACGCGGGAATCGGTCCATGATGCTTCCTCTGTGTTGTGAATTAAACTTCTGACGCGAGCTGTTTGGCTCACCCGCTTTAAGATTAACACATCCCGCAGACCGCGTAGCCTACCAGCGTTTAGCCGCCTGCTTATCGCTGTCCCGGGCTTCGACCCAGCGGTCGCCTTCGGCGGTCGCTTCACGTTTCCAGAACGGGGCGCGAGTTTTCAGGTAATCCATGATGAACTGGGCGGCTTCAAACGCTGAGCTGCGGTGCGCGCCCGTCACGCCGACAAAGACAATTTCATCGCCTGGCCACAGTTCGCCGATGCGGTGAATCACCGTCACGCGCTGCAGCGGCCAGCGGCTTCTGGCCTCGGCGACAATTTCAGCCAGCGCTTTTTCGGTCATGCCCGGATAATGTTCAAGCGTCAGGGCGCTGACGCTGTCGCCAAGGTTGTGATTGCGAACTTTACCGGTGAAGGTCACGACCGCACCGTCTTCATCGCACTGAGAAAGCCACTGATACTCTTCGCCGACGTTGAAATTCTCGCGGCCAACAATAATACGGGTGCTGTCCACTTAACCTCCGGTCACCGGTGGGAAAAAGGCCACTTCGTCGCCCTTCGCCAGCGGATGATCAAAGCTCACCAGCGTTTGATTGACCGCGGCCAGCAGCTTGCCGGACTCCAGCGCCAGCGCCCACCGGCTGCCTCTGTCGGCCAATGCCGCACGCAGTTGCTCCACATCGCCGTAGGCTTCATCCAGCGCCAGGCTGTCGCAGCCGACCAGTTCGCGTACCTGGGCAAAAAACAGAACATTAAGCATCGTTTGCCACCTTGAAATCGCCGGATTTTCCGCCGCTCTTTTCCAGCAGACGGACAGGGCCGATGACCATGTCTTTTTGTACGGCTTTGCACATGTCATAAATGGTCAACGCGGCGACGGAGGCCGCAGTTAATGCCTCCATTTCTACGCCGGTTTTTCCCGTCAGGCGGCACACGGACTCGATGCGAACTCGGTTTTGCTCAGTCTGAGCCTCAAGCTGCACTTCTACTTTGCTCAGTAAAAGCGGATGGCACAGCGGAATCAGTTCCCAGGTGCGTTTAGCGGCCTGGATCCCCGCGATACGTGCGGTGGCAAAAACGTCACCTTTGTGGTGGCTGCCGTCAACAATCATCGCCAGCGTTGCCGGCTGCATGGTCACAAACGCTTCGGCGCGGGCCTCACGAACCGTCTCAGCCTTGGCGGACACGTCCACCATATGTGCTTCCCCGGCGGCGTTAATATGGGTCAAATGCGACATAACTTACTTCTTAATATGTGGGTGGAAATTGCACGGGCGCTGACGGGCATCCAGTTGAGGCTGAATGATATTTTCCCAGGCGGTTCGGCAGGCCTTCGTTGAGCCCGGCATGGCGAAAATCAGCGTTTTGTTCGCCATGCCCGCAACGGCGCGTGACTGCAGCGTAGAGGTGCCAATCTCTTCAAAGGAGAGCATACGAAACAGCTCGCCGAAACCTTCAACTTCCCGGTCAAACAGCGGGAGAAGCGCCTCCGGCGTCTGGTCTCCGTCGGTAAACCCGGTGCCGCCGTTGATCAACACCACCTGAACCTGCTCATCGGCAATCCACTGCGAAACTGCGGCCCGGATGGCATAACGGTTTTCTTTGACGATAGCTTTGTCTACCACCTGATGCCCCGCTTCCGTGGCGACTTCACTCAGATAATGACCCGAAGTGTCGTCATCTTCACCACGACGGCTGGACACCGTCAAAATAGCAATACGTGCCGGGATAAACTCTGCGCTTACCTGACTCATCGATATTCTCCTTGTGGGCAGGCTCTAGCCGCCGATATACGACAGATTTTGGGTGATGCCGGTGTTACCGTCATGCAGGAAATGGGTTTGCTTTTTCTGCGCCAGCGCAGAAGAGATACGTCCCTCCAGTTCGCTTTGCTGGGCGTCATCCGCCAACAGATCCCGCAGCGCAATTCCCTGCTCGCCAAACAGGCAGAGGTGCAGGTTACCGACGGACGAAACTCGCAGCCGGTTGCAGCTGGCACAGAAATCTTTCTCATACGGCATGATGAGCCCGATTTCGCCTTTGTAGTCGGGATGGCAGAACACCTGGGCAGGACCATCGCTGCGCTGACGCAATTGGTGAACCCAGCCTCGCTCAAGCAGCTGGTCGCGAATGGTTTTACCGGAAATATGGTGTTTGCGGAAAAGCGAGCCGCCGTCTCCGGTTTCCATCAGCTCAATAAAGCGGAGCTGGATGGGGCGCGGTTTGATCCAGGCAAGGAAGGTCTCGAGCTGATTGTGGTTTACGTCGCGCATCAGCACGGTGTTCACTTTTACTCGCTCAAACCCCGCGTTGAAAGCCGCGTCAATGCCATCCATCACCTGCCGAAATTTATCCTGGCCGGTAATGGCATGAAACTGACGAGCGTCCAGGCTGTCGACGCTAACGTTCAGGGCAGTCAGCCCCGCATCACGCCAGGCGTTAACATCCCGGGCCAGGCGATAGCCGTTGGTCGTCACCGCAAGCTGGCGAATAGACGTGTTTTCACGCACCGCGGCGATGATTTCGGTAAAGTCGCGGCGCAAAGAAGGTTCCCCGCCCGTCAGGCGCACCTTTTCGGTACCCAGAGCAGCAAAAGCCCGGGTAACGCGACGGATTTCATCGACGTTGAGGAAGCTTTTATTGGCCACGCCGTGCGGCTTATAGCCGTCGGGCAGGCAATAGCTGCAGCGAAAGTTGCAGACGTCGGTAATTGATAAGCGCAAGTAATAGAACTTACGCGCAAAAGCATCGGTAAGCTGGGACACTGAATACACCTTTCCAAATACGGGAGATGCAGTCATTTCTTCCTGCACCCTGGCAACCTCAGGGGCTGCGGCCAGGGCACCTTATCTTGTGACTTAGGTACCATGGCTTGAGTGTGTGTTACTGCGATAGTAGCGCGACATCTGGCTTCGCGCTATATCAGTTTTCGCTATATAAATCTATACATAACGAGATAATTGCTTAATTTCGCTACAGAGTACTTAAAAAGCTAACTTTTACTTTGATATGTATCATTATCCACAGAGCAAGAATCGTCTTTTTGGCGCTTTTACGCTACCTTAAGCGCCTGTATGCCTCTTAAGGATTATCTTTTCTATGCGTAATCGCACGCTTGCAGATCTTGATCGGGTTGTCGCGCTGGGCGGTGGGCACGGCCTGGGTCGCGTCATGTCATCCCTTTCATCCCTCGGCTCACGTTTAACCGGCATCGTCACCACCACCGACAACGGCGGCTCAACCGGACGTATTCGACGCTCTGAGGGCGGGATTGCCTGGGGAGATATGCGCAACTGCCTGAATCAGCTGATCACTGAACCAAGCGTGGCATCAACAATGTTTGAGTATCGTTTTGGCGGTAACGGCGAACTTTCAGGCCATAACCTCGGAAATCTAATGTTAAAGGCGCTGGATCACCTCAGCGTGCGCCCGCTGGAGGCAATCAATTTAATTCGCAACCTGCTAAAGGTCGATGCGCAGCTGATTCCGATGTCGGAGCATCCGGTCGATTTAATGGCTACCGACGACCAGGGCAACGCCGTGTATGGCGAAGTGAGTATCGACCAGTTGCTCAATCCACCGCAGGATCTGGCGGTCTACCCGAAAGTCCCGGCCACGCGTGAAGCCTTAGAAGCCATCGCTGAAGCCGATTTAATTTTGATTGGCCCCGGCAGCTTTTACACCAGCCTGATGCCGATTTTGCTGCTTGAAGAGATGGATCAGGCGCTGCGCCGCACGCCAGCGCCGATGGTGTATATCGGCAACCTGGGCAAAGAGCTAAGCCCTGCCGCAGCCAGCCTTTCCCTGCGCCAAAAGCTTGAGTTGATGGAACAGCATATCGGAAAACGCGTTATCGATGCCGTGCTGGTTGGCCCACACGTTGACGCCAGCGAAGTGGGCGACAGGTTGGTTATTCAACAGCCGCTGGAAGCCAGTGACATTCGGTATCGCCACGACCGCCAGCTGCTGCGGGCGGCCCTCGAACAGGCCGTGCAGCAGCTCGGGTAAACCTCGCCGCTTATGAGGCGGCGATAAAGAGTTCGCGCAGCTTGTGAAGCTGGTCGCGAATCTGCGCCGCTTCTTCAAACTCCAGATTTTGCGCGTGTTCCAGCATATTCGCTTCAAGCTGATGAATTTTCTGCTGCAGCGCTTTCGGCGTCAGCACAACTTCATCATCTTCAATCACGCTACGTGCTTTGGTTTTAACCCGCCCTTTGGTCTTCGCCATGCCTTCGCCAAGCTGCAGAACGTCCACGACTCGTTTGTTCAGGCCCTGCGGCGTAATGCCATTTTCTTCGTTGTAGCGCTGCTGCTTCTCACGGCGGCGTTCGGTTTCACCAATCGCTTTGGCCATTGACGGCGTGATTTTATCGCCGTAGAGAATCGCCTTACCGTTAACGTTACGCGCCGCACGGCCGATGGTCTGAATAAGCGAGCGCTCGGAACGCAGAAAACCTTCTTTGTCCGCATCCAGAATGGCAACCAGCGACACTTCCGGCATATCAAGACCTTCTCGCAGCAGGTTGATCCCCACCAGAACGTCAAATTCACCGAGGCGCAAATCACGGATAATCTCCATGCGTTCCACGGTGTCGATATCCGAGTGCAGGTAGCGTACGCGTTCACCATGCTCCTCTAAATATTCGGTCAAGTCTTCCGCCATCCGCTTGGTTAATGTCGTCACCAGCACGCGTTCATTGATGGCCACACGTTTACGAATTTCAGAAAGCAAATCGTCTACCTGCGTTGCCACCGGACGCACTTCAATCACCGGATCGAGCAGCCCCGTAGGACGAACAACCTGGTCAACGATGTCCTCGCCAGATTTTTCCAGCTCATAGTTGCCCGGCGTCGCTGAAACGTAGATGGTCTGCGGGGCCAGGGCTTCAAACTCTTCAAATTTTAACGGTCGGTTGTCCAGCGCCGACGGCAGGCGGAAGCCATATTCCACCAGCGTTTCTTTACGGGCGCGGTCGCCGCGATACATGCCGCCAATTTGCGGAATGGTGACGTGGGATTCATCCACCACCAGCAGGCCATCTGCCGGAAGATAGTCAAAAAGCGTTGGGGGCGGTTCGCCAGGCCCTCGCCCGGAGAGGAAGCGCGAGTAGTTTTCAATGCCCGAACAATAACCCAGCTCGTTCATCATCTCGAGATCAAACTGGGTACGCTGGGCAATACGCTGCTCTTCCAGCAGTTTATTATTTTCCAGCAGGAACTTGCGGCGCTCGGCCAGCTCAACTTTGATATCTTCCATCGCCTGCACAATACGCTCGCGCGGCGTAACGTAGTGCGATTTAGGGTAAATAGTAAAACGCTGAATAGTTTGATCGATTTGCCCGGTCAGTGGATCGAACAGCGACAGCCTCTCAACCTCTTCGTCGAACAACTCTACACGCAGCGCAAGATCGTCTGATTCAGCCGGGAAGATATCGACCACCTCCCCTCTTACGCGGAACGTACCGCGCTGGAATGCCTGATCGTTGCGGGTGTATTGTAACTCCGTAAGACGGCGCAGGATCGCCCGCTGATCGATGATCATACCCTTCGTCAGGTGAAGCATCATCTTCAGGTACAGGTCCGGGTCACCCAGACCGTAGATCGCCGACACGGATGCCACCACGATGACGTCCCGCCGCTCAAGCAACGCTTTGGTCGCCGACAGACGCATCTGCTCAATGTGTTCGTTCACCGACGCATCTTTTTCAATGAAGGTGTCCGAGCTTGGCACATAAGCTTCAGGCTGATAGTAATCGTAGTAAGAGACAAAAAACTCAACGGCGTTGTCCGGGAAGAACTCTTTCATTTCACCGTAAAGCTGCGCCGCCAGCGTTTTATTTGGCGCCAGTACCATCGTGGGGCGCTGAAGGTCGGCTATCACGTTTGCTACCGTGAAGGTTTTACCCGATCCCGTTACGCCCAGCAGCGTCTGGTGCGCCAGCCCGTTTTCAAGCCCGTCTTTCAGGCGAAGGATTGCTTCAGGCTGGTCGCCAGAAGGTTTAAATGCGGAATTCAGTTTGAACGCTTTACTCATGAACGGGCTACCTGATGAAGAAACGAGCGGGCCGGAGAGTAATTTTACCCGGCAGCAGGATTTTTGCCAGTATAAAAACTGTATAAAACACCAGTTCTCATTTTTACTACGCCTGCTAACGACTGCTTTTTGCCACTTTGTTTGCCCAGAATTTGCCCCTTCACCAGATAAATCTCCAGCCACGACCGGTTATCCCCAAATTTTTTCGCCTTTTAACATTTGTCAAGGGAGGTAAGGATACCTCGGGCCGAATGTTTGACAGTTTTATTGCAACTGTTGCTTTTATTTAACAACTTGAATTCAAATGAATATTTCACAAAGACCGGTTTCGCGCCAATTTGGCCGCAGGCCGCGCCCGCTCTCGCTTTCGTCAAGTTTTCTAACTCTAATGCACAAGGTTATCCACAGGAATGGTGGATAACTGCAGCAAGCCCTTTTGCTTAGCCACTCGGAAAAATCCCTGATCTTCCTGTGCCAGGGGCGAAAAAAAAATTTCGCTAATTTTTTTGCTTTTATTCATTCGATTTCGCTATACCCGGCCATATTGAGCAAGATCCCGAAATCGAGATATATCCTGAGGTTAAAAGGCATTTTATTGCACCAAATTCGTACTTTTTAGCACCCGTCGAGTGCAGCGAGATCTCATCTTGCGCATCAGCTTTATCCTTTCAGGAAACCGATACTCAGTTTTATCCTGAATAGCGTGATGCTTTCAGGCATTATCACCAAGCTGGCAAGCTAATTGCAGCATATCCAGGAGGGAAACGACTCCCCAACCCAGGAGATGAGCCATGCTTAGCTTACGTGCTGTTAATCAGTTTTACGGTGACCACCACATACTGTGGAACCTCGACCTCGAGCTGACCCCGGGAGAATGCACCTGCGTGCTTGGCGCGCCAGGGCAGGGCAAAACCACGCTCGTAAACTGCATTACCGGCTATTTGCCAGTACAAAGCGGCAGTATGCTGTGGCAACAGGCGGGACAGCCGCCTGAAGACCTGGTGAATAAACCCGTGGAGCGCAGAACTGCGCTTGGAATCGGCTACGTTCCCCAGGACAGGCGCATCTTCTCCCAGCTTAGCGTTGAGGAAAATCTTCAGATAGCGATGATGGCGGGACATCATCGACCCCGGGTCATTCCTGCGCTGATTGATGACCTTTTTCCCGAGCTCTATAGCCTTCGGCAGGTAAAAAGCGGCGAACTTAGCGGGGATATGCAGCAACAGTTAGCGCTTGCCCGGGCACTGGTTTTAGAGCCCAGACTGCTGATACTGGATGAACCCACTCTCGGCGGAGGGCACCGCTTTATCACAGAAATGGGCAACCTCATCCGGCGCTTAAACCGCGACTTCGGCCTGACCATTTTACTGGTCGAACAGCGGCTGACTTTTATACGCCGGGTTGCAGACAAGTTTTGCCTGTTGCATAAAGGCCGAAATGTCGCGCAAGGGAATGTCTCCCAGTTGGACGACAAGCTCGTGGCGGGCTGGTTAGATCCCTGAACGCAGTCTCTACTACAAATTTTTCAATTTTTCCTGAAAAACCGGGTTGAGCTCCGTCATCGCCCGATGCAGGTTGCACTGCCGCGTCACTTTCGCGATATCCAGCAAAGGCGAAGGTATGGACTTCACGCCAGAGCTGTTCATCCAGCGTAAAACCGCGTCGAGATTCCATAGTGCAGTTTTCCCGTCATGTACCGGCGCTGGAAACGCCTCCCGGGAAACCATAACTTTGCGAATATACTGCCGGGATACGCCTAGCAGTTCCGCTACGTCACTCAATCCCACTAAATCAGGGGCAGCTTCAACCAATAACGCGCCTTGAATAATGCCTGAAACGTCCTTCAGCGCGCTCAGTAAGGCTTCTTCTGCTGTGTCGGCCTCGCGGATGAAATTCAGAGCAATACGCCCCGTCACACCGATGCCAACGAGGGCATCATCACACCCTCCTGCGCCCAGCGCAGCAATCCACTTCTCCGGATCTTTTTTCCCTTCTGGTAGAGTAAAAACAAGCGTGAACGTGTATTCCGCCATGGAGCCTTCTCCTTGTTAATGCAGGACGCTACGTGATGCCCTATTGGCGCATCCATCCACAAGCCTGCGAATTTGTCTGGCATGGTTCTCTGCGTCGCGAGGCGTGCTCCAGACACAGCTGATACAAAACTCGCCGCACCGGCATGTTTTATCGTTCCAGGGGCAATACATTTTTCCCCAGCAATGCGAACCGCCCTCTTTGACCCGCCAACCCTGGCATTCTGCGTAGCTTAATGCCGCCTCTATCTCTTTTTGCGGGTGCCGTTTTCTGGCCATATCTCCTCCGGCTAAAAAAGCATCTCATAAAAGGTTGTCATATGACAACTCAAAGTATGAAATACTCTATAGACGTTGCAGCCTGGAATGAATCTTTGTCTGTGGGGAAAAGGTTAAAGCGGGAGCCAGCCCGAGGCTTTGCTGCGGGCCTGGCTTTTGTTGCAGTCGCCTTGCGGCTTAGATCGTAATAACGGAGAGATCGAGGTAGTGACCAAGCTCGGTTTGATCGCTGATCCCCTTAAGCCAGGGAATTTCCCCCAACAGCGGGGCCGGCAGCCGCTGTTTGAGCGTGGCAAGATATTCCGCATGCCTTTTTCCTGCGGGTTGAACACCGTTTGCTACCCAGCCCGCCAGCGGTAAACCAGCGGCCAGCACCGCCTGTACCGTGAGCATTGCATGATTAATGCAGCCAAGTTTCACGCCCACCACTAAAATAACCGGCAGTTGCTCGCTGATGGCCCATTCGGCAAATGTCGTGGTGTCAGACAGCGGGGTAAACCAGCCTCCAGCCCCTTCAACCTGAACCCAGTCGGCTTTTCCGGTAAGATTCTTTAGACCTTCAGACATAGCAGAAAAAGTAATGGGGCGCTGCTCTTCAGCACTAATGATGTGCGGGGAGGTCGGCTCAAGAAAAGCCAACGGATTGATCTCCTCATACGGCAATTTAACCGAACTATTGCGCTGCAGCGCTAACGCATCACTGTTGCGAATGCCTTCAGGGGTCATTTCACTGCCAGAGGCCACAGGCTTATAGCCCACAGAGCGATACCCCGCGGTATTCGCCGCCTGAAGCAGCGCGCAGCTGGCGATGGTCTTCCCAACTTCAGTGTCGGTGCCGGTCACAAACCATTTTTTAATCACGTTCAATTACTCCAAAAATTATCTGCCAGCTAAGAGAGAACTGCCCGTCTTGCCGGGGCCACGCTTCGCTGAGCCGCTGCAGTTGCCCACGCGTCAGCAGAGTGTTTTTGCGGCCATCGTGCAGGTGTGTTGCCCCAACGCCTTTTAGCGAACGCATGGCGCTCATGACGTCAGGAAAACGCTGGCTGACGGTGCGGCTGGTTAATACGTAACGCCATGGGCGACACGCCTGGTCAATTTCGGCCAGGGATAAAAACTGGTTGGCATGCGCCCGTTCGTCTACCCCGCGCCAGGCCTCGTGCAGTTCAGGCAGTGAACCTGCCGCAAGCGTGCTGAACGCAATGCATCCACCCGGTTTCGTCACGCGATAAAGCTCGGATAAGCCTTGCTGCAGATCGCTGCACCACTGAACGGCAAGATTACTCCAGGCCAGATCCACCTGGTCATCCGCCAGCGGAATAGACTCGATATCCCCCTCAAGAAAGCGATGCGCCGACTGGGTTTGCTGGCACCGCTCAAGCATCGCTTTCGAGATGTCCAGCGCCAGCACTTCGCTTCCTTTGTCCCGCCAAATTCGGCTGTACCAGCCGGTACCGCAGCCTGCATCCAGCACGCTTACGGCACGGCGGTTTTCCAGCTCGGCCAGCAGGTTATCACCGCAGATACGCTGCAGCTCGGCGAAACGCTCGTAGCTGCCTGCCGCCCGGCTAAACGCTGCGGCGACGGCGGCTTTATCAACAAGCTGCGTCATAAAGCGCCTCCAGCAATGCGTCTATGTCGCCAGAAGTATGCGCTGCCGTAAGGGTGATGCGCAGGCGGGCGCTGCCGGGGGGAACGGTAGGCGGGCGAATGGCTGTTAACCAGAAGCCCCGCTCTTTCAGGCGGGAGGCGAGATCCAGCGTGCGCTGATTCTCCCCCACAATCAGAGGTTGTATCGCGCTACCTGAATCCGCCAGATTCAGCGAGAGTCGGGCAGCACCCTGCCGAAAACGCAGAATATTTTCAGCAAGCCTTGCTCTGTACTCATCTCCATGCTGAACCACCTTTAACGCGGCCTGAAGCGACACGGCCTGCGCCGGTGGCATCGCGGTGCTGTATATCAAGTGGCGGGCAAACTGCAGCAGGTAAGTTGCAACGTCTTCGTCGCACAATACCGCCGCACCGCTGCCGCCAAACGCTTTGCCAAAGGTGACGACAAGAATATCCGGTTTGATTTTTTGCCGATAGCAACTGCCACGCCCCTCTTTGCCGAGGACACCAATACCGTGCGCGTCGTCGACCATTAACCAACCGTCTGCTTGTCTTGTTGCCTGTGCTATTTCAGCCAGCGGCGCGCTGTCCCCGTCCATGCTGAATATGCCTTCGGTCAGGACAAGCCGTTCACCTTCATGCGGTTTACCGAGCTGCGTGGCAAGGGCCTGAACGTCGTTGTGATGAAATCTGCGTAGCTGAGCCGGACTTTGCATCGCCGCTTCCATCATTGAGGCATGGCAAAGTTTATCGGCGATAAACGTGTCCGTTTTTTGCGCCAGCGCGGAGATCACCGCCTGGTTTGCGCTGTAGCCGGAGATAAACAACAGCGCTCGCTCAAAGCCGAGCCAATCCGCCAGTTGTTCCTCAAACGCCTGATGTGCACGGCTATACCCCGTGACGTGACCAGACCCGCCGCTGCCAACGCCGAACTGCGTCGCGCCTTTTTGCCAGGCCTCCGTAATCTGCGGGTGATGACTCAGTCCCAGATAATCGTTGCTGGAAAAATTCAAATATTCCCGACCGTTGGCCGAAAAAATACGCCCGTTACCGAGCGTATTGGCCTGTCGGGTGCGAAGGCTGGCGCTGGTCCGCCGTTCGCTTAAAGCCCCGGAGATTCGCTGTGACCAGCTCATACCGCCGCCGCGTTGTAGTAATTGTCGGTATCGGCGTTCAGGATCTGCCCGGCGAGCTGCTCCTGCTGTTCGTTGTCACCCATTTCGGTGGTGGTTTGCTGCGGATTAAGCCCCAGCTTGCGGAACAGCTGCAGATCTTTGTCCTCTTCTGGGTTCGGCGTCGTCAGCAGTTTGCAGCCGTAGAAAATAGAGTTTGCACCGGCCATAAAACACATTGCCTGCGTCTGCTCGCTCATCTGCTCGCGGCCTGCGGAAAGGCGCACGTAGGAGGTTGGCATCATGATGCGGGCCACCGCGATGGTACGAATAAAATCAAAGGCATCCACGTCTTCGTTATCCGCCAGAGGCGTGCCTTTCACTTTCACCAGCATGTTGATAGGGACGCTTTCTGGTGGCATTGGCAAATTCGCTAATTGCAGCAGCAGTCCGGCGCGGTCGGTGACGGTTTCACCCAGGCCGACAATCCCACCGGAGCAAACTTTGATCCCTGCATCACGAACTTTATCCAGCGTGTCCAGACGTTCCTGATAGGTTCGGGTTGTGATGATGTTGCCGTAAAATTCCGGGGAGGTGTCCAGATTGTGGTTGTAATAGTCCAGCCCAGCGGAGGCCAGGCGCTGCGCCTGTTCATTGGTTAGCGTACCGAGCGTCATACAGGTTTCCAGCCCCATAGCGCGAACGCCCTGCACCATCTGCTCAAGGTAAGGCATATCGCGCTCATGCGGGTTCTTCCAGGCGGCCCCCATACAAAAACGTGTCGAACCTGCGTTTTTAGCCTTGCGGGCGGAGTCCAGCACCTGCTCAACTTCCATCAGGCGTTCAGACTCCAGGCCTGTTTTATATCTGGCGCTTTGTGGGCAATATTTACAGTCTTCCGGGCAAGCACCGGTTTTTATAGACAGCAAGGTGCTGACCTGTACCTGTCGGGGATCGAAATGCTGGCGATGCGTCTGCTGCGCTTCAAACAACAGATCCAACAAAGGTTTTTGAAATAAAGCAGTGACCTGCGACATTGTCCAGCGTGCGTGGTGAGCCATGGGGCCTCTCCAAAAGGGGTGTTATGGGAATTCGATTGACGTTATACTCGTAAACCTAAATGTTTTTCAAATGGTTTACAAGTCACCCTATGACCCCTGATGATTTAGCGTTCGACCAGCGACATATCTGGCACCCGTACACCTCGATGAGCCAGCCGCTCCCGGTTTATCCCGTTGTGGCCGCGGCGGGCTGTGAGCTGCAGCTGGCTGACGGACGCATGCTCGTCGACGGCATGTCCTCCTGGTGGGCGGCTATTCATGGCTACAACCACCCGCGACTGAATCAGGCCATGAAGCGCCAGATTGATAGCATGTCACACGTGATGTTCGGCGGTATTACGCACCCACCTGCCGTTGAGCTGTGCCGCAAGCTGGTCGCGATGACACCTGCCCCGCTGGAATGTGTGTTTCTGGCGGACTCCGGTTCCGTCGCCGTTGAGGTCGCCATGAAAATGGCGCTGCAGTACTGGCACGCCAGGGGACAGCCTCGCCAGCGTTTTCTGACCTTCCGCAATGGCTATCACGGCGATACGTTTGGTGCGATGTCAGTCTGCGATCCTGATAACTCGATGCACAGCCTGTGGCAGGGCTATTTGCCTGAGCATCTTTTTGCCCCTGCTCCGCAGTGCGGCTTTGGTGATGAATGGAACGAGATGGATATCGTGCCGTTTGCCCGCCTGATGGCTGCTCATCGCGAAGAGATTGCCGCCGTTATTCTGGAGCCTGTCGTCCAGGGCGCGGGGGGCATGCGTTTTTACCACCCTGAATGGCTGCGCCGCCTCCGCCGCATGTGCGACCGGGAGGGGATTCTGCTGATCGCCGACGAGATCGCGACAGGTTTTGGCCGCACCGGGAAACTGTTTGCCTGCGACCACGCGGATATTTCACCGGATATTATGTGTCTCGGCAAAGCGCTAACCGGCGGCACAATGACGCTCTCCGCAACACTTGCCACCCGCCATGTCGCAGAAACCATCAGCGACGGTGAAGCCGGCTGCTTTATGCACGGCCCTACTTTTATGGGGAACCCGCTCGCCTGCGCGGTTGCCAGTGAAAGCCTGGCGCTCCTGGCGGAAGGAGACTGGCAGCAGCAGGTTCTGGCGATTGAGCAGCAGCTTCGGGAAGGTTTGCTGCCGCTGACGGCGAACGAAAACGTAGCCGACGTGCGCGTACTGGGTGCTATTGGCGTGGTGGAAACACGCCGGCCTGTAGATATGGCCGCTTTGCAGCGTTTCTTTGTCGAACAGGGCGTGTGGATCCGGCCGTTTGGCCGCCTGATCTACCTGATGCCGCCTTATATCATCGGCCCTGAACAGCTGGATAAATTAATTGTGGCCGTCGCGCAGGCGGTAAAAAATCCTGAGTTTTTCCACTAGTTTCTGTTTCAACCGGGTCGGTATCGCTTGCCGGCCTGGTCTGCCCTTCCGCTAATCGATTTCTGGAATGAATTTACTCAAATAAATCCAGTTAAGTTATTAATCCCTTCCCGTCTCGCTGCCGATTAACCTTTCACCAGATTCACATCACAGAGAGACAGAAATGAAGAGAACCGTTGTACTCAGCTTCTGCCTGATGGCAGGCAGCGCCCTGGCCGATACCGGCTCGCCCCAGCTAAAGGCGGAGACACAGTCAGTGATTCGCCAGGCGGGTTATCAGTGCGATACCGTGAACAGCGTGTACCCCGCCGCATTCGGAGGTTCACTTACCGTCTCCTGCGATGATGACCACAAATATATTATTCGCAAAAAAAACGGTCAGTACGAAGTAGAAAAAGAATAACAAATCGCTTTTTCATCGCCGAAAAATACCCTCTCCCCCCTTTCTGAAGCCGATTTGCACAAATCGGCTTCCCGTTTCGCTCAACTTAGTATAAAAAGCAGGTTTTGAAATAACCCTCTATTCCACCGTACAGCAAGGAGCAACCTTGAACACATTATCGGTTTCTCGTCGCGCCGCAGCCCTGGCTTTCGCCGTGGCGCTGAGTGCATGTAGCTCAACCCCACCCCAGGACAAACCGTCTACTCAGGTGGCGCCGGGAACCCAGTCCCGCCCGATCCTGGCGGCTGACGAAGCACAGAATTTTGTGGCAGCGCGCTACTTCACCGCGATGAACCCAAATGAAGCCCCGTGGACGCCGTCCTCGATTCGCACGCCTCAGCAGCCTGATTTCGTGGTTGGCCCTGCCGGTACGCCTGGCGTCACTCACACATCAGTCCAGGCCGCGGTGGACGCGGCTATTATCAAGCACAGCAGCTCTCGCCTGTATATCGCCATCATGCCGGGTCAATATGAAGGTACGGTGTATATTCCTGCAGCTTCCGGTAGCGTGACGCTGTACGGCACTTCCGGCAACGCAGATGATGTCAAAATCGGCCTGACGCTGGACTCTGAAATCGACCCGACAACCTGGCGTCGCACCGTTAACCCGGGCGGGAAATACATGCCAGGGAAACCCGCCTGGTACATGTTCGATAACTGCCAGAGCCGCCGCGGCGCGACCGTGGGCGTGATGTGTTCCGCTGCCGTTTGGTCACAGAATAATGGCCTGCAGCTCCAGAACCTGACCATCCAGAACACCCTGGGTGACAGCGTGGACGCCGGCAATCACCAGGCCGTGGCGCTGCGCAGCGATGGCGATAAAGTACAGCTGAATAACGTTCACCTGCTGGGCCGCCAGAACACCTTCTTCGTCACCAACAGCGATGTTCAGAACCGCATGTTGACCAATCGTCAGCCGCGTACGCTGGTAACCAACAGCTACATTGAAGGTGATGTGGATGTGGTCGCAGGCCGCGGTGCCGTGGTGTTTGATAACACTGATTTCCGCCTGGTGAACAGCCGCACCAAAGAAGGTTCCGTGTTCGCACCAGCCACGCTGCCAAACATCTACTACGGCTTCCTGGCAATCAACAGCCGCTTCACCGCAGCCGGTGACGCTCAGTTGGGTCGCTCATGGGATTTAGGCCAGGCCGCAAATGGCCAGGTTGTAATCCGCGACAGCGTGATCAACGAAGGTTTCAACACGGCTAAACCGTGGGGTGATGCGCTGGAGTCCAAGCGTCCGTTCGCGGGCAACATTGGCACCAAAGACGATAAAGGCGCGATCAAACGCGATCTGAATGACCCGAGCTTCAACCGCATGTGGGAGTTCAATAACCGTGGTGTAGGCAGCCCGGTCGTCGAAGAGAAGTAATTTTTAGCTCAGTAAGAAAAAACCTCGCCGCGGCGAGGTTTTTTTATGGCTGACAATCAGTGCGCGTTAATCACAACCCACATTGGGCCCTGCCCGACGGCGTAGCGGCCTTTTTCTTCCAGCAGCCCCTGCTCGCCGTTAATTTTGTACACGGCGGCATGATGGGATTTCTGCCCAACGGCAACCAGGTACTTACCGCTGTGGTCAACGTTGAAGCCGCGAGGCTGCTCTTCCGTAGGCTGGTAGCCTTCGATATTCAGCACGCTGCCATCTTCGGAAACGCTGAAGACGGTAATGATGCTGGCGGTGCGGTCACAGGCATAAAGATGGCGACCGTCCGGGGTGATGTGGATATCGGCAGCCCAGCGGGTACCGGTGAAACCAGGCGGCATAAAGTCCAGCGTCTGCACACATTCAATTTTACCGTGCGGGTCGCGCAGTTCCCAGACATCAACGGTGCTGTTCAGCTCGTTCACGCAATACACATACTGCTGGTTCGGGTGAAATGCCATGTGGCGCGGGCCTGCGCCCTCAACCGTCGTGACCTCAGCAGGCGTTTGCGCCACCAGCTTGCCGTCATCGGACAGCGTGAACAGGCAGATACGATCCTGCTTCAGCGCAGGCGTCCAGAGCGTGCGGTTATCCGGGGAAATATTCGCCGAGTGGCAGCCGTCCAGCCCTTCAACCACATCGACGGTTTCGCCCGGCAGGCCATCGTTTTCAAGGCTAATCACCGCCACGTTTGCCGCGTTGTATGACGCGCTGAACAGGAAGCGGCCTTTGCGATCGGTAGAAATGTGGGTTGGGCTGCCCGGCAGAGGTGCCACGCCAGCTTCTGTCAGAGAGCCATCATCCGGCGTAATGCGGTAAGCCACTACGCGAAACTCGGGGCGCACGCCAACGTAAAGGAAGCGTTTATCCGGGCTGATAACCATCGGCTGAACTTGCCCTGGGGCATCAACCACCTGCACAAGGGTCATTTCACCGCTGGCATGCAGCGTCCAGACGTGGATCTGCTGGCTTTCCGGGCTGGCGGTATAAACTGTCTGTTTCATGACTTTACTTTCCTCCTGACGTCGTAAGTAAGCATCATAAGGCCGGCTCACGGCGCGAGCTATTTTGCGCTATAGCGTGAGCGGTGTACCATCGGAACGAACCTTATGAATAATGACTGGAACCCTAAATGAGTTATCGCGTAATTGCTCTCGATCTCGATGGCACCCTACTGACCCCGCAAAAAACCATTCTCCCGGAGTCCATTACGGCCCTTCAGCAAGCTCGCGAAGCGGGCGTGAAAGTGGTTATCGTAACGGGTCGCCATCATGTCGCCATACATCCTTTTTATCAGGCACTGGCTTTGGATACACCTGCAATTTGCTGCAATGGCACTTATTTGTATGATTATCATGCAAAAAAGGTTCTGGCGTCCGATCCTCTTCGCCCGGAGCAGGCCGCACAAATGGTGGATTTACTGGCAGCTCACCGGGTACATGGCCTGATGTACGTCGACGATGCGATGCTTTATCTCGAAAGCTCAGAACACGTCAAAGCCCACGTCGCCCGCACCCAAACCTGGGCGCAATCATTACCTGAACAGCAGCGGCCGGTTTTCCGTAGCGTGCCTTCACTCAAAGAGGCGGCTCAGGATGTGGAGGCTATCTGGAAATTCGCCCTGACGGATTCAGATATTCCTAAGCTCAAGCAGTTTACCGTTGAGGTAGAGCGCGAACTGGATCTCTCCTGCGAGTGGTCGTGGCACGATCAGGTTGACGTCGCCCAGCGAGGCAACAGTAAAGGCGCCCGTCTGGCTCAGTGGGTAGCGTCTCAGGGTCTGGCCATGGATCAGGTGATTGCGTTCGGTGACAACTACAACGATCTGAGCATGCTGGAAAGCGCCGGGATGGGCGTCGCCATGGGCAATGCTGACGACGCAATTAAATCCCGCGCCGATATGACTATCGGCACGAATCTGGAAACCGGAATCGCCGAAACGCTTTATAAGTACGTGCTGTAATCAGGTTGCGATCGACACGCTTTTCACTTGCGCATACAGCCACTGGCCGGGTTTTACCGCCAGTTCGTCCCGGGCCCAGGGGCTGATGCGCGCCCACAGCGTGCGGGAGCCCACTTCGAGCTGAACCTCCACCTGCCCTTCGTCGTCAAAGCACTGGGCAACCCTTGCCCGCAGCACGTTACGAATACTACTGTTAACCGGCGGCTGAAGCACCAGCGAGACGTCAGAAGCCTGGATGCGAATGCGCAGTGGGGCCTGCACCGGTTTGTCGATTTTGTTCACCCACAGGTGCTGATCGCCAAGCGCCAGCGCCGTCATAGCGTAATGAGGATGATGCTCAAGCACGGTCACTTTCAGCACGCTGCTTTGCTGCTCTTTAGGCAGCCACGGATGCATCACGCTGCTGCCCCAAACCTCTTCAAGGTTACCAAACGCTTTAACATTTCCCGCATCCAGCACCAGCACTTTATCCGCCAGATGTAAGATTTCCTCCAGCGAGTGGCTCACGTACAGCATGGGAATATTGATCTCGCGGGCGAGCCGCTGGAGATAAGGCAACAATTCACGTTTACGGGGAATATCCAGAGAGGCTAGCGGCTCGTCCAGCAGCAGCAGTTCCGGCGCGGTCAGAAGTGCCCGTCCAATGGCAACACGCTGCTTTTCACCGCCGGAAAGGCTCCAGGGAAAACGCTCCAGCAACTCTTCGATGCCGAGCAATGCCACCAGCTTATCAAACTGGCCGGCCATGCTTTTTGCCATGCCGTATTTTAAATTGCCGCGAACTCGGTAGTGCGGGAACAGGCGCGCATCCTGGAAGACATAGCCCACCCGGCGTTTTTCCGGCGGCAGATAAAGCTGTTTTTCGGCATCGCTCAGAACGCGATCGTTCAGCACGATACGCCCCTTCTCCGGCTTAGTCAGGCCGCTAATCGCATTGATTAATGAGGTTTTCCCTGCCCCAGAAACGCCAAAAACAGCCGTGATGCCCTGGCCCGGCAGGGTTTCGTTGATTTCCAGCCGGTGCGTACCCAGCGTCTGAACGAAGTTAAGTTCCAGCATCAGTTTGCCCCCATACGCTTGCGGCTGACTCTCGCCAGCCATTCGGCCACCAGCAGCGAGGCCATCGCCAGCGCGATAGCAATCAGGCACAAACGTGCGGCGGCGCTTTCTCCGCCGGGGGTTTGAATCAGGGTATACATGGCCGAAGGCAGCGTTCGGGTTTCACCGGGAATGTTGGACACAAAAGTAATTGTCGCGCCAAACTCGCCCAGCGAGCGGGCAAAGGCCAGCACGGTACCCGCAATAATACCCGGCAACGTTAACGGCAAAGTAATGGTGCAAAAGACACGCCAGCGCCCTGCGCCCAGCGTTCTGGCGGCCTGCTCAAGACGGAGATCAACCCCTTCCAGCGCAAGGCGGATTGCCCTGACCATCAGCGGGAAAGACATAACCGCCGCCGCCAGCACCGCCCCTCGCCAGCTAAAGGCGAAGGTAATGCCAAACCAGTCATACAGCCAGGCACCAATAAAACCGCGGCGGCCAAAAGCCACCAAGAGCAAATAGCCCACCACCACCGGCGGCAGGACTAAGGGAAGATGAATCAGGCTATCGAGCAAGGCTTTGCCCGGGAAGCGGCAACGAACCAGCACCCAGGCAAAGAAGATCCCGACAGGAAGGCTGAAGAGTACCGCAATAGATGAGACTTTTAGGCTTAGCAGTACCGCCTGCCACTCGGGATCGCTCAATATCATTGTTTCGTCGTAAATCCGTATTTTTGGAAGACTTTCGCCGCTTCCGGTCCTTTCAGATAGCTATAGAACGCGGTCACTGACGGGTTATCGTGGCCTTTCACAATCGCAATCGGGTATTCCACTTTCTTGTGGGAATCTTCCGGGAAGGTGCCCACGACTTTTACGCCTTTTCCAGCGACGGCGTCAGAACCGTAAACGATGCCCAGCGGCGCTTCGTCGCGCTCAACCAGCGCCAGCGCACCACGGACATCTTCCGCCGGAGCAAGTTTACTGGATAAACTGTCCCATGCGCCCAGCTTTTGCAGCGCCTCTTTGGCGTAAATCCCCGCAGGAACATGATCGGGATCGCCCACGGCCAGACGGCCACCTTTCAGCAGCGATGCCCAGTCGGTTTTCGCATCAATGGTGATGTCGCCCTGCTTGCTGGCGGTTGGCGCGACGACAACCAGGCTGTTACCCAGTAGCGTTTCGCGAGTGTCCGTTTTGATGGTGTCTTTCTCAACAGCATAATCCATCCATTTCTGATCGGCAGAAATAAACAGATCTGCCGGCGCCCCCGCTTCAATCTGGCGAGCGAGCGTGGAAGAAGAGGCAAAAGAAGAAGCAATCTCAACTTTCTTCTCTTTCTGATATTGCGTGGCAATATCCTGCATCGCATTGGTTAACGACGCCGCCGCAAAGACGGTAATTTTACTACTTTCAGCCAGTGCCTGGCCTGCCAGAGAAACAGATAATGCCGCACCCAGGGCGAGGCGAACCCAACGTTGATTCATGTTTTCACTCCGTTTGTTTCGTTATGTAACGTGAAATATAACGATTGCAATGCGGAAGATACAGAATTTATCGGCAGAAAGAAGAAGGGCTTTAAAGTTCTTGACGGAGATCAACGGAAAGAGCGTATGTAGAGGGCACTAAGGCGGCAGAAAGAGAAAACCCGGCAAATGCCGGGCCTTCAGGGAATCAGTGATGCTGTTTCGGCTGTTGGTCGCGATGACCGACTTTTGAAAAGACGTTAAACACTTCACCCAATCCGTAGATAAGACCGAGGATCACTGCCATCACAACCGGCACCATGATCACGGCAAACACCAGGCTTTTCAATAACTCGAACATAGTTGCCTCCGGCAAAAGCGAGAGTGATTATTCTAGCGTCAGTTGAGAAAAACGCACTCTCCTTTTGTGCCATTTGCCCGACCGCCTCGGCTTATACGGCTGACCAGGTATAAGGTGCCGCAATACCAAGCGGCATTTCAAGCCCCCACCATACCAGCAGGAAGAGGCTCCAGCTCACCAGGAAGGCGATAGAATAAGGCATCATCATCGACACCAGCGTGCCCACGCCAGCGCCTTTCACATAGCGCTGGCAGTAAATCACGATCAGCGGGAAGAACACCATCATCGGCGTGATAATGTTTGTGGAAGAATCACCGATGCGGAATGCCGCCTGCGTAAGCTCTGGCGATATCCCAACGGCCATAAGCATCGGTACCATAATAGGCGACAGCAGCGCCCATTTTGCCGAAGCCGAACCAATCAGCAGATTAACCAGCGCCGTCAGCAGCACCATACCGATGATTGTCGCCTCTCCCGGCAGCGCCATGGCTTTCAGGCCGTCCGCCCCCGCCAGCGCCACCAGCGTACCAATATTCGAATCGCTGAAGGCTTTGATAAACAGCGCACAGAAAAACGCCATCACCATATAAGAACCCATTTTGCTCATTGAGTCGTTCATTGCCCCAATGACGTCTTTCCCCGATTTAAAGGTACCTGCCGCAAAACCATAGACAATGCCCGGCAGGATAAAAATAAGGAAGATAAGCGGCACGATTGACTTCATGATAGGCGCGCCGAAGTCGGTTAACGCGCCTTCAGGGCTGCGCAGCGTTGAGCTTTCAGGCCAGGCAACAGCGGCAAGCCCCAGCAAACTAAGGAGCATCACCAGCCCCGCACGACGGAATGCCCGGCTCTCTTCTGGCGTGACGCTGGACATATCTTCATCATGCTTAAAGTCGCCATCAACCGCCATTTTACTGACCCGGGGCTCGACGATTTTCTCCGTCACCCACCAGCCAACGAGAGTAATCAATATTGTTGAGCCGATCCCGAAGAACAGATTACACAGCGTGTTCACGGTATACGTTGAGTCGAGCAGTTGAGCCGCGGCCTGGGTGAAACCTTGCAGCAGCGCGTCGTTCCCGGTTGGCACCATATTGGCCGCAAAGCCACCGGATACGCCGGAAAATGCCGCCGCGATCCCCACCAAAGGATGGCGCCCGGCAGACATAAAAATAATGGCACCGAGAGGGATCACCAGCACATATCCCGCATCCGCCGCGACGTGGCTAAACATAGCGACAAAAATCAGCATCGGCGTCAGCAGTTTTTTCGGCGTAACGCGCAGCATTTTTTTCAGCGCAACGTTAATAAAGCCGGAGCTTTCGGCAACGCCGACGCCCAGCATCGCCACCAGAACAATGCCTAAAGGAGCAAAGCTGGTAAAAGTGGTCACCATCGTAGAAAGCGTAAGCGTTAACGCCTCGGCGGAAAGCAGGTTATTGACCTGCACGGCCTGCTGCGTTACCGGATTAACGATGTCAAACTCCAGCTGTGACAGCACGGCGGATAGCCCCATCACAACCAGTAAAAAATAGAAGAAAATCAGCGCGGGTTCCGGCAGTCGGTTACCAGCTTTTTCGATGGCATTAAGAAAACCGTTCAGTAAGCGGTTATCTTTTGCCTCATTTCCTTTTGTTGTCGACGTACTCATAGTTGCCCCCAATCCCGACAAATGTCTGTGCTGTCATCCAATGTACGGCAGGGATAATAAAGGTAATGACACGATGAAACTATTCTTTTAATGAAATTAATCTCTGAATAAGACCGGGTTAATAAAAATTAAAATCTAATAAACAGACAAAAACTGGTTATTAATTCGATATAATCGAACAGTAACCATGAAATTGCTGTGCTCAATCAGGAACGATTTGTCCCCTGGCGGCGAGCTGATATAATTTTCCCCATGATTACAAAGGGAAACGCTGAGCCGGTTTGCGGCGCGGAGAAACTATGCAGGCTGAAATTTTATTAACGCTGAAACTCCAGCAACGGCTGTTCGCCGACCCGCGACGCATTGCGCTGCTTAAACAAATTCGCCACACGGGCTCCATTAGCCAGGGTGCAAAACTGGCGGGTATCAGTTACAAAAGCGCCTGGGATGCCATTAACGAAATGAACCAGTTGGCAGAATCAAACCTGGTTGATCGCGCCACCGGCGGCAAAGGCGGCGGCGGTGCCGTTCTGACACGGTACGGCGAGCGCCTTATTCAGCTTTACGATCTGCTCGCGCAAATTCAACAAAAGGCCTTTGATGTTCTGCAGGATGATGCCCTGCCTTTAGACAGTCTGCTCGCCGCCATTTCCCGCTTTTCGCTGCAAACAAGCGCCCGCAATCAGCTGTTTGGTACGGTACTTAAACGCGATGACGAACAGGTTCAGCAGCACGTCGATATTCTGCTGGCTGACGGTGAAACTCGTCTGAAAGCGGCGATTACCCGCCAAAGCGCAGAGCGGCTTGGGCTGGACGAAGGCAAAGAAGTATTGGTGCTTATCAAAGCGCCGTGGATAGACGTCACCACTGATGCTAATGCGGCGGGCAATGCCGATAACCAGTTGCCGGGCAAAATCAGCAGCATTGAGCAGGGCAAAGAACAAAGTGAAGTGCTGGTTCAGTTGGCGGATGGCCAGACGCTGTGCGCCACCCTGCCGAATATCCACGTAGAACAACAGGCGCTGGCAGAAGGTGCTAAGGTCACAGCATATTTCAATGCAGACAGGGTGATTGTCGCGACACTCTGCTAAAAGTCCGCTTCTCATTGACATCAGCGCAGACACGCCGTATTTCTAGCCTCATCGCTGCAAAAAATGGGATAAAATATGTCTGCGTTGCAAATTTCGCAAGGTACGTTTCACCTTAGCGACATAAAAACCCTTACCCTGAACGACCTTACCCTTCGCGCCGGAGAAAGCTGGGCCTTTGTTGGGGCGAACGGCAGCGGCAAATCCGCTCTTGCCCGTGCGCTGGCCGGTAGCCTGCCCATCATGAAGGGCGAACGCCACTGCGGCTTCACCCGCATTGCTCATCTCTCTTTTGAACAGTTGCAAAAGCTGGTCAGCGACGAATGGCAGCGTAATAACACCGATATGCTCAGCGCCGACGAAGACGACACCGGTCGCACCACCGCAGAAATTATACAGGAAGAGGTGGTCGATGAGGCTCGTTGCGGCGAACTGGCCGCGCTGTTTGGCATTGAACATTTGCTCACTCGCCGCTTTAAATACCTGTCGACGGGGGAAACGCGCAAAACGCTGCTTTGCCAGGCGTTGATGTCAGAGCCAGAACTGCTGATCCTGGATGAGCCGTTCGACGGGCTGGACGTGAAATCCCGCCAGCAGTTGGCAAGCCTTCTCGAGCAGCTTAGCGCCCAGGGCTACACCCTGGTTCTGGTCCTGAACCGATTCGATGAAATCCCGGATTTTGTGCAATTTGCCGGCGTGCTGGCGGACTGCACGCTGACAGAAAGTGGTAAAAAGCAGGCGCTACTTGAGCAGGCGCTCATCGCTCAGTTGGCCCACAGCGAGAAGCTGGCGGGCGTGGCGCTCCCGGAAGCTGACGATCCGTCCGCTCGCTATACGCTGCCGGAAAACCAGCCTCGTATTGTGCTTAACGATGGCGTGGTGGAATACAACGATCGCCCTATCCTGCACAAACTTAGCTGGTCAGTGAACCCCGGCGAGCACTGGCAAATTGTCGGCCCTAACGGCGCAGGAAAATCAACGCTACTCAGCCTGATCACTGGCGATCATCCGCAGGGCTACAGCAACGACCTAACGCTGTTTGGCCGCCGCCGGGGCAGCGGCGAGACAATCTGGGATATTAAAAAGCACATTGGGTACGTCAGCAGCAGCCTGCATCTGGATTACCGCGTGAGCACCACCGTACGAAACGTTATTCTGTCGGGCTATTTTGACTCCATTGGGATCTACCAGGCCGTTTCGGATCGTCAACAGAAGCTGACCCGCGAATGGCTGCATATGTTAGGGATGGATAACGCCACCGCCGATGCGCCATTCCATAGTTTGTCCTGGGGGCAGCAGCGCCTGGCGTTAATCGCCCGCGCGCTGGTTAAGCACCCCACATTGCTGATCCTCGATGAGCCTCTGCAAGGGCTGGATCCGCTCAACCGGCAGCTGATACGCCGCTTTGTCGATATTTTGATTGGCGAGGGAGAAACGCAGCTGCTGTTTGTGTCCCACCACGCCGAAGATGCGCCGCAGTGCATTACCCATCGGCTGACCTTCATACCCGACGGCGACAAATACGGCTACCAGCTGGAAAAAATTCTTCCCGCATAATCTCGCAACACGCGGCGGCTATTCCTGACCTGACTTTCGGAATAGCCGTACGCTTTTATTCTATCTCTCTGTTTTACAATGCCTTATATACTGCTTTAGCCATATTATTGACTTAGTGTAAACGATACCACTAATCTGGTGCATATCACATTTTTCAGCCATCTGTTATGCTATGGTTATCTTAACCCATAGGCTATATGGAGCGAAAAATGAGAGTTTTGGTCACAGGTGGTAGCGGTTACATTGGAAGTCATACCTGCGTACAATTGCTGCAAAACGGTCATGACGTGGTGATCCTCGATAACCTCTGCAACAGCAAACGCAGCGTACTGCCAGAAATTGAACGTCTGGGCGGCAAGCATCCGCTGTTTATCAACGGTGATATCCGCGACGAAGCCCTGCTGGCAGAAATTTTCCACGATCATCGTATTGACGCCGTAATCCATTTTGCCGGTCTGAAAGCCGTCGGCGAATCGGTGAATAAGCCGCTGGAGTATTACGACAACAACGTGACCGGCACCCTGAAGCTTATCGCCGCCATGCGCGCGGCAAATGTCACTAACTTTATCTTCAGCTCTTCCGCTACCGTTTACGGCGACCAGCCTCAAATCCCTTATGTAGAAAGTTTCCCTACCGGTAAACCCGCCAGCCCTTACGGCCAAAGCAAGCTGATGGTTGAGCAAATTCTTACCGACCTGCAAAAAGCACAGCCAAACTGGAGCGTTGCGCTGCTGCGCTACTTCAACCCGGTTGGCGCCCATCCGTCGGGCGATATGGGTGAAGATCCTCAGGGCATCCCAAATAACCTGATGCCGTACATCGCGCAGGTTGCCGTAGGCCGCCGTGACTCGCTGGCTATCTTTGGTAACGATTACCCAACCGAAGATGGCACCGGCGTGCGTGATTACATCCACGTGATGGATCTCGCCGACGGCCACGTCGCCGCTATGCAGGCACTGAACGGTAAACTAGGCGTCCATATTTACAACCTGGGCGCAGGCGTCGGCAGCAGCGTGCTCGACGTGGTGAACGCCTTCAGCAAAGCCTGCGGTAAACCGGTGAACTACCACTTTGCCCCTCGTCGTGATGGCGATCTGCCGGCCTACTGGGCCGACGCCACCAAAGCCGACAAAGAACTCAACTGGCGTGTCAGCCGTTCGCTGCAGGAAATGGCAGACGATACCTGGCGCTGGCAGTCACGCCATCCCCAAGGTTATGAAGATTAAGGATATGTGATGGAGCAGTTTAACCCGGTCGATCACCCGCATCGCCGCTATAACCCGCTAACGGGTCAATGGATTTTAGTTTCGCCACATCGGGCGAAACGCCCCTGGCAGGGCGCGCAGGAAACCCCTGCGCAAGAAAAACTTCCGGCACACGATCCGGACTGTTTTCTTTGCCCAGGGAATACGCGCGTTACCGGGGATAAAAATCCCGAGTACACCGGCACTTTCGTTTTTACCAACGATTTTGCGGCGCTGATGACGAACACGCCCGATGCCCCAGTGAACCACGATCCCTTGATGCGTTGCGAAAGCGCGCGCGGTACCAGCCGGGTTATCTGCTTCTCTCCCGACCACAGTAAAACATTGCCAGAGCTTACGCTTCCCGCTCTGGAAGAAGTCGTACAAACCTGGCAACAGCAGACCGCTGAACTGGGGCAGACATACCCGTGGGTTCAGGTATTTGAAAACAAAGGCGCGGCCATGGGCTGCTCCAACCCACATCCTCACGGACAGGTTTGGGCAAACAGCTTTTTGCCTAATGAGGTCGCCCGTGAAGATGCCCTACAACGTGAATATTTCGCCCACCAGGGCACCCCAATGCTGCTGGACTACGTGCAGCGTGAACGGTCGGACGGTAGCCGCACCGTGGTTGAAACCGAACACTGGCTGGCCGTCGTCCCTTACTGGGCAGCCTGGCCGTTCGAAACGCTGCTGCTGCCCAAAACCCACGTCCTGCGTATCACCGACCTCAGTGCAGAACAAGGTGCTGACCTGGCGTTAGCGCTGAAAAAACTCACCAGCCGCTATGACAATCTCTTCCAGTGCTCCTTCCCCTACTCAATGGGCTGGCACGGCGCACCGTTCAACGGTGAAAGCAATCAGCACTGGCAGCTTCACGCGCATTTCTACCCGCCGCTGCTGCGCAGCGCCACGGTACGTAAATTTATGGTCGGCTATGAAATGTTGGCCGAAACCCAACGCGATTTAACCGCAGAGCAAGCCGCAGAACGCTTGCGTGCCGTCAGTGATATCCATTTCCGCCAGTCAGGAGCGTCATTATGAGTCTGAAAGAGAAAACCCAGCGTCTGTTCGCTGAACAATTTGGCTACCCGGCCACCCACGCTATTCAGGCCCCTGGCCGTGTAAACCTGATTGGTGAACACACCGATTACAACGATGGTTTCGTGCTGCCCTGCGCGATTGATTACCAGACGGTTATCAGCTGTGCCAAACGAGACGACCGTATCGTGCGAGTTGTTGCCGCCGATTATGACAATCAACAGGACAGCTTCTCCCTTGATGCCCCTATCGTCTCGCATAACACGCAACAGTGGGCTAACTATGTTCGCGGCGTAGTGAAGCATCTGCAGAAGCGAGATAAAAACTTTTCCGGCGTGGATATGGTGATCGGCGGGAATGTGCCGCAGGGCGCAGGGTTAAGCTCGTCAGCCTCGCTGGAAGTCGCGGTCGGCAAAGTCTTCCAGCATCTGTACCACCTGCCTCTGGATGGCGCTCAGCTGGCCCTCAATGGCCAGGAAGCAGAGAACCAGTTTGTCGGCTGCAACTGCGGCATTATGGATCAGCTGATTTCCGCCCTTGGCAAGAAAGACCACGCCCTGCTGATTGATTGCCGCTCCCTCGGAACGAAAGCGGTCTCCATGCCAAAAGGCGCTGCAGTAGTCATCATCAACAGTAACTTCAAGCGCACGCTGGTGGGTAGCGAATACAACACCCGCCGCGAACAGTGTGAAACTGGTGCCCGTTTCTTTAGCCAGAAAGCCCTGCGCGACGTTGAGCTGGCAAAATTCAATGCCGTAGCGCACGAGCTGGATCCAATTGTTGCCAAACGTGTTCGTCATGTGCTGACCGAAAATATCCGTACCGTGGAAGCCGCAGATGCACTTGCCAAAGGTGACCTGGTTCGCATGGGCCAGCTGATGGCCGAATCTCACGCCTCCATGCGCGATGATTTCGAAATCACCGTGCCACAAATCGATACTCTGGTAGAGATCGTCAAAGCGACGATTGGCGAGAAAGGTGGCGTACGTATGACCGGCGGTGGTTTTGGGGGCTGTATTGTCGCCCTGGTGCCCGATGATCTCGTTCCGGCCGTGAAACAGGCTGTGGAAGAACAGTACGAGAGCAAAACCGGGATTAAAGAAACCTTCTACGTTTGCAAAGCCTCCGAAGGAGCAGGTCAATGCTAAAAGAGACGCCGCAGCTGGCGCCGGACGGCCAGCCGTTTCGGCTTACCACCCTGCGCAATAGCGCGGGGATGGTTGTCACCCTGATGGACTGGGGCGCGACCTTGCTTTCCTGTCGGGTGCCGCTCAAAGACGGTAGCGTGCGGGAAACGCTGCTGGGCTGCGCTTCGCCTGAGCAGTATTTACAGCAAAGTGCCTTTATGGGTGCGACCGTCGGGCGCTACGCTAACCGTATTGCCGGAGGGAAGCTTACCGTCGGCGGTGAAATGCTCCAGCTTGAGATTAACCAGGGCGAAAATCAGCTTCACGGCGGGCCGGAAGGCTTCGACAAACGCCGCTGGCGCATTGCCGTGCAAAATGAGCAGGCTGTGACGTACGCGCTGGATTCCTGCGATGGCGATCAGGGTTTCCCCGGTAAATTACACACCACGGCGCGCTATGCCTTAACGGAAGATAACCGCATCAGCATCGAGCTTCGTGCCACCGTCGATAAGCCGTGCCCGGTCGGTCTCACCAACCACGCCTACTTCAATCTTGACCGCGTTCAAAGCGATGTGCGGCAGCATAAACTTCAATTGCTGGCCGACAGCTATTTACCGGTCAACGCCAGCGGCTTGCCTGCTGGAGACCTGAAAGAAGTAGTCGACACCAGCTTTGACTTTCGTGAACCTAAAACGCTTGCACAAGATTTTCTGGCCGACGCCGATCAGCAAATCACCAAAGGCTACGACCATGCTTTCCTGCTGCAGGCCAAAGGCGATCTCAGCCAACCCGTGGCACGACTCTGGTCCACCGACGGTGCGCTGGAAATGAACGTGTTTACGACGGCGCCCGCGCTACAGGTCTATAGCGGAAACTATCTGGCGGGCACCCCTGCACGCGATCAAGAAAGCTACAGCGACTGGAACGGTCTGGCGCTGGAGAGCGGCTTCCTGCCGGACAGCCCAAATAACCCGGAATGGCCGCAGCCGGACTGCTGGTTAAAACCGGATGAGACGTATCTCAGCATTACGGAATACCAGTTTCAGCCCCATTAAAACCCATTGCCCTTTTCATTAAGGGCAATTTCTCACCAAATCGCTGACTTTCCCGCCAGATCGAGCCAAAAATATAACAACCTTTTACAACCACCTTACACTCCACGCGCTTTTTCGCTATGTTAAACGTTTATCATTGCCGTGGCTTATGGCGCGGCAATATAATGATAATTGTTATCATTAATCCCAGGCTCATTAAGGAGTAAATCATGGCTGTTACTAAGCTGGTACTGGTTCGTCACGGCGAAAGCCAGTGGAACAACGAAAACCGCTTCACTGGTTGGTATGATGTTGATCTGTCTGATAAAGGTCGTACCGAAGCTAAGGCTGCCGGTAAGCTTCTGAAGGATGAAGGCTTCACTTTCGACTTCGCTTACACCTCTGTGCTGAAACGTGCCATCCACACACTGTGGAACATCCTCGATGAACTGGACCAGGCCTGGCTGCCGGTCGAGAAATCCTGGAAACTGAACGAGCGTCACTACGGCGCCCTGCAGGGTCTGAACAAAGCGGAAACCGCTGAAAAATACGGTGACGAGCAGGTTAAACAGTGGCGTCGCGGCTTCGCGATCACCCCACCAGAGCTGTCTAAAGACGACGAGCGCTTCCCTGGCCACGATCCACGTTACGCTAAACTGACCGACAGCGAACTGCCAACTACCGAAAGCCTGGCGCTGACCATCGACCGCGTAACGCCGTTCTGGAATGAGTCCATTCTGCCACGCATGAAATCCGGCGAGCGCGTTATCGTTGCGGCTCACGGTAACTCCCTGCGCGCACTGGTTAAATACCTGGATAACCTGAGCGAAGATGAGATCCTCGAGCTGAACATCCCTACCGGCGTACCGCTGGTTTATGAGTTCGATGAGAACTTCAAACCGCTGAAACGTTACTACCTGGGCAACGCTGACGAAATCGCAGCGAAAGCCGCCGCAGTAGCCAACCAGGGCAAAGCGAAGTAATTCTCCGCCCATGAAAAAAGGCGTGGTAAGCACCACGCCTTTTTTATTGCTCAAATCAGGCCATTAGCCGCGACGAGCTTTTACCGCAGCAGCAAGCTGACGCAGCGCCACTTCTGTATCATCCCAGCCAATGCAGGCGTCGGTAACGCTTTTGCCGTAGACCAGCGGCTCGCCGCTCTCCAGGCTTTGGTTGCCTTCTACCAGATGGCTTTCAATCATCACGCCGATGATAGCCTTTTCGCCGCCGGCAATTTGGCCACAAACGTCGGCAGAAACATCCATCTGCTTTTTAAACTGTTTACTGCTGTTGGCGTGGCTGAAATCGATCATCACCTGTGGCTCAAGCCCCGCTTTAACCAGGCCAGCTTTGACCTCTTCCACATGCTTCGCGCTGTAGTTAGGCTCTTTGCCGCCACGCAGAATAATGTGGCAGTCACCGTTCCCGCTAGTGTTAACGATAGCGGAATGGCCCCACTTGGTTACGGACAGGAAGCAGTGCGGCGCTCCAGCAGCGTTGATGGCATCAATCGCAACTTTGATCGTGCCGTCGGTGCCGTTTTTAAAGCCAACCGGGCAAGAGAGGCCGGAAGCCAGTTCGCGGTGTACCTGTGATTCAGTGGTACGCGCGCCAATAGCGCCCCAGCTCATCAGATCCGCCAGATACTGAGGCGTGATCATATCGAGGAATTCCCCCGCCGCTGGCAGGCCGGAATCGTTGATATCCAGCAGCAGTTTACGCGCAATACGCAGACCGTCGTTAATCTGGTAGCTGCTGTCCATGTGCGGATCGTTAATCAGACCTTTCCAGCCCACGGTAGTGCGTGGTTTTTCGAAATAGACGCGCATCACCACTTCCAGTTCGCCCTGAAGCTCTTCACGCAATGCCAGCAGGCGCGCGCCGTACTCTTTGGCGGCTTTGGTGTCGTGGATGGAGCAAGGCCCGATCACCACCAGCAGGCGATCGTCGCTGCCTTTAAGGATTTTATGGATCGCTTTACGCGCCTGAGAGACAGTGTGGGCAGCTTTTTCAGTGGCGGGGAATTTTTCCAACAGCGCTACAGGGGGGAGAAGCTCGTTAATCTCTTTAATTCTTAAGTCGTCGTTCTGATAATTCATGATATTTCCGGGGTCGTCCTGATATTTTTCTTCGTTGCAATCCTTTCAATCTAACTCGCATAACCACAAGTGTAAACGGGCTTTTACACTTCTAATAAATTAATCCTGAAAACTCGAAAAAAACAGTGAAAACAGAATGAGAATCGATGGATTAACGCCATGTTTCAATGCTTACCACTGAAGGATGTTAAATTTTCAATATTGAATGCTATTTTGAAAATTAAGGTCCCATTCCCATTTTTGACTCGCAGGATTTTTCAGCCTCTTTCAACCAGTTGAAACCATGGAGCAGTTATAATTAGCCCACCGGGATTAATTTTTTGCGAGAGATCATGGCGCATTCACACCAACATACCTCTGCTGATAGCAACGTAAAACGCCTGCTGTTTGCCTTTCTCATCACGGCAATTTTTATGGTTGCCGAAGTTATCGGCGGCCTGCTTTCCGGCTCGCTGGCTCTGCTGGCCGATGCCGGCCATATGCTCACCGACGCAGCAGCGCTGCTGTTTGCTTTGTTGGCCGTGCATTTTGCTCGTCGGCCGCCCAACGCCCGGCATACCTTTGGCTGGCTGCGCCTGACGACGCTTGCCGCTTTTGTAAACGCTATCGCTTTGGTGGTTATCACCATACTTATCGTCTGGGAAGCGATTCAGCGCTTCTCAAATCCTCAGCCTATTGCAGGCTGGGCAATGCTGACCATTGCGATCGCCGGGCTGCTGGCGAACCTGGTCTCTTTCTGGATCCTGCACAGCGGCAGCGGAGAGAAAAACCTCAACGTCCGTGCGGCAGCGCTGCATGTTCTGGGTGATTTGCTGGGTTCAGTGGGGGCAATTGTGGCCGCGGTGGTGATCCTCTGGACCGGCTGGACGCCGATTGACCCAATCCTGTCGGTGCTGGTGTCCTGCCTGGTGCTACGCAGCGCCTGGAGTTTGTTGAAAGAGAGCGTCAATGAGCTATTAGAAGGTGCGCCGGGCGCCATCGACATTGCAGCCCTGAAGCGCAATCTTTCCCGCTCGATACCAGAAGTGCGTAACGTGCATCATGTCCATATCTGGCTGGTAGGTGAAAAACCGCTGATGACGCTGCATGTTCAGGTTGTACCGCCCCACGATCATGATGCTTTGCTGGCGCGCATACATCACTTCCTCGAGCACGAGTATCAGATAGAGCATGCCACGGTACAGATGGAGTATCAGGTTTGTCACGGCCCTGACTGCGACCTGAATGAGCATGACCACAGCGCTGGTCATGCCCATCATCACCATTGATCAGGAGAAGGCGCGCGAGCCGGACTGCCGCGCGCTGTTAATCCACATCCGGCTGCCATTCAGCGCAATGAACGTCAGAATGAGGTATTCCAGCGACATCGCGTAAACGCCCTGCAGGGCAAAGATAACCACGCTGATGACGTTAATGACCGTCCACAGCAGCCAGTTTTCCACGTATTTCCGGGTCATAAGAATCATCGCCACAATCGACAGCACCATCATGCACGAGTCCCAGAACGGATAGGCGTCTGGCTGTAGTTCCGGCAAGGTGACGTTCAGCCCCAGACTCTGCATCACAGACACCGCAACCCGGGTCAGGAAGGCAAAGACCGGATCGATAAACAGCGTCATCAACCCAATCGCTGCGACGATAATCACCAGCCATGCAATTGCCTTAGGCAAAGGTAGCCAGCGAATTTGCAGCAGGGATTGATGGTTACTGCTTTGCCGCGACCAGGCGTACCAGCCGTAAATGTTCGCCACAAAAAAGAACAGCTGCAAAAGAAGGCTGGCGTAGAGCTGAATCTGAAAGAAAATGATGGCAAACAGCGTGACGTTAATTAACCCGAAGGCATAGTTGCCTATCTTCTCCAGGCTGGCAAGCCAGATACATAGCAATCCCGCCAGCGTTCCCACGGCTTCAATCCATGATAAGTCATACCCGCCCGCCCCAATGGGGATGTGGACGAGAATGTTCTGCGTGCTAAAAAAATCCATGAACTCCCCAGAGCGTAATACTGTTACGCGTTGCCTTTAATCTTTCGACGCAATTCTGCCGCAAAGTCTAGCATGCGATTAAGTGGAACCAGCGCGCCTTCACGCAGCGCCGCATCCACTTCAATCGTGTGTGCGGCCCCGCCCTGATCCAGCCCCTCAGCAATCGCTTTAAGCCCGTTCATTGCCATCCACGGGCAATGTGCACAGCTGCGGCAGGTTGCCCCTTCTCCTGCGGTTG
This sequence comes from Cedecea sp. VD22, assembly GCF_037150195.1. Taxonomy (NCBI): domain Bacteria; kingdom Pseudomonadati; phylum Pseudomonadota; class Gammaproteobacteria; order Enterobacterales; family Enterobacteriaceae; genus Cedecea; species Cedecea sp. VD22. Next base: position 64,092 of record NZ_JBBCPX010000020.1, read on the forward strand.
GCGCCTCCAGTAGCTCTTTGTCCGGACACGCCTGCTGCATTTTATAAAATATCCCGCGATCTGTAGCCACAATAAGCTGCTGGTGAGGCAGAGTTTTAGCCGCATTGATCAGTTGGCTGGTCGAGCCTACAGCATCGGCCATATCCACCACGGCCTGCGGTGATTCAGGATGAACCAGCACCGCTGCATTCGGGTACAGCGCCTTCATCCGCGCCAGCGCCTGAGTTTTAAATTCATCATGTACGATGCAGGCACCCTGCCAGCACAGCACATCGGCACCGGTCTGCTTTTGCACGTAGCTGCCAAGGTGGCGATCCGGTGCCCAAATGATTTTCTCACCCAGGCTGTCGAGATGCTCAATCAGTTCTACCGCAATACTGGACGTCACGACCCAGTCCGCCCGGGCTTTTACCGCCGCAGAGGTATTAGCATAGACGACCACCGTGCGATCCGGGTGCTGGTCGCAGAAAGCGTTGAACGCCTCAATCGGGCAGCCGAGATCCAGTGAGCATTCGGCATTGAGGGTAGGCATTAAAATGGTTTTTTCGGGGCTAAGGATTTTCGCCGTTTCGCCCATGAAACGAACCCCTGCGACCAGTAACGTGGACGCCGGGTGGGTAGCGCCGAAGCGAGCCATCTCGAGCGAGTCAGAAATACACCCGCCGGTCTCTTCCGCAAGAGACTGGATTTCCGGGTCGGTGTAGTAGTGTGCCACCATCACCGCATCCCGCTCTTTAAGCAGGCGCTTGATTTTTTCACGATAAAATTGTTTTTCATCCCTGCTCAAAGGCGTGGGTTTCGGTGGGAAGGGATAAATCGCAGTTTCCGGGTCAAACATTACGCTCATCATGCAATCTCGTTTTACTGACTTAACATTACAGGCCAAATCAAGCGTAATTTACGCCATCTTCGGCACTCATTGTTTTATATGCTAAACAAGATAGCGAAATTTAGTCGAAATGTCGTGGGTTATTGCTCGATGCGCAGAGAGAAACAGAGCAGTGGGGAATGAGTGCCGGGAATGACAGGGTTTTCAAATCGCAGATAGTAGAAAGGCGCCTTTAGGGCGCCTTTCTACACTGGTGGGTCGTGCCGGATGATTTCACCCTACGGGTCGTCGCAAGCGACGGGCAAAATCAAAAAGCGATTTTGTCGAACCTGCTGCAGGCTCGAACCCTGCCCGAATTCAGAATAGCAAAAAGGCGCCTTTAGGGCGCCTTTCTACACTGGTGGGTCGTGCAGGATGATTTCACCCTGCGGGTCGTCGCAAGCGACGGGCAAAATCAAAAAGCGATTTTGTCGAACCTGCTGCAGGCTCGAACCCTGCCCGAATTCAGAATAGCAAAAAGGCGCCTTTAGGGCGCCTTTCTACACTGGTGGGTCG
>NZ_JBBCPX010000021.1:0-44174 GCF_037150195.1 Cedecea sp. VD22
AGCAGAGCTGGAAGCCAGCCCATTAGCGGTGAAGCTGCCAGAGTCTTTCTATCCTGATGGCGATATAGATTGCCCGAAGGTAGTGGAAGTTGAGGAAGTTATCGAAGCAATCCGCGCCGCTGGCGGCACCGTGGAGGGGGAGTAGATGGCTATTTGGCTGGAAGTTCGCTGTGAGCGCAGAGGCGATGGAAGGTCGCCATACCACGGTTTTCGTTGCTGGTCTGACGATAATAATGGGCCGGGATTGATGGCTGATGATAACCAATCATCTGTTTTAAAAGTGCTAACTGAATTGAATAACGACTGCATTTCCGCTGGCTGGATTAAGTTTCGCGGCGAGGGCTGGGTTTGTCCGGCCTGCCTGGCTTATGAAAAACAGCAGGGTGAGGGGGAGTAGATGGAATATCTTTTTCTTTACTTTTGTTTCGGCGTCCCCGTGGGTCTTCTCGAGTTTGTGTCAGTGCTGTTTATCAGGGACAGCGGCGCGTGGTGGCTAAAAGGTGTTTATGCGCTGCTCGTGGCGATTGCGTGGCCATTAATCATCGTATTGATGTTTGTTCCCAATAGTGTTCTTTGCAAATGGCGCGAGCGCCTTACCGGGAGGCTTTATGAATAACCTGAGCCTAGACGATATCAAAGACCAGATCCGCATTCTGGAAGAAACAGCGGTAACTGGCGAAAGTGATGCTTTTGCTTTGCGCGCACTTCGCGAGCTACTTGCATTGCGGGAAGCGGGGAAAGAGCCGGTGGGGTTCCGCTGGCGGTATCCAGCATCCCGTGACTACGATCAGGCCTGGGCATACGTGAACCATCGTGCTACGCCCGACGCATTCGAGAGCGAGCAGGTAATCCAGTATCTCTACGCAGCGCCGCAGCTTCCTGCTGTGCCTGAATACCCTGAGTTGCTTCCGTGTCCTGTGTTGCTGGAGCCAGGGCTGCGCCTGAGCAAAGGCGTTAAAACCAGCTCACTACTGATGGCGCTTGCTGGCCGGGCTGAGCATGATGCACTGCTTGAGGCTATGACACCAGGAGAGCGGGCGGAATACGATGCGACTCTGGCAGAGGTGAGAGCAGCTCTTAATGGCGCGATAGCCGCAGCACCAAAGCCGGAGGTGAAGTGATGTCCAGGTTAACTTTCGTTGTTGAGTTTGAAGACGGCAAAGAACCGCCAGTACATGCGCACATGGAGGCGTTCGGCGGAAAGGTGGTTTCTGTCGCGTTTCGTGATGTGCTTGCTGATGAGGACTCCAGGCAGGTGAATGCACCGCCACACAAGTCAATGTGCCAAATTCGCTGTTTTATCTGCGGCGAGAAACACCCGATTGGCGTGGCCTGCCCACTGTCCACATTCACGTCGGTGGTGGGCTGATGGCTAAATCCGCAGCAGAACGCAAGGCCGCGCAGCGAGCGCGGCAGTTAGCTGGCGGCGAGCGTCGTATCGATCTGCCGCTGGATGCGCAGGAACTGGAAATGCTGACGCAGAACTGCGCCGCCCGGCGCCCGGGAAAGGCGCCGTACGATGCAGCGGAGTACATTGCGCTACTGATCCGGCAGGACAATGCACGCCTGAACGGCCTGATTAAATCGATGAGCGCAAGCAGCTGCGGCAAATGTGGTGACCGCACTCCAGTTAGTTCGTGCCCGTGCGCCGGTGATAGTCAGTGCTGGGTAAGTTCCGGCTGGCGCCGTATGAAAATAAAGGTGTGACTGGTCACGACAGATAAATAACAGCAACGGCCGCCGACTATGGCGGCTTTGTTTTGCGTGTTAGTATTACCAAAAAGGTACTTATAGCCAGGTGGTAACGATGGTCGCTAACCCGAAACGGAAATCAACGCAGTACAAGCCGCTGACGGCGAAGGTCGAAGCTTACTGCCAGGAATACATTAAATGCCCGGAGAATCAGACTCAGGCGGCGATTAATGCCGGTTACTCGCACAAGACGGCGGCCAAGTTCGCGAGCCAGAACATGCGCGATGAGCGCGTGCAGAAGCGTATCGCTGAACTAATGGAGGAACGGAACAAGCGCCTGCGCGTCAGCGCCGATTACGTCCTGCTGCGGCTGGTGGAGATCGACCAGATGGATGTGCTGGACATACTGCGCGACGATGGCGGCCTGAAGCCAATAAGCGAGTGGCCGAAGATTTGGCGCACCACGCTTAGCGGCCTGGATATCTCGACGACGATTACCAACTTCGACGAAACTACGATCGAGAACCTGCTTAAAAAAATCAAGTGGCCGGACAAGGTGAAGAACCTCGAGCTAATCGGTAAGCATGTCGATGTGATGGCCTTCAAAGAGCGCCTGGACGTTAACGTGAATGTCACCATTGCCGACCGCATGGCCGCCGCCCGCCGACGCCTGGCTAAATCAAAAGGCGGTGATGAATGACCGACGCCGCCAGCCTTTCCCCGGAAGAGCAACTGATCGAGGACATAGCCGGATTTACGCATGATCCGCTTGGTTATGCGCTCTACGCATTTCCTTGGGGCGAGGACGGCACCGAGCTTGCTCACGCCTCTGGCCCCCGCCAGTGGCAGGCCGACGCATTCCAGGAGATAGGCGATCACCTGCAGAACCCAGCAACGCGGCACCAGCCGCTGATGATTGCCCGCGCATCCGGCCACGGCATCGGCAAATCCGCTTTCATCTCGATGCTGATTAACTGGGGCATGTCCACGTGTGAGGATTGTAAGGTTGTGGTGACAGCCAACACTGACAACCAGCTGCGCACCAAGACCTGGCCGGAAATCATCAAATGGTCGAATCTGGCCATAACCTCCGAGTGGTTCACCACGACCGCCACCGCGATGTACAGCAACGATCCCGGTCACGATAAGCGTTGGCGCGCCGACGCCATACCATGGAGCGAACACAACACTGAAGCGTTCGCCGGGCTGCACAACGAGCGCAAGCGCATCATCGTGGTATTCGACGAGGCGTCGAACATTGCCGATCTGGTGTGGGAAGTAGCAGAGGGGGCGCTTACCGACGAAGACACTGAAATTATCTGGGTGGCGTTCGGTAACCCGACACGTAACACCGGTCGTTTCCGCGAGTGCTTCCGCAAATACCGGCATCGATGGAAGTCCAAGCAGATCGACAGCCGCACGGTGGAAGGCACCAACAAACAGCAGTTGCAGAAGTGGGTGGACGACTACGGCGAGGACAGCGACTTTGTGAAGGTGCGCGTGCGCGGGATATTCCCTGACGCGTCCGAGCTGCAGTTCATCCCCACCGGCCTGACCGATGCCGCAATGAAGCGCGTCGTCACAGGCGCACAGGTGGCGCATGCACCGGTTATCATCGGCGTTGACCCGGCGTATTCCGGTGTGGATGACGCGGTGATATACCTTCGTCAGGGGCTGCACAGCAAGGTGTTATGGACGGGCTCAAAGACAACCGACGATCTGGTGATGGCGAAGCGCATCGCTGATTTTGAAGACCAGTACCAGGCTGATGCGGTGTTTATCGACTTCGGTTACGGCACCGGCCTGAAATCCATCGGCGACGGCTGGGGGCGGTCGTGGACACTTGTGCCGTTCGGCGGCGCCAGCGCAGACCCTCAGATGGCGCGTAAGCGCGGTGAGATGTTCAACAGCTGCAAGAAGTGGCTCGCCCTGGGCGGCATGCTGGATGACCAGGAAACAGCAGACGACCTTTCGGCAGCGGAGTACAAAGTCAGGGTGGACGGAAAGATAGAGATGGAACCGAAAGAGGATATCAAAAAGCGTTTAGGGCGATCGCCTGGTAAGGGCGATGCCCTGCTGCTTACGTTCGCTTTCCCGGTGTCTAAACGGATGAATATCCCCGGTCAGCAGCAGGGCAGAGCCATCACGGATTACGATCCCTATGCTTGAGCAACTACTGAATAATTTGCAGTAGTTCGAAATGCTGTGTTTGTAGGTGATGGAAAAATAAAAGCCCGCGCATCGGCGGGCTAGTTGTGACAGGTCACGGTGTTATATTAACTCATTCCACTCAACCCATTTACCTGTTCTGCGTTTAACCTCTTCTCGCTTTAAAAATAAAAGTTCACGGCATCGCTCGCAGCCGTCAAACTCATCTGAATGTTTCTTAAAAGGCGCGCCACGCCGATACGTATACGTTCCGCATACGCACCTGGCAACATATCTTGCTCCTGATTTCCCTCCGCCTTGTTGGTCTGCCAGGCCAATAATTGTCAGTCTTCCTCGCTTTCTGCCGATCATTGATTCCACTTCACGCCGATGCTGAGGGTTTTTAATGTTATAAGCGGGAAATATTGGAAGTGGGAAATCACTGTCACCGGTTTGAATAACTTTGTTCGGTGTCCAGTCAACACCTTTGCCGACCACTCTCGCCGCGACCCTATCCACAGGTAATCTCTTCATATCGAATAGGTCTTTGCTCATGATTATCACCTTAAAAAAATGCCCGGCTAACCGGGCGAACTGGAAGTAATAGGAGTTTGGTTTTCACAGCAGGAAGTCATCGCAATGGCGTCATGATGTAAAAAGGGCGGTGGTCAGTAAGGGAATAACTGCCACCGCCAAGACTACACACAGCATTTTTTACCTCTGGTACCACGCTGGCTACGTGATTGGGTTGTGGTGGTGGTGCCTCCACCTGCCAGGCTGGCAACACCTGGCGACGTCAGACCATCTAAAACGTTTCATTTTCAGTGTTTGAAAACATGCCTCGTCGCGAGCGCTTAGCCGCAATTGCCACAACGAAGAGAGCACTAATTACCACAGTGGGCCGCCCGGCGAGAGAGGCGTTGCTTCCGTTAATGCGCTCCTCGTTATGTAATCCGTTTCGTGGATTGGACGGCAGGTGATCAGACTGCACCATGGTGGAACTTATTTTCAGCGTTATGCTCATGCCACAACGGGAGGCACCTTCCAGTTGCGTTTAACTGCCAACCACATTAGTGAGAGGGAGTTCTGAACGATGCCTGCCGTTGTGCCCTCGTCTCTTCCGAGGTGTCACACCGTATCGCCGCGATGGTGAGTCGCCATGTCAGGCAGTAACCAAGCCCGGCTTGCACATTCCGGCTTATCCCGTCGGTATGAGTACGCAAGGAACCTTCGGGGCCGCTAACGATGCATGTGCCATACACCGTGCTATTACCAATAAGGTAATAATTACATTGCAACCTGTCAATATACTACGTCAAATAATTCTTATGTGGTTTAATTGGTAATAATTTAAACGCATTGGAGTTAGCGTATGTGCATCGGAAAGACACCATCTGCACCGGCAGCACCAGAGATTCAGGCGGCACCTCAAGAGCAGGATGCTGCTGTTACTGGTGCCCGTGATGACGAAGAGCGTCGCCGCCGTGCCGCAGCAGGCCGTAACTCGACGCTGCTTACCGGTGCCCAGGGCGACACATCAACCGCGACAACCAGCGGTAAAACGCTGCTTGGACAGTAAGGGTTAACGATGCCGGATACTCTGAAGGAGCAATTGCAGAAAGAGCTGAGCCAGCTTAAGCAGGACAGAAGCTCTTTCGAGCCGCACTGGCGCGACCTGAGCGACTGGATAAGCCCGCGCAGCAGCCGCTTCCTGAAGAGTGACGTCAATCGCGGCGACCGCCGCAACACCAAGATTGTTGACCCAACTGCCACTATGGCTAACCGCACGCTGTCATCCGGCATGATGTCCGGCATTACCAGCCCCACGCGCCCATGGTTCAAACTGGCAACACCTGATCCCGAGATGATGGACTACGGCCCGGTGAAGATGTGGCTGGAGACTGTGCAGAACCGCATGAACGACATGTTCAATAAGTCGAATCTGTATCAGTCCCTGCCAATCATGTACGGCAGCCTTGGCACTTACGGCACTTCCGCCATGTCAGTGCTTGAGGACAACGCGGACATCATCCGCACGTATCCGTTCCCGCTGGGTAGCTTCTACATTGCGAACAGCCCACGGCTTAGCGTTGACACTGCGTATCGCGAATTCTCTATGACAGTTCGCCAGATGGTGCAGATGTTCGGCATCGACAAGGTGAGCACCACGGTTAAAGGGCTGTGGGATACCGGCGCTTACGAAACGTGGATCGAAGTGGTCCAGGCCGTTTATCCGAACCTGAACCGTGATACCGGAAAGCTGGACGCGAAGAACAAGCTCTACAAGTCCGTGTATTACGAGACTGGTGGCGACAATGACCGCGTGCTGCGTGAATCTGGTTTTGATGAGTTCCCGATTCTGGCGCCGCGCTGGGAAGTTAACGGCGAGGATGTTTACGGATCGTCATGTCCTGGCATGCTGGCGCTGGGCCAGGTGAAAGCGCTGCAGCTCGAGCAGAAGCGCAAAAGTCAGCTCATCGACAAAGCAACAAACCCGCCAATGGTCGGGCCTTCTTCGCTGAAGAATCAGCGTGTTTCTCTGCTGCCCGGCGACATCACTTACATCGACCAGATGGGTTCTCAGGACGGCTTTAAGCCTGCCTATCTGGTTAACCCTAACACTGCCGACCTGATCGCCGACATCCAGGACACGCGCAGCATTATCAACAGCGCCTACTTTACTGACCTTTTCATGATGCTGCAGAACGTGAATACACGCTCTATGCCGGTTGAAGCAGTGATCGAGATGAAGGAAGAGAAACTACTGATGCTTGGGCCGGTACTTGAGCGCCTGAACGACGAGTTCCTTGATCCGCTGATCGACCGCTCGTTCTCCATCATGGTGAAGAAAAACCTGCTACCGCCACCGCCAGATGTGATGCAGGGAATGCCGCTGCGCATCGAATACATCTCTGTCATGGCTCAGGCCCAGAAAGCTATCGGTCTGGGAAGCCTTGAGCGGTTTGTGGGCTTCGTGGCGAACATGGCGCAGGCCAAGCCTGAGGCTCTCGATAAGCTCAACGTTGACCAGGCGATCGACAGCTACGCGATTATGTCCGGCGTTTCGCCGACGGTTGTCGTTCCTGAAGAGGACGTGCAGTCCATGCGCCAGCAGCGCGCGCAGCAGCAACAGCAACAACAGGCAATGCAAATGGGCATGGCAGCAGCGCAGGGCGCTAAAACTCTTAGCGAGGCGCAGACAGCAGATCCGAGCGTTCTCTCTGCTCTGGCTGGAGGTGCTCAGCAATGACAGATTTTGACGAAGAGAAGCTGAGAGCTGACAGAGAAATAAAAGCGCGTGACCTGTCACAGCGAGAAGCCGATGACATCAATCAGGTGATGAGCACTGAAGGTGGCCGCCGCGTCGTTTGGTCAGTGCTGGAGCAGGGGCGTGTTTTCTCAGCAATCCCGCCAATGGATGCACTGGCAATGGCATTTAACGAAGGGCAGCGCAATCTGGCGCTGGCGCTGTTTCAGCGTGTTATGCAGCACTGCCCACATCAGTATCTGAAGATGGCCGAGGAGGCCAACCAACAGGAGCAATCATGAATTTGTTTGAACGTCTCATGTTCCGCCGGCTGTGCAACGAGCAGTCAGTGGAAGGCGGTGAGCATGCTGCGGCATCTACCGGCTCAGAAGTTTCTCAGGAGTCTGGTGAGAGCCATCAACAACAGCAGGGTCAGGAGCAAGATCAGGAGCAGAAGACTGAGGAAGGCGCTCAGAATCAGAAGACTGAAACTGAGTTGAATGCTGAAAAGCAAGCAGCTGAGAAAGCTGCTAAAGAGCAGAAGCCTGAAGGCGCTCCGGAAAAGTACGAGTTCAAAGCCGCTGAAGGTCAGGAGCTTGACCAGGTGGCGATCAAAGAGTTTGAGCCGATTGCGCGAGAGCTGAACCTGACCAACGAGCAGGCGCAGAAATTCGTTGACGTCTACACCTCAAAACTTCTGCCGCAGCTACAACAGCAGCAGGTAGAGAAGTGGACTCAGCAAACCGAGCAGTGGGCCTCTGACGTCAAGGCCGACAAAGAGATCGGCGGCGACAAGATGACGGCTAACGTCGGTCTGGCGCAGAAAGCCTTCGACCAGTTCGGAAGCCCTGAACTTAAAGAATACCTGAACACCACCGGGTTGGGTAACCACCCCGAAATCATTCGGGCGTTCATGAAGGTCGGTAAAGCCATGTCAGAAGACGACATGGTTATGACCGGTAACATTGGCCAGCGTAGTGCGGCCGAAGTTTTGTACGGCAAATAAGAGGATATGAACTATGTCTGTTAAAGGCGTAATTGCGCTGACGCTGGCCGACTGGGGCAAGCGCATCGATCCCAATGGCAAGGTGGATAAAATCATCGAGCTGTTGGGCCAGACCAACCCGATTCTGCAGGACATGCTGATTGTTGAAGGCAACTTGCCGACTGGTCACCGTACTACCATCCGTTCCGGTCTGCCGTCGGCTACCTGGCGCTTGCTGAACTACGGTGTGCAGCCGAGCAAATCAACCACCGTCCAGGTTACTGACGGCGTTGGCATGCTGGAAACCTATGCCGAGATCGACAAGTCGCTGGCTGACCTGAACGGTAATACCGCTGAATTCCGTCTGTCTGAGGATCGCGCTTTCATTGAAGCGATGAATCAGCAGATGGCGCAGACGCTGTTCTACGGTGACTCCAGCATTAACCCTCAGCAGTTTATGGGGCTTTCCTCGCGTTATTCCAGCCTGAGCGCCGGTAACGCGCAGAACATTATCGATGCTGGCGGCACAGGTACCGATAACAGCTCTATCTGGCTGGTGGTGTGGGGTGAGAACACCGTTCACGGCATCTTCCCTAAAGGCCAGAAAGCGGGCCTGCAGATGGAAGATAAAGGCCAGCAGACGCTCAAGGATGCTAATGGGGGCCAGTACGAAGGCTACCGCACCCACTATAAGTGGGATAACGGCCTGGTGCTGCGCGACTGGCGTTACGTTGTTCGCATCGCAAACATCGATGTGAGCGATTTGTCTGACCCAGCCAAGGCGGCCAATATCGCAAAACTGATGGTTAAAGCGCTTCACCGCATTCCTAACCGCGGCATGGGCAAGCCGGTGTTCTACGTGAACCGCACCATCGGGCAGGCGCTTGACCTTCAGTCTCTGGAAAAATCTTCCCTGGCAATTTCCGTCAAGGAGACGGAAGGCGAGTGGTGGACTGCGTTCCGCGGTGTACCAATCCGCGAAACCGATGCGCTTCTGGAAACCGAAGCGCGCGTAGTTTAACCCCTGACTTTAACCAGTGGCCCGGCAACGGGCTACTAAACGGAGAGATAAAGATGATCACCGACAAACTGTTGATGTTCTCCGAAGCGCAGGCGGTAACGGCTACCGCAGCTTCAACTGATGTGATTGACCTCGGGCCAATCGACGGTACTCGCCGCGATATCGGCGTTGGCTACCCTCTGGAATTCTGGACTCTGGTAAACACCACAGCAACCGCCGAAGGTGCGGCGACAGTTAACGTTCAGCTTCAAACCAGCCCTGACAACTCCGCATGGACCACCATTGCAAGCAGTGGCGATCTGGCTCTGTCTGCTCTGGTAGCGGGTAAGCGTATCGTTTCCCAGAAGGTGCCGGCGGGCGTTCAGAAGTATTTGCGCGTTAACTATGTGGTCGGTACCGGTCCGCTGACGGCTGGCGCGTTCACTTCTGGTATCAACCTGGATGTGGACAACAACACTGCCTATCCAACCCGCTCGAAAATTACTGGTTAAGGGGATTTAGATGTCAGGTGAAAAAGCAAAATACCGCGTACTTCGCCTCTCTCACATCCACAACCAGTTATGGGAAGAGGGTGCAGAGGTTGAGTACGACGGCGTGCCAGGCACTGCGCTTGATCCGCTGAACGATGCGGCCAAAAAGGCGAAGGCAGCAGGCAAGAAATTACCTGTGGAAATTACAGCCGGTGGCCAGGGTGGCAATGATCCGCTGAACGATGCTGAGCTGGAAAAGCTTCGCGAAGAGTATGAGGCGCTCTTCGGAGATAAACCCCACTTCAACACCAAAGCCGAAACTCTCCGCGAGAAAATTGCGGAAGAGCGCCAGCGGCTGGGCGTGTAACCGGCACTCACAAGGGGCCAGGCGGCCCCTTTCTTTTCTGGAGCGGATTATGGAACTCGTAAATTTAAAGACCGGCACCGATAGCTACCAGGATGAAAACGGGAGTGATGAGTAATGGCCTCCGTTATCGAAATCTGCAACATCGCGTTGAGCCGCATCGGCAACAGCCGCTCTATCAATAGCCTTACCGAGCAAAGCAAAGAGGCCGGTGCGTGCAGTCTGCACTACGAGGCTTGCCGCGATGCGACGCTCAGTGACTTCCCGTGGCCGTTTGCCACAAAACGCGCTGCTCTTGCAGATACCGGTAACCCGCCTCCTGACTGGCAGTATGCCTACACATACCCGCCGGATTGCAAACGCATCATTGAAATCATGGTGCCAGGTGTGCGTAACCCAACTGCTGCCATGCGTATTCAGTACGTGATTGGCGCTGACGAGGCTGGCACCGGAAAGCTTATTTACACGGATCAGCCTCAGGCATGGCTCAAATACGTTTCCCAGGTCACTGACGTGAACATGTTCGACGACATATTCCGTGACGCGCTGGCCTGGCGACTGGCCGGAGAGATTGCCATGCAACTAACCGGTGCCCGCGATCAAGGCAGTATGCAGATGTATGGCAGCACAATCCTCAGCGCCGGATCGCGCAGCCTGGAAGAGTCGCAGGAGCCGCCACAGCCTGAGAGTGAATTCACTATTGCGAGGTTGTCATAATGGCTTTCAGCCTGATTCAGCCAAGTTTCGCCGGCGGTGAAATTGGCCCCTCTCTGTATGGCCGTATCGACATGGCCAAATATTCCGTGGCGCTGCGCAAGTGCCGTAACTTTGTTGTGCGCCAGTACGGCGGCGTGGAAAACAGGCCTGGTACGAAGTTTATCGCCGCGGCTAAATACCCTGATAAGAAATGCCGACTGATCCCGTTCCAGTTCTCAACTGTGCAGACGTATGCTCTGGAGTTCGGCGACAAGTACATGCGCGTCTACAAAGACGGCGGGCAGGTGCTCGTGACGAATACCACCACAATTTACGAACTGGCAACGCCATACGTCGACGCTGATCTATTCCGCCTGAAGTTTACCCAGTCTGCCGACGTGCTGACCATCGTTCATCCGGCATACCCACCAATGGAGCTGCGCCGTTACGCGCATGACAACTGGCAACTGGTAGCCGTGGAGACCAAGAACGGGCCGTTCGAAGAAATCAATGTCGATAACGCTGCGAAGGTTTACGCCAGCGCCAGCACTGGAACTGTTACGCTAACCTCCAGCACCACGATATTCGGTGCCGAGCAGGTTGGAAAGCTTTTCTACCTCGAGCAGCCGGCGGTTGATTCCGTTCCCGTGTGGGAAACGAACAAGACGACAGTAGTGAATGATGTTCGCCGTGCGGAAAGCAATTACTACCGTGCGAATACTGCTGGCAAAACTGGCACGCTTAGACCATCACACACCGAGGGAATGTCATGGGACGGCTGGAGTGGTGACTCTGGGATTCAGTGGGAATACCTGCACTCTGGATTCGGTATCGCCATGATTACCGCAGTGGCAGCTGATGGCTTGACGGCTACAGCAACGGTTATTTCTTACCTTCCGTCACAGGTGGTTGGCTCCGCCAATGCCAGCTACAAGTGGGCCAGGTTCGCATGGAACAGCGTGAGTGGCTATCCGGGAACGGTAGTTTACTACCAACAGCGACTCTACTTTGCCGCGTCTACCGCATACCCTCAGACCATCTGGGCCAGCCGAACCGGAGACTATAAAGACTTCGGAAAGAAAAACCCGTTGCAGGATGATGACCGGATCATCTACACCTACGCCGGACGGCAGGTAAACGAGATTCGCCACCTGATTGATGTCGGCTCTTTGGTAGCACTGACTTCTGGCGGTGAATACCAGATCACCGGCGACCAGAACAAAGTGCTTACCCCAAGCTCTTTCGCGTTCAGCTCTCAGGGATCTAACGGATCGAGCAACATCCCGCCGATTGCTGTGGCAAACATTGCCCTGTTTGTGCAGGAGAAGGGTAGCGCGGTACGGGATCTGGCTTACTCGTTCGACGTTGACGGTTATCAGGGTAACGACCTGACGATACTGGCAAACCACTTATTCGCCAATCACACGCTGGTGGACTGGTCCTTCTCAATCGTGCCTTATTCAATAGCCTGGGCGATCCGCGATGATGGCATGCTGCTGGCGCTGACGTATCTCCGTGAGCAGCAGGTTTTTGCATGGGCGCCGCAGCCAACTGAAGGGAAATTTGAATCAACGGTATGCATCAGTGAGGGCGGTGAAGATGCTGTGTATTTCGTGGTGAACCGCACCATCAACGGCCAGGTCAAGCGCTACGTTGAGCGCCTGCAAACTCGCCAGTTCACCAGTGAAGAGGACGCTTTCTTTGTCGATTGTGGCCTGAGCTATGACGGGCGGAATGGCAGTGGGCGCACGGTAACTATCACCGGCGGTGCCGGGGAATGGAGTTATCAGGAACAGTACACGCTTACCGTCAGTGGGACCGAGTATTTTTCAGTTGGAGATGTTGGCGCGGAGATCCAGTTACCGTACACCGAAACGAACGATGACACTGGAGCGCCGGTAGATAAGCAACTGCGCTGCGAGATCGTGGAATTAGTGAACGGCAACACTGTGACCATTTCAGCAAGCCGCAATGTGCCCGCGCAGTTCCAAGCTATAGCTACAGCTAACTGGCGTATGGCACGCGGCCACTTCTCAGGGCTCGAGCACCTTGAAGGCAAAACAGTAAGCATTCTTTCTGATGGTAGCGTTGAGCCGCAGAAAGTTGTTACTGGTGGATCGGTCACGCTGGAATCGCCGGGCGCAGTCGTACACATCGGCCTGCCAGTCACTGCTGAATTTGAGACGCTGGACATCAATATCAACGGCCAGGAAACGCTGCTGGATAAGACCAAACTTATTCCTAAAGTGGCGCTCATTGTTAACGCCAGTCGTGGCATCTTCGCCGGTACTGACAAAGACCACCTTTACGAGTACCCGCAGCGTGAGTTTGAGTTTTACGACGATCCGGTTTCCGATGCCACCGGCGTTGTTGAGGTAAAACTCGATTCCCAATGGGATAAAGGCGGGCGCGTGTACATCAGGCAATCAGATCCTCTTCCGCTCTCTGTGCTGGCTGTGATCCCTCGCGTATCAGTGGGTGGTGCATGATGAACAGCACCAACATTGTTCCAGCCACTGCAGATCATGTGGCTGCATTGCTTCCGCATATCAGGCCCGCTGATGTCGATGAGTTCATTGCTGCTTCTGGCCAGTCACCAGCTGAAGTTCTCGAGCACGCACTTCGCGTTTCAACCCGTGCATGGGCCGGGGTGGTTAACGAAGAAGTGATCGGTATCTTCGGTGTTGCCCCGTCATCTCTCATCGGCGGTAAGGGTACGCCGTGGCTGGTGGGCACAACGCTGATTGAGAGCCACTACCGCACCTTTCTGCGCAACTCACGCCCAGTGCTTAGCGAGCTCCTTTCCCTGTACCCATATCTGGAAAACTTCGTCGATCAGCGCAATCACGTCGCTAAAGCCTGGCTGCACTGGTTGGGGTTCAGTCTTGAAGAGCCAGCCCCATATGGTGTGCAGGGCCTGCCTTTCCACCGCTTCCACATGGAGAAAAAATAATGTGTGACCCAACAGTGATCGGCGGTGCCGTGCTGGCAATGTCAGCAATGCAGGCATACAGCCAGAACCAGCAGGGTAAGTACCAGGCTGAAGTAGCCAATCAGAATGCGGGCATTGCTGAGCAGCAGGCCCAGGATGCTATTAACCGCGGCAATGCCCAGGCCGATGAAGTTCGCCGACGCAACCGGCAGGCCGCCGGTACTCAGGCTGCAACGATGGGCGCCACCGGCGCAGACCTTAGCTCTGGTAATGCGCTTGACATCTTCGGCGACACTGCGCAGTTCGGCCAGCTTGATGCGCTGACTACGGTGAATAATGCCCAGCGTGAGGCTTATGGCTTCCAGGTGCAGGCAATGAACTCAAGGGCGGAAGCCAAAGCCGCGCGCTCAAATGGGCGCACAGGCGCATTGACCACTATTCTCACAGCGCCGCTGCAGGCGTATGGCGCATATCAACTGGCAGGTGGTACGTGGAACCCGTTCACGCAATCTAAAGCCGCACCAATTTCCGCCGCCGTTGGCACACCGACAGGACGATAAGGGGGCTCTATGCCAGTAGTACCTACAGTACAGGGCCGCCAGGTACAAAGCATCGGCGTGCAGACCGGTGGCTTTACTCCGGCGCCCACTCAGGATGCTTTCGGCGCCATTGCCGGAGTTGGCGAGAAATACGCTGGTGCCTTTGCCGAAGCTAAACAGCGGGCCAATGTAGCTATGGTCCAGGATGCGTCGCTGCAGCTTAGCCAGCGCAGCAACGATCTGATGACCAACCCGGAAAACGGTTTGCTGTCACTTCAGGGAAAGAACGCGATCGGCAAGGGTCAGGAGTACACCAGTCAGTTTGATGCAGCAGCCAGCGAATTAGCGATGCAACTGCCGGATGATGCCGCTCGTAAAGCGTTTATGGATCAGGCGCAGCAGCAGCGCATTCAGTTCATGACGCAGGCCGGGCGCCATGAGATGGGGCAAGTTAAGCAGTACGAGGCTGGCATGCAGCAGGGTACGCTTAGCTCACTCACCCAACAGGCCATTGCCAGCCCTGAAATGTTCAATCATTCAGCAATGAATGCCTACCAGTCGATTATTGCCTACGGCAAAGCCCATGGCCAGAGTGAGCAGGAAATCGAAGGTAACTGGGTACAGTGGCGTGAGCAGGCGGCCAACAAAGCCAGCGAGGCCTGGTACACCCCAACCTACATGCAGATGATGGGGCCAGACGGAAAGATAGAGGTTACCGACACGCCGAACGAAGCACAGCTATTTTCCGCGATGATCTGGAATGAAAGCGGTGGAAACCAGTTCGGTAAGGACGGAGCCCCGCTTCGTTCTGGCAAAGGGGCCGTTGGCGTAGCTCAAGTTATGGAGGATACCGGTCCCGAGGCTGCCCGCCTCGCTGGTCTGGAATGGGATCGTGATAAGTGGCTCAATGACCCTCGGTATAACGCGCAGTTGGGCAAAGCGTACTTCGGTGCGCAGATGAAAAAATATGACAACAATCCTGTGCTGGCTGTGGCGGCATATAACGCTGGGCCAGGTGCCGTTGATGGCTGGATCAATAAGCTTGGTGATCCGCGTACCGGTCAGGTTTCTAATGAGCAATTTGCCGCGGCAATCCCGTTTGAAGAAACCAGAAACTATGTTGCCAAAGTGACTGGTAGCGCCGGGGCAATACCCGGTAAGGCGACCATGGAGAGCCTGGCAAGTCAGCCATTCTGGAATGCCATGAGCCCACAGAATAAGTCAGCGATGATGGCTAAGGTTGCCGGTATGTACGACATGCAGGCTTCCGCTGGGCGCATAGCGCTTCAGAGCAAGATGGGTGATGACATCGCCGCACTAGAAGCGGGCAAGACAGTTACGCCTATCACTGCAAAACAATGGGCGGCCACGATGCCGCTCCAGGCATCACCGGCAGAGCGCATGCAGCTGGAAAAAAACTACCAGCAGTATCAGCAGGCAATGACACTCCAGCCGGTATACCAGAGCATTATGCAGGGAACGCCGCAGCAGGGTATGGCGGCAGTTCAGGCCATGGCGCCGCAGGAGTCTGATCCAGACTTTAAGTATAAGCAGGGTCTTTACTCCACAGCTCAGGCGAAGCTCAATGCCGTGCTGAAAGCCAGGGAGTCGGATCCCGGCACGTGGCTGCAGAAAAACTCTAACGTCGCTCAGAATGCTTTCCAGCTCTACCAGAACGGGCAGGCATCCGGTGAATATCTGGCATCCCGCCTGCAGGCAGAAAAAGACCGCCTTGGCATCGTCAGCAAAAAAGTGCTGCCTGATACCATGGTCGATAACATCCTCACCAAAATTGACAACAACAAAGAGTCCAGCGTGCAGGCTATCCAGGCCGTTGCGCAGTCTTTTGGTAAGTATTCTGATCAGGTAATGAGGCAGGTTCAGAATAAATCATATCCGGCTCTCAAAGTTATTATGTCAACGCAAAACCCAAGAGCTGCAAATGCGCTATGGCAAAGTCGTAATGTTTCAACCTCTGATATTAAATCTGGGTTTGAAAAGACTGATACAGATAGTGCTGATTCATCATGGAATGATCAGTTCAAGGACTTTTCCTCTACGCTTATTCCTCAGCGTGATGGTGTAGGTAACTGGAATATTTATAATGAGCAGGGGAAGCGACTTACATATATTTATATGCAGCGTGGTTTATCCTCTGATAACGCAGCCAAGCAAGCATATCAAGATATGCTAGGCGAGCAGTATCAAACAAACTCTACATGGCGCCTACCAAACTCATCCGGGCAGGATTTACGGGATGTTAAGGACGGGGCCAGCAAATATCTTAACGACCTGAAGCCTGAGCAAATTATGCCGCTTATCGGCGATCCGCGCTTGCCGGATAATGTGAACCTCGATCAAAGTATTTCCCGCATTCGTGATAATGGGCAGTGGGTGACAAACACTGATGAAACAGGGCTTACGCTGATGATGAACGGCCTGTTGGTGAATGGCGCCGACGGCAACCCGATTACAGTGACATTCTCTGACCTGGCGAAGCTTGGTGCTGGCGATCGCTCAACCTGGAATAGCCTGACTAAGTTTGTCGATTCGCCTGTGAAATATACACCAGGGCAATCGAAAAATTACAGCGTTGAAAGCCAGCGTGACCAGTTGATTAATATCATCCAGAACGGCCAACAGCAGGGACGGTAACATGCCAATTTATACCGATGATCCAGGCCAGGGGATTAACCAGCCTATCAGCAACGCAGAATCAGGACTGGGCGAATCCCTGCTTTCTTCACTTAAGCAGGGGTTTGAAGAGGGGCCGGTAATGTCCGGCATTCGCTTTGCTCAGGCTGATATGCTGGCAAATGACCCAAACTCTGCCGTTATCAGCAAATCAGATGCGGATGCCCGGCTGAAAGAATACGGCGTGAAGAGTATCAATGTTCCTGATTCAGGCGTCACCCAGGCGTTTCTGGATCACGTCATTGATGAGCGTAAAACCTCGCTGGCCAAACAGCAGATAGCAATGGCTGCTCCTTCTGGATGGTTCGCAACGCCGCTGAATTTCACCGCCAGCCTGGCGGGCTCTATGGCCGATCCTGGTAACGTTGCACTAGCGTTTGTTCCATTCGCAGGAGAAGCAAAGGCGGCCTCTGTCGCTGGCAGGTTTGCCGAGCGTTTTGTGGCTGGTTCAAGAATGGGCGCTGCGCAGGCGGTGGCGACTGTCCCGCTAACTGCTCAGGCAGCAGCAGCTGAAGGTGACGACTTCACATACGGTAATGCGCTGGAGAGTACATTCTTTAACACCATGGCTGGTGGCCTTATGCACGCCGGTGGCGGGCTAATCGCTGACGCTGTACGAGCCAGACGCCCAGCGGCATTGCCTGATGAACCTGCAGCACCTGCAGTTGATATCGCCCAGCCTACGCCAGTCGTTACGCCTGATAGTATTCCATCCGGGATCGATATTCCTGAAGTCGGCACCAATGCAGACCTGGCCACAGCAATCTCACGCGATGCTGAAGGATATGCCTACAGCCGGGCCTATGATGATGTTGTGCCTGATTACCTGGCCCGCCAGCAAGAAATGCAAACTGGTTTTGCCGATAACGTTGGCGATCTGCGTTCAGAATTGGCGTCCAATAACCAGGAGATCGCATCTCTGGATGGCTCATTGCAGCAGCGCACCAGCGAATACCAGGCGCAGAGAATGAAGTTCAAGGATGCCCGCGCAAAAGCGCTTAAAGATATTCAGGCTGAGAAGGACGCTATCACTGCGCGGAATGAAGAGATTAACCAGACCATTCAGCGCAATGCTGATGCTGAGCAGGGGCGCGCCCGTGAATCGCAGTTGTCGAGAGGTGAAATACCAGAAGACCTGAAGCCCACAATCGCCTCGCGGGCGCAGGAAATCAGAGAAGGCATGCAGATGTCCCCTGTCGCTGGTGCTGTGAGAACTGCAGCAAGTGCCGTAAGGGAGGCAGACTGGAGTGTTAACCAGCAGGCGTACCGTGCTGCGCTGGCGCACATGATGGACGGGCGCAGCCCGGATGTTCAGCCGTTCTATGATCTGCATAAACCAGCACTGCGCGAGCGTGCTGTTTCCCGCATACAAAACCCTGAGCCAGTGCCAGATGAAGGCGGCCGTGTTGTCAGTGAAAGAGCCGATCGAGTATGGCAGGATACCCAGAAACCAGACCACGAAATGAATAACGCAGCTGCTGATCTGGAGAATGAATTTAACCTGAGCGATGCGTTGCTAAACGACATTGCAACTGACAACCCTGAGCTGGCTGCAACGATGCGTGAGAATATCGCAACCATCCGCGCTGAAGCTAATGACGAATCCTTTGGCAAGGCCCTGCGTGCTTTTGCCGCCTGTATGATTAACCGGGGGCTGTAATGGCTAACGAATTTTTAACGCAGTGCGAAATGACCGTGAACGCGGCCGCCGGCAGAAAGTTAAGCGAAACAGAAATGGAATCGCTGGTGCGCGACATGAACGACACCACAAATAGGATCCTCGCCAGCAATGAGGCGCTGTCACTTGAAGAGGCAGCGTTGCGCGCTGCTGAAGAGCTAACCGGCGCTGACAAACTGGCAAAGGTAATTGAGGCTCGCAACAAAGCTATCAACACCCGCATTGCCGCCCAGCGCCTGAGTGAGCTGCGAACCACATGGAAGGACAGGCCAGACATTGGCCTTGAGGCTATGCTTGTGGGCCGTAACGATGCCCGCACCGGCTCCCGCCGCTCAGTAGCTTCAGAAGTTGCTCAACTGCGCGGGAAATATCACGCTGGCATCAACTATGACCTGGACCAGGCAGGACTGGTGAAGTTTATCGCCAGCGGCAGTAATGACCGTGAGATCGCCGATGCAATGTGGCGTATCGGTCGAGAAATGAAAACTGACGGTATGACAAGACAATCAGTCAGCGCTGCACAAATCATCATGAAGTGGCAGGAGTCTGCCCGCATCGATGAGAATCGTGCTGGCGCATGGATACGCAAAGAGCCTGGTTATATCGTACGGCAGTCGCACGACATCCTGAAAATAAGGTCAGCGGGTTATGAGGCCTGGCGAGATGCTATTTTGCCGCGACTAGATGAACGCACGTTCGACGGCGTGAGCGATCGTGAAAGCTTCATGAGCAATGTCTACAAGGGCCTTGCCTCAGGCGTTCACCTGACATCTGAAAAGCCTGACTGGATGAATGGCTTCAAGGGCTCTCAGAACGCCGCTAAGCGTGCGAGCCAGGAACGTGTGCTGCACTTCAAAGACGGCGTTTCATGGCATGAGTATAACCAGCAGTTCGGTACCGGAAGTCTCCGTGAGGCCATATTTGGCGGACTGAATAGTGCGGCCCGCACCACCGGGATGATGCGCGTGCTGGGCACGAATCCGCAGACCATGTTCAAGTACCTGACTGACACTATCGCCGACGACGTCAGTAAGGCCGGAAACCCTGCGGCGCTGGCAGACTACATGACGCAGGTCAGACGGCTGAACCGTAACACCATGCCTCAGGTTGATGGTTCCCTTAACATACCCGGCAGCGTTGGCCTGGCCAATACCTCTTCCACTATTCGCGGCTGGTTGCGAATGACTCAGTTGGGTGGAGCCGTAATCTCATCATTCAACGACGTGCCGGTTGCGGCCACGGAAATGCGATATCAGGGACAGAACTTCATGGGCGCGCTGCTCACTGCGATGAAAGGGCGCTTTGCTCGTTACACTTCGGCTGAGCAGAAAGAAATTCTTTCTTCGGTGGGCGTCTACTCCGACACCATGACACAGGAGATCATCCGCCGTATCTCTGGTGACGATACGTTAACCGGAAAAATGGGCCGGGCACAGCAGTTGTTCTTCAAGTACAACCTCATGAACTTCTGGACAGAATCCGGGCGTAACTCTAACGCCATGATGATCACCAACTGGCTGGCACAGAATGCAGAGTTGCCGCATGTGCGCCTGAACGATGACCTGCGCCGCGTGCTTGATCTGCACGGTATCGGCGCGAAGGAATGGGACCTGCTGCGCGGCATGGACATGGCTGGCAGTGAAGGTCGCAAGTTCATGACCGGCAGCGGTATCCGAGGCATACCTGAAGAGCAGATTGCGGCATACGTTGAGAGTAAGGGGCTGAAAGCAACAGATCGCGCTATCGCTGACGCCAGAGAAACGCTGGAGGGGCAGTTGCGAGGCTACGTCCTTGACCGCCTGAACATCGCTATGTCGGAGCCCGGAGAGCGCACCCAGGCGCTCATGAAGATGGGCACCGTTCCCGGTACGGTTCCGGGTGAGGCGATCCGCTTCGCTGGTCAGTACAAATCATTCACCGCCAGTTTTATGCAGAACGTCATGGGTCGTGAGGTATTTGGGCGCGGCTATACACCTGCTGGCCTGGGTGAATCGAAAACTACCTCGCTCACCAACGCCCTGCTGCGCAACGGGAAGGGTGCATTCATGGGGGCGGCTAACCTGTTTGTGTGGGCAACGATGTTTGGCTACATCTCCCTGCAGACAAAGCTTATGCTGAAGGGTCAAACCCCGCGCCCGGCGGATGGTAAAACCTTCTTGGCCTCCGCAGCGCAGGGTGGCGGCCTTGGCATCCTGGGCGACTTCATGTTCGGAGAGGTTAACCGAATGGGGGCAGGGCCGGTTACTTCCCTCATGGGCCCAGCAGCATCCAATGCAGATACCATCATTACGCTGCTCCAGCAGTCGACACGCGGCGATGCAAAGTTGGGCGACTTCTACCGCACTGCACTGGACAACACGCCGTTCCTGAATGTTTTCTGGCTGCGCACAGCGATGAATGGTTTAATATTGAACCGTATACAGGATGCGTTAGATCCCGGTTCGCTGGAGAGGTACCAGCGCCGCGTGCAGCGCGAGCAGGGTAACGAGTTCCTGATCCCACCTTCGCAGTTCATGTTAGGAAAATAATAATGAGATTGATTTTATGCACAGCAATTCTTGCATTATCTGGGTGCTCTTCTTCATTTGATACATTTGATGGTGTAGATAAGGCATATTGTGACAAAGTAAAAATGAATTATTCGCTATCAATATTGGCTAAAGATGTATGTATAGATAACTACATAAAAAAATATACGAAAGACAATTCAATACCCACTGATGTGGCTGAAGCATCAATGTCTGAGTGTGGTAGGGTTATATCATCAGCGGCAAACTCATCTTACGATGAGGCAATGTGCGAAATGGCATATAAAAACGGAATGTCAGTTCAACGCCTAAGCAGCATGGTTTCTGACAGAGACAGAAATACAGCCATTTCGAACACGGATAATGTTAAAAGGGATGCTATAAACAGGGTCGTAAAGTATCAATCTACTTTATAACACCCCACAAAAAAGCCCGCAGCGCGGGCTTGGTTATTTTTAGTGGCTCTTCGCCTGCTTAATGATGTACTCGGCATGCGTCAGCATGTCACCAATCGCCTTGCGCTGTTGCATCAGGCAGTAGCGGATCACCTCCAGCTCACGGTACGCACCGGAAACTTCGTGGTTATTGTTTCCCAGTTCGCGTATCAGAGCGTGAAGCTGTAGCCCTTCGCGTTCCTCAGAGAGCAGGGCGGTCAGCACTTCATCCGGACCAATCTCGCAGTTGGAATAGTGGTACTGGTAATCGCGCATCTCGCGCAGGATCACCGGCACGCACTTCTCGGCGATACGTTCTGCCGCTTTGCGGTCCGTTTCCTTCTTGCTGCGGCGACCGTCACGCACGCTCAATGATGTAGGCTTGGTGTTAACCAGGTCACCCAGGGTATTTTCACCGACGCGCAAAGACAGCAGTTCAGATTCCATTTTGTCGAACTCTGCTATGTACGCTTCTTTGAACTCTGCAGCTTTCTTACCAGTGAATCCCATCACCAAAAACACGAACCCGTTTTTGGTCATTTCATACATTTTATAGGTGTTCCCGTTGTGCTCATAGGTAACCAGCGAAAAATTGCTGGTTAAAAATTGTTCTGAGCAATCAAGGGATTCGACTTTCTGCGTGACGTGTTGGTGCTGCTTGGCAAAGAAAGCGGCGACGGATTTAGTGGTAGTGACCGGACGGCCGCTGCGAACAATAACTTCTGGTGTGATACCGCATGGGAATTGACTAGCCATTGTGATTCTCCTTCGACTTGGATAATCACCACCTGAGGTGCAAATCTCGCTGGTGGTGAACTGAGAAGGGTTTGCACTACCGGCGTCGAAGGAAACCGGCCAGCCTTACGGCTGCCCCGCCCAGCCCACCATTGAGATGTGGCTGTGCCGCACAAACAAAAAACACGCATAGCGCGTGTCGTGCGCCTTCAACATTCCGGGGTGCAAATCCCGGCACCGGATTTTGCCGATGCCTGATAACTATGGCGCAGCTTTGTGCGAAAGTAAATACACCAAAATGTTAAATTAATCAACGATTTTTGGTAATTAAAATTCGTTTAGGGTTTATCTGGCAGGTTCTTTTTGATGATCGAAGTGCAATAGTCCAGGTGAGAAAGCAGGTCACCCATCGAAACATTGGTGCTGCTGACGTAGTTAATCAGCGCTGTCAGTTCTGCCGCCGCCCCGCTAACATCATACCCATCGCCATCCAGGGCTCTCAGTAATTTCATAAGGCTTGAATCCTCTACCAGCATTCGAACACCAGCTGGGCTGTGGATCCTTTCTTCCTGTCCTTCTTCAAGAGGGTAATGATACTCGCACGGCATGTGATGACCTCCACCATTGTACTGTATGGATATACATATATCAGAGGGTAGCAAGTTTCGCCAGAAAAAATAGTTACCTTATTGGTAATTTTTTGCTTTAAAAAACCCTGATTAATTCATAAGCGGGTTTATTGGTCATAGAATGACGATTATGCGGCCGCGCCGGGCGAGCCGATTCCCGGGAGTGAAAAGAGAAATGACAGTCTCAACCGAAGTAGACCACAACGAATACACTGGTAACGGCGTCACCACGTCGTTTCCGTACACCTTCAGGATTTTTAAAAAAGGCGATCTAGTAGTGCAGACGGTTGACCTGAGCGAAAACATCCGCGTGCTAACCCTGGATACCGATTACACCATAACAGGCGCTGGAAAATATAACGGCGGAAATGTCGTGCTTACCGCACCACTGGCAAACGGATGGCGAATCTCTGTGTTGCGTGAGCTACCAGTTACCCAAGAAACCGATCTTCGTAACCAGGGAAAGTTCTTCGCCGAAGTGCATGAGGATGCTTTCGATAAGCTGACGATGCTGATCCAACAATGCTTCGGTGGTTTACGCCTGGTGTTGCGTAGGCCGTCTTTTGTCGCTAACTTCTATGATGCGATGGGGTATTACATCCGTAATCTTCGTGACCCGTCACGACCTCAGGATGCAGCCACTAAAAGCTATGTTGATAGCGTGGCAAATACGAACCTTAACCACATCCTCCGAACGCCTGAGGCAATATCGCCGCTACCGGCAATTGAGCAGCGCAAAAATAAAATCGTTGCCATGGATGATAACGGCAACCCGATAATGGTACTCCCTGAGTCTGGTTCAGCTGCTGACGTTCTAATTGAGCTTGCAAAACCACCGGGCGCGGGTTTGATTGGGCATGGTGCTGGTACGGTAGAAGATTCCCTGGTTAGCCTGGAAGATAAAACCGGGTTTAACGCTGTGGGACGCTTCCTTAATCTTGCAGAGTTACGAGCTACTGTGCCAACTAGCGCAGGGATGATTGTTTATGTGGCTTCTTCGGCCAGTACAACGCATGCAGAATCGCATGTAGGCGGTGGATATTTCGAATCTGTAGATAATACCCAGGCATGGCCGGATGACGGTGGGATTGTCATTAAGCCAGCGACAGGTACGATTGTCTGGAAGCGCATTAATTTCACGCTGTACGATATGCAGTTCTGGGGGGTAAAGGCTGATGGAGTAACCGATAACGCCGCAGCCATTACAAAGGCAACGGATTACGCGAGAGCTAACAGGATTATTCTTGAAGCTCCAGCAGGTAGCATTAATACATCCAAAACTGTCCCCATATATGACAACATGGGTATTCGTGGCTTTGGAAAAGCCGAGGCCACTGTATTCTATAAAACGACAAATGATAAAATCGACCTAACAAAAAATGGAGCCGTCGTTCTCCAGGTCGATGCATTATGTGCATTCGTCCCTAAGCAGTGGGATATTAGTGATTTTTCAATGCAATCATTTTGCGCTAACGGTCGGATTGAAAACTGCATGTTCCGTAGGCATGGATTAACCGAGTCAAATGTACTTGCTATTAAACCGCAATACGGTTTATTCCTGGGAAAAGCAGCAGCCCCAGTGGCTCGACAAAGTGTTTTTGAATGCGCAGACATTGGTTGCTTCTCTTATTGCCCGTTCTCGGGAGTGATGGAAATGCTAGGTTTTCCGCAGTACGCGGGAAAGGGTTTTGCTGGAGTATTCTTTGAGGATTTCCGTGGCGGCCAAATCAGGGTTATCGGAACGTCTATGGATATGCGATTAGTACAAATTAACGGGTATCAGTTCGGCTTTAGAATGTCGGGAATGCAATACACAACAATGACAAACTGCACAGCAGAAAATTGTACCCCGATGGCTGGCGAAACGGTTAGTTACGCGTTTGATTTTGTTAATCCTTACTGCATAATTATGAATACTTGCGCAACAGAAGAGTGCGTAGGTGGTCAGATTCGAGTATCTGTGCAGGGAAATCCATCATTCAGGCCATCTCTGATTGTTAATGGATTCTTGCCAATCGGGCAACACAATCCACGCGCACCAACTCCTATAATTAACATAGACAATATCGGTATAGTTGAATCAAGCGTTATTATAAACGGCGGAGACCTTGCAATAGCACCTGGCCTCCCAAACTTAACTGTGCCTGTGGCCAGCGGGTCAGGGCAAAAGGTAAGGATGATTGGTGTTAATGGGTCGCCAAAATCAATATGGAACATCAGTGCCGGGGCTGATGTTCAGGAATTCTGATTTACACTCGTTGACATAGAAGCCATATGAAACTAACCTGCCAGAAATATTTAACTTTCTGGCAGTTATATGTCTAAAAAAATCAATATAATTCACAGTCTTACATCTCTTAGAAATTTTGCTGCCCTTGGTGTTTTTGTGAGCCATCTTGGGATTTTGTCGTTATCCACAATACCTCAGTTCAACGAGGCATCCCGTTACTTCTTTAACGGTTATGTTGGGGTGACATTCTTCTATATACTTTCAGGGTTTATTATTAACTACAGCTTCAAAAAAAACATAGCAAGTGGAGAGTTCAGTAAAAAAGATTTCATTGTCCACAGGCTGGCACGGTTGTTCCCTGTGCATTTAGTGTCATTGTTATGTGTGCTTTTTTTATTTGGATATACAGCAAACTTTGAGACCGTAAATAAAGAAGCATTGGTTTACAATTCACTATTGCTTCATGCTTTCATTCCAGACGTTAAGTATTACTTCTCTTTTAACCCTGTCTCATGGAGCATTTCATGTGAAATGTTCTTCTATGCTTGCTTCTGCTTGCTCGTAAAAGTAAAAACTAGATACCTTGTGTTTGTTTTGTTTGCTATTTTAGCAATTAACATCTACTCAATGATAAATCCATTATTTAACGTTACCCCTCATTGGCTGTTTTATATTAATCCATTCTTTAGAATTGGTGATTTTATAATTGGCGTTATCATTTGTAGAGTTTTCATAGATAACCCTGTGAAGCCAAAGGTTAGCGTATGCAGTGCTATGGAGGTTCTATCTTTGGCGTCCCTTGCATTGACTATTTACCTCGCAACAAATCATATCTCAAACATGAATGTTAAATATGATTTATTGTATATTCCATGCATGTCTTTCATAGTTATCGCGTTCTCATTTAATAACGGATTTATCTCTAGGATCCTGTCAGGAAAGTATTTTATTCTTCTTGGTGAAGCATCATTTTCATTCTATATGTTTCACTGGATGGTTATATCTAAGCTTATAGAAATAATTAATCCTGACAAAGATGATGCAATATCTGTTATTACGTATATTTTTGCGTGCCTGGCATTATCAATAGCTATTTCAATAGCTTCATTTAAATTCATTGAAATGCCAGCCAACAGACTGATTAGAGCAGCGTGGTCAAAATTATCTTCAAGGGAAAAGAAAGCCGAAAGCGTAGCCTGATGCACTAACATCAACACATAAATGATAGTCAGGATTCCTACCTCCCGACAGCAGAGCAAGCCCACTCCGGTGGGCTTTTTGTTGTACAGTATTGGTAATGTTTATCCATAAACGGTTTATTGTGTACTATATGATCACCAACTAAGGGGGTCTATATGCACATTGAACGGTGGCTGCTATGTCAGCATCCATAGCCAGCACGGCGCTTAACCAGACACTGGGTATCGCCGCGCTGGCGGCCTGGTTCGCAGGCGTTCCGCCAGAAGTCGCCCTTGGCGCGCTGGCCGGGGCTATTATCTTCGTAACATCAGCGGTCGAGTATCATATTCACCGGCGGCTACTCCTCGCAATATTCAGCTTCCTTTGCGGGCTTCTCTTCTTCAAACCCATTGCCTCTGTGCTTATCGGCGTGGCCAGCATCATACCGTCGATCACTTCCAGCTCGTTCGAGCGCGGTAGCGTAGACGCAGCTGGTGCTTTTGTGGCGGCCATTGTCGCCGTGCGTATCGGCACATGGATTTACCGACGTTCTGACAATCCGGGGCAGCTTATCCCAGGGGGAAAAGACGATGGTAAATCATGATCCGTGGACAACGTTTAACGCGCTTATATGCGCAGTGATAGCTATCCGCGTCCTCACCTTCCGACGAGGCGAATCCCGCCACCGGCGCTGGGGGGGGATCCTCGCTTACATCCTGATATTCATCTCGGCCAGTATCCCGGTGCGCACAGTGCTGGGCGACTACCCACAGGCCGACTGGTCAGAAGTCATCCTTAACGCCGTCATGATGGTTGCCGTGCTGCTGACGCGGGGCAACGTCGTGCAAATTTTCAAAGTTACGAGGTCACAATGAAGATTTCCCAGAACGGCCTGGCCGTCATCAAGTATTTCGAAAGTTGTTCTCTGACCGCTTATCCGGATCCCGGTACCGGCGGTGCCCCATGGACAATTGGCTGGGGGCATACCGGGCGTGATGTTGTGAAAGGTGTTGTCTGGACTCAGGCGCAGGCGGACGCAGCGCTACTGGCTGACCTGGACAAATTCGAGAAGGGCGTTTCCTCGCTGGTGTCTATCGAGCTAAAGCAAGGCCAGTTCGACGCATTAGTATGCTTCTCATTTAACGTCGGCCTGAAGGCGCTGGAGAATTCAACGCTGCTGGAGATGGTGAACAATAAACGCTTTGATCAGGCGCTGGCGCAGTTTTCCCGCTGGAACAAGTCCGGTGGTCGGCCGATGAAAGGGCTGACCCGGCGGCGCGCCGCTGAGTCATGGCTGTGGCGTGACGCCACCGGCTCAGAGGCAATCAAAAAAGGAGTCGCTGCTGCATGATATCCGCCATTCTCAAAGCCTACTGGAAACCATTGCTGGTGCTGGCGATCGCCGGGGCGCTGGTGGCTGGCGCTCGGTGGGCATGGGTTAGCCATGGTCAAGCCCAATACGCCTCAGGCTACGCCCAGGCAAAAGCAGAGCAGCGGCGGGCCGATGATGCAGCGAAGAAACAACGCGAACAGGAGAAAGCCAACAATGAACGTGACGCGCAGCAGCGCATTGATCAGGCGCGCAATGATGCTCTTGATGCTGCCAATCGTGCTGGCCGGTTGCAGCAGCAGATTGCCGCCATCAGGAAGCAGCTCGGAGAGTATAACGCCGCTGTCGGCGCTGGGCCGTCAGCCGGAGAAACCGGCGTTCTGCTCGCCGACGTGCTCAGCAAATCTCTCGAGCGAAACAGACAGCTGGCAGAATACGCTGACCGGGCAGCAGAAGCAGGGCGAGTCTGTGAACGGCAGTACGATTCGCTGACAGTCACCAGGTGAAAGAAGGGCACCTTAAAACATTGTGTACTTAAGTGTGCCCTTTTATTGTTTTGATTTGGTTTTAGCTATAATTAAATACAATTAAAACAATGTATTAAATTAAATCTAGAACACTTTCTTGTACGGTTTTACTTCAACTTTAGCGTACACGCCTGCGGCGATATACGGGTCTGCATCAGCCCAGGCTTTCGCCTCTTCCAGAGACACAAACTCGGCAATCACCGTGGAACCGGTAAAGCCGGCGCTGCCAGGATCGTTGCTGTCAACCGCCGGCATCGGGCCTGCGGTCAGCAGACGACCTTCGTCACGCAGCACCTGAAGGCGAGCCAGGTGGGCAGGGCGAACGGACAGGCGCTTTTCCAGTGAATCGGCAATATCTTGGGCATAAATGACGTACAGCACGGGCACACTTCCTTCTTGATGTTGGGTTGTAAACCACGGTAAGTGAACCTCGGGCAGACTGCAATTGAAAGATAAACAGGATGTTAAATCCTTGAGAAAATAGCGGGAAACTCGCGCAGACAGCAGGAAAAAGTGCGCCTTTGGGCAATGCGTTGTTGAATATGATTGTTATTTGCATTTAAAATTGTCGTCTCTTGAAAGACACTGAAACCATTATGACGTCAATGACCCTGGAATTACCTCGCCGCTTTCCGTGGCCGACTCTTCTCTCCGTCGGGATTCATGGTGCCGTTGTGGCCGGGTTGCTCTACACCTCGGTACATCAGGTTATTGAGTCCCCAGCACCTTCGCAGCCGATCAGCGTCACGATGGTTGCGCCTGCTGATCTTGAGCCTCCTCAGCCTCAGGTTGTTCAGCCTCCGCCACAGCCGGTCGCGGAACCCGAACCGGAGCCAGAGCCGATACCCGAGCCGCCGAAAGAGGCGCCCGTTGTTATTCACAAGCCTGAGCCTAAGCCAAAACCGAAGCCTAAACCGGTGAAAAAGGTTGAGCAGCCGAAGCGAGACGTTAAGCCGGTTGAGCCTCGTCAGACTTCTCCGTTTGAAAACAATGCGCCCGTGCAGCCTGCGCCAACGGCAGCGGCGAAACCAGCTCCTGCATCGCCTGCACCATCGGTGAACACCGGGCCGCGAGCGATCAGCCGCGACAGGCCGCAGTACCCTACGCGAGCTTTTGCATTGCGCATGGACGGCAACGTTCGCGTGAAGTTTGATGTCGATGCCGATGGCCGGGTGAATAACGTTGAGATCCTCTCCGCCCAGCCTGCAAACATGTTTGAACGTGAAGTTAAGCAGGCGATGAAGAAGTGGCGCTATGAGAGCGGGAAGCCAGGGCAGGGCATTACCGTCAACATTAAATTCCGCATTAGCGGCGGCGCAAGCATGGATTAATAATCATCACCCACCTTTTAAAAAAGCCACGTATGAGAATACGTGGCTTTTTTATTTCGTGACCTGTTTTGCCTAATGTTGCAGGACAATTATTGTTTAAATATTCATCAGTTAAACGATTCCAGAAAAATAATAAATGAGTTATTTCATTCCTTATCTTAAATTCAATAATCAAACTTAAGGTAAATTAACTACTAATATTAATAGGGTGTTTATTTAAGACTTTTCTTATTTATTGCTGCGCTGGCATACTAAAAGGAAATGACAAAAATAGACTCTTCCTTTATGCGCCATTATTATAAGGCCGCCTTTTTGTGCGTGCTTTTTTACTCCGAATTAAACTATGCTGCGCCGCTGACGCCTGCCGACCGGGACACTATTCTCCAGCAGCAGCAGGATTTGCTGTTGCAGAACAGGCAGCAGCGAGAGGAGATCCAGCGTAGCCTCCAGCCCCGACTGGCAAGCCCTGTGGCCCAACCTGACCAGGGACCCTGCTTCACCATTCGCCATATTGATATTGAAAATGCCACGCTGCTTTCCGACCCGGCCCGGAATCGCCTAATTACGCCCTATATTGATCGCTGCCTCGGCATGGCGAAGATCAATCAGCTAACCCGGGATATATCTGACTGGTATATTAGCCGCGGATATATCACCAGCCGGGCATTTTTGACCGAGCAGGATCTTTCGGGGGGAACGCTGCATATTGCCGTGCTGGAGGGCAGGCTGCAGGCTATTCGTATTGAAGGGGCTCCTTCACGCCAGCTAAAAATGGCGTTTCCGGGACTGGAAGGGAAAATACTTAACCTGCGCGATATTGAGCAGGGGATGGAGCAAATAAACCGGTTACGCACCACGCCGGTACAAATTGAAATATTACCGGGCGAGAAGGCCGGGGAATCAATTGTCAATCTCACGGCCACGCCTGAATTTCCATTTTCCGCAGCCGTCGGGTTTGATAACAGCGGGCAAAAAAGCACCGGCACCGGGCAGCTCACCGCCTCGCTGACCGCCAATAATCCGCTGGGGCTGGCTGATAAATGGTTTATCAGCGGTGGGCGCAGCAGCGATTTTGCCAGCGACCATGATGCCCAAAGCTTTCAGGCCGGGGTCAACGTGCCATGGGGTTATAGCCTCGTTGATTACAGCTACAGCTGGAGCGACTACCTCACCACCCTGGATAACAAAGGTTATCTGTGGCGTTCGACCGGGCGAGCCGAAACGCATCGCCTGAACTTCTCCCGCGTGCTTTACCGAAACGGTGACTTAAAAACCGCCGCCTCCATCGGCCTGACTCACCGTATTAGCCGCAACTACCTGAACGATGCGCCGTTGCTTAGCAGCAGCCGGAAGCTCACCAGCCTGCAGTTCGGCCTTAACCACACGCAGAAAATCGCAGGCGGCGTGGCAACTCTGAACCCGTCATTCAGCCACGGCGTGCCGTGGTTTGGGGCCGAAAACGATAACGGCAAGCGGGGCGATGTGCCAAAAGCCGAATTCAAAAAATGGAGCCTGAGCGGCAGTTTTCAGCGTCCGCTGACGCAAAAAATTTGGTGGTTAACCAGCGTCTACGGCCAATGGTCGCCCGATCGACTTTACGGCAGCGAGCGCTTAACGATAGGCGGTGAAAGCTCCGTGCGCGGCTTTAAAGAGCAATACCTTTCCGGCGATAACGGGGGCTATCTTCGCAACGAACTGAACTATGCCCTGTTCAGCTTCCCTTATCTGGGCGAAGTCAGCCTGAACGCTGCCGTAGATGGCGGTTGGCTGCGCAATGACAACGAAGACAGGCAGGCATCCGGCACGCTTTGGGGTGCCTCCGCTGGCCTCACTGTCGCCGGGCGTTTCTACTCCAGCCAGTTCACCGTTGGCACGCCACTTCACTATCCGGGCTATCTGGCACCGGATCATCTCGTGATTTATTACCGCCTGGGCCTGGCGATTTAAGGTAAAAATATGGATAAGCACCCGGTTGGATTAGCGCCGCGCCTGTTAAGTTACCTCATCATCTGCCTGATTGCCGGGCAGCCGGTCTTTCCGGCGGTGGCGGCGACCATCAACCCGGTCACGCCGGGTACGCAGATGGATCAGGCCGGAAACGGCGTCCCGGTAGTTAACATCGCCACGCCCAACCAGGCGGGTATTTCCCATAACCAGTTCCAGGACTATAACGTCGGAAAAGAGGGGCTGATCCTTAACAACACCACCGGGCAGATGACGCAAACTCAGCTCGGGGGGATTATTCAGAACAACCCTAACCTTCGGGCCGGCCAGGAAGCGACCGGCATCATCAATGAAGTCATCGGCGGCAATCGCTCACAGCTGCAGGGTTATACCGAAGTGGCGGGCAAGGCGGCCAACGTGATGGTCGCTAACCCCTACGGCATTACCTGTAACGGCTGTGGATTTATCAATACCCCCAATGCCACGCTGACCACGGGCAAACCTCAGTTTGATGCGGCAGGTAACCTGCTGGCGCTGGATGTCAGCAAAGGCACCATCACGGTTGAAGGCCAGGGCCTCGATGCCAGCAAAACCGACGCGCTGTCGATCATTGCCCGGGCAACGGAAGTCAACGCCGGTATTCACGCCAAAGATCTTAAGGTGACCGTGGGCGCCAACCGCGTTTCATCCACGGGCGTGGTCACGCCGATAGCCGGAGAAGGTGCCGCGCCCGTGGTTGCCGTGGATACCGGCGCGCTGGGCGGCATGTATGCCAATCGTATTCACCTTGTTTCCAGTGACAAAGGCGTGGGCGTCAACCTGGGGAACCTGAACGCGCGCCAGGGCGACATCACCCTGGATGCCAGCGGCAAGCTGGTGGTGAATAACAGCCTTGCAAGCGGGAGTCTCTCGGCTCAGGCGGATAGCGTCGTGCTGAGCGGCGAGCATAAAAGTGGGGGCGCAACGCAGGTTAATAGCCGCTCTGACATCACCGTCGCCAACGGTAAGTTAGCCAGCGATAGGGACATCACGCTGAACGGCAGCGGAAAACTGGCCCTGAACAACGGCCAGCTCACCGCAGGCAATGACATTGCTCTCAATGCCGGGGCGGTAAGTATGGACGCGGCCAGCGAGGCCAACGCGGGCGGCGCGATCCGGGCCAGCGTGGGGGCAGGCATGGGCAATGCCGGGAAGCTGACGGCGGGGCGAGACATTGCTTTATCCGCTGGCCAGGTAAGCAACAGCGGCCAGATTACGGCCAACGGGGACCTGAACGCCAGAGCCGGCAGCCTCAACAACAGCGGGAACGTACAGGCACAGCGCAATATCCAGCTCGACCTCGGTTCGTTCACGCACAGCGGCCAGATGCTGGCCGGGGCAGGACTCACGGCCACGACCGGGGATGCCTGGATAGACGGCATGTTGAGCAGCGGCACCGACCAGGCGTGGACCAGTCGCAACACCTTCAATATTGGCCGAAATGGTCAACTTCTGGGCAGCGGCAATCTTGCGCTTCAGTCCGGAACGTTCAGTAATGCGGGGACGGTTAACGGCAAGCAGGATGTGACGTTAAGCAGTCAGCAGTTTTACGGCCAACAGGGAAGCTCTCTGGCAAGCGGGGGCAACCTTGAGCTGGTTACTCAGCAGCTACAAAGCGCCGGGCAAATCACCTCGCAAAAAGATCTGACGTTCAAGGGTGAGCGATTTGATACCCTGGCCGGCGGGCAATTGCAATCTGAAGGCAATATGCTGCTGCAGGCTAATAATAGCCTCACGCTGAGCGGCACGCAGGCCGCAAAAGGTGCGCTCGTGATTAACACCGGCACACTGACACACAGCGGAAGCACCCAAGGTAATACCGTTACGCTTGGCGCCCGTCAGATCGACACCAGCGGAAATATTCAGGCTGATGGCGCAATGTGGCTCACCGCAGACAATATTGTGCAACAGGCCGGTGGTGCCCTGCTGGCGCAAAAAAACTTACAGCTTAATGCGCTGAACTTTACCAACCGGGGCTCGCTGGACAGCGATGCGCTGACGCTGGCTATTGCCGGGAATATTGACAACCAGACAAGCGGAAAAATCACCGCTCGCAATGGCCTGAACAGTACCTCCGATAGCTTTAACAACGCTGGGCAGGTAGCGGCCTCCGCGCTTGACGTCACTGCGCAGACCGCCCTGACCAACACCGGCAGCCTGCTGGCTGAGAAAAACCTGAATGCAACGGCAGCGCAGCTAAAAAACACCGGCCAGCTTGAGGCGGCCTCTCTCGCGCTGCATGGCACCACGCTAGACAACGGCGGCCTGATTCAGGGCGGTCAGCATCTCACGTTAACGGCCGCGGACCTGGCTAACCGAAGCGGCGGCAAAATCATCAGCGGCAGCGGCCTGGCGCTCAGCATCCCGCAGCTCACCAATGCAGGCCTGATTTCCGTTCAGCAGGGGCTGGCCATTGATAGCCTGACGCTGGTTAACAGCGGGAATATTGAATCTCAGGCGATGACGCTGAAAGCGGGCCAGCAGGTAGACAACCAGGCCAGTGGAGCACTGCTGGCGAAAGATGCGCTCTCGCTCTCGGCTGGCAGCTTCAATAACGCCGGGAGCCTGCAGGGAAAAAATCTCGCTATCGGCGCGGGGCAATGGAATAACAGCGGACTGACCCGCGGAAGCGAGAGCTTAACGGCCAGCGTTAGCGGGGAGCTGAATAACGGCTCACAAGGGAAAATCATCGTCGGCCAGCCGGACGCTCTGGGCGTCATCGCCGGCGGTCAGTTTAATCTCAACGCCGGGAGCGTGACCAACGAAGGCTGGCTGCAAAGCGGCGGCGGGGCGAACGTGACCGTTCAGGCCCTGGTGAACGCGGGGGTGATTTCCGCTAACCAGGGCGCAACCCTCGAAGGGCTGACGCTCGATAACCGGGGCCGCATTGAAGCGCAGGATCTTCAGCTAAAACTGCGTGACAAAGTGAATAACTTTGCTGGCGCCGTGCTGGTGGCAAAACGCAACCTGCAGCTTTCTGCTCCTGAGTTAGATAACGCCGGCCAGTTAATTGCCGACAGTACCGTTCTGGATGTGCAAAACGTCGCTAACACGGGCTTGCTGCAAGGGGATTCCGCGCTCAAAGCCACGGGCGACACCTTCAACAATGCCACGGGGGGCACCGTGCTGGCAGAAAGGGAGCTGACGCTTGCCGCTCGCCAGATGACCAATGCGGGAGAGATTCAGGCCGACAGCGCGACGCTCAATACCGGCCAGATGACCAACAGCGGCAAGCTGCTTGGCTTGTCCATCCTCAACCTGACCGCGACTGATAACCTGGCCAATACCGGTAAAATCCTCGGCAAAGACAAACTCGTACTGACCAGCGGCAGCCTCGAAAACCAGGGCACGCTGGCGGCGTCTGATCTCAGCGTCGACAGCCAGCGTAACGTCAACGGCGGCCTGTTGCAGGGCGAAAAATCGCTGCGTCTGGGTGCCACGGTGCTGAACAACCTCGCGCAGGGGAAAATTATCAGCGGCAGCGGGTTGTCGTTGTCTATTCCTGAGCTGAACAACGCCGGGCTGATTTCGGTAGCGCAAGGGCTGACGATCGACGGGGTCAATCTCAGCAACCGCGGGAACATTGAAGCCAGCGATCTGAACCTGGGGCTGACGCAAGGGCTGGATAACCAGGCCAGCGGCGTGCTTCTCGCCGACAACACGCTCTCGGTGACAACGGCCAAAGGCAGTAACACCGGGAAACTGATTGCCAACAATACAACCCTGACGGTTGATGACCTGACCAATAACGGATTGCTCCAGGGTAACCAGGCCATTAGCTCCCGGGGCAAGACGCTGACTAACGGTGGTCCAGGCCAGCTATTAAGTGACGGAAACATTGCCGTGAATGCTGCGCGTCTGGATAACGCCGGCCGACTGCAGGGGAGAAATATTACGCTCACCGGCGGGCAAAACGGCGGTGAAAATACAGGGCAGATCCTTGGCCGCGACGCGCTGAATATTTTATTCGGCGGGGCGTTCAACAACGGCGGCCGGCTGATTAGCCAGAACACTCTCGGCCTGACGACCGGGCCACTCAGCAATACCGGCATTATTGCGGCCTCTACCCTGAATATAGATGCCGGATCAGCCCAGGCAAACAATAGTGGCTTGATTCAGGCCGACGGCAAACTCACCTTCACCGCCGCTGCCTTGCAAAATGATAAAGGGGCAACGGTGGCCGCGGGCGATGGCGTCACTTTGACCCTGCCGGTGTTAAATAATGCAGGCAGCATTTCTGCAGTCAAACACCTCCAGCTCAACGGGGGACGTTTAGATAACCTCGGCGCCATCGACGCCCAAAATCTGGATTTCGACCTGAGCGGGCAGTTAAATAATCTGGCCGGAGCCTCACTGCTGGCGGACAACCGGCTGGCAATGACCGCTCACGGCTGGACTAACGCCGGGCAAATTATCGGTGACAACGTCACGTTATCTGCTCTGCAGGGGCAAAACGATGGCCTGCTGCAGGGCGACAGCAGTTTGAAGCTCAACGCCACTCAGTTTGGCAACGGCGCGGCAGGCAAAGTGCTGACCGGAGGCTGGCTTGATCTTCGCGGCGGCCAGTGGAACAACAACGGGCTGCTTCAGGGGCAAACCCTGACGCTACAAGGCGGCGATCTGAGTAACATCGGGTCGCTGTCCGGCAAAGACAGGCTGTCGATTAACACCGATAAATCGGTCA
Organism: Cedecea sp. VD22; assembly: GCF_037150195.1. Taxonomy (NCBI): domain Bacteria; kingdom Pseudomonadati; phylum Pseudomonadota; class Gammaproteobacteria; order Enterobacterales; family Enterobacteriaceae; genus Cedecea; species Cedecea sp. VD22. The sequence continues at coordinate 36,057 of NZ_JBBCPX010000021.1, forward strand.
CTAACGACGGGCAGATGCTGAGTCAGGGAGAGCTGCAGCTTTCCACCGGCCAGCTGGATAATAATGGCGTGCTGGCCGCGACAAAGGTCGGTGTTCGGGCCGACACGCTTAATAACCGGGGAACGCTGCAGAGCAACAGCGGGTTGGATCTCCACAGTGCCGTTGTGACAAACAGCGGCACGCTGCTGGCTAAGCAGGGGCTGAATATCACCGGCACCAGCCTCGACAACGGCGGTATCGTTCAGGGGGACACGCTCACTCTTGCCTTGCAAAACGGGCTAACCAACCAGGTGACAGGGAAACTGCTGGCAACCGGCACGCTTGATTTCAGTGGAGAGTCGCTGAGCAATAGCGGTGCGGTGGCAGCGGATAACGCGCGCCTGGCGGTAAACATTTTCAATAACGGTGGGCTGGTGCAGGGCAATAATGGCCTGTCGCTGTCCGGTGCAGGGGCAAATCGCCCTCAGACCATGCTGCTGAGAAGTTTTGCCGCAGCGCCACCTCCGGCCGTTCGTGTCCTGAATAACCTGAGCGGCGGGAAGCTGCTGAGCGGCGGCCAGCTCGACATTGCCGCTAATGATGTGAGCAACGCTGGCACCGTTCAGGCCCGCGACAATCTGACCTTCACCGCAGGGAGCCTGAATAATCAGGGTACACTTTCGGCGGGCAGTTTAGCGCTCGATATCGCCGGACAGTTGAATAACCAAAGCGGCGGCAAATTACTGGCGGCAGATACGCTGCAAGGCCTGAGCGAAACCCTGGCTAACGGCGGCGTGATTGCCGCAGGCAAGCTCGAACTCGGCAGCAACCGCATCGATAACCAGGGCGTGCTCCAGGGCGACACTGCGCTGGCGCTGAATACTCCGCAGCTCAACAATCTGGCCGACGGGCAGATCGTGAGCGGCAGCTCGCTGAACCTGACCATTCCGCAGATGGTCAACCTGGGCCTGATCTCCGTGAAGGAGGCGCTTACGCTGTCAGGCGCGAGCCTGGATAACCAGGGCATGCTGCAGGGCGGCAGCCTGGCGCTGAACTTTACCGACAACATCCTCAACCGCAACGCGGCCAAACTGCTGGCAGAGAAAGGTCTGTCTCTGCAAACGGCCAATCTTAACAATCAGGGCACGCTGGCAGGTGACACCGCAGAGATAACGACCAATACCCTGAACAACGCAGGCTTGCTGCAGGGCAATACGGCGCTGACGCTGGCCTCGGATACGCCATCCACGCTGACAGTCACGAACCAGAATAACGGGAGAATACTGACCGGCGGGACGCTGGCGCTTAACCTGTCGACGCTCGCCAATCAGGGAACCCTGCTGGCTCAGCAGGGAATGACCGTCCATGCCGATACCGTGGACAACCAGGGCACGATGCAGGGGCAAGATCTGACGGTTAACGCTTCCACGGTGAATAACTTATCCGGCGGCAGAATGCTCACGGGGGGGCAGCTGGCGCTTAATGGCCAACAGATCGCCAATGCCGGCATTATGCAGGGCCAGACCCTGGGCGTGAAAGCGACTGACTGGGACAATAGCGGCAGCGCGCTCGGCCTCAACGGGCTGACGGCCCAGGTTGATAACCACCTGACCAATGGCGGGCGTTTGCTCAGCCAGGGCGTGAGCCAGGTAACCGCCGGAACGTTAACCAACACCGGCGCAGTGTTGAGCGAGGGGGACTTAACGCTCAGCGGCGGCGCGCTGCTGAACCGCGGCAATATTCAGGGCAGCAATCTCACGGCCAACAACGGGGCGATAGACAACGCGGGTTCGGTAATTGGCCTGAAATCACTGACCCTGCAGCCTCAGCAGGACATCAACAACCGGCTGGGTGGCGCCATGCAAACCCAGGGCGCCATGCTGGTGTCCGGGCAGAACGTCACCAACGGCGGCCTGTGGCAGGCGCAGTACCTGAAGCTGAACGCTCTGCAACTGCAAAATAACGGCACGCTGCAAAGCACCGGCAACCTCGATCTGGCGCTGGCGTCCGGCCTGACGAATAGCGGCTCAATAACGGCCAATAACGCGGCCACCGTCACGGCGCCGGGGATAACAAACCAGGGGCAGATCCAGGCCAAAAATGTCGCGCTCAGCGGCAATTCACTCAATAATGGCGGCACTATCAGCGGCGTTGACGGCCTGGGACTCTCGCTGGGCGGTAACCTGGACGTGCAAAGCGGCGCGAAACTGCTGACCAATGGCTTGCTGACCGTTGGGGCCAATATCATCACCAACCTCGGCCACGTTCAGGGCAACGCAGTGACGCTCAATGCTGAAGCACTGAATAACCAGGGGCGAATGGAAGCGGCCACCGCGCTGAACGGCACGCTGCACGGCAATCTTGATAATGGGCAGAATGCGGTCTTGCTCAGCCAGGGCACCTTCGATCTCGGCGCGCAGCAGCTAAGCAATAGCGGCACGCTGCAGGGCAACGGCAATACCCGGATCGATCTGCGTGAGCGCGGCAACAACCAGGGGCAGCTCCTTAGCGGCGGTCTGCTTACGCTCAACACGCCTGGGTTTACCAACGGCGGCTGGGTTCAGGGCTTCGCACTTACGCTGAATGCGGGCTCGCTCAACAACGGCGGAACGGTACTGGCGCAGCAGCAGGGGACGATCGGCGGCAGCTATATCCTGAATAATGGCATGCTGCAGGGGGGCAATTTAACCGTTAACCCAGGGCAACTGGACAACAACGGCACCGTGTATGCCACACAGAACCTGGGCATCACGGCCAGCCAGGTTAACAGCGCTGCCGGGGCGCGGCTGCTTAGCCAGGGCAATATGGGGATCAACGCCGGGAATACCAGCCTGCAGGGGCAGGTCGCGGCGCTGGGCAACCTGTCGCTCAACAGCCAGGGCAGCTACAACCAGCTGACCACGCTGGCGGCTGGCAATACGCTGGCGGTCAGCAGTCAGGGCGATATTAACGTCAATGGCCTGCTACAGGGCCAGGGCGTGCAGCTCTCTGCCGCAGGCACGTTGAATAATAACGGGCAGGTCCGGGCGGGCTACGGCGAAAGCCACCTCAATGCCGGGCAGCTGAATCTGAACGGCGCAGGTAGCGTGCAGGCGGGTGGGGCGCTGCGCCTGACCAGCCAGAACGGCATCAACAACGCGGGCTTCGTCGGCACCGCCGGTGATTTAATTGCCAGCGCGGGCGGGACGCTGCTCAACAGCGCCCTGCTGTATGCGGGCAATAACATGAGTCTGTTTGCCAACAGCATTCGCAACTATCGCGGCGATATTCTGGCGGGCAACAGCCTGTGGATGCAGCGTGATGCGGCGGGCAATGTCAACGCCGAAGTGGTGAACACCTCCGGAAGTATTGAAACGCAGAATGGTGATATTTCTATTCGTACCTTGCATTTATTGAATACCCGCGATGGCCTTAGTATTCAGCAAACTACAACAAATAATTCGACTGTGGCGGGTATTGGGAGTGCTTCCATTTTTGTTAAACCAGAGCAATTACCTGGCGGCGCAATGGGGTATTTTACTACTGATGAGGTTGTTCAAGTTGGTTCATGTAATGGCCACGGGGCGTGTAATTACGTGCACCACACATATTACCATTATGCCCCCTTCAAAGATTTTGCTACGCAAAAATTCGCAGTTTCACAAACAAATATAACTGTTGCTACAAATGGTGGAAGCGGCAGGATTGCTGCTGCGGGTAGCATTAACGGTAGTGTTGATAATCTCGAAAACCAGGCGAGTAATATTCTTGCGGGTAGCAATATTATATTCACCGGAACACAGTTAAATAACCAAAGCTGGCAGGCAGGCACAAACTACGACTTTTTAGTTTACCAATACGCCGATCCTGGTACGCGTAAGCCTCGATTTGCGAATATTAAAGAGGCTCCGCTTGGCGCCGAAATAAAGGGTAATGGTGCGCAATTTAACCTCACTGGGCATGATACTCAGTATGAGCCGGGTGAAATTTATCGTTCGGTCATTCAGGCCGGAGGCGCAGTCGTCGCCAACTTTAGCAACAATATCAGCAATACCTCTGTCTCAGCCAATACCCCTGGCTATACCCCAGGACGAAGTGCTCCGGGGCTTAATTTAGCCGGTGGTCCTGGTGTAACTGGCGGCGCGCAGGCCACCGATCTAAAGACGGGCACCAATAATACTGTGACCGCACCGCAGGCAACGATCAATTTGTCTGGAACCGGGATTGGTAACATCGAAAACCCAATCGGAAGCGGCGGATTAGCCGCCGTGAATAGTCGGCCGCAGAATGGCGCGGACTATGGTCAGGCCGGCGGTAAGATCGCCGATGTCAACCTAGGCCAGCAGGGCGGGCCTGATATTGATTTAGCGGGCAACGCGACGGGACTGGCGGATTCGAAGGCGAATGGTGGCAATCTAACGCCTGTAAACGGTGAGACCGTTGAGCTGACCAAACAGCAATCGGGCGAGCCCTCTCGTCATAAAAATGATGATATTGCCGCCGCTGCCGCTCAGGTGATAGCGCAATCCAGCGGGGGGAAAACACCGCCGCCAGGGTATGATTATCGCCCCATTGAACTGACGAACATCTCGGATATTACCTCGAAGCTGACGGCCAGCGGGTCGCCAGTTAAGCTCAGCGATTATCCGCTGCCTGCCAGCGATAACGGCTATTTTGTCGCGAATAAAGATCCGAAAAGCCCGTATCTGATCGTCACCAATCCCAAGCTGGATAGTCTTGGACAGCTGGACAACAGCCTGTTTAACGATATCTATAAGCTTGCCGGGATGGCCGGACCAACCGCACCGCTGGAAACGCGCGCCACTTATACCGATACCAATAAATTCCTCGGCTCGGATTATTTCCTGGCTCGACTGAACCTGCGCCCGGACTATGACTACCGCTTCCTCGGAGATGCGGCCTTTGATACCCGCTATGTCAGTAATCAGATCCTGAATCAGACCGGCAGCCGCTACGTGAACGGCGTCGGCTCCGATCTGGAGCAGATGCAGTACCTGATTGACCATGCCGCTCAGGCCCGGGACAAACTGGGTCTTAAACTGGGCGTCAGCCTGTCTGCCGATCAGGTCGCGGCCCTCGACTCCAGCATCCTGTGGTGGGAGAACACGGTGATCGACGGGCAAAATGTCCTCGTGCCTAAACTGTATATCTCGCCGAAGGACGTTGCGGTGAATAACGGCAGCGTCATCGCCGGGAATCAGGTGATCCTCAACGCAGGTAATATCACCAACGATGGAAGCACGCTGCAGGGCAAAGCGCTGCTGAGCGCCAGCAGCCAGAACGCCATCAGCAATATTAACGGCGGGGCCATTAACTCGGGCGGCAGCCTGCAGCTCAGCGCCCTGGGGGATATCAACAACATTGGCTCCACCATCGCCGGCCAGAAAGTCAGCCTTGAGAGCGTGGGCGGCAGCATCATTAACCAGACGCTGACCAGCCAATGGAATGCCTCCGGCAAAACCGGCGGCTGGAATGGGATGGATGTGGCCTTCACTCAAACTGACCTGGGCCCACTCGCTTCCATTACCGCCGCCGACGGCCTGAGCCTCAGCGCCGGCAAAGACATCCTCAATACCGGGGCTAACCTCAGCGCCGGCGGCGATATGCTGCTCAAGGCGCTGGATAATATTGCTCTCACCGGCAACCAGCTTGTGGAGCGCGACCAGCGCGGCCGCAACATCAATGAATCCATCACCAGCCAGGGCAGCAGCGTCAACAGCGGGGGGAATCTGAGCCTGCAGGCCGGGCGCGATCTGTCCGTTACCGGCAGCAACCTCAATGCCGGTGGCAGCGCCGCGCTATGGGCAGGGAACGACCTGACGCTGGACGTGGCGAAGAACAGCCGCCATAGCCAGACCAGCAATATGGACATCCTCGATACCAGCAATACCCGCACGACCATTAGCGCCGGGAAGGATCTCTCCCTGGCGGCAGGGCGAGACCTGAACAGCATGGGTGCGGCGCTGGCAGCACAGGACAGCGTAGGGCTACATGCCGGGCGGGACGTTAACTTAGATGCGGCGGAATCTACCCACAGCGATAAGTACACCGCGAAGAAAAAAGTCGATATCAACGAATCCGTGCGCCAGCAGGGCACGGAGATCGCCAGCGGCGGAAACACCACAATTATTGCCGGGCGCGATGTTAACACCGAGGCCGCGCAGGTGACGGCCCACGGGGATATCGGCGTGGGCGCAGGGCGGGATATCAACCTGACCACGGCCACCGAGAGCGACTACCACTACGACGAAGAAACCAAAACCAAAAAAGGTTTCCTCAGCAGCAAAACCACGCACACCATCAATGAAACCAGCTCGACCCGCGAAGCCGGAACGCTGCTGAGCGGCGATAACGTGACGCTGAAAGCCGGTAACGATCTGCTGGTGAAAGGCTCGTCCGTGGTAGGCGACGGGAATGTGGCGCTGAACGCGGGTAATAACGTCGATATCGTGGCCGCGACGGACACAGACACGGCCTGGCATTTTAAGGAGACCAAAAAGAGCGGCCTGATGGGCACCGGCGGCATCGGTTTTACCCTCGGCAGCAGCAAAAGTACCCACGATCTGCGTGAGCAAGGCACCACCCAGAGCCAGAGCATCAGCACTGTGGGATCAACCGCCGGCAACGTCAGCGTGAACGCCGGGGGAACGGCGCATATTGGCGGCGCCGATCTGGTCGCAAGTAAGGACCTGTCGGTCTCAGGCGATAACGTTCTCATTGAGCCGGGGCACGACAAACGTACCCGAGATGAGAAATTTGAGCAGAAGAGCACCGGGCTGACCGTGGCGCTTTCCGGGGCGGTGGGAGACGCGGTCAACAGCGCGGTAGAGACCGCGCAAACAACCAAAAATGAAAGTGACGGCAGACTGGCTGCCCTGCAGGCCACGAAAACGGCGCTGGCCGGGGGCCAGGCCTATCTGAACGACCAGAAAGCGGGGGCAGACAAAGATCCTGACAACGGCATTCGGGTAAGCGTCTCTCTGACCACGCAAAAATCGAAATCTGAGCAGCACGCCGAGTCGGACGTAGTGAAAGGCTCGACCCTGACGGCCGGGAATGATCTGAGCATCACCGCCACCGGAAAAGGAAACAGTGCGGACAGCGGCAATATCCTGATTGGCGGCAGCCAGCTTAAAGCGGGCGGCGATACATCGCTTTCTGCGAGCCAGGATATTGTCCTGGGCGGGGCGGCCAATACGCAGCTGACGACCGGCAAAAACAGCAGCAGCGGCGGCGGGATTGGAGTTGGTTTCGGCGTGAACAGCGGTTCAGCGGGGCTGAGCGTCTTTGCCAACGTCAACTCCGCCAACGGCAAGGACAAAGGGAACGGCACCAGCTGGACGGAAACCACGCTCGACAGCGGCGGCGCGTTGTCGCTCACCAGCGGCCGGGACGCCATTCTGAACGGGGCCCAGGTCAACGGCGATAAAGTTGTCGCCGACATTGGCCGGGACCTGCTGATCGGCAGCCAGCAGGACTCGAACAACTACGACAGCAAGCAAACCAGCATGGCCGCAGGGGGCAGCTACACCTGGGGCACCAACCCGGGCGCATCCGGTTATGTCAGTCTCAGCCAGGACAAGATGAAGAGCACCTATGACTCGGTGCTGGAGCAAAGCGGTATTTTTGCCGGAAACGGCGGCTTTGACATTACCGTGGGCAACCATACCCAGCTTAACGGGGCGGTGATAGCCAGCCGGGCCGGGGCGGATAAAAACAGCCTCGATACCGGGACGCTGGGCTTCACTGATATCAGCAATAAAGCCGACTACAGCGTCAGCCATAGCGGAGTGAGCCTGTCCGGCGGGACTAATATATCTGCCGGATCAATGCTGGCCGCTAACGGCCTCGCGAACGTTGGTACGCTGCTGGCCGGGATGAACGGGAAAGGCCACGCCGAAGGCACCACGCAATCCGCCGTGGCAGATGGTAGTATCACCGTGCGTGACAAGGCGAATCAGCAGCAGGACGTTGCCACGCTGAGCCGCGACACCGACCATGCCAACGGCAGTATCGGGCAGATCTTTAACAAAGAGGAAGAGCAAAAACGCCTGCAGACGGCGCAGCTGGTGGGTGAGATCGGCGGCCAGATGACCGGCGTGGTGGCCACCTATGGCGATCTGCAGGCGCTGGATGCCG
>NZ_JBBCPX010000022.1:0-41519 GCF_037150195.1 Cedecea sp. VD22
AGCAGAGCTGGAAGCCAGCCCATTAGCGGTGAAGCTGCCAGAGTCTTTCTATCCTGATGGCGATATAGATTGCCCGAAGGTAGTGGAAGTTGAGGAAGTTATCGAAGCAATCCGCGCCGCTGGCGGCCAGGTGGAGGGGGAGTAGATAATGAGAACTTTACGCGAGTACATAAGATCTCAGCAGGGTAGCTTCTCTGCTAAGGATATTCTTAATGGCTATTTGCCAGAAAAGCCAACCACCAGGCTTGATTCAGTCATAAGTCAACTTAACTGGCTTGTTGAAAGGGGGGAGTTGAGGAAGGAGAGAACTGGAAGGCGAGTCACTTACTCGCCGGTTAACTCGGGCGTGAGCATGAGCATGAGTTCTCTATTTAACGAATTATTAATGCGTAGCCGTAACCGGAGGCTTCATGAATAACCTGCAACTGGCAGTAAAGGGTGAGTATTTCGACGCAATGAAGCGTGGAGAGAAAACCGAAGAATACCGACTGGTGAATCCGTACTGGGGCAACCGCATTTTTGGCCGGGATTATGACCGCCTGATTATCACTCGAGGCTATCCAAAAAAGGATGATGCCAGCCGCCGAATTGATATCCCTTACGACGGGTATGAGATTAAAACTATCACTCACCCTCATTTTGTCGCGGAGCCGGTAAAGGTTTTCGCTATCAAGGTGGCTTTATGAATAACCTGAGCAGCCTATTGGGCATCGACTCCCGGCGCAGCAGCATGACGCTGATTGAGTACAAATTCGACCACAAGGAGCGGGCTTCCGTTTCGAAATACCTGGTCAGCCACAGCTCAAGGGTGCAGAAAACCACGCTTGAACAATACGTCACAGTCGAGCGCGATCGCTACGGTAAGTTTGCAGTATCCGTCGCGCTAGATGATTTCCCCGGAGGGCTCAGCGACCGCGAGTCAATGCTGAAGCTTGCTGACTGGCTGCACCGCCTTGGTGTTGCCATCGAAAACGAATGGAGCAAACCGAATGAATAACCTGAGCAGCAGCTTCACCATCGAAGATCTGCGCGAAATAGCATATCGCGGCAGCTACAGTGATTCTGAACGCGCAATGGCCCGCGAGCTACTCGCATTGCGGGAAGCGGGGAAAGAGCCGGTTGGGATAAGGTGGCGGTTTACCGATTGGCGTAAGACAACCATGCTTCATCACACTTTCGACGTTGATCGCTTCGATGAATTCTCTAAATCCGGCAACAAAGAGGTTTACTACACATACGCAGCGCCGCAGCTGCCTGCTGTGACAACCGAAATGGCACAAGCTGGCGGAATAGTGGTTGCTGAATGCGAAGCGCACGGAGAGCACCAGGACGACACGGCCAGAAAGGTTTTCGCCGCCATGATAGCCGCAGCACCAAAGCCGGAATAGCTCAACAGTTGATCAATTACTCGAACAATTTATACTGTGTATGCATACAGTATTTTTGAGAGGGTAATATCATGCCGCGTTACGATGACATCAGGATGGCTTTTATCAATGCAATCAGGATTGCGGCTAACGGAAAGCGAACAGTGACAACGGAGGAGTTTGTCAAAGAGCTGGAGAAGCTCAACTGGCACTGGGGTTTGAAGCAGGCGAACGAGTGGATAGAGATGTCGGTGACAACGTTCAAGGACATCTCCACCGCAGAGGGCGAAGCGAGAACATTCATGGTATACAACCCGAATGGAGGCTTGTAATGGGATTCCCATCACCTGCAGCTGATTACGTCGCCTCCAGACTCACGGTAGATGTGCTCATTAACTTTGATGCCAACTGTCGGCTGGCTGAAACCACTGATGGATACGCAGTCATTCGCGTCTCGCGTCGCCCCGCTCAGGGTGACCATGTGCTCATCGAATTCTGCGGCAAGATGGAGTTTGCCAGGCTGAGGGGACCGGCGCTAATCACGCAGGACGGTGAAGCCATTGAAGGTGAAGCGCTCAACGATGTGAATGTTCAAGGCGTCGTGACGCACTGGATAAACAGAGCTTCTGATGACCAAGAGATAGTCTGACAACGACCCGCCAAGTGCGGGTTTATTTTTATGCGAATAACGCCGGCCACTGAGCCGGTTTTTTATTGGGAGGAAGTTATGAATTACACCATCGGAGCAAAGCTGTTCTTCGTGCTGCTCGCAGTGGCTTTTGCGTCTGCCGTAACGGCTCTTTTCTTATTGTGAGGTGACTATGGATGAAGTCATCTTCACCCGGGATGAGGCTGCCGAATTCCTCCGGGTTAGCAAAGGCACCGTAGCCGACTGGATAAAGTCAGGGCGGCTGGCTGCGGCAAGAAAGAACCCGGGAAAGAAAAAGAGCCCTTACCTCATCTGCAAGACGGATTGCATTGCAGCATTGAAGAACCCGATCCACAATCAGCCGGTGAATGCGGTTGATGTGCCAGAGGAGAAAGCATGTCAATCAAACTACGTGCCGGTACGTGGCACTGCGACTTCGTTGCGCCTGGTGGGAGTCGAATTAGACGATCTCTTGGGACAGCGGACAAAAGGCAAGCTCAGGAGCTCCACGATCAACTAAAGGCTGAGGCATGGCGAGTTGATAAGATGGGGGAATATAAGTCTCGCACTTTTGAAGAGGCCTGTGTGCGATGGCTTAACGAGAAGCAGCACAAGAAAAGCCTTGATGATGATAAAAGCCGGATTGGATTCTGGCTTTTGCATTTTAAAGGAATGGAGTTATCAGCAATCACTGAGGACAGGATTCTTTCAGCGGTTAGCGGGATGGTAAACAGGAAGCATCGCCTTAACTGGGAGTCCATGCGGGACAGTTGTCTGAGGAATGGCAAGCCCGTTCCTGAGTTTAAGGATAAGCCAGCGGCTCAGGCAACGAAGGCAACACACCTGGCATTCATTCGTGCATTGCTTAGGTGCGCGGCCAACGAATGGCGATGGATTGCCAAAGCCCCGAACATCAAATGCCCTGTGCCGAAGAATAAGCGCATACGTTGGCTTACCCGTGATGAGGCTACGGCTCTTATTCGTGAGATGCCACCACACTTCAAGCCAGTTGTTGTTTTCGCGCTGGCTACCGGGCTTCGCAGATCAAACATCATCGACCTTGAGTGGTCGCAGATTGATATGCAGAGAAAGGTAGCATGGATTCACCCAGAAGATGCTAAGTCAGGAAGGGCGATTGGGGTCGCCCTTAATGATTCAGCCTGCAAGGTGCTTCGTGATCAGGTTGGAAGGCATAACAGGTGGGTATTCGTTCACACTGAGTCGTCGGTTAGGCCTGACGGAACGAGAACGAAAGAGGTGAGGAAAATGCGAAGTGATGCTAACACAGCCTGGCGGGCTGCACTAAAGAGGGCTGGAATTGAGAACTTCCGATTCCATGACCTTAGGCACACCTGGGCTAGCTGGCTTGTTCAGTCAGGAGTGCCGCTAAGCGCTTTGCAGGAAATGGGAGGATGGGAAAGCATAGAAATGGTTCAGCGATATGCTCACCTGGCACCCAACCACCTTACTCAGCATGCCATGCAAATTGACGCATTTCTGGCGGGAAATGGCACAAATATGGCACAAGGTGGATTTTCTGATTTGGTGAATATCGCGTGAACCCGCGTGGTTACTGGTGCCGATAATAGGAGTCGAACCTACGACCTTCGCATTACGAATGCGCTGCTCTACCAACTGAGCTATATCGGCTTTCCGGACGCGCCACGAGCGTGGCTGCGGTGTAAAAGGTTAAGGAAGATTGGGTGATGCGTCAACCACTTATCAAACTGACCGCTGGTTTTTGCATCACCCTGTCTTCAATTACGCACGAATAGTGTCGTCGCCGAAACCGATCCACTTGTAGGTAGTTAAGGCTTCAAGCCCCATCGGGCCGCGGGCGTGCAGCTTCTGGGTGCTGACCGCCACCTCCGCACCGAGGCCGAACTGGCCGCCGTCGGTGAAGCGGGTTGAGGCGTTGACGTACACGGCAGAGGAATCCACTTCGTTAATAAAGCGATTCGCGTTGCGCAGCGTGCGGGTCAGGATAGCGTCCGAATGCTGGGTACCGTGCTCGCGAATATGGGCGATGGCATCATCGAGATCCGCCACCACTTTCACATTCAGGTGCAGCGACAGCCATTCGTCGTTGTAATCCGCCTCTTTCACCGCTTCCACCGCCGCCGGGCCGGTTTGCAGTACAGGCAGCGATTTCTCGTCAGCATGCAGCGTCACGCCGGACTCCGCCATCTGCTTGCTCAGCGCAGGCAGGAAGCGGTCGGCAATCGCCTGGTGCACCAGCAGCGTTTCCACCGTGTTGCAGGTGCTCGGGCGCTGGGTTTTGGCGTTCACGATGATTTTCAGCGCCGGTTCAATCTCGGCGGTGTCGTCCACCACGATGTGGCACACGCCGATGCCGCCGGTGATCACTGGGATCGTCGACTGCTCACGGCAGAGTTTATGCAGGCCCGCGCCACCGCGAGGGATCAGCATGTCGATGTAGCGATCGAGGCGTAGCATTTCGGTGACCAGCGCGCGGTCCGGGTTTTCAATCGCCTGAACCGCCGCTTTCGGCAGGCCGCACTCTTCCAGCGCCTGCTGGATCACCGCCACCGTGGCGTTGTTGGTGCGCCAGGTTTCTTTCCCGCCGCGCAGAATTGCCGCGTTGCCGGTTTTCAGGCACAGGGAGGCGACGTCCACGGTCACGTTCGGGCGAGCTTCATAGATCACGCCCACCACGCCGAGCGGCACGCGGCGGCGCTCGATGCGCAGCCCGCTGTCCAGCAGCCCGCCGTCGATCACCTGCCCTACCGGGTCAGCGAGGCTGCATACCTGGCGCACATCGTCGGCGATGCCTTTCAGGCGAGCCGGGGTGAGCTGCAGGCGGTCGAGCATGGCTTCGCTGAGGCCGTTTTTACGCGCCTCGTCTACATCCTGCTGGTTGGCGGTCAGGATCTGCTCCGAACGCGCTTCAAGGTAGTCGGCAATTTTTTCCAGCACGCGGTTCTTTTCGCGGCCGGAGAGCAGTGCCAGCTGGTAAGAGGCCTCTTTTGCCGCTTTGCCCATTTGTTCAAGCATTAGTCTGCTCCTTAATTAACAATCATGTCGTCGCGATGCACGGCCACCGGGCCGTATTCATAGCCGAGGATGTCGTCGATTTGCTGGGAGTGATGCCCGGCAATGCGGCGCAGCGCGTCGCTGTTGTAGCGGCAAACACCGTGGGCGATGTCGCGCCCTTCCAGGCTGCGAATGCGGATCACCTCGCCGCGGGAGAAGTTGCCGCTCACGCTTTTGATGCCTTTAGGCAGTAGCGAGCTGCCACGCTCCAGAATAGCGGACAGCGCCCCGTCATCCACGGTGATTTCGCCGGCAGGCGGAGCGCCAAAGATCCAGCGTTTGCGGTTCTCCAGCGGCGACTGCTGCGCGTGGAAGCGCGTTCCTACAGGGTTGCCGGCCATGACGTCACCGATAACGCCTGGCTTGCTGCCTGCGGCGATGATGACGTCGATACCCGCGCGGCAGGCCACGTCGGCGGCCTGGAGCTTGGTGCCCATGCCGCCCGTGCCGAGGCCGGAAACGCTGTCGCCCGCAATGGCGCGCAGCGCATCGTCGATGCCGTGCACTTCTTTAATCAGTTCCGCTGCCGGGTTGTTACGCGGGTCGGCGGTGTAGAGGCCCTGCTGGTCGGTGAGCAACAGCAGCTTGTCGGCCCCGGCCAGAATCGCGGCCAGCGCGGAAAGGTTGTCGTTGTCGCCGACTTTGATCTCAGCCGTCGCCACGGCGTCGTTTTCATTAATGACCGGCACGATGTTGTTATCTAACAGCGCTCTGAGCGTGTCGCGGGCATTAAGGAAGCGTTCGCGATCTTCCATATCGGCGCGGGTCAGCAGCATCTGCCCGACGTGAATGCCGTAGATAGAGAACAGCTGTTCCCAAAGCTGAATCAGGCGACTTTGCCCTACCGCGGCCAGCAGCTGCTTGGACGCGATGGTGGCGGGGAGTTCGGGGTAGCCGAGGTGTTCACGCCCGGCGGCAATCGCCCCGGAAGTCACAATCACAATACGATGCCCCGCCGCGTGCAGCTGGGCACACTGGCGAACCAGTTCAACAATATGGGCGCGGTTCAGGCGGCGGGAGCCACCGGTTAATACGCTGGTGCCTAGTTTTACGACCAGCGTCTGGCTGTCACTCATGATTCTCTGCCGTTTCTACAAATAAGGGGAAATTAAAAAGCCAGATGACGTTGTAACAGGAGTCGCGCGGCTTGCCAACAGGCGGCGTGGGAAAAGGGCTAATAAGCCAGAAAGGATCGCTGAGGATAGCGGATATATTTTACATTTTTATGACATATAAACTTTATTACGTTTATTTAATCTTTCTCCTAAATTGTCATAAATCTTTAATCTGAGAACGATAAAACCCTTCCTGTTTTTAGCAGGAGCCCGACTCCTGGATCAATTTTGCAAGCGTTCATCATTCTTGGGATAACAAATGAAAAAGAGCACACTGGCATTAGTGGTAATGGGTATCGTGGCTGCTTCTGCTTCTCAGGCAGCCGAAGTTTATAACAAAAACGGCAACAAGGTTGACATCTATGGCCGCGTTAAAGCTGAACACTACTTCAGCGACAACACCGGTTCCGATGGCGACCAGACTTACGCTCGCCTGGGCTTTAAAGGTGAAACTCAGATTAACAGCCAGCTGACCGGTTACGGCCAGTGGGAATACCAGATTGCGGGTAACAAAGCAGAGAACGACTCTACCGGCACCAAAACTCGCCTGGCGTTCGCGGGCCTGAAAGCCGGTGACTACGGCTCATTTGATTACGGTCGTAACTACGGCGTGCTGTACAACATCGCCTCTTACACCGATATGATGCCAGAGTTCGGCGATGACTCTTTCGTCAGAACCGACACCTTCATGACCGGCCGTGCGACCGGCGTGGCGACTTACCGCAACAACAATTTCTTCGGTCTGGTTGACGGCCTGAAGCTGGCTCTGCAATACCAGGGCAAGAACGGGGCTGACAGCGCGAACACCCGTTCCGATACTTCTCGCCAGAACGGCGACGGCTTCGGTACCAGCCTGTCCTACGACATCGCTGACACCGGCCTGAGCGTGGGCGCAGCATACGCCAACTCTAACCGTACCAACGCGCAGAAAGCGTCCGTTTACGGTAAAGGCGATAAAGCTGAAGCCTGGACCACCGGCATCAAGTACGACAAAAACAACGTGTACCTGGCAACCATCTACGCTGAAACCCGTAACATGAACCCAATCAGCGTTCCGGGCTCCCTGGCGGGCACCAGCAGCAGCGTGTCTGGTTTTGCTAACAAAAACCAGGCGTTCGAAGCCATCGCTCAGTACCAGTTCGACTTCGGTCTGCGTCCATCCCTGGGCTACGTGCAGTCTAAAGCGAAAGACATCGAAGGCATTGGTGATGCGGATCTGGTGAAATACATCGACGTGGCCGCCACCTATTACTTCAACAAAAACATGTCTGCGTTTGTTGATTACAAAATCAACCAGCTGAGCGACAACAACAAGCTGAAGCTGAACAACGACGACGTTGTTGCGGTAGGTATGGTGTACCAGTTCTAATTCGCGATACTGCGGATAAAAAAATCCCCGTCAGCTTGACGGGGATTTTTTATTTTCAGGCAGAGAGTTTAAGCGACTTTTCCGCAAAGTTCTCGGCAGGCACCAGCCCAAGCTCAAGGGTGGCGAGTAAATCTTTCAGGCGTCCGTGGAAACCGCGCAGCGTCTGCTCCAGCTTTTCATCCACTTCTTTATCTTTTGCCGGGGTCGCCGTCCATTTGCCGTCTTTATCAAACAGGCCGAACTGCCAGGTGTAGGTAAACTGCTTTTCCTGGGCTTCCAGCACCATCCACCATCCCCAAAACTCGCGTTTCTCCGGCGCGGGCTTTACGTTAACGCACACCGCCAGGCAATCGAAGAAGAAACGGTTGTCTTCACACTGCTCTTCCCGGATATACGGGCCAAGCGAGGCGAACTTTCTGATCAGTCTACTTTTCGGGTGTCCACTCGGTAACGTCATTACGATCTCCTGTTGTGAAGCAACTGTTTTAGCAAACCGCCGTAATTTAGCAAATATTTAACGTAATCTTTGTTTCATCCAGCCGGTAACTTCCTGCAGCGCTTTGTCAAAATTTTGATACACCGGCTTAAACGGGATCTGGAGTAATTTGCCGTCAGCAGATGACGAAGTGATTAAACGGGATTCTTCTTCCGGGCTGAACGGATCGTTCTCCCAAAAACCGGACAGCATCGGCGTTGGGCAGCGGCGGCCAAGCAGCCCCTGCGTTTTCAGGGAGTAGCGGTTTAGCTCCACGCTCAGCGCGCTGTCGGAGATGCTGGTCATGCCCAAGCGGCTCGCCAGCACGTCAATGTACATTTCCGGCACGTTGGCCTGGCGCTGCGGGTCGCTCAGCAGGGCGTGAACCACCGGCCCAAGGCAGGCAACGGCTTTCAGGCGCGGCGCTTCGAGGTAGGCCAGGCGCACGGCAACGTTGGCGCCAAAGCGGAAGCCAAATGCTGCGACGCGCGTGTGGTCAACCCAAGGAATGTTGGGCAATGCTTTGAGCACGTGCTGGTGCAGCACGCTGGAATCCTGGGTCAGTTTCCACTTAGAGGAAAAACCGACTGACGGCATGTCGATGGTCAACATCGCGATGCCCTGTGGGGCAAAATATTTCTCAAACAGGCTGTAATAATCGCTCTGTAGGGCATCGAGGCCGCCGCACATCAGCACGGTCGGGAATGGCCCTTCTACCCCTTTAGGCATGTGCAGGAAGCCGCTGATGGTGCCGCCACCGGTCATCGGGAATTCAAGCTCGCGCAGCCCGCCGGACAACCGGGGAGCCGCCTCTTCGTAAGCCCGATTAGCCAACACCTGGGCCTGCTCCGCCAACGCGTCCCCTTTCAGGTGCGGGTACGCCGCAATGCTGTAGAGGTTAGCCGCCTGCAGCCAGCATTTGCCGATTTTCTCTTCGTCCGTTTCCTGGCCGGCACGCTGCTGCCAGAGCATCGCCTGCTTCGACCATTCGTAGATCCAGTTCCCCCCGCGATAGCCCATCACGGTATCAAACAGGTCGTCGTTGGTACGTTCAGCCTCGGTGCAGGCAATCCGGGCCTGGACTTCGAGGATTTCACGCGGATCGACCCCGCGCCAGATCCACATCAGGCGGTTGATCATGCGGTACCAGTGGGGCACGTTTTTGCCGTCCAGCGCGGACTGGATCGCGGGCGTGGCGGTATGCCGTGCGCGACGAACAAGCGTGGACGTTTCCGGGTGTTTGAATCTTGGCTTAAAGAGGGTTTCGCTGAGGTTGGCCTGCGACATCGTTTCACTGCCTCCATGAATACGAGAAACGTCGCTATTGTAGCCTGATACGGTCCAAATAACACAAACGCCCGGCTATGCCGGGCGCCAAATAAATGACAAAGCTCAAATCATGGAGGGATTAACGGCCAGCCAACGGCGGCACAAACACCACGCCCATATCCCACGGCTGCTCAATCCAGGTGTCCTGCGGGATATCAATCACGTAATCGTCCACCAGCGGCTGACCGGCTGGTTTAGCGAAGATAGTGACGAAGTGAGCTTTCGGATACATTTCGCGAATGGCTACCGCGGTACCGCCGGTGTCGACCAGGTCATCGATCACGATAAAACCTTCGCCGTCGCCTTCCGCACGCTTCAGCACGGTCAGCTCACGCTGGTTGTCGTGGTCGTAGCTGGAGATACAAACGGTATCAACATGGCGAATACCCAGTTCACGAGCCAGCAGCGCGCCCGGCACCAGGCCACCACGGCTAACGGCAATAATGCCTTTCCACTGTTCGGCTGGCAGCAGACGCTGAGCCAGTTTGCGGGCGTGAATCTGCAACATGTCCCAGGTGACGACGTATTTTTCGCTCATGTGAAGTGTCCCGGCCTGTAAATAACGGCTTAAAAAGTATTCGAAGGAGTTTTGGTTGCGCGAGATTATAGAGATCTGGCGCACTAAAAACCAGTGCCGCAGGCCACTGGCAGCGGATTTTGCTCGTATTCAGCCTTCACGCAACAAAAGAAAGTGGTATTCTCAGAACATCGCGCAAGCCGTGCTTGTGGTGTATCTGAACCCGGCTAAAAACGTAACCGGTCAGCCAAAAAAACGACTCCAGGGAGACTCAACGTGTCTGAATTGTCTCAATTATCGCCACAGCCGCTGTGGGATATTTTTGCCAAAATCTGTTCTATTCCGCATCCGTCCTATCATGAAGAAGCGCTGGCGGAACACATCCTGTCCTGGGCAAAAGAAAAAGGCCTGCACGTTGAACGTGACCAGGTGGGGAATATCCTGATTCGCAAGCCTGCTACGCCGGGCATGGAAAACCGCAAACCTGTGGCGCTTCAGGCGCACCTCGACATGGTGCCACAAAAAAACAACGACACCGTTCACGACTTCGCTAAAGATCCTATCCAGCCGTACATCGACGGCGAGTGGGTAAAAGCGCGCGGCACCACGCTGGGCGCAGACAACGGCATCGGTATGGCGTCCGCGCTGGCGGTGCTGGCTGACGACAGCGTGGCGCACGGCCCGCTGGAAGTGCTGCTGACCATGACCGAAGAAGCCGGAATGGACGGCGCATTTGGCCTGCAGGCGGGCTGGATGCAGGCAGATATCCTGATCAACACCGACTCCGAAACGGAAGGTGAGATCTACATGGGCTGCGCGGGCGGGATCGACTTTATCACTACGCTGCCGCTGCAGCGTGAAGCCGTTCCGGCTGGGTTTGACACCTTCAAGCTGACCATCAAGGGGCTGAAAGGCGGCCACTCCGGCGCAGATATCCATCTGGGCCTGGGGAACGCCAACAAGCTGCTGGCTCGCTTCCTGCTGGCTCATGCCGCGGAACTGGACGCACGTCTGCTCGACCTGAACGGCGGCACCCTGCGTAACGCCATTCCGCGCGAAGCCTTCGCCACGCTGGCCGTGCCTGCGGCGAAAGCGGCCGAGCTGAAGTCTGCGGCTAACGCTTACCTGGCCGTTCTGAAAAATGAACTGTCTGCGGTCGAGAAGAACATTACCGTGCTGGTGGAAGCCACAACGTCTGACAAACAGGCGCTGACCGCTAAAACTCGCGATACCTTCCTGCATCTGCTGAACGCAACGCCAAACGGCGTGATTCGTAACTCAGACGAAGTGAAGGGCGTGGTTGAGACTTCCCTGAACGCGGGCGTCGTGACCATGAGCGACGACAGTGCAGAAATTATCTGCCTGATTCGTTCCCTGATCGATTCCGGTAAAGACTACGTGGTTAGCGTGCTGGAGTCCCTGGGTGAACTGGCCGGGGCGAAAACCGTGGCGAAAGGCAGCTATCCTGGCTGGCAGCCGGACGCTAAGTCTCCGGTGATGGCCCTGGTACGCGAGACTTACCAGAAGCTGTTCAACCAGACGCCGAACATCATGGTTATCCACGCGGGCCTGGAATGTGGTCTGTTCAAAAAGCCGTATCCGGAGATGGATATGGTTTCCATCGGGCCAACCATTACCGGCCCACATTCCCCGGACGAGCAGGTACATATTGAGAGCGTTGGCCAGTACTGGAAGCTGCTGACCGAGCTGCTGAAGGCGATTCCGGCGAAATAAGTTTTACCCTCACCCTCTCCTTATAAGGGAGAGGGGATTTTCTTTGTCTGCCTCATTTTCAGCGAAAACGTGTTTTCCCCTTCTCCCTTCCAGAGAGAAGGCCGGGATGAGGGTCTAATTCACAACCCCAGCAGCAGTTGTCTCTCCAGTTGCGGGTCGAGCAGCGTCACATGCAGCCCCACCAGCCGGACGCCGCGCCCTCCCCGCCGTTCTTCCCATGTTTTACGGGCGGTGGCAATCAGGTCTTCTTTGTTCAGCTTCGGCCAGACGTGCTCCTGGGTCGTCAGCTGAAAGTCATTAAACTTCAGCTTGATGCCTTGCCGCGCGATACGCAGGTCGGCCCGCTCTTTGGCAAGTCGCCTCTCAAGCTCCGGGTACAGGCGTTCAATAATCTCTTCGCATTCTGGCCATTCATGAATGTCTTCCGCGAGCGTCCGCTCTACCCCCACCGACTTTCTCTGACGATCGTTACTGATCTCGCGCTCATCAATGCCCTGGCTGCGCTCCCACAGCACCCGGCCAAATTTCCCAAAGCGTTTTAACAACATGGCCAGGTCAGCATTTTGCACGTCAGCGCAGGTTCGCAGACCGAGCGTTTCCAGCTTTGCCACCGTGACTTTGCCCACGCCGGGAATTTTCCCGAGCGGTAGCGTCGCTAAAAAGTCCGGCACCTGTTCGGGCGTAATGACATACTGGCCGTTGGGTTTATTGAGGTCGGAGGCAATCTTTGCCAGAAACTTTATCGGCGCAATGCCAGCTGAGGCGGTCAGGTTCAGTTCGTCGGCAATGGCCTGACGAATTTCGCGGGCGATCAACGTGGCCGAGCCCTGGCAGTGTTCGCTGTCCGTAACGTCCAGATAAGCTTCATCCAGCGACAAGGGTTCGATCAGCGGGGTATAGCGGGAGAAGATTTCACGAATATGGTTGGAGGCTTCTTTATAGGCGTCGAACCGGCCCGGCAATAGCGTGAGATGCGGACAGAGTTTTAGCGCCATCGCGGTCGACATCGCGCTGCGCACGCCGTATTTTCTGGCGGGATAGTTCGCCGTGCTGATCACGCCTCGCCGTTGGGCACTGCCGCCAATAGCGAGGGGAATATCGCGCAGGGCCGGGTTATCACGCATCTCAACGGCGGCAAAAAAGCAGTCCATATCGACATGAATGATTTTGCGCATATCCACTCAACCAGAAAAATAACACTGGATAAGTATACAGCTAATTTTCAAAATGAGGAAATTGTCGCAGGCCACCAAATCTTTTCCTGCAAGTGGCATCACCTCGGGCATAAAGTGACACACCGCAAAAACTCCAATTGATTCCAATAAAATGTGTAAACGCCCGCGTCTGGCGCTTGCGAAAATTAGCCACGATGCTAATGTGAGCGCAATCCTGTACAGAATTTTCTGATTTCGGGTCCCTTTAGCCGTCCTGGCTGTTAGTTTCAGGTTTATCAAGGAATCAAGCAGTATGCGTAAGATCGCACTGATTATTGCGATGCTCTCTATGCCGTTTTTCTCTTTCGCCAGCCTGCTTAACAGCAGCGGTGTCGCCGCCCCTGTCGGCAAAGATAGCAGACAGCAGCTAATGGGCTCCCCGGTTTATATTCAAATCTTTAAAGAAGAGCGCACCCTGGAACTGTGGGTGAAGATGGGCGAGCAGTACCAGCTCCTCAACAGTTACCGCATCTGTAACTATTCCGGCGGCCTGGGGCCAAAACAGCGTCAGGGCGATTTTAAAAGCCCGGAAGGGTTTTATAGCGTTGATCGCAGTCAGTTAAAACCGGACAGCCGCTTCTATAAAGCCATTAATATTGGCTTCCCGAATGAATTTGACCGCGCTCACGGCTATGAAGGGAAATACCTGATGATTCACGGCGCCTGCGTGTCGATTGGCTGCTATGCCATGACCGACTCCGGCATCGACGAAATCTTCCAGTTTGTGACCGGGGCTTTGGTGTTTGGCCAGCCGCGCGTACAGGTGAGTATCTTCCCGTTCCGCATGACCGACGCCAATATGGAACGCCACAAGTACTCCACCTACATCAACTTCTGGAAAGAGCTGAAACCGGGCTATGACTACTTCGCGGCTAACCATCAACCACCGGGCGTGGCCGTGGTCAGCGGGAACTACGTCATCAGCAAACCTGCCGTGATGACGCCAGTTCAACCGCAGCTGGCTTCAAACTATAAGCTCACCGAGGCAAAATAACGCCGACTTGCCTGGCTCAATTTTGTGCCAGGTTTCGTTGGCGGTCAGCGGCTGAGTTGCGATGACCGTGACCACATCGTTAGGTGTGGTCTCTTCCTGAAAATCAATTTCCACGTCCTGATCCAGCAGCTTAGCGACACCGAATGGCGCTCTGCGGGTGATCCAGAACAGGTTCGTCGAGCAAAACGCCATCACGTAGCGCCCGTCCGACAGCAGCATGTTAAACACGCCCTTTTCTCTAAGCTCTGCGCCCAGTTCAGTGATGTAGCGGAATACCGCTTCCATATTGCCCGGCGTGCGCGGGTAACGCTGCGTGAGTTTGTGCAGCAGCCAGCAGAACGCCTGCTCGCTGTCCGTTTCGCCAATCGGGCGGAACGTCCCCGTCTCCAGCGTGCGATAGCCCTTGAGTTGCCCGTTATGGGCATAGGTCCAGTTGCGGCCCCACAGTTCGCGGGTGAACGGATGGGTGTTTTCCAGCGCAACCTTGCCGCGGTTTGCCTGGCGAATATGCGCAATAACCGAGCAGGATTTAATTGGGTAATCCTGGACGAGGCGGGCGATGGGCGAGTTAAAGCTCGGCTGCGGATCTTTAAACGTGCGGCAGCCTTTTCCTTCGTAGAAGGTTATACCCCAGCCGTCTTTATGGGGGCCTGTTCCGCCTCCGCGCTGCACCAGTCCGGTAAAACTAAAACAGATATCCGTCGGTACGTTGGCACTCATCCCGAGCAATTCGCACATCTCTTCTCTCCCACAACGAATGCCCCTGCTCCGGGAGGAGCTGGGGCATTACGGGCTAAGCTTTAACCATTTCTTTTTCGATTAACTGAATCAGGATGTGGATCACTTTGATGTGAATTTCCTGAATGCGGTCCGCATAGCCGAAGTGCGGCACACGGATTTCGATGTCAGCCGTACCGGCCATTTTGCCGCCGTCTTTGCCGGTCAGAGTAATGACTTTCATGCCTTTCGCGCGGGCAGCTTCAATCGCTTTGATGACGTTGCCGGAGTTGCCGGACGTGGAGATCCCCAGCAGCACGTCGCCTTCGCGGCCAACGGCTTCAACGTAGCGAGAGAAGACATAGTCGTAGCCAAAATCGTTGCTGACGCAGGAGATGTGGCTCACGTCAGAAATCGCGATCGCCGGATAGCCCGGGCGGTTCTCACGATAGCGGCCCGTTAACTCTTCCGCAAAGTGCATAGCATCGCAGTGTGAGCCACCGTTCCCGCAGGACAGTACTTTGCCGCCCGCTTTGAAACTGTCTGCCAGCAGCACCGCTGCGCGCTGGATGGCATGAATGTTGGCTTCATCCTTAAGGAAGTTAGTCAGCGTTTCCGCCGCTTCATTTAGCTCACTACGAATAAGATCCTGGTACATGAGGAGGTCCTTGAGGTTTGAGTGAATTTCACATCCCGCAGTGTACCGGATAGCGCCGAAAGCGAGAAGCGTAACCCCGCGTGTAAAGCCGGGGTTTTCCCTGGAAGTGCGGCAACAATGTGAGCGAGGTTGTAATTATTTTGTAAACACATTGCTAAAGAAAGCAACATCCACTACAACCAATACATCACAAGTGGTCAGACCTCCTACAAGCAAGGGAGCTTTCTTTATGTTGATTTTAAGCATTGTCCTTACCGTTGTTCTGCTGGGTGTGTTGTTCTATCACCAGGCAAATCTGCTGCTTAGCAGCGTGCTTCTGCTCGCGTGGACCGCCGCGCTGGGCTTCGCTGGCATCTGGTCTTTCTGGGTGCTGGTTCCGCTGTCGGTAATTCTGGTGCCGCTGCTGGTCACGCCGCTGCGTAAATCGCTGATCTCCTCACCGATTTTCCGTGGCTTCCGCAAAGTCATGCCGCCGATGTCCCGCACCGAAAAAGAAGCCATCGACGCCGGGACGACCTGGTGGGAAGGCGATCTGTTCCGCGGCAAGCCGGACTGGCAAAAACTGCATAACTACCCGCAGCCAAAGCTGACCGAAGAGGAACAGGCGTTCCTTGATGGCCCGGTGGAAGAAGCCTGCCGCATGGCGAACGATTTCCAGATCACCCATGAGCTGGCCGACCTGCCCCCTGAGCTGTGGGCTTACCTGAAAGAGCATCGCTTCTTCGCGATGATCATCAAGAAAGAGTACGGCGGCCTCGAGTTCTCAGCCTATGCTCAGGCTCGCGTGCTGCAAAAACTGTCCGGTGTTTCCGGGATCCTGGCGATTACCGTCGGCGTGCCTAACTCCTTAGGCCCGGGCGAACTGCTGCAGCACTACGGCACCGAAGAGCAAAAAGATCACTACCTGCCTCGCCTGGCCCGCGGCCTGGAAATTCCTTGCTTCGCGCTGACCAGCCCGGAAGCCGGTTCCGATGCCGGTGCCATCCCGGACAGCGGCGTGGTTTGCATGGGGGAATGGCAGGGTGAACAGGTGCTCGGTATGCGCCTGACCTGGAACAAACGCTATATCACGCTCGCCCCTATCGCCACCGTACTGGGCCTGGCGTTCAAACTGTCTGACCCGAAACGCCTGCTCGGCGGCGAAGAAGACCTCGGCATTACCTGTGCGCTGATCCCAACCCACACGCCTGGCGTGGAGATCGGCAAACGTCACTTCCCGCTGAACGTGCCGTTCCAGAACGGCCCAACCCGTGGGAACGACATCTTTGTGCCTATCGACTTTATTATCGGTGGTCCAAAAATGGCCGGTCAGGGCTGGCGTATGCTGGTTGAGTGCCTGTCCGTAGGTCGCGGCATTACCCTGCCGTCGAACGCTACCGGCGGCCTGAAATCCGTGGCGATGGCAACGGGTGCTTACGCGCATATTCGCCGTCAGTTCAAAATCTCTATCGGTAAAATGGAAGGGATTGAAGAGCCGCTGGCACGCATCGCCGGTAACGCGTATGTCATGGATGCCGCAGCTTCTTTAATTACCTACGGCATCGTGCTCGGTGAGAAACCCGCCGTACTGTCTGCGATTGTTAAGTACCACTGTACCCACCGTGGCCAGCGCGCCATTCTTGATGCGATGGATATCGTCGGCGGGAAAGGCATCATGCTCGGCGACGCTAACTTCGTGGCCCGCGCTTACCAGGGCGCGCCGATCGCTATCACCGTTGAAGGCGCTAACATTCTGACCCGCAGCATGATCATCTTCGGCCAGGGCGCAATTCGCTGCCATCCGTACGTGCTGGAAGAGATGGCTGCGGCGCAGAATAACGACGTGAATGCCTTCGATAAGCTGCTGTTCAAGCACATCGGCCACGTGGGCAGCAACAAAATGCGCAGCCTGTGGCTGGGCCTGACCAACGGCCTCGGCAGCAGCACGCCGACCCGCGATGCAACTAAACGCTACTACCAGTACATCAACCGCCTGAGCGCCAACCTGGCGCTGCTGTCGGATGTCTCCATGGCCGTGCTGGGCGGTAGCCTGAAGCGCAGAGAGCGTATCTCTGCTCGCCTGGGTGATGTGCTGAGCCAGCTTTATCTGGCGACGGCGGTGCTGAAACGCTACGAAGATGAAGGGCGTAACGAAGCCGATCTGCCGCTGGTTCACTGGGGCTTGCAGGATGCGCTGTTCCAGGCCGAACAGGCGATTGATGACCTGCTGCGCAACTTCCCGAACCGCTTTGTGGCCGGTACGCTGCGGCTGGTTATCTTCCCGCTGGGTCGCCGCTACGATGCGCCGTCCGATGTGCTGGACCACAAGCTGGCGAAAATCCTGCAGGTGCCGTCCGCAACCCGGTCGCGTATTGGCCGCGGTCAGTACCTGACGCCAAGCGAGCATAACCCTGCTGGCCTGCTGGAAGCCGCTCTGCTGGATATTATGGCCGCCGAGCCAATCCACCAGCGCGTATGCAAAGAGCTGAAGCGCAATCTGCCGTTCACTCGCCTGGATGAACTGGCGAAGCAGCTGCTGGGTGAAGGCAAGATCACCGCCGATGAAGCGGCGATTCTGACCAAAGCGGAAGCCAGCCGCCTGCGCAGCATCAACGTGGATGAGTTTGATCCGGAGGCGCTGGCGACACAGCCGGTGAAGGTGCCGGAAAAGCACAGAAAGGTTGAAGCCGCCTGACCATTAACCCCTCTTATGAGGGGTTAATTCTTTATAACAAAGAGGGAAAAAGCGTGGTTTTTCCCTCTTTGTGGTAATACGCCAAAAATCAATGAATTGATTTTTCTATTTATTCATGACTGTTTTCTTTAAGTTTTTTATTTTATCTGAAAGTTACCAGTTGCCTTTTCCCCGCAGATGCGGGGTTTTTTATTGCCAACAAAAGCACGTTTTCTCGTGCTACAGTGGATGAAATATTCTGCTAAGAGGCTGCCGATGGTGTCTGGTCTGAAAGTTTCCGTTCTGCAACAACCGCTCGTCTGGATGGACGGTGCCGCGAACCTGCGTCATTTTGATGTGCTGCTGGAGGGCGTGCGCGGACGTGACCTGATTATTCTGCCGGAAATGTTCACCACCGGCTTCGCGATGGAAGCCGCCGTGCAGTCAATGCCGGAACAGGAAGTGATTGACTGGATGCAGTTCAAAGCCCAGCAAACGCAGGCGATGATCGCCGGCAGCGCCGCTCTGCAAACCGAACGCGGGCCGGTGAACCGCTTCCTGCTGGTTCAGCCGGATGGCAAAGTGCATTTCTACGATAAGCGCCACCTGTTCCGCATGGCCGATGAGCATCATCATTATCAGGCCGGGGAAGAACGCGTGATTATTGAGTGGAAAGGCTGGCGTATTTTACCGCTGGTTTGCTACGACCTGCGCTTCCCGGTGTGGTCCCGCAATCGCAACGACTACGATCTGGCGCTGTACGTCGCCAACTGGCCCGCGCCGCGCTCTCTGCACTGGCAAAGTCTGCTGCAGGCGCGCGCCATTGAGAACCAGGCTTATGTGGCAGGCTGCAATCGCGTGGGCACCGACGGCAACGGCCACCATTACCGGGGCGACAGCCGGATCATCAGCCCGCAGGGCGAGATCCTGGCGAGCGTTGAACCTCACCAGGCGGCACGACTTGATGCCGATCTTTCGCTGATTGCGCTGCGGGAGTACCGGGATAAATTTCCGGCCTGGCAGGATGCCGATCCTTTCAGCCTTTAAGAATGAAAGTATGCAGAAACCGGCCTATTCAGGCCGGTTTTTTATTGTTCCGCCAGCACAGTCACGGCGCGAGTGAAAGCCTGGACGGCAAGGGCCACGTCGCTTTCCATGACGGATTCCGCCGGATGATGGCTGATACCCTTCTCGCAGCGAACAAACAGCATGGCGCTCGGCCAACGCTCGGCGATGGCAATGGCGTCGTGCCCTGCGCCGCTTGGCAACGACAGGCTCCGCCCCTGAACTTCGCTCACCGCCTGCGTTAGCATTGCCTGCAACGCCACATCACACGGCGTGGCCGGAATAGCGTAGTAGGCTTCTGCGGTAAACTGCATGCCGCGACGGGCGGCAATCGCTTCCCCTTCGGCAAGAAGCTGGCCTAACAAACTCGCCAGGCTTTCGTCACGCGGGCTGCGAATGTCCAGCGTAAGCTGAACGTCGCCAGGGATGACGTTCACCGCGCCTGGCGCGCAGCTTAACGTTCCCACCGTGGCAACTTCGTCGGGGCCGTGGCGGCGCGTGGCGGATTCAATAAAGGTCATCCATTCGGCAGCGGCGGCCAGCGCATCTTTGCGCAGCGCCATTGGCACCGTCCCCGCATGGCCCGCATGGCCGGTAAAGCTGCAGTTCAGGCGACGGGCACCGTTAATGGCCGTGACCACGCCCAGCGCAAGGCCCTGCTCTTCCAGCACCGGTCCCTGCTCGATATGCACCTCAAGGTAAGCGCTGAAATCGCTTTTTGGCCGCTCCGCGCTGGCAATACGCGTCGGATCCAGACCGGCAATCGTCATGGCCTGCGCCACGCTGACGCCGTTGGCATCTTCACAGCTCAGCCAATGCGCCGGCCAACTGCCGGTGATGCCTCGGCTCCCCAGCAGGGTAACCCCAAAGCGGGTGCCTTCTTCATCGCCAAAACCGACAATTTCGATGGCCTGCTCGAGCTGGATATTGTTTTGATAAAGGTACGCGACCACTTCCAGGGCACACAGCACGCCGAGCATCCCATCGTAGCGGCCCGCATTGCGCACCGTATCAAGATGGGATCCCAGCAAAATCGTCTGCGCGCCTTCTTGCCTGCCTTCGTAACGCCCACAAATATTGCCGACAGCGTCCTGCCAGGTCGTCATGCCGAGCTGCTCCATCCAGCCAGCGACCAGCTGATTCGCCCGCAAATGTTGCACCGAAAGGTAAACCCGGGTCAGCTGGCCCGCGCTTTCGCTGATAGCAGCTAGCTGGTCAGCCCTGTCCATGACGCGCTGGGCGGCAACCGCGGCATCGTTAGCATCCATAAGCGGCGCGCCCATTAGCGGGCACCCTGCGCGTAAACGTTCCACGCTGCCTGCATCGCTTCACCCTGCACGCTTTTAAAGCCGAGACGGTTAAGCACCGCTTCCAGCGCGGTGAGCGTTTGCAGCACGCAGTCTTTGCGTGCGTTGTAGCCCATGGTGCCGATGCGCCAGATTTTGCCCTGTAGCGGGCCGAAGGAGGTGCCGATCTCGATATGGAAATCTTCCAGCAGCAGCTTACGAACCTCTTCGCCGTGAACCTGCGCCGGGATAGCCACGCCGAGGACGTTGTTCATCTTGTGGTCAAGATCGCCGAAAGTTTCCAGCCCCATGCCCTGGATCCCCGCCACCATCGCCCTGCCGTGCAGCTCATGACGGGCAATACCGACGTCCAGACCTTCTTCCAGGATCACGCGGGCGCACTCACGGGCAGCAAACAGCATGCTCGTCGCTTCGGTGTGGTGATTCAGACGTTCCGGCCCCCAGTAGTCCATGATCATGCCCAGATCGAAGTAGTTGGAGTAGATCATCTCTTCGTCCCCGTCCTGATGGGCGGCAGTGCGAATGCCTTCTTCCACGCATTTACGGCGGCGAATGGCCTCTTCCATTTTCGGACTAAGGGTAACCGGTGAGCTGCCTGACGGGCCGCCCAGGCACTTCTGCAATCCGGCGGAAACGGCATCCAGTCCCCAGGCATCGGTGAGCAGTTCGTTCCCGCCAAACGATGCTGTAGCATCGGTGTAGAACAGCACGCCGTGGCGGCGGCAGATCTCCCCCAGTTCGGCCAGCGGCTGCAGCATCGTGGTGGAAGTATCGCCCTGCACGGTCAGCAGCAGGCGAGGTTTTACCGCTTTGATGGCGTCTTCGATTTGCTGCGGGCTGAATACTTCGCCCCACGGAACTTCAATGGTGTGCACTTCGGCGCGGCAGCGGCGGGCAATCTCACACAGCAGGTGACCAAAACGGCCAAACACTGGCACAAGCACTTTATCGCCAGGGCGAATAGCCGACAGCAAAATGGCCTCGATCCCGGCGCGGGAAGTGCCGTCCACCAGCATCGTCCATTTGTTTTCGGTGCGGAAGAGCTCGCGGTACAGCACCATCACCTCATTCATATATCCCGTCATCACCGGGTCATACTGGCCGATAAGCTGGCTCGCCATGGCACGCAGCACGCGCGGATCGGCATTGATCGGGCCTGGCCCCATCAGCAAACGGTGCGGCGGGTTGATCTGGGAAAACTGCTGAATATCAAACATGGCGATTCCTTGAGTCTGAGATTGAAACAAAAGATTCTTATAATCATCTTTTGCAACTAATGTGCCAGCCGCAGGCAAAATTTTTTCCGGCTGACAGGCTTAAGCCAGCGCGGAAAAACAGGTTTGGGTAAAAACGATGAACTCTTTTGGCTCACCCGAACTGTGCAGTTGCACCGTCGAGGAGCATTAACGCTGTTCGAGTTCGTCCAGCTCTGTATACAATTCAGCGATATTATGGATACGCTGACGTCCACTGGTCAATGATTCATGCAGCACCGCGTTAGCCAGTAAATTCACCAGGCTCATGGCGCTGCTGTAGCTGTCAAACGCCGAAACGCTGTCGAGCGGCGCGCTCAAATGCCAGCCAGGATAACTTGCCAGCACCGCCGAACCCGGTTCGCTCAGCATCACCAGCGGTATACCGCGCTGCTGTAAACTGGTGAGCAGTGGCTTAATAATGCGCGGCCTGCGGCGAAACGCCACGGTGACGACGCAATCTTCCGGGCCGATATCCACCAGCTCTTCCGCCAGCGTCTGCCCCGGCTGCGGGAGCAGATGTACGCCGCTGCGCACCTGCAAAAGCTGCTGGCGCAAGTGCATCGCCACCGGCCAGGAGTTTCGCATCCCAATGATAAACAGTCGTTTTCCGGTCACAAGGGCCTTGACCACTTCGGCAAACGGGCCCGCTTCAAGCTGATTTACCAGTTGAGTAAGGTTCGCCATTTCCTGCTTGTAATGACGCGCCAGCAGCGTGTTGCCCTGCACGGCATCGCGGTTTTCCGTCAGCGGCATCCCGCTCTGGCGCAGGGTCCGCAGCTCTTCGCGCATATCTTTGTAGCGCTCGTAACCTAAGCGCTTAAACAGGCGGCTCACGGTGGCCTTGGACACGCCTGAAAGCCGCGCCAACTCGGCGCTGTTGTAGCTGATCAAGTCATCAAAGTGGTCAACGATGAACGAGGCCACGCGCTGCTCCTGCGGGGAAAAGAGCGCCCATGACGCCCGCAACCGCTCGTCTAACTGTTTCATGCCGACTCCTGCAACTTTTGTTTCATCAAAGCCTGACACAGTGAAACGATCCTCGTCAACCTGGAACATCTCTTGCTTCTGACTCCCCTACCCGAGCGGATTTCCTGCAAGAGAAGAAAAATATGCAAAGCAATATGGCCCCCGGAGGCATGGCGGTGACGCCCCATCATCTGGCTTCTGAAAGTGCGCTGTCTGTGCTGCGCCAGGGCGGTGATGCCGTTGAAGCGATGGTCGCCGCAGCCGCCACTATCGCGGTGGTTTATCCCCATATGAACGGTATAGGCGGGGATGGATTCTGGCTGATTGTTCCGCCTGAGGGGGAACCTGTGGCCATCGACGCCAGCGGGGCCGCCGGATCGCTGGCGTCACTGGATTTCTATCGGGGAGAACGCGCTATTCCCCACCGCGGCACCCGTGCTGCGTTGACCGTGCCCGGCACGCTGAGCGGCTGGGCAGAAGCACTGAAAGTGTCATCGGAGCTTGGCGGCGGGCAGATGCCGCTTTCCCGCCTGATGGCCGATGCTATTCGCTATGCGGCGGACGGGATCCCGGTCACCGCCTCTCAGGCGAACGCGACACAAAGCAAATACGCAGAGCTGGTTGATATTCCAGGTTTTGCCGACACGTTCCTGCAGCGCGGTGAAGTGCCCGCGACCGGGAGTCGTTTCACGCAGCCCCGGCTGGCCAGGACCCTGACGCGAATGACCGTAGAAGGCCTGGACAGTTTCTATCGCGGCCCGCTGGCTTCAATCATTGCCGAAGAGCTGGCCGAACTGGGACTGCCAATCACCGCGGCTGACCTCGCCGCACATCGGGCAACCCGCAGCAAACCGCTTCGCCTTGAGCACCAGGCCGGGGAAGTTTTTAACCTCGCCCCGCCTACGCAAGGGCTGGTCTCGCTGGCGATCCTCGGCATTACCGACCGCCTGTCGATGGCAAACGCCAGTGAAGTTCAGACCGTACACCGCATCGTGGAAGCCACTAAAAAAGCCTTTGCGCTGCGCGACAAGCACATCACCGACCCGCGCCTGATCGCGACCTCAATACAAAACCTGTTAGATCCCGAGGCGCTGGATCTGCTGGCCGCAAAAATTGATGACCAAAGCGCCGCCCCGTGGGGCAAAGGTAAAGGCCCCGGCGACACGGTCTGGATGGGCGTCATTGACGGGAATGGCCTGGCCGTGTCGTTTATTCAAAGTATTTATCACGAATTCGGCAGCGGGGTTGTGCTACCCCAAAGCGGCGTGCTGTGGCAAAACCGCGGGGCATCTTTCAGCCTCGATGCAGAGCATCTGCTGGCGCTGGCGCCGGGCAAAAAACCGTTCCACACCCTGAACCCGGCAGCAGCCAGGCTCGCCGACGGCAGAACGCTGGTTTACGGCTCGATGGGCGGCGACGGCCAGCCGCAGACGCAGGCGACAATCTTTACCCGCTATGTACTTCAGGGCATCGGTTTACAGGAGGCCATTTGCGCGCCGCGCTGGCTGCTGGGCCGCACCTGGGGGCAAGTTTCCGACAGCCTCAAGCTTGAGAGCCGCTTTAGCCAGGACACCGTCAACGCGCTTGAAGCCCTCGGACACGAGGTAGAAACAGTCCCCGCCTTCAGCGAGATCGTCGGCCACGCCGGCGCCATCGTCAGACATACCAATGGCATGCTCGAAGGTGCGTGGGATCCGCGCAGCAACGGCAGCGCCGCAGGCTTTTGAGGAAAATACCAATGAACCAATCTTCTTTTGACTGGCAGCACTACATTGTCCTGATGGAGCAACTGCTCGCCGTGCCGCTGACCGACGAGCGCCGCAAAGAGCTGGAGTTGCAGCTGACACGTATTGCGGCCATGGCTGGACCGCTGATGGCCTTCCCGCTTGCCGATCGCCAGGAAACCGCCGGAGTTTATACGCTATGACTGCCCTTTCTATCCGACAGATCCAGCAGGGACTGCGGGACAAAGATTTTTCAGCTACCGAACTGGCCCGGCAAACGCTGGCAAAGATTGAGCAGCGAAACCCGCAGCTTAATGCCTTTACGGAAATCACCCAGGATCGTCTTCTGGAAGAGGCGGCCTCGGTAGACCAACTGATCGGTCGCGGCAGCCCTTTGCCAGCGCTCGCGGGCGTGCCTTACGCGGTAAAAAATCTTTTCGACATTAAAGGGGTAACAACCCTTGCAGGTGCGGAGTTGTTTGCCGGGCAACCCGCGGCCTCTGAAGATGCCTTCGCTATTACACGGCTGCAAAAAGCGGGGGGAATGCTAAGCGGGGCGTTGAATATGGATGCCTATGCCTACGGCTTCACCACGGAAAACAGTTATTACGGAGCCACCAAAAACCCGCACGATCTGTCGCGTATTGCGGGCGGCTCGTCCGGCGGCTCAGCGGCAGCTGTAGCTGCGGGCATGGTGAACTTCACCCTTGGCACCGACACCAACGGCTCCATTCGCGTCCCGTCTTCACTTTGCGGGCTCGTGGGCCTGAAGCCGACTTTTGGTCGCCTGTCGCGCGGCGGCAGCCATCCTTTTGTCGCCAGCCTCGACCATATCGGCCCGCTGGCTCGGAGCGTGGAGGATGTCGCGGCGGTTTACGATGTGCTGCAAGGGTACGACAGTAGCGATCCTTTTCAGACTTCGCGCGCCATTGAGCCGGTTTGCGCAGCGCTTGAGCGTGATACGCCGCTTCGCGTGGCGGTGCTGGAGGGTTTCTTTGAAAGCTGGTGTGACGCAGATGCCAAAGAAGCCGTTAGCCGGGTAGCCAAAGCGCTCCAGGCTACGGAAAAAGTTTCTATGCCGGAAGCCGAACTCGCCCGTTCGGCGGCTTTTTTGCTGACCGCCGCCGAAGGGGGAAATCAGTACCTGCCCGCACTGCGAACCAGCCCTGAGCGCTTCGAAACTAACTCGCGCGAACGCCTGCTGGCGGGGGCCATGACGCCGTCGGCCTGGTACACCCAGGCTCAGCGCTTCCGGGCCTGGTTCCGCGATCGCACGCTGCCGCTGTTTGACCATTTTGATCTGCTTGTTGCCCCCGCCACGCCATGCTGCGCCACGCTTATCGGGCAGCAAACCATGCATATCAACGGGCAAGATATCCCGGTCAAAGCCAGCATGGGCATCCTGACGCAGCCAATCTCTTTCCTGGGATTACCGGTTGTCAGCGCCCCGCTGGTCGCGGCCAGCGGTTTACCGATTGGCGTGCAATTAATTGCCGCACCGTGGCGGGAAGACGTGTGTTTGCAGGCCGCTCGCCGCCTGGAATCTCAGGGTATTTTACAGACGAAGGTAAGTTAAATGATGCGAGATAATATCGACCGCCCGGCCGTTTTAAATGAAGTCACTGCGGCATTTTATCGCTACGAGCAGGCGCTGATTACCAATGACGTCGCCGTTCTGGATGAGCTGTTTTGGGAGGATGCTCGCACCGTGCGTTTTGGCGCAACGGAAAACCTTTATGGCATTGAGCAGATCCGCGCTTTCCGCAACGGGCGTTCGCCGAAGGGGCTGGGTCGCCAGTTGAGAAATACCGTTATCACCACCTTCAGCGACGACCTCGCGGTGGCGAGCACTGAGTTTACCCGAGAAGGCAGCGATAAGATTGGCCGCCAGATGCAGACCTGGGTCCGGTTTGCCTCAGGCTGGAAGATTGTGGCGGCGCATGTAAGTTTAATGGGGTGATAGTCTGTTTCTTCACCATAAAAATCTTCTGTTTATGAAAGCCCATGTCGTGTTCCGTTCACCTTAAATACCGCTTCATATGTTGCCACCATACAGGTGAACGTCTTAGGGGAGTCACCGTCACTCCCCTAAGACCCCGGGCTCCCGGCGAAATAAATCGACCGCTGAATCGGCAGACCTCCGTTTTATCTCCCAGTCCTCGGTCGGCTGAGATGCGTTCCCGACGCTCTCAGCCTCCGGCTATGACCCAACTCAGGCGGGGTTGAGCTAGCCGGGCGGCCAGGGTTGTCAGGGAGATGGCGTTATCTCCCTGACAGGTTCACCGTGCTCTGAACGTGCAGGGGAAGCAGAGATACGGGTGAACTGAACAGCAACAAAGTAACAAATATCTCAGAAACGAGCCTCAAAGACATATCTGTATAAAAATGGCATCCACAAAAGAATGGGAAGGCCAATAACATCATTCAACAAACGGGTGCGTCTTCACCCAATGCTCGGCAATGTCCTGCCTTCTGCAAATCCACACCCCTTCATGTTGCTGCACGTAATCCAGAAAACGCTGCAAGGCCCGGAAACGGCCCGGTCGCCCTAACAGGCGGCAATGCATGCCGATAGACATCATCTTCGGTGCCGTGTCGCCTTCTTCATACAGCACGTCAAAACTGTCTTTCAGGTAGGTGTAAAACTGCTCGGCGGTATTGAACCCCTGCGCGGTGGCGAAGCGCATGTCATTGGTATCCAGCGTGTACGGCACGATCAGGTGAGGTTTGGTGCTGCCGTCTTCGCAGGCCACTTTGCTCCAGAAAGGCAGATCGTCGCCGTAGTAATCGCTGTCGTACAGGATACCGCCTTGCTCAACCACCAGCCTGCGGGTATTAGGGCTGTCGCGCCCGGTGTACCAACCGAGCGGGCGTGAGCCAAACAGATCTTCCAGGATTTCCATCGCCTGATGCAGGTGCTGGCGCTCGGTGGCAACGTCCATATTCTGATAATGGATCCAGCGCCAGCCGTGGCTGACCACGTCGTAGTCAGCGGCTTTGATCGCGGCCACGATCTCCGGGTTGCGGGCCAGCGCCATGGCGACGCCAAACACCGTCAGAGGCAGACCGCGCTTCTGGAATTCATTATGGATACGCCAGAACCCTGCCCGGGAGCCGTATTCGTACAGGGAGTCCATCGACATATGGCGGTCCGGGAAACTGGCCGCCCCGATGATGTCGGAGAGAAATTGTTCCGAGCCGCTGTCGCCGTGCAGCACGTTGTTTTCCGCCCCTTCTTCAAAGTTCAGGACAAACTGAACCGCAATACGCGCGCCGTTCGGCCACTGCGCATGGGGAGGATTGCCGGCATAACCGGCGAGATCGCGCGGGTAGTTTTCGGTAAAAGGGTAGCGATTACGCTTTTGTTCTTCCGTCATAGTTGGCCTCTTCAACTTTAACCCAGGCGAGCAAAAGAGCCGGAAAGCGGCTTTTTATTCGGATAAGCGAGATCGCCAAATTTGCTGGTGCCGATCCCCAGCGCAACAAGCGACTCCACCAGCTTCACCGCCGCGGTGACGCCGTCGATAACCGGGATACCGATCTCTTCGGTCAGCTCTTTCGCCAGGTTTGCCATGCCGCCACAGCCCAGCACGATCGCCCCACTGTTGTCTTCTTTTTTGGCCTGAATACAGCGCTCACGCACCATGCGCTGGGCCAGCCCGGTGCCGTCTTCCAGCGCCAGCACGGGCAGATCGATGGCATGCAGCGCCGCGCAGTGATGCTCGAAGCCGTATTGCTGCAGCAAATGGCGGGCGATGATCACCGTGCGTGGCAGCGTGGTGACAATAGAGAAGCGGGTGGCGACCATCGTGGCCATATGCATGGCCGCTTCGGCAATGCCAATCACCGGCCCGCTGGCTATCTCACGCGCCGCCAGCAGCCCAGGGTCGCCAAAGCAGGCGATGACGTGCCCGCTCGCGCCCTGTGCTTTGCCCTGCTGAATTTGTTCCAGCACACCGATGGCCGCAATGGCTTCGTCAAAGTGCCCTTCTATTGACTCCACGCCCTGCTCCGGACAGGTCGCGAGGATTTGCGTACCGGGGGCGGCAACGCTACGCGCGGCTTCAGCAATGGTGTGCGTCATCGCCTGGCTGGTATTGGGGTTGATCACTTGAATAATAGGCTGGGGCATGGTTATTCCTGTCGGGTGCCAAAGAGGCGGGCGAAGTCTGGGGTGGTTTCACCGCTGCGCTCAAAATGCAGGCTGGAAACAATGTGATCGAAGTGGTGCTTCATCGCCAGGGTCAGCGGCTCAATGTCTTTTTTACGCAGCAGATCGATAAGGTGTTCATGATCGTCACAGCGGCAGCCCCGCTGCCACGGCGCGCCCCAGGCAGCGATCACCAGCGAGGAGCGGTGCGTCAAACTGGTGACCATTTCCGTCAGCACGGCATTGCCGGAGATAGCCTGCAGCTGAATATGAAACGCCGCTGAAAGGCGGATGGCCGCCGGCCCGTCTCCGTCGCGGTGCGCTTTTTCTTCCTGCTGGATGATTTTACGCAGCGCGGCCAGGTGCGGCGCCTGAAGATGCTCGAGGACATGAGGCAGGTTGGCGCATTCGAGGACGGAGCGTGTCTGGAAGATCGCTTTTGATTCTTCGACGTCCGGCATCGCCACAAATGCACCACGCCCGGGCAGCAGGGTGATCATTTGCACCGTTGCGAGGCGCGTTAAGACTTTACGGATCCCGGTTCGGCTAATGCCAAAAACGTCCGCCAGCGCT
Organism: Cedecea sp. VD22; assembly: GCF_037150195.1. Taxonomy (NCBI): domain Bacteria; kingdom Pseudomonadati; phylum Pseudomonadota; class Gammaproteobacteria; order Enterobacterales; family Enterobacteriaceae; genus Cedecea; species Cedecea sp. VD22. Next base: position 28,887 of record NZ_JBBCPX010000022.1, read on the forward strand.
TCTTCCGGCAGTTTGCTGCCCGGCGGTAGCTGGTGTTCGACCATCGCCGTCATCAGCGATTGCCAGATAACGGCTTCTTTATCATGCAGTTCTGCTGGGGCTGTCACCCCGAAATCACGCTTCATTCACCTCTCCTGTTAGCACCAGGCACTTTTTATTTGTATACAATATCACTGATAATTGAATACAAGAAATGCAAACCTGGCCTGGTTCCTGCAATACCTATGGCAGACGTAATCCATCTTCTGTTTTTATAGGAGCAGATCCCATGCCAGGTATAGAGAACAACGCAACAGCCATGAAAGAGAGTGCCAACGCCGGCTACAGCCCGCGCCTGTGCAACGATGACCTGGCCCCAACCCGCCACCAGACTTGGTCCTGGTATAATATTTTTTCGTTTTGGATGTCGGATGTACACAGCATGGGCGGCTACGTGGTGGCAGCCAGCTTCTTTACGCTCGGGCTGGCCAGCTGGCAGGTACTGATTTGCCTGCTGGCAGGGATTTGCATCGTGCAGTTTTGTGCCAACCTGGTCGCCAAACCCAGCCAGATGGCGGGCGTGCCTTACGCGGTGATTTGCCGCCAGGCTTTCGGCGTCTTCGGCGCGAATATTCCGGCGGTGATCCGCGGGCTTATCGCCTTCGCCTGGTACGGGATACAAACTTACCTGGCCGCTAACGCTTTAATGCTGGTGCTCTTGAAGTTCTGGCCAACGCTTGCGCCGATGACCAGCGTCAGCTTCCTCGGCCTGTCTCAGCTCGGCTGGGTCTGCTTCGGCATTATGTGGGTGCTGCAGGCGATGGTGTTCTGGCACGGGATGAATGCGATTAAGCGCTTTATTGATATCGCGGGCCCTGCGGTATACATCGTGATGATGGCGCTGGCAGGCTGGATCCTGTATCAGACCGGCTTCGATGGCATCTCCTTTACCTTAGCCAGCAAACAGCTTAGCTCCGGCGAGCAGGTGTGGCAGATGATCACCGCCACCGCGCTGGTGGTGTCGTACTTCTCCGGCCCGCTGCTGAACTTCGGCGACTTCTCTCGCTACGGTAAAAGCATGAATGAGATCCGCCGCGGCAACCGCTGGGGCCTGCCGTTTAACTTCCTGCTGTTCTCTATTGTCACCGTGGTGATTGTGTCCGGTACTCAGTCGCTGTTCGGCAAAATGATCACCGACCCGATCGAAACCGTGAGCCATATCGGCAACAGCCTCGCGATGGCGATTGGCCTGCTGACGATGATCACCGCGACTATCGGGATCAATATCGTGGCGAACTTTGTTTCTCCGGCGTTCGACTTCTCTAACTGCTCTCCGCAGAAGATCAGCTTCCGTGCGGGTGGGATGATCGCCGCGGTGGGTTCTGTGCTGCTGACGCCGTGGAACCTGTTCCAGTCCCCGGAACTTATCCACTACACGCTGGATGTGCTGGGCTCGTTCATTGGGCCGCTGTTCGGCATCCTGCTGGCGGACTTCTACCTGGTGAAAGGCGGTAAAATTCACGTCGACGATCTGTTTAACGACACGCCGAAAGGCCGCTACTGGTACAGCCGAGGCTTTAACCCGAAAGCGATTATCGCCCTGGTGCCTTCGGTTGCCGTTTGCCTGACCATCAGCTTTATTCCTTCGCTGCATGAAGTCGCCAACTTCAGCTGGTTTATCGGCGTGTTCCTCGGCCTGAGCTGCTACCGCTGGCTGGCCCGTAGCGAAAAAGTCAGCGTTGCTGCCGGTTTTGCTGGCCGCGTCGCCACCTCCAAAGAGTAAACATTGAGGCCTGGGCCCGAAGGGGTTCAGGCTTTTTCATTTCCAGACATACTCTTTTTCTTCTCTGAGACGACGGCTGGCTAAGCGCGAGTGATATATTCTCCCTTCGCCTTTTCCAGCAAAATCCCGTATCAAAGGAGAGTCCCTTGCTCAGCAGTAAGAAGTCGGCCACTGAGGCTGCCCCCCATAAGCCGTCGGCCTGGTATGTTTTACTCCTGTTCACTATTCCGCCGCTGCTTTGGGCGTGCAATTACATCGTCGGCAAAGCCGTTCGCAATGATATTCCCCCGGTGGGGCTCACCTTTATGCGCTGGCTGGTGGCGCTCATAGTGATTCTGCCGTTTGCGCTGCCTTATATAAAAAGAGACTTTCGTCGCTACCGGGAGTATCTGGGCTGGATTGTCGCCGTGTCGGTGACGGGGATCGTCTGCTTTAGCCTGCTGGTCTATATCGGCCTGCACCACACTTCGAGTACCAACGCGCTGTTGCTTAACTCCTGTATACCGGTGCTGATTATGCTGTTTGGTGCGCTATTCTTTGGGCACAAGCTCAGCGTTAAGCAGGTGGTCGGCCTGGCAATTTCCTGCTGCGGCGTGCTGTTTATTATCTTTAAGGGCGATATCCACGGGCTGCTGCAAATGGCGTTTTCATCGGGTGACCTGATGCTGCTGGCGGCCATGGCTTGTTTTGCGCTGTATACGCTGTGGATCCGAAAAATTCCTTCCGATATTAGCCGCATGGGGCTGCTGGGCGTTCAGGTGGCTATCGCGCTGGTGGTGACGCTGCCGCTGTGGCTGCATGAAATGAGCACCGGGGCTGTGCCACACTGGAATACCATGACGATTTCAGCGGTCGTGTTCCTCGGTGCATTCCCCTCTTTTGTTTCCTATCTGCTGTACGGACGCTGCGTGGAAGCCGTCGGCGCCGCACGTGCCGGGCTTAGCATTCACCTGATCCCAGTCTTTGGCGTAGTGCTGTCGCTGGTATTTCTCGGCGAAACGCTGCATCTTTTCCATATCATCGGGATTGCGACTATTTTGGTAGGCGTGGCGTTGGCCAGCAGGCACTAGAGGTGGTTTCAGCCAGCCCTTGCGCGATTGCGGCGCGGGGGTTAGGTGGATTTTTAAGAAAGACAGAAACGACGAAGGCCTGAGTCATTGCTGACTCAGGCCTTCTGAATTGTGGCGGAACGGACGGGACTCGAACCCGCGACCCCCTGCGTGACAGGCAGGTATTCTAACCGACTGAACTACCGCTCCGCGTTTTGTTCCCCGTCGGGAACGAAGCGGATATTACGGATTGCCCCGATAACCGTCAACGCTTTTTATCATAAAATTAACCGTTTGCCGCAAAAATCACCTGAGTGGTGATTTTTAACTCGTTTTGGCTATTTTTAGCTGCGCCAGAGGCAGCTGCCGCCCTTCTTCTGCACCAAATCAAGGCGCGATTCATGGGCCACCAGCTCTTCATCACTGGCGTGGATCACCCGCATACCTGTTGCACGACGTACCACGCGCTGAATGCCGCCGCTGCCCTGCTGCTGCTGCACATCACCTTCCATAGAAAATTTGAGTGACGTTTGCCCGCCGGTCATCATCAGATAAACGTCGGCCAGGATTTGGGCATCGAGCAATGCGCCGTGCAGCGTACGTTTGCTGTTGTCTATTTCATAGCGAGAGCAGAGCGCATCGAGGCTGTTCCGCTTGCCCGGGAACATCTTACGGGCCATTGCCAGGCTGTCGGTTACCTTACAGAAGGTATCCGTTTTAGGAATGTCGCGCCGCAGCTTGCTGAACTCGTAGTCCATAAAGCCGATATCAAACGAGGCGTTATGAATGACCAGCTCGGCGCCGCGAATGTAGTCGAGGAACGAGTCTGCAACCTGATCGAAGGTCGGCTTATCCGCCAGGAACTCGTCCGCAATACCGTGAACGCCAAAGGCTTCCGGATCCACCAGCCGGTCGGGCTTGAGGTAGACGTGGAAGTTGTTGCCCGTCAGGCGACGGTTGATCACTTCAACCGCACCGATCTCGATAATGCGATGCCCTTCATAATGAGCACCGATCTGGTTCATACCGGTGGTTTCGGTATCGAGGACTATTTGTCTGGTGGGGGTAGAAATCATATAGCTGTGCTCATCGCGCTCGTTTGTGTCAGACTTGACGTTTTCATCACAGGAAGTCTACCAGAGATGCGTAAACAGGTAGAAGTTTTCACCGATGGCTCCTGCCTGGGGAATCCAGGGCCGGGCGGCTTCGGGGCAATTTTGCGGTACAAGCAGCACGAGAAAATCTTCAGCGAAGGGTTTCGTCTCACCACCAATAACCGCATGGAAATGATGGCCGCTATCGTCGCGCTTGAGGCGCTGATCGAACCCTGCGATGTGGTCCTCAGCACCGACAGCCAATACGTCCGCCAGGGCATTACCCAGTGGATCCACAACTGGAAAAAACGCGGCTGGAAGACGGCAGATAAAAAGCCGGTGAAAAACGTCGATTTATGGAAGCGCCTGGACGCCGCCCTGAGCCATCACCAGATTAAGTGGGAATGGGTCAAAGGGCATGCTGGCCACCCGGAGAACGAACGCTGCGACGAACTGGCGCGCAACGCAGCCTCCCGCCCTACTCATGAGGATGTGGGTTATCAGCCGGACGCGGCGGCACCTTAGCAACGGCTTCGCGGTACTGCCGCGTGGCCCCTACCGCCGAGCGAATCTGATTTTTCGCTTTGCGGCTTTTTATTGGGTTCAGCGTCAGCGGCAGCGTGCGTTTTCGCGCCACGATAACGTGCATACAGCCCAGCGCCGGCAGATGCGTACTCAGCAAACGCCCACCTTGCTTATGCCAGGGCAGGACCTGAAAACTGCGCCGGTACATCACTTCAAAATTCAGTAACGACAGCCAGTCTTGTTGCCTCATGGGGGTAAACATTCGGCTATTATAAGGCACACGCTTACGCAGGAACGGGACCATTTTCCCCAGCCCCAGCAAGCTAATGGGATTAAAACTGCTGAGCACGATCCAACCGTCGTCGATCAGGACACGATCCACTTCCCGCAGCAGGCGGTGGGGATCAGGGCACCAGGGTAACGTGTGGGCCAACAGGCAAGCATCCACCGACTTCGCCGCAAAAGGCAAGTGCAGAGGATCGGCATTAACCTGTAGGTGTTCACCCTGCAGGGCCACATTAACCTGATGCGAAATCGCACACGCTTCGGTGTTCACTTCCGCACTCAGGTTGCCAATTTTCAATAAGTGAAAGCCGAACATTTTCGCCAGCCACGGGCGGAGCTGCTCTTCGAGCGCATCCCGATAGTGTTCTCCCCACCGCAGCTGCGCCCAATGATGGGGGGAAGTGATAATCTCAGGTATCCTTGCCGGTTTCATCACTACCTTCTTAATGGCCATAGAGAGGTTGAACTATGAATCTTAACAGTATTCGTGCCTTCCAGGATAACTACATCTGGGTGCTTAATAACGAGCAGGGAAAATGTGTGATCGTTGACCCTGGCGACGCCGCACCGGTATTGAGGGGAATAGAGGAAAACGGCTGGCAGCCAGAGGCCATTCTGCTGACCCATCATCATGCCGATCATGTGGGTGGCGTTCAGCAATTAAAGGACAAGTTTCCGAAGATTAAGGTCTACGGCCCGGAGGAAACCCGGCAGAAAGGCGCCACTCAGATCGTGGGCGAAGGGGATAAGTTTAGTCTGCTTGGGCGTGAATTTCGCGTGATAGCAACACCTGGTCACACTTTAGGACATATCTCCTTTTTTAGTTTTCCTTATCTATTTTGCGGCGACACAATGTTTTCAGGCGGCTGTGGAAGGCTTTTTGAAGGCACGGCAGATCAGATGTTTAATTCATTTCAAAAGCTTAATGAACTCCCCGCCGATACACTGATTTGTTGCGCACATGAGTATACGGAATCGAACATAAAGTTTGCCTTAAGTATTCTACCCCATGATGAGCATTTAACGGGATACTATCGAAAAGTTAAGGAGTTACGCGCAAAAAATCATTCAACATTGCCGTCTTCCCTGCAAACTGAACGTGAAATAAATATTTTTTTACGCACTGAAGATGTTGTTTTAAAAGAAGAAATAAAAAAAGAAACAAACTTGCAACAACCCCATGAGATATTCGCCTGGTTAAGGACAAAGAAGGACAGCTTCTGAATATTCTGGTTGTGTTGTCGAAAAGGCGACGGTATCATCGCTCGTCTTTTAAGCAACCATTGACACACACATGAAGGCAAAAGCGATACTACTCGCCTCTGTCTTGCTTGTCGGGTGCCAGGCGTCAAAGCATGATGCCAACATTCAACAGCACGCACAGAGTCTGTCTGCAGCTGGTCAAGGTGAAGCAGGAAAGTACACGGGTCGAGCGACCTCCGCGCGATGGATGGATGATGGAACCTTCCTCGCGCAAGATCAAAACCTGTGGAACTTCATCGGCAACGAGCTAAAGATGGGGATACCGGAAAACATCCGTATCCGCGAACAGAAACAGAAGTACCTGAGTAATAAGAGCTATCTCCACGATGTAACATTACGGGCAGAGCCGTATATGTACTGGATTGCCGGGCAAGTTAAGAAACGCAACATGCCAATGGAACTAGTACTACTACCCATAGTGGAGAGCGCTTTTGACCCCCACGCGACGTCTGGTGCAAATGCCGCAGGCATTTGGCAGATTATCCCAAGTACGGGGCGCAATTACGGTCTGAAGCAGACCAAAGCGTACGATGCACGCCGTGATGTAGTGGCTTCCACCACTGCCGCACTGGATATGATGCAGCGTTTGAACAAGATGTTTGACGGCGACTGGTTGTTGACCGTGGCGGCGTACAACAGCGGTGAAGGCCGCGTGCTGAATGCTATTAAAGCGAACAAATCGCGGGGTAAACCTACCGATTTCTGGTCGCTGGCTTTGCCACGTGAAACAAAGATCTACGTACCGAAAATGCTGGCGTTGAGTGACATACTCAAAAACAGTCAGAAGTACGGCGTACGTCTGCCGACAACGGATGAAAGCCGCGCGCTGGCGCGTGTTGAAGTAAGCAGTCCGGTTGAGTTAACGCAGGTCGCCGAAATGGCAGGCATGTCGCTCACCAACCTGAAGACCTTCAACGCCGGCGTGAAAAGCACCACCGTTGGGAAAAATCAGCGCTATGTGATGGTGCCGAAAAAGCATGCCGAGCAGCTGAAAGCCTCTCTGGCTTCAGGTGAAATCGATGCTTTACAGCCAACGTTGGTGGCGGATAACCGCCTCAACGCGGGTGGCAACAAATCCTATAAAGTGCGTTCAGGGGATACTCTGTCCAGCATTGCTTCACGCCTCGGTGTGAATGCTAAGGATTTGCAGGGCTGGAATAACCTGCGCGGTTCGCACCTCAAAGTTGGGCAGACGCTCAGCGTGAAAGGTGGCGCCACGCAGCTGGCTGATAACAGCAGCATCACTTATCAGGTGCGCAAAGGCGACTCGTTGTCGAGTATTGCTAAACGTCACGGCGTGAACATCAAAGATGTGATGCGCTGGAACAGCGGTACCGATGACCTGAGACCGGGTGACCGTTTGACGCTGTTTGTCAGCGGCAACAGCTCGCCGGATACCTGATAGCCAGAACAAAAAAGGCACCTTACGGTGCCTTTTCTTTTTTACCTCATGCCTTTCGCGCTTCCAGCATGATGATATCGCTGGTGAATGAGCCGTCCCGCTGCAATTCAAAGTATTGTTTCACCTCGTCCGAGGCGCTTTTTTGATAGGCGCGGATTGCGTCCGATAACACTATCGGCGTGCGCATTCTGGCGATCCAGCTGGTAAATTCCAGATTCAACCTGTCACACAACACGCTGTGCGTGACCAGGCCCGCCTCATTGAACAGGCTAAGCCACTCTCCGCTGGAATAATTACGCACATGCGAGGTATCTCGCAGCGCCTCGACCGTTTGCAGCCAGATATCCTTAACCGGATGGCCTGGCGAGGTCACATCCATAAAGATGGCAATACCACCGGGCTTAAGCACGCGCTTTACTTCGCGCAGCGCCTGGCCAACATCGTGCCAGTGATGCGCTGAGTAGCGACTGATCACCACGTCAAAAATACCGTCGTCAAACGGCAATGATTCCGCGTATCCCTGACGCGTCGCGATATTCGCTATTCCGCGCGTTGTTGCCGCTTCAGCAACGACCGCCAGCATCTGCTCGGACAGATCATAAGCCACCACCGATTTCACTCTAGCCGCGGCAATAAAGCTGGCGTGCCCTGCCCCGCATCCCATGTCCAGGAGCGTGGCATGAGGGAAGTCATTCAGCCTTGCGCTAAGCCGCTCCAGATCGCGCCCGGAAGCATGAACCGTACTGGTCAAATAGGCGCTGGCCTGAGATCCAAACTGCTGGCCAACTTTGTCGTGATGGGATTGCGTTGTCATCGTTATGTCCTTGCGGTTAAGTGAGAAAAAGGGCAGCGCACAGGTCTGCCCAACGGCAGACCTGACGAACCTTATTTCAGCTCAGGCTTGCCGGGACGGAATTCAACTAGTAGCGGATTATGGTCTGATGCACGAGTCACCAGCACCGAAGCTTCGGTGACGTTCAGGCCACGATAGAACACAAAATCAAGAGGGCGACCAAACGCCCGGCGGCGGTGATCGTCAGTAAAGCGGACTTCACGGAGCGTCATCTCGCGGGCAAAGCGGAAGAGCGCGTTCATGCGTGGACGGCTCCAGGCATTGAAATCACCGGCCATGATCACCGGCCCGTTGTGATGCCCTATCTGGTCTCCAATAGGCCCCAACTGCTTGCTGTAGACATCGACACCGAGGCTAAAATTGACGGCGTGGATATTAATCACCATCAACATGCGCCCGTCTGGCAGCGGATAGACCGTGACCAAAGCTGATTTAGACAGGCGCAGGATCGGCTCGCGTTCACGCAGTGGGCAGCAATATACCGGATGGGCTGCAGACAGCGTCATCACGCCAGAAGGATGCTGGGGTAAAACAAAGGCAGGAACCTGGTCGGCAGCCAGATAGTTAGAAGTCGCAAACCTGACCAGCTCAGGCGTCGTTTGCGCTTCCTGGAGCAACATCAGATGTGCGTCTTTGCCGAAGGTTTGCAGCACTGAAAGCCAGTCGGCCCGCTGCTGCTTAAAGATGTTCCACACCAGAACGCGAATTGTGTCCTGACCGGGTAAAGGTTCACCGGGGGGTAATGCCTGGCCGATAGTCGCGAACGAGCCAGGAGGCAGAATGCGCTCTGCTGGCTGTCCGGCTACATATCTCATGGCATAGGTATTCTTGTGCACGTTTGGCTAACGACCTCAGTAACTCAACTTGCCTGCAGCTCGCAGGCTATCTTTCAGTTATAGGGACTTTAGCGCAGACTTTCAACGACCATTACAAACCATTGCCTTTCCGGAACGTAAACAATCACGCTCCGGAAGGATAAAACTTAACCGATGGCAACCCGTGATTGCTTATCGAGTCGGCCACTTAAGCCTATTAACAGCAGTGCCAGAACAACAATCACGGCGCCAATCCAGGGCGTTTGCGCCAGGCCGAAGTTCTGTACAGTCTGACCGCCAATGATGGAGCCCAGGGCAATCCCTACGTTAAAGGCCGCAATGTTGAGCCCAGAGGCAACATCTACCGCGTTGGGCGTGTATTGCTCAGCCTTTTGGACAACATAAACTTGTAATCCCGGCACATTGCCGAAAGCAAAAACACCCATCACCAAAATAGTCAGCAAGGCAGCAACATGCGAATGCGCGGTGAACTGGAAGACCAGAAGTAACGCAGCCAGAGCGGCAAAGATAAATTTCAGAGCCGGCACCGCACCGTGACGATCCGCCAGTTTACCACCCCAGATGTTACCGATAGCCACCGATACGCCATAACCGAGCAGGATCCAGCTAACCGCAGAAGGTGAGAAGCCGGCCAGATCCTGCATCATTGGAGCAAGGAAGGTGAAGGCGGTGAACACGCCACCATAGCCCAGAGCAGTAACCAGATAGATCAGTACCAGACGCGGATGCGTTAGTACCTGTAATTGCTCTTTTATTCCCGCCATCGCACGGTTAGGAATATCTTTCGGGATAAGGATCATGCTGCTGATTAACGCGATCACGCCAATAGCCGATACCGCGAGGAAGGTTTCACGCCAGCCAAAATGCTGCCCGATGAAAGTGCCTAATGGCACGCCGGTCACCAGCGCTACCGTCAGGCCACCAAACATAATGGCAATCGCCGAAGCAGCTTTCTCTTTAGGCACAAGGCTTGTCGCAATCGTCGAGCCAATAGAGAAAAACACGCCATGCGCCAGGCCAGTTAGTAGACGTGCCACAACCAGGGTCTCGTAATTAGGCGACAGCCAGGCAATAACGTTACCCACTGTAAAGAGAGCCATTAGCCCGATCAGCAGCTGTTTACGCGGCAATTTACCCGTTAAAGCGGTCAGGACAGGCGCGCCAATGGCTACGCCCAGGGCATAGATAGAAACCAGCAATCCTGCCGACGGCACGGAGATCGCGAGTTGTTCAGCGATGGTCGGCACAAGCCCGACAATCACAAATTCGGTAGTACCGATTGCGAAAGCACTGATTGTCAGTGCCAGAAGCGCCAGAGGCATAATTTACTCCATAACAGGTGTCTTTTGATGACACGCAGTATGGCGGGATGCTTAAATAACAAAAATATGTAAAATCTCAATAGAATTTTGCTTGTGGAGCAACAATGAAGGCTACATCGGAAGAACTTGCGATTTTCGTTGCCGTAGTAGAAAGCGGGAGTTTTAGCCGCGCAGCAGAACAGCTGGGACAGGCTAACTCTGCGGTAAGCAGAACGGTTAAAAAGCTGGAGATGAAGCTGGGAGTAAGCCTGCTCAACCGCACAACCCGGCAGCTGAGCCTGACGGAGGAAGGTGAACGCTACTTCCGTAACGTGCAGCAGATTCTGCAGGCGATGGCCGCAGCCGAAAATGAAGTGATGGAAAGTAAGCAAACGCCGCGGGGATTATTGCGCATTGATGCCGCAACGCCGGTAATGTTGCATTTACTGATGCCGCTGATAAAACCGTTCCGCGAACGCTACCCGGAAATGACGCTCTCGCTAGTCTCTTCAGAAACCTTCATTAACCTCATCGAACGCAAAGTCGATGTGGCGATCCGCGTGGGCAATTTAACCGACTCAAGCTTACGTGCTCGCCCACTCTTTAGCAGTTATCGCAAGATTATTGCATCACCTGAATATCTGGCGGCACACGGTGTGCCGGAGACTGCCGACGATTTGATGAATCATGTCTGCCTGGGCTTTACCGAGCCGTCATCTCTTAACCGCTGGCCTGTTTCACAAGCGGATGGGCAGCTTTTTGAGATTAAGCCTGGGTTATCTTCGAATAGTGGCGAGACACTTAAGCAGCTCTGCCTGACGGGAAACGGCATTGCCTGCCTGTCGGATTTTATGATTGATAAAGAGATTGAGAGCGGAGAGTTCGTTGAGGTGCTTGCCGATAAACTTTTGCCGGTCAATATGCCTTTCAGTGCGGTGTACTATAGCGACCGGGCGGTCAGTACACGTATTCGTGCATTTATTGATTTTCTGAGTGACGCAGTAAAACGGCCCCATTCAGGGCCGTAATCAGGATCAGTTATCCCACTTAGGTGCCAGCCCTTCCGGGCTCACCAGGCGGTCATTGCATTCCAGAGCAGCAATAGCCGCCATGTCTTCTGCATCCAGCTTCAAGTTCAGCGCCTGCAGGTTGCTTTCGAGATTCACACGTTTGGTAGATGAAGGAATGACTGCGTAACCCAGAGCCATCGCCCACGCCAGAATCACCTGAGCAGGGGTCGCCTGATGCTTCTGTGCAATGCGGCCAATCGTTTCGTCTGCCAGTGCCTTGCCATACGCCAGCGTCATGTAAGACGTGATGTGGATGTTATGCTGTTTTGCCCACTCAACAACGGTACGGTTTTGCAGGTATGGCGACAGTTCGATCTGGTTAGTCGCAATATTTTCAGCGCCAATGGCGTCAATGGCCTGCTGCATCAGCTCAACCGTAAAGTTCGAAATCCCAATCTGGCGAGTCAGACCCGCTTCTTTCGCCGACAACAGCGCCTGCATAAATTCAGCAACCGGTACGGCGTCGTTTGGTGATGGCCAGTGGATCAGGGTCAGATCGACATAATCAGTATTCAGTTTCGCCAGGCTATCCTTCAGGCTCGGGATCAGCTTGTCCTTACTCAGATTTTCGATCCAGATCTTGGTGGTGATAAACAGTTCATCACGCGGAATACCGCTTTCTTCCAGGGCCTGACCAACAGCCGCTTCATTATCATAGATTTGAGCAGTGTCTACTGCGCGATAGCCCAGTTCCAGCGCAGTTTTAACCGATGCGATGACGACGTCGTCTTTCAGGCGGAAAGTGCCCAGACCGAATGCAGGAATTGCCATTATTAACCTCATTATAGGGTGTGCGTTTGTATGAGGCAGAGTATGCAGGGGAGAACTTTGATGAAAAAGGCAGATAAATGCAGAAGATTTTTGCTAAATCAGCAACAATGCCGCCGTGTGTGATGAAATTTAAAAACAAAAAAGCCCTGAGTCTAAGACTCAGGGCTTAAATAAGTGGCGGAACGGACGGGACTCGAACCCGCGACCCCCTGCGTGACAGGCAGGTATTCTAACCGACTGAACTACCGCTCCACCGAATTTTTCTACAACCACCGGTTTGTTGCCCCGGTTTACTGCTTAATTTGATGCCTGGCAGTTCCCTACTCTCGCATGGGGAGACCCCACACTACCATCGGCGCTACGGCGTTTCACTTCTGAGTTCGGCATGGGGTCAGGTGGGACCACCGCGCTACGGCCGCCAG
>NZ_JBBCPX010000023.1:0-34898 GCF_037150195.1 Cedecea sp. VD22
CACGGAAAACTACTGCCTTAAGCGCTTTCGCCTGTGGACTCCCGGCCCTCAGTTGCTGATATGCGTTACCTAAGTCTGCGGCGAACGCATCGACACCCTGGGCGCGTATCTCTGCCAGCGCGGCGTCGGTGTGTGGGGTTTCTACTTTCCACCACAACAGGTGCATCTTCGGCCCATCGAAAGCGCCATCAGATTCATAACCTCGCAACTCTTCAGACAGACAGTCGTTCATGACCTTGATATTTCCATTCTCCGCCGCCAGCCCCTGCACCTGAGCCTCAAGATTCGTCACCGTGGCTTCGTAGGCGGTTAACTGGCGCTGGAGTTCGGAAGTGGCGCTTAGCCTTCTATGCAGATACCGAACTGCGTTCTCATCTCCCTTCATGTCATGAGGCGCGTATTTCCCAGTAAGAAGTCCTGCTATTTGCAATAAAGTCATAGCCTTTCCTTAAGCGTCCCGTTAATGACGCCAATGTGATAGAGAAGTTGATAGATAGTGAATCGTGGAGATATGCGGCGCTCGTAGCTGAGAAGGATTCTGCGGTTGATGACTTCCCTGTCTTTTATGCTCTTGGCTTCCTCTGCCTTCCATGCTCCCTGAATCTCTTTCCAGCACTGACGAGCGGTGGCGCGAATGGCGTTAAGCTCTGCTGTTTCCATTGCGTATCATCCGGTCCAGGTGACTATTAGTGTTCACACTCGGAAAGCTGCAGCGAGCTAATAGTTCTGCTTTGGTGGGCATGGGTGCTTTCTTAAATCTGGCGTTAACAGTAAGGTCGCCAGGTGTTACGTTGGCGTCGTATTGGTAGCTCATGATGTTTTCCTTAGTCGCTAATGCGAGCGCCATAGCGACCAAGGCGGACGCGAGAGCGGTCGTCGATGTGTTCAGGTGGAAGGTGAGGGCCGGTAATTTCGTAAATTGGTAGGTATGAGGTTTTTTCAGCAATATCCCGCAACTCTTTATCGGCTACCTGGTCAGCCCGATACTCCATTCGCACCTGTTTGCTCAGTGGCTGAATTTCACCAGCCCATGACTTAATGAGATATTTCTTCACGTTAGCCAGCACCTCTCCGGGTGTGGCGGCAGAGCACAGGCGAGGGTTAACCGCCCCGGGAGTGAGAGGTGATGGCATGTTCGTATCCTTTTGTTATTGCAGGCGTAAGCTGATGTGCTGGCGCTTAGCCATTTGACGAAGTGATTCGTATGACCGGTCGAGTATTCTGGCTATGTGCTTTGAGTGGACTTTTCCGGCCATATCCCTGGCCTGATTGATTTCCTTATTTGTCCAGTGACGACCGAGTGAGATTTGGTTTCCGCGGCGTTTGATAGTGCTCATCACGCTGCCTCATTGGCCTGCTGCAGCTCGGACTTCCTTATCTCGTAAATCTCTTTCGCCTTGTCATGCTCAGGATGGCCTAGTAAGCGCCGGTCAGCGCTTTTCCAGTACTTCTCCAGGTCTTCAATGGATGCTGAAGATGCAGCCTTAGTGAAGCCAGAGAGGATTTCCTCATTAGGATTAACGCCAGATTCGAGCCACTGCAGAAGCATTTTCCCGGTATCAGCAGATAGTTTCACCGGGTCGGAGTTTGAGAACAGTCCTGTACGGTCTTTGGTTGCGTTTGCGTGGTGCGATTCGTGGGTGATATCCAGTACCGTGGTGAACTCGTATTCTACGCCGTCGCGCTGCTCTGACTTCATGCCTAACTTGGCAACTTTCTTGCGGCCGTTTTCTTCAACCTGTGCCGTTTCGGTTTTGCTTCGCATGGTGGCGATCACATGCATGTTGGTTCTCAGGATTGCATCCAGGAATAGGCGGTGGCGCGGGTTAATGTCGCTCCACGCTGACCATGAATTACCGCGGTACTTGGTCTTGGCAATGGTATCTACCAGCTCCAGGCAACCGCCGACGCCGCCCCATTCGTGGGTGATGCTGTCGATTATGATCGTATCGTAACCGGCGTCCTCAGCAGCATTAATGGCCTCAATGAAGCGCTCCGGGCTGAACGGCGGGTCAAGCTCGAGCACGTCAAAATCTGCCACGTCAGAGTAGAGCGAGGCGCTGCCTTTTTCTGTATCAACCACCGCTATCTTCCCGCCAATTCCCTTGGCGATAAGCAGTGCGCTGTAAGTTTTTCCTGAACCACTCGGCCCGGTAAGCGCCAACCGTAGTCTGGCTTTCTTTCTCATGGCTTTTTCGAATTTCATGGCTTTCTCTCTCAGTTAAAATTGCCGGAAAACTCTTCCCAGCTGATTTGCTCGTTACCGTGCTCGGCGGCGAGATTGATTTGCTCGCAGACCTCATCCTCGATCATGTCCAGCATGATGCTGGTGAATGCGTCCTCATCCCATTGCTCTAATGCGCTCACGCTGCTTTCTCCTGCGCCGCTATAACTGCGTAACCCTGAGCCTCGATGAACTCGATAATCTCTTTCTGGTCCATCTGGCGAAGCAATTCCGTGGGGTTGTTCAGCTGGTCTAACTGAGCATCCTCAGCAATGACTTTCATCTGGCCAGCGTGAATGCTGTTCCGGGTCGTAAAGTATGAGCAGGTAAAGGTCAGGTTCACAGCATCACCTCCGGCTGGTTGTTATGGTCGAGAACGATATCCACGATAAGGTCGTACAGCGGCTTAGCTTCGAAAGGGCGGTGGATGTGCAGCTTGCCGTTTTTGTTCACCGCCGCTCGCCACGGCTTACCGTTGTGAATGACCAGCATCCCCGGCGTTATGCACTGGCGTATTACTGTTTGTGTGTTGTACATAGCGCCTCCAGTTGCTTACGTGCTGCTTTGATGATTTGCTTAAAGCGACGGGATAATTCAGATTCTGGCGGGTAATAAGCGGACATGACGCCGCCACCCGCGAGCGAAAATTGCATCATGGGTAACTCCTGTTTAGTTGTGTTCATTAATCAGCGACTGCGCTCATGAATAAACGCGAATAAAAAAGCCGCACTAGGCGGCTTCGTCGTTGCTCATTACTGTGTACCCTTGCTCTTCCAGCCAGGTGATAACATCTGTTTCACCAACCTCTTCAAGAGCCTCATCAAGTGCGCTCCCCGCCTTTATTTGGGAGATTAAATCTGCGACATCAACGTTGTCGGCTACAATGCGAGTTGTGCCATAACGAATGCCTTCAACCGCCGCACATGAACAATCAAATGTTAATTCTGCTAGTGACATACTTTTCTCCAGTTAAAAAGAAGCCCGCACAGTGTCGGGCAAACAATGACAACGAGGGTGAATCAGAATCAGCTCTCAGTGAAAGCTGATGCGGAGGTTACTCGGTGGGTGGTTCTGGCATCTTCATATAGTGCGTTATTTCCCATGGGGAAATCCTGCCCTTCCACTCCCAACGTGGGGCACCACCTCTCCGAGTTTTAGCGTGAAGATTCCATGTGTAAGTCATCTCCATAACGGACTTTGATTCCGTGCTAACCAGATAATTACCTTTTGGGAGTTGCTCCCCATTCCACTTAATCCACTCCATATCCTCACCCTCTATTTAGTTGTGCGCCGAACGGGCTTTGAGCATTGCGTCGGCCATAGCGTATGACATGCTTGCTACTTGGTCTGCGGTTTCATTAAGTACGGGATGCCTGTCACCTTCACCATAAGATGAAAGCCAGCCATGAAGAGCCTTAGCCGCGAAGTAATCACGTAGCGTCATCCCATCTGCAATGCGCTCAGACCTGTAGCTGTCAAAAATTGGGAATGCTTGTCCACCTGTTTCCATCTCTCACCTCTGTTAACTGTATGTAATAAAAAAGGCCGCCTAAGCGACCTCTACAAATTCAGCATCTTCGTTTAGCTGATACCACTTTCCAGCCTCAACTCCGTTTTCACCAACCTTGCTGGCGCGGATATGAATAAGCTCACCTTCTTCATTGCGGTAGCAAAGCACTATTGCACTACTCTGGGATGCCTTGGCTTTCCCTTCGGTACCTAAAGAGGCTGCCACTGAATGCGATCCAGACACTTCTGCCGCTGAGTAGTCGCCGGTGTTGCTGGCGGCTGAGTAGTCGCCGGTGTTGCTGGCGGCTGACTGGTCGCCGGTGTTGCTGGCGGCTGACTGGTTGCCGGTGTTGCTGGCGGCTGAGCGGTAGCCGGTGTTGCTGGCGGCTGACTGGTTGCCGGTGTTGCTGGCGGCTGAGTAGTCGCCGGTGTTGCTGGCGGCTGAGTAGTCGCCGGTGTTGCTGGCGGCTGAGTAGTCGCCGGTGTTGCTGGCGGCTGACCGGTCGCCGGTGTTGCTGGCGGCTGAGCGGTAGCCGGTGTTGCTGGCGGCTGACTGGTTGCCGGTGTTGCTGGCGGCTGAGCGGTAGCCGGTGTTGCTGGCGGCTGACTGGTTGCCGGTGTTGCTGGCGGCTGAGTAGTCGCCGGTGTTGCTGGCGGCTGAGTAGTCGCCGGTGTTGCTGGCGGCTGAGTAGTCGCCGGTGTTGCTGGCGGCTGACCGGTCGCCGGTGTTGCTGGCGGCTGAGCGGTAGCCGGTCATGATCTGCTGCTCTAACGACTTATCAATCTTGCTCCACACCCAATCAATAGCCTTTTGAACAAACTCAGGCATTGACAATTCGGCTTTAATAGTGATTGTCGCGCTGGCAATCTTTGTATCGCCATCATCTTCTCGGCTTACCTTTCCGCAAGACTCGGTTACCGCATAGCGACTCTCTGCTGGCGGGTAATATGAGAAAGTATCGAGAGGGTTTTCGCAGGCGTGGAAGCCTGAGCCGCATGCTTTAACTTCACCTTCGTGACGATATGTTTCGCCGATTTCGAACTGAAAACCACGGCAGGTTAGGTCATTTTTGAAACCCTTGTACGTGATGATTTTCTCTTCACTCATGTTGTCATTCCTTAAAATTAGGCAATAAAAAACCACCCGAAGGTGGCGTTAATGTTTATCTGGCCGTTACCGTTAATGTCTTTCTATGCCCCGCACGATAGAGTGATATCTCTGGAAGGCAGCAGCCTGTGTCAAACTCTGGCCCTGTGTATGCGGAAGCCGCAGCCACAATCTGCTTCATGTATTCGGTTTCTGTTTCCACTGCCTTTTCAACGCGGCTCATAGCCTTTCTGTTCAGCGTCAACACCTGGCGCTGTGGCTTTGCGCTTACTCCCACTAACAGGGGGTTAGCAGCTTTCCATTCAGCCTGTTTAGCTTCGCGGCTTAAGCGACGGCGCTCTTGCTTATAAGTCATACATCCTCCTGTCAGTGTGTTTTGGTGGTGTGGTGGCTGGAGTCGAACCAGCTTCCATCGGTGCGCTGCCGATTGGGTTACGCGCGTCCTGCGGCTACTTATCTAGAATCTTCACCGCAAAACTATTCCCTAGCTCGCCGTTAAGCTTCACCACACCCCAAAACAAACTGTTTCGGTGTATCTGCGCTTCTTCAGCGCTATCTGTTAATGAGCATTCACCGTCCTGGTGAGTAGTGCGTCCTGCTGATGAAACTAAGTATACAGATGGTAAACTCCATTGCAAATACAATTCGTATCATTGCGTTGTGATTAAATACAGATTGTTGATTGATAAAGTAATTTATTTTTGTAAACGCCATCTCTGTGGCTGTGTGATAGGGTGTTTATGCAAAATTTAATCGAGGGAATGAACATGGCTAGTGAGAAAGATTTGTTCGCGGAGATGCATCCGCAGGTTGTAGAGATTCTTGGTCTTGCGGTTATGCAGGTGCTGGTAGAGCAACGAGAGCCGTCGCGGGCAGCACTGATAGAGATGATTCAGGTGCTATGGCAGGAAGAGGTTGTTGATTTAGCTGTAGAGCTGGCTATCGATGTGCTGAGCTTGCCGAAAGAGTAGGGCAACAAAAACCCGGCTCGGTGGCCGGGTTGGTGGGTGTGCTATTCGGCGCTGTCTATTGCATCAAGATCTGCACCCTTAAGTACAGGGTGAACACGTTCCAAAAGCTCAATGAAATCATCATAATTATCGCAAACTTTCATTAAAGTAACGATTCCCGAAAACCTCTTCTGAAGCATCTCATTGCCAACACCTTCAGAAAGGAATTGATGCATTTTTGCTCCTTGCTTGTTGGCTTTTGCGCGCTCCTCTTTCAATATTGCTTTGAGATCGGGTGCCATGCGGTCATAAGTAATATTGTTAACTAAATGACCAAAATACTGTGGCTTTCTCATATTGGCTTTAAATGGAACCCCTCGAAGGCGACAAAGCTCCTCGAAAAACTCCGGTGGATAAACCTTTACCCAAGGGCGCATTTCTTTGGCAATGAATTGCTCAAGTAACTTAGCAAGCTCATCTCGCTCACGTTCTTTCTGGTAACCGGTAGCTTCGTCAACAAGTGCTACGGCACCAACACGAGCCAAGGCTTTGTATAGAGCTTTAGCTTTTGCTGCTGTGTTTAGGTGATGTTTTTGGCGTAGTGCACCGTCTCGCTCTGCATCTGTCCACGCTTCGCATAGAGCAGGAAGCATAGTTACATCAATTCCATATGCCACACCGGCACCGGAGGTATTCTTGTAAACAACGGGTTCGGATAGGGCTTCTCTCAATTCGTCAGAGATATAAGGCTGCAGTTCATTAGCTTGAAGAACATAAGGTAATTGCCCTGGCTGTCCGTTTGGTACCCACCTTGGCATTTTAGATCCAACAGAAACACCAAATGTCTCTGCCAGACCATTGGCACCTTGCATTGATACCACCCTGCGACCATCAGGAAGTACAGCACATGAAACACCAGTGGCCATAAGCCCAGAATGCGTTGGCTTTGGAGCAGATCGAACAATTGCCGACATAGCAGCGGCTTTTTGAGCGCGTTTTTTAGTATCCATTAACCCTCCGGGCATTGGTGAGTAATGAATATAGCTTTTATTAAATAAGCTTGTCAAACATAGCTAAATTATGTTTTAGCTAAAAATAAAATCATTTCATGTTATCTATTTGATTTAGATATAAAAATAACAAAATGTATGGATAGCAAAAAAACAAAAAGACAATGTTTTATAGCTAAATATTAAAATAGCTACTGGTTGCGATCTTCCAACAAAAAGCCGCATCTCTGCGGCCTCTACTCAAACGTCTCGTCAGGCCATTGGGACTTGACCACCTTGCCGATTATTCTGCATGTTTGGTCGCACTCAATCGTTCTGTATTGCGGATTGAGAGGCACCAGGTAACACACGCCCGCATCCTTCTCGTATTTCTTGAATGTGACCTCTGAGCCTCCGCTTGCAGATGCTATGCAGAAGTCTCCACTCTCAACATCTTCTTCAGGGTCAACCAATATCAGCATACCCTCAGGGAAACTTGGCTTAACCCCTTGAGGAGCTGTCATAGAATGTCCTGATACCTCAAGCCAGAAGGCGTCCTTACTCGCTTTCTTTGTCGTTGACACCCATGCTTTAGCGTCACGTTCGGTATAGGTTCCAACTTCAGAGAAAAGGCCAGCCTGAACAGTAGTGAAGAGCGGGTATTCATATTGAGGAGTTACTGGTTTTCCTTCAGAAAACCCCCCAACAGTGAATGTACCATCAGCATTTAATTTGACATCCTTAACCCCAAGCATCTCGAAGACCGCACCTATTTCCTGAAGTGACGGATTTCTCCTTCCATTCAGCCAATGGCTTACTGCGCCTTTGGTTACCCCAAGGCGTTCCGCAACCTTATCCTGGTTTAAACCAAGCGCATCGATCCTTTGCTTCGCAATATCGTACCAGTTCATTTTCATCCCTAAATTATACATTCCGTATCAATCGTTAATAGTCACAACTCGTAAACCATGTATTGCGATTTTGAATACGATGCGTATACTTAACATTGAGAAAGGAGAACCCTATGAATAACATTCGCACTTTTCGTGAGCGCTTTGGGTTAACGCAGGGAGACCTTGCAAAAATCGTTGGTTGTACTCGTGGAGCAATCTGTCACTACGAGACTGGGCGACGAGGGATGGACATCAATTTATGCCGAACTTTCATCGAGGCATTTAAAGAGTACGGCCATAACGTAACCATTGATGACCTTTTCCCACCTAAAGCAGCCTAAGCACCACCCCCGCTCTTTACACATCCCGAGCTGAAGAAGCTCAGTAATCCAAAAGACTACAAACCTATGTGGCGACCGCTACGGCTTCGTCACGTAACTCATTAACTATGGAAATTATTACGCATGGAACACGCAAGCTACAGCAAACCAACCCAGCGCGAGATTGATCGCGCAGAGACAGACTTACTCATCACCGTATCTCAGCTCACCGGCAGAACCTTTGCAGAGCTTGCTGGATGGCATGAATCGAAGGTAAGTCGCATGAACTGGCGAGATATCGCCACAGTTTTCTGCATAGCAAGGATAGCTATTGAAGTGAGTCCTATTGGACGCGTATTGCAGGAAATTAAGCAGGTTGCAGGAAAGAAAAAGCCACCAACTGCGGTAACAGGTGATGGCTCTCAAATAACACTCGATTTCTGAGGTAAGTATACATGCAATTATCTACGTCAGTAAACCAGACCATGAGCAGCCGTGAAATTGCGCAGCTCACCGACAAGGAGCACAAGAACGTTCTCCGGGTAATCCGTGACCTGATTTCCGCTGGAATTTTAGCCGCTCAAACTGAGCCACTAAAGTTTGAATATCGCGGACAGCAGTTTGACTACTACGAACTGAATAAGCGTGATTCCCTGGTATTGGTTGCTCGCCTTTCCCCTGAGTTCACGGCGGCTGTGGTAGACCGCTGGCAGGAACTTGAGTCACGCAGCCAGCTTCCCACTGATTACCTTTCCGCCCTTAAGGCGCTTACGGTGGAGGTTGAGCAGCGCCAGCAGCTTGAGAATCAACTGGCTCTGGCAGCTCCGAAGGTTCAATTCGTTGACAGCTACGTTGAGGCATCTGGCTCTCTTGGCTTCCGCGAAACCTGCAAGCTTCTCCACATCAAAGAGAACTTATTCCGCAAGTTCCTTCTGGATAACGGAATCATGTATCTGCTGGCCGGGAAGCTGACGCCTTACGCACAGCACATCGACGCCGGTCGATTCACTGTTAAAACCGGCGAGAACCAGACTAACGGACATGCTTTCACCCAGAACAAATTCACGACCAAAGGCATTCAGTGGATAGCTGGCCTGTGGGCTTCACATCAAATCAAACAAGAGGCCGCGTAATGGCAAGAATCAGAACAGTAAAGCCCGAGTTCTGGACTGACGAGAAGGTAGTTGAATGCTCAATTGCCGCCCGACTCCTTTTCGTTGGCATGTTCAACTTCTCTGATGATAACGGAAATCTGGTTAACTCCCCGAAGCGGATAAAGATGCAGGTTTTTCCTGCTGACATCATCGACTGTGAGCCGTTATTAAAAGAACTGATTACTCACGGACTACTCACTGAGTACTCAGTGAATGATGTTAGTTATCTGAATATAAAGGGATTTAATAAACATCAAAAAATAAACAGACCTTCTAAGACTGATATCCCAAAGATGGAACTCCATGAGCACTCAGTGAGTAGTCATGGAGCATTCACTGACGGAATGGATACGGAAGGGAAAGGAGAAGGAAAGGAAGAACATAACACCCAAGCCGCTGACGCGACTTGCGAGGGAGAGCTTGTCTCTGAAGATCCTATTCCCAATAACGTACAGGAGATGGCAGGACGTTACGCATTCGAAGGCAACATTGTTCGCCTGAACCACAAGGACTTCGACTCCTGGAAAGCGCTTTATCCAAACATCGATCTCCAATACGAACTCCTGAAACTTGATATCGAGTTCACCCATGAGAAGCCAAAAAACTGGTTTATCACTGCCAGCCAGAAACTCAGCTACCAGAACAAACAGGCGCTAACCCGTGGTGGCAAGCGAGCCGTGAACGATAATTCCCCTCACTGGAACAGCCCTGAAGGCTGGAAGGACTTCATATGAGTCTGCAACTCGTAGAGGCGATTAATAACCGCGACGGTGCCGCTATGGCGCGTATGGCTGGCGGTAATTACGAGCCCGACAAGGTAATCAGCAGCGAGGCAGAATCACTGGTTGACTCTCTGTTCCGGCAGCTTAAGCAAATCTTCCCGGCAGCAGTCAGTACCAGCCTGAAAAGCGAGGCTGATGAGAAGACCACTAAGCGCCAGTGGATCGCCGCCTTTGCCGAAAACGGCATTAAAACGCGAGACCAGTTAGCAGCCGGTGTTCGCCATGCGCGAGCCAGCAATTCCGACTTCTGGCCGTCACCGGGTAAGTTCATCTCCTGGTGCAAAGACAGCTCGATGGTGCTGGGTGTCACGCTGGAAGACGTCATGTCAGAGTTTCACAGATACGCTCGAGAGAAGGGCATGCACTCAGGCGGCGCAGAGCGCTTCCCCTGGTCGAAACCCGTCATGTACTGGATTGTCTGCGACACGCGCCGGGCGATGTACCAGCGGCAACTTAGCGAAAGCGAGGTCGAGAAATACGCCGGCAAGCAGCTGGAAGAGTGGTCGAAAAAGGTATCGGCAGGACAGCCAATTCCCGACCCGGTAGTCAGCCTGGAGCAGAAAAAAGAGGTCATGCAGACGGCAAACTTCAGCACGAAAGACGACGGCAAGATGCACTACATGCCGAACGCTGCAGTACTCGGGTCGGTAACACCTGCCGCCTGGCTATTCGAGGAATACAAGCGTCGCAAAGCCAATGGTCTGATTAAGTAATCAGGAGGAATCGTGATTAAAAAAGTAAATCTCAATTACCGCATCTGGGAATGGTTATCTCGCAACCCCAACAAGAAACAGGGAGAGATCGTCGCACAGTTCGCAATCAACCAGACAACGATAGCATCAGCGCTTCTGAAGATGATGCGTCGTGGGAGTATTGAGCGCAGCGGCGAGAAGTGGCAGTACACCTACGCAGCTACGGATATCGCACCGCAGAAGTACGGACGCGTGAAGCCTGATTATCGTACTGAGTGCGGGCAGATGGTTTTCGTTGAGAGCAGCGCCGGCAACACCATATTCGACGAGTGCCGCCAGAACTGGAGCGGATATCAGATTAACAAGATGCTTGAAGGAGTGAGGCTGTGAAGTCGATAAAACTGGCAATTAAGTCTGTTTTTGGTTTTGGGCATGAAAGTAATTTCCCAGATGTAATCCGGATGCATGACAAGAAGATGAGGCTTCTAGATATTGTAGTTTTCCCATACATCGACCTAAACGATCCAATGCGCGCCACGCTATTCAAGAAGGCGACTAATGAAATGGTTGAGTCTTATACCGGTAATTTTGCTCGCGTAGACATCTGCCCAATAGACCAGATTATTAAAATTGCTGGGATGACTCTTTACGGAAACGCTGCTGATGCATACGAATGGCTTCGCAAACTCCACTGCGTGAGGTTTAGGGATATGCATGCGGACATAGCGAAGCAGGTTCCACACAGAATTAATATGGTATTTGCGAATGGCGACTACCGATACCCATGGGAGAATTTCGAATGACCGCTTACATCACAGAGCTATCGACCGGGCTGCTGACCATCATCGCAGCCTTTTTTATTTGTGCAGCAGGGATAACCGTTAAAGGAGAATGGGATGAAGCTAATTAAGTGGTTCCTGTGGCGCAGGTATTTCTTCAAAAAATGGACAAAGGGATTTGAAGAAGAGCCATTCCTCAGCAACGCGACAAAAGTAAACCTGGCTGGCTGTAGAGACAACAAGCTAATTTACAGAGATATGGTGATGATACTCCATGCAAATCGACCTGGTTAAACACCCAGGCGGCGTATTCTCTCCAGCACATGAAACAGACCTCGAAAGACTCCAGCGATTCAAGAACGGCGAAACCTACACCGCCGAGATAAAGCTAACCAGAAATCCCGCCTTCCACAAAAAGATGTTCGCCTTTTTTGGCTTCTGTTTTGCTCACTGGGCAGCAGAAAACACCGGTTACGAATGCTCCGACGAATACACGCAGAAAGAAGAGTTCAGGAAGAGCCTGACCATTCTCGCTGGGTTTTTCGACGTGGTAACGACTATACGGGGCGATACGAAGGTGAGGGCTAAGAGTTTGGCTTACGCGAACATGGAACCTGACGAGTTCGAACGTTGCTACAGTGCGCTGATTAACGCTGCCATAAAACACGTATTCGCCGGCACTAAAGACCAGCGGATTCTCAACCAACTACAGAGCTACTTCTAATGAAAAAAGGAACCATAGTAAGCCTGTGCGACCTGACCGGAAACATGGTTAAGCCATGGTTAGAAGCCGGGTATGACGCAGTGCTTGTTGACCCGCAGCATGAAGAAGGCATTCACACTGATGGGGCAATTACCCGTATCGGCCATGTAATAGACCATCCCGCAACCTGGGGGTATCTGAGCAAGATAAGCGATGTCGTATTCACTGCTTGCTTCCCGCCATGCACTGACCTGGCTGTTAGTGGGGCGCGGTGGTTTGAGAGCAAGCGAGAAGCTGACCCGGCATTCCAGTTCAAGGCCATGCAGGTTGTCTGGCAGTGCCATGTCATAGCTGAAATGCTGGGCGCTCCATACTTCATCGAGAACCCGGTTAGTCAGATAAGCAGCCTGTGGCGAAAACCAGATCACTTCTTCCATCCACATGACTTCACTGGCTATCAGCCCGAAGACAACTACACGAAGAAAACCTGCTTATGGGTTGGGCGAGGACTCAAGATGCCGCAGCCGCACCGAGACATGTCACTTGGGGCTCCAGATGACCGAATCCATAAATGCCCGCCTGGTGCAGAGCGTGGAAACATCCGCAGCGCAACGCCAGAAGGATTTGCAATCGCGGTCTTTGAGGCAAATAAACCGGGAGGGCTGTCGATATGCGCCAGCGGAAAAGCAGCATAGTTTCCGTAATGGAGAATGCCATCTTCAACGTCCGACACCGCAGTAAACGCAAACCTGAACCACTCCCATCCGAAATCAAGACGTTTAACTATACCGCTCACCTGGCTGATGTTATGTGGCTGCGTGTTCGAGCGAGGAAAATCTATGCCAAGGCCGCGAAGCAAATATAAACACAAGCACAAATACCCCAAAAGGCACTCCAGCCGTATACATTACGAACCGCCAAAAATTGAGCTGCAAATGGGGAAATGGACGGGCGCGTTCTTCATTGTGCTTATCGCAGCAACCATTTACCTGACGCCTGGAGGATGAATGCTAACTCCACCTGAAACCACATCATACGAACGCAACAGCAACACAGCAGCTGGTCTATGTGCTGGTTGTGCAAGTGTGCTTGATGATGACGAAATCCACTGCTGCGAGGAGTGCGCGAGTGATGCGTACATTGAAACCGGTAAGAAGGGAGTAAAGAGAGATGAGGCAGACACGTCGACGCTGTAAAAACGAATCCTGCCGTGAATGGTTCCACCCCAAATTCAGCAACCAGTGGTGGTGCTCTCCAGATTGCGGAACGGTAGTCGCGATGGAGCGACGAACCCGGGAAAGAAATAACGCAGAGAAAGCAGCAGACAAGAAACGACGAAGAGAGGAACAGGAACAGAAAGACAAACTGAAAGTCAGAAAGCTCGCCTTAAAGCCCCGCAGTTACTGGATTAAACAAACCCAACAAGCAGTAAACACCTTCATCAGAGAAAGAGACCGCGACTTGCCATGCATCTCGTGCGGAACGTTCACGTCTGCTCAGTGGGATGCCGGCCATTACCGGACGACTGCTGCGGCACCTCAACTCCGATTTGATGAGCGGAATATTCACCGGCAGTGCGTTGTGTGCAACCAGCATAAGAGCGGGAACCTGGTGCCGTATCGCGTGGAGTTAATCGAGCGCATCGGCATAGAGCAGGTAGAGGCGATTGAGTCCGACCATAAGCGCCACCGGTGGACTACCGAAGAATGCCAGGCAATCAAGGCGAAATATCAGCAGAAAACAAAAGAGCTAATCAGCAGCAGAGAGGAGCAGGCAGCATGACACGCGAATATGTGAAGAAAATCCATTACCCATGCGAGACAGCAGCAATCTTTCAGGATGTGCTCTTTGTCATGCGGCCACAAAGCGCTTCGGATCTTCTGGCAGAAGCTGACAGGGCGGCAGAGTTCTATCTCAGGTTCTTCCCGTTCGCCACGCTTGAGAATGTAAGGGAAGGCATCGTTTACAGCTTTTGCGGCCTGTACCTAAATGATTATCAGCTCATTCGGGAGGCAGCATGACCGTACTCAACATGCCATTAACTCAGCGTCAGAAGGATATCGCCCAGAAAGAGCGTGCAGAAACCTTCATGCAGCATCATGAAGAGCAGTTCCTCTACTGGCAGGAGCAGCACCGGGAAGTGATTAACCGGCTCGGCTTAAACAAACCTGATGGCCCGGAGGTCGCATGAGCATACGAGAGCTAAACCTTACCAAAGACCAGCAGGACTGGATAAATGGATGGCTGGAACTTTGGGGGGCATGGGTTTATACCGGGAGGCTGGAAAAACGCATGAGCAGCATGATCGCTCAGTGGATGGAAAGCGTTGAACCTTCCAGAGTGGTGACAAGGCCAATGTGCAATGACGATGACGGAATGTTGATTTCTCAGGTCGTAGATTCCGTTATGCGCATTGACACAAAGGCATTTGGCATTCTTCTAAGTTATTACTCTCACGGCTCTACCGAGCACGCAATTGCATCGTACTACCACAAGACCGCAAAGCCCCGCAAATTGTCAAAGCGCGGGATTGAGCGACTATCGCGGCCATCAATGTCAACTTGCAGGCGAGAGGTAAAAGAAGTTCTTGAGGCTTCACGTTTCATGCTTTACCAGCCAATGCAAAATGCATTCAATGGTCGCAAACGTGTGGCTAAAGCAAAACATATTGCACCGAATGTGTTGACATCTTTGAGCTATTGAGCAATTATAAACACATAAGCTGCCGTTAGTGACTCTTAAGTTACTGCGGTGGCTTTTTTGTTGGCTGAAACTGGTAAGAGCATTAGGCAGACGGCAACCGGCATCCTCGGAATAGCAACCGGTGAAACGCTGATGCGGGATTGTGACGACGCTCGTCAGTGCTCTTTCCAGTTTTCGTCAACGTTAGCGGCTTTGCGGGTTTTTAGAAACTGACCACAAAGATAAATGCAAACGATGAACAATTCCTGGCAGTAGCCTAACGGTCAAACACCAGTGAGGTCTTCCGACTCCTCATCAACGAATTCGGCGCAGCGTTACCCCGGCTGTGATTGCGATACGGTGTACAGACTGGCTGCCTAATGGCGGCCTTTTTGTTTTGCGTTCATCCCAAATCCCGGAACACCCTCTATCCCCTCGTAGCGCATCGCGGTAACGGGGTGAGCGCAAACCAAAAACAATTAGCGCTATCTGCGCATTCACTTTTCCCTTCAAGCAAACACACAGCACAGCCCTTAATTGGGAGGTGAGAGCATGTATCGCATGGACAAACTAACAACTGGCATTGCCTACGGCGCATCGGGAACGAACGCCGGGTACTGGCTGCTACAGCTGACGGATAAAGTAAGTCCATCTCAGTGGGCGGCAATAGGAGTGATAGGGAGCCTGGTATTCGGGTTTCTTACATACCTGACAAACCTCTATTTCAAAATCAAAGAAGACAGGCGCAAAGCTGCGCGAGGCGAATAAGCATGAATCCAGCACTGAGAAAAGCACTACTCGGCATGTCAGGTGCTGGCGCAATAGCAATAGCCGGTACGATGCTGAACGATCTGGAAGGCGTTCGCTATACGCCGTATTACGACGTCGCCGGGATACTCACCGTTTGCTACGGCCATACGGGTGCCGACATTATCAAGAGCAAAACGTACTCACAGGCCGAATGCAAAGCGATACTCGATAAAGACCTGCAGCCATTCGCTCGCTCCGTCGAACGCTCCGTGAAGGTGCCAACTAACGAATACCAGAAAGCAGCTCTCATCAGTTTCAGCTACAACGTTGGGGTAACGGCGTTCGAGCGCTCTTCTGTGCTGAAAAACCTTAATGCCGGTAATTACACGGCTGCTTGCGATGGATTACGGGCATGGATATGGGCCGGTGGAAAGCAGTGGAAAGGCCTGATGAGTCGGCGCGAAGTAGAGCGAGAGGTCTGCATGTGGGGCCAGAAATGAACCGCGCAACGTTAATTATCTGCGCTGTCATGGCCTCCATACTGTTCTGTCTGTGCTGGGCTGTCGATCACTACCGCTCTAACGCTATCGCGTACAAAGAGCAGCGCGATAAAGCAATCACTGAGCGCGACTCGGCAAAGGCCACTATCGCCGACATGCAGGTACGCCAGCGTGACGCAGCTGCACTAGATGCCAAACACACCGGAGAGCTTGCTGATGCCAAACGCACCATTGAAAATTTGCAGCGTGATGTTGCTACTGGCAAGCGTCGGATGCAGCTCAATGCCACCTGCTCAAAGGGTAACCCCACCGAGCCCGGCGGCCTGGGCGATGCTTCCACCGCCCGACCTACAGACTCCGCTGAACGGGATTATTTCACTCTCCGACAGCGAATCGAAACAGTGACCGGTCAGGTTAACTACCTGCAGGACTACATCAAACAACAGTGCCTCAGATAACGAAGCCTCGGCATAGTCCGGGGCTTTTTTATGCACCAAAAACAGCGCCCGCAATGCGCTTCTCACCAAGTCGAACCAACCCTTTGATATGAGCCCTTGAGGAAGTCAGTTAGTGCTGGCGAGCCTCGACGGGCTGATTTCCATTGCGGCAAGGGTTCATTTCAAAGAAAGGTAATCGCTATGCAATATGTCTATGTAATGGAATCGGATGCAGGATTGATAAAAATCGGTGTTTCTAAAAACGTGAGCGCCAGACGGAAATCTCTTCAATGCGCATCAGGTGTTGAGATTAAGGTGGCTGCAAAGTTTGGCCCATTGAAAAAGGCGGTTGGACTAGAGCGAGCAAGTCATAAGTTTTTTGCGGAAAAAAGACTTCATGGTGAGTGGTTTTCCGTGAGTGCAGAGGAAGCCATAAGTGCCATAGATAACTTAAAGTCAAAGTTCGTCACTGCAGAAGATTCTGCTCACGTGTCAAGTGAGCTTATTCCGGCGATAAGCGCAGCCGAAAGGCATTTGATGTGTCTGGATAGCGCTGAAGAGGTGAGTAAAACCATCCAGCTTTTAAATGAGTCTGGCCTGTTGGAGGCTGCTGATGGTCTGAGCAGGATAAGCCAATCCGCAAGCATGTTCACTCGCGATTGTATGCATGATTGCCAGATGGCTCTCATGCAAAAACGTATCGATGATATGGTTTCTATCATGCAAGGAGCGGCGTAATGAGCGAACAGACGGATAAAATTGTCTCCACTCTGATTCAGAAGGCAATGGATGGTGTTGATCAGGCAGTAGACTTTAGCAGAGCACAGCTGCCAGATGTCATTGAGCAGCTCATGAAATGGAAGATGGCCTCCTATAGCCTCACTATTCTTACCTGCGCAGTTTTAATGCTCGTCATGTTCATCTTCCTCAAGAAGGCATATGAATGGCATGAGGGATACGAAAAGGAAGCGGCGGGCTTTTTTGGCATGCTTTTTTCAGCCTTTGTTTTTCTTGCCAGCCTTGTTGTGCTCTTGGCAACGGCTGGCCACTTGATTCAACTATGGATGGCTCCCAAGGTCTGGCTTATCGAGTATGCGGCCCAGTTGGTTGGTAAGACTTGAGATAACGATTCCTCACGACAAGGAACAGATTGCTAAACCCCAATAAGGCGGTGATCACAATCTTGCTGGCGGGTAATCCGCAAGTGACATAGCCACTGCGTGAAGCAGTAGCGAATGTTGCGCACCAGTTTCACCACAGCGTCACCCCGTCGCAGTCTCTCCATCTCAACGAAGACCATGCCGCCATAGCGGGCTCCTTACATGCGAGTGGATGGAGTTAATCAGTAACGGGTTACACCGGGTTTCCGCACAAGCGGGTTATCCCTCATTAGCAGTCAGCCTGAACTGCGGTGGATGAATCAGGAAATTACACAGAAGACACTGGAGATTGGCATGCAGAGCAATAACTACATACCGGCAATTATTTTGCCAGATTGCGAAAAGATAAACGGCAGCGGCTGGAAAATAACCGAATCTAAACAGCCTGAGCCTGAAGAGGCCAGCGAAGAGGAATAAGTAATGGCGAAACCAGATTGGGAGGCCATCGAGTCGGCTTACCGGGCTGGTTTGATGTCAGTAAGAGCGATTGGAGAAAAGCACGGTGTTAGCCATGCGACAATCCTCAAGAGAGCAAACAAAGAAGGCTGGCAGCGAGACCTCACTGAGCAGGTCAGGACTGCTACGAAGGCGAAGGTCACCAAATCAGTAACCACTCCTGGTAACCATCCGTCGGTGGTTACTGACGCGCAAATAGTTGACCAGGCATCCGACGAGGCGGCCGCAGTTGTAATGGCTCATAGGGAAGGGCTTGCAGCATGGCGCGGCATTACCAACAAGCTTCGTGATTTCCTTGAGGATGCAGTAATAACCGAAGGTAATCACGCCTCCATGTCGCGCTCGATAACTGCTGGCGTCGATGCTCAGATAAAGGTTATCAACGCTGAGCGCAAGGCATACAGCCTCGATACCGATGAAGGCAATAAGACGGTCGATGACTTGTCTAACCTGATGGATTCATTGTCTCAGGGGGCTTAATGAAACCTGAGCACTTAAAGCTGCTGGCAGATAAAGACTGGCGGCTAAACAATCTCTACTGGATCACCGACAAAGAAGGTAAGCCGCAACGCTTCAGGATGACCCCTGAGCAACGCGAGTACTTTGAAGGCATCCACACTCGAAACATCATCCTGAAAGCCCGTCAGCTCGGTTTCACGACTGAGGTGTGCATCATCCAGCTCGACGCCGCTCTGTTTGAGTCGGCAAAGTGCGCTCTAATTGCCCATACGCTGAATGATGCCAGGCGACTATTCCGCGAAAAGGTTAAGTATGCCTATGACCGGTTACCTGCAGAAATAAGGGCGGCCAACCCGGCAAGCAATGACTCTGCCGGAGAGCTGGTCTTTAAGAAGGGCGGGTCACTCTACGTAAGCACGTCATTTCGTGGCGGTACACTGCGTTACCTGCACGTTTCTGAGTTCGGCAAGATATGCGCTAAGTTTCCTCATAAGGCGCGTGAGATTGTCACTGGTGCGTTTGAGGCGGTATCGACCGACTGCTTCACCACGATTGAGAGCACGGCAGAAGGCAGGGCTGGTTACTTCTTCGATTATTGTCAGGCGGCAGAGAAGGCTCAACTTCAGGGAAAGAAGCTTTCTAACCTGGACTGGAAGTTCTTCTTCTTCACCTGGTGGCGAAACCCGCAGTACGCAATTGACCAGGTAGAGTCATTGCCGGAACGCCTGGTTGATTACTTCGCTGAGCTTGAGGTAAAGCATGGCGTAACGCTAAACGATCGCCAGAAGGCATGGTATCACGCCAAAGAGAAAACGCTCGGCGACGACATGAAACGGGAGTACCCGTCTATACCTGCCGAGGCTTTCCAGCAGTCTGTAGAAGGAGCGTACTACGCCAAGCAATTCCGCTGGCTCTACACCAACAAACGGATTGGCACTCTGCCTGATAACTCGCATCAACCGGTACACACGTTCTGGGATATCGGCGTGGGTGACTCCACGGCCATCTGGTTCGTTCGTGAGGTTGGCGAAGAGTTCCACGTCATCGACTACTACGAAAACTCTGGTGAAGGCCTGAGGCATTACATGAAGGTGCTGAAAGACCGCGGTTATGAGTACGGTGAGCACTGGGGGCCGCATGATATCGAGAACCGAGAATTCGGCTCTGATGCCAAGTCCCGCAAAGAGCTAGCCCGCGAAGGCTACGAAATCGACGGCCAGAAATATTCGATGACATTCAAAGTTGTTCCGAAGGTCGGCGTAGACACTGGCATTGAATCAGTGCGAGAGATTCTAACGAAATGCGTATTTGATGATACCAGGTGCGCAGAGGGAATAACCCATCTCGAAGGCTACAGGAAAGAGTGGGATGACAAGCGAGGCTGCTGGAAAGACAAGCCGCTTCATGACCATACGTCACACGGCGCTGATGCCTTCCGCTACTTCGCAGCAGCTAAGCAAAACCGCAAGCAGGTAGGCAGTATATTCTTCTAAGGAGCCACTCAGTGAGTGAACAAAGTAACGAGGTCAAATTCCTCGTAAACGCCCTTGCTGAGCAAATAGGGCGGCAGCGCATGCTGTATGCCGGTCGCAATGGCAACGTGAAGCGCACGAAGCTGTGGGATGAGTTCGGTTACCCGGACACCCTGAGCTTTACCGATTTCCATCGTCAATATAGGCGCGGCTCCTCCGGATTCGCAGCTGTGCATAAGCTGCTAGACTCCTGCTGGGTTGATCGCCCGACAATTATCGATGGCGATGAAGACCGTGAGTCTACGGAAACCACCGCGTGGGAAAAGAAAGCCACGAAGCTGATGAAAAAGCTGTGGCCGAAGATTAAGGACGCTGACCGCAGGAATATGGTTGGTCGATATTCGGCGCTGCTCATTCAGGTCAGGGACAGCAGAGACTGGGACCAGCCTGTTGATACTGCCGTTGTGAGAGCGCTGGGTGCTAACGCCCTGGTTAAGCTAATACCGGCATGGGAGCCGCAGGTTAAACCGGGGAATCTGGATATCGACACATGGTCAGAAACCTATGGGCAGCCGGTTAATTACCAGTTCAATGAACAGCCCATTGGTGATGAGGGCGCATACAGCAGCCCTCGCTCAGTGATGGTTCACCCAGACCGCATCATCCTTCTGTGCGAAGGATCTGAGGATGAGAATATCCTTTCCGGCATCCCCCTTCTTGAGGCTGGGTATAACGACCTTCTGGACATTGAAAAGACAAAGGGCGGCAGCGCAGAGGGGTTCCTGAAGAACGCCAGTCGTCAGCTTGCGATGGAGTTTGATGCGGCAACCCAGACTGACGAGCTCGTCAAGCAAGCCAAGGCCGCAGGGTATGACAGTCTTGGCGATGCGATGAACGACAAAGTGAACAAACTTAACCGAGGGACGGATGCTGCGATTGCCATGCAGGCGGGCAGGACGAGCGTTCTCTCAGTGGCTGCAGCAGACCCGACACCTACATGGACAGTCTCAGCAAACCAGTTCGCAGCGACCATTCAATGCCCGTTCAACATTCTATTCGGAAAGCAGACCGGAAACCTCGCCTCAGAGGAAGATAAGACCGCATGGGCTAACCGCTGCAATGAGCGCCGCTGGGGCTTTATGTCCGACGTCATTACTCGTCTGCTGGAGCGGTTCTGGAAGATTGGCATTATCGAGCCCCCTTCTTCAGGAGATATTACGCTGGCATGGTCTGACTTACTGGCTCCAAGCGAGAAGGAGAAGTTGGCGAACATGGCAACCATGGCTGACGTGGCCTACAAAACCCAGCAAGCCTTCGGCACCCCTGTGGTTGATGAGAACGAAGTTCGCGCAGTTGGTGAGCTTGAGCCCCGCAAAGAGGCAGAGATACCAGACCCAAACAAAAAGGTGACCACCGATGATCCTCTTACCGGAGCAAAAGACGAGAATCGGAACGCCGATAGTACCGCGCAATAAGAAAGACCCCACGCAGTCAGCGCGACAGGTCAGCCGGATGTTCAATGATATCGAAAGTCGGTATCTGGATATAAAGCGGCGGCTGAAGGTGCTATTCGACCAGAGGATGACTGGCCGCGAAAGGGTGGATAACTGCCAGAAGTCGTGGCTGATGTGCAATAACGAAGGCGCAGAGCCTACGCTATACCAGGTTAACGCCGGGACGTACATCTACGACATGACAGCTGCGCAGCTTGCCGACCTGCTGCAAGTGGTACAAACCATTCTGGATGACGCGCTGCTCGATGGCGGCAGTCAGCGGCTCTGGGCGCTTGATTACGTCGCAGCAGAGTATGAGCGAGGAACGCACTCGGCATACACCAACCTTTCCGCGCAGTCGTCGGTGTACGCCAGCCAGACAACGCTGCAGCAGCTACTATCAACGGCGGCATACCAGAATCAGATCGCCAGCGCATTTATCAGCACCTACAGCGACTGGAAAGGCATTGCCGACTCTGCTCGCGCTGACCTTGCGAGCATCATTGCTGATGCGATAGGGCGGGGCATCAACCCACTCGAAACCGCCAGTATCGTTAGCAAGCGTCTTGATGTTTCGATGGCAAAGGCAAAGACCCTCGCTCAGACCGAGCAGGTTGGAGCGCTTCGCCAGGCGCAGTGGAATGAAACTGACTGGGCATCTGACAGGCTTGGTCTTAATACCGGCTTGATGTGGCTTTCAGCGCTCAAGGCAACCACCCGGAGATGGCACGCTGCCCGCCACGGACACATTTACACGACAGAGGAAGTCAGGGACTTCTACGCTGACGGCGGCAACCGGTACAACTGCTACTGCAGTCAGATTCCATGCCTGCTGAATGATGATGACAGCATCTTCAATGAGGGGTTGGCTGAAAAATTAACAAAGGAAAGAAACGCTTGGCGCGACAAGTAAATGGGAATAATCTCTAACCTCATTATGAAAATGGAGGTTTTATGATTGACCAGAACACAGTTGTGCATATTTCATTTGACGAAAAGAAAAGTATTAGTCTTGGGAAATTGGCCATTTTTGAATATACGGAGCCTGGTAGCAAAGGGCGAATAAAATTAGTTTTTTCGAAATACCAAGTTCCAATGGATAAGAATGATATAGGCGAGATAGTTAAAAAGGTTAAAAGTGAGATTTTAATTTCTATTTTCACTGATACTGCTGATTATGCCTACAAGACCATACTGGAAGAAGTCAAGATTAGTGTTGTAGAAGAATGGGAAACCCTTGAAATTACAGCAGTGCGCATTGATTAAATGCATCAAATGCCACTATGTGACCTTTTAATTGCGGCGTAACTCAATCGGTAGAGTAACGCATCAACGCGACCTGATAGTCGTGCTCGGTACGGCATGGTGTTGACGCCTGACGAGAGTGTTGGTTCGAGTCCAGCAGCCGCAACCCATTACAAGCCCAGCCATAGCGCTGGGTTTTTTATTGCCTGAACTAAACCAATGAGGACCCAGCATGAAACGCAATCGCGTTAACGTGCTGACCGTCGTCAACTCCGCTTCAAACATCACCACTGAAACCATCGACGGCAAGCCACATATCGTGGTTCGCGGCATCACGCCTGTCGTGGACGATATTGTGATGAACCGGAAGTTGTACCCGGCAGCAGAAATCGAAAAGGCATACAACACCCTTGAGCGAAACCCAATGCCACTCGGCCACCCGAAGGTAGATGGAAAGCATGTATCAGCTCGAGATGTTCGGGCGGTGAATAACTACCACGTCGGCGCATGGCTCCAGAACGTCAGTCATGAAGATGGCCGGGTCAGCGGTGACATGTACGTTGACCGGCAGTATGCAGAGTCCAGCGAGAAAGGTAAGCGACTGGTTAACCGCCTTGATGAAATGGCGGCCGGAACCAACGTAGAGCCGATTCACATCTCAACTGGACTCCTGTACTCCGGCATCACCGCTAATGGCGAGTCCAAAGGCAAAAAGTACAACGAAATCGCCACCAACATGAACTTTGACCACGTGGCCGTGCTGCTTGATGAGCCCGGGGCTGGTACGCCAGGAGAAGGCGTCGGCATTTTCGTTAATGCTGAAGGCGATGAGCAAGAGATTGAGGTGGCTCTGCTCTCAAGTGCATCAGACCTCACTCGCGAAGGCCTGCTAAACAAAACAAAGTTCTTCTTCACCAACGCTTCCAACTTCTCTTTCGACGACATCCAGCGAGCTATCAGCGACAAGCTTGGAGAGTCGAGAGAGGGCGATAAGTGGCTCTGGCCAGAGAGTGTTTGGCCGGACAGTTTCATCTATCGCAATGACACCAAATACCTCAAACAAAAATACCTCATCGGCGATGACGGCAAGGCCGTGTTCGTCGGCGAACCTGTAGAAGTCGTGCGCAAGCCAACTGAGTACGAAATCAAAACCAACGGAGTTAATAACCCCATGAAAGACATGATCGTAAATGCGCTCAAAGCGAAGGGTAAGCCGACCGAAGGCAAGACCGAAGCGGAGCTGCTGGATGCATACAACCAGATGGCCGCAGACGAGGCCAAGGCTAAATCTGAAACCCCAGAAGAAAAGGCCGCTCGCGAGAAGAAAGAGGCTGACGAGAAGAAAGCCAAAGAGCAGGCGACCAACAGCGAGCAGGCACCATCCTGGTTTGCGCCATTTGCCGAGAAGCTGAGCGCTATCGAAGCTGGCATTGCCGTTAACTCTGACAAAGAGAAAGGCGAAAAGCGAGCTGCCGTTAAAGCGAAGTTCGGCCTTGATGACCTGGCGGTTAACGCACTGGACGGCGCGGCACTCGATGGACTGTTTGCTCAATGCCAGACATCTACCGGCCTGAGCGGCGCATATCGCCAGGTAACGAACAACCAATCTTTCAGCGACATGCCGGAGTAATAAGAAATGGCTAAAGACGGTAAGCACGTAATTCACGCAGGCGGCATCTTCGCCAACCCACAGCTGCACCGTGAAGGCGCGGCAGCGGCAGACACCAAGCCTGGCACGGTTGGGTTCTTCGATAATACCACGAAGAAATTCACCGCATCTGTAGACGGCAAAGAGGATGCAATTCTCTACGTCGCCAACTACGACTACCTGCGCTGCAAAACGGTGGATGACACCATCGCCGCTGGTGATTGGGTTGTTGGCTTCCACCCTACACCAGGAGTGTTCTTCAACGTACCAGCAGCTGCAGGCACCTATACAAAGGGTCAGCCGCTGTCGATCGTCAATGGTCGCGTTAAAGCCAAGGCCGCCGACGAAGCCACCCGCGCCTACGTGGAAGAAGACCGCTCATACACCATCGCGACAGCAGGTGACCTCCTGCGCGTAGTAATCAAGTAAGGAGAACCTGAATGTTTGTATTTTCCACCAAAAAGGCCACTGAGACTGGCAACCTTGAGGTTAACTCCTCCCAGTTCAAAAAGCTGGTATCAGCACGCAACGCCAGCGCTCAGGCTGCAGCAGACTTCATTGCACGCACCAAATGGCGCGGTGATGCAGAGGATGCACCTGAACTCAACGCTGTGAACGCCATTGACGACATTCGCCGCCTTTACAAAGCCTACGATCAAACTGTTCTGGCGCAATTCGAGCCGAACACCGAGTTCACCCTGCTGAACGACCTGATGCCTCTGTCTCGTTCAGTTCGCCTGGAAGAGTCGGTGTACGAATACGCTCGCACCGGTGGCCGTGGCTGGGCTCACACCTCCATGTCCGGCCAGATTGGCGCGGCTCTGGATGCGAAGTCCTATACCTTCGATGGCACGATGGTGCCGATTCACGACAGCGGCTTTAAGTTCAACTGGCGTGATCCGGTATTCAACAAAGGCTCAGCGCTTTCCTCCCTGGCAGACGCTCAGTCTGGTTCCGTAGATGACGTTCGCCGCCAGTATGTTAACTACATCTGGGAAGGCTTCCGCGATGCGGCAGGCAACTACGTTAAGTTTGACGATAAGACGTGGAAAGGGCTTCGCCATGATGAGCGCGTGGCTCAGGTCACCTTGACCGTAAACTTCGCAACCAGCACCGATCCGAAAGCTATGCGAGCCGCAGCTATCGCCCTGCGCGATGTTCTGAAGCTGCAAAACTACCAGTACGGCCAGCAGACCTGGTACATCTCATCCGAGATCATGTCTAACTGGGAGCAGTACTTCGACGTTAACTCCCTGCGCACCGTGCTGGAAGAGATTGCCAAACTGGCTGGTATTTCTGCCATCAAAGAAGACTCCCAGTTGAGCGGCAACGAAATCCTGATCGTGCCACTGGCTGCAGGTGTTATTGCGCCAATCGTCGGCCAGGCATTCGGCACCGTCGCCGACCCTCGTCAGTTCTACAACTCTGACTATGTATGGCGCACCTGGGGCGCTGCTGGCCTGATGGTTAAGCAAGACATCAACGGTCACTTCTCTGTCGTTCACGCTTCGAGCTAAGAGGTAAGTCATGGCACTCGTAAAAGTTATTTCTTCAAATATCTTCGCGGGTGCCGGTCTCAAAAAGGTAGAGGCCGGTTCCACGATTGAAGTTAGCGAAGATCGGGCGGCGTCATTGATTGCTGCTGGTCTGGCTGAAGAAGCCAAAGAAAAACAACCAGAGAACAAAGCACCCAAGAAGGCATGATCATGGCAGAGCAGATAACAGCGGCGCAGGTTAAACAGCAGTTGTCTGCGCTTGGTTACACCATTCCTGATTTCATGATTGACGCTTACATCTGCAAGCTTGATGGCATAAGTCAGTGCCTGGAGGCGGCTGGCTACGATGAATGCGACCTGATTTTGATAAAGGTGTACGCCGTGACTTTAATGGCAGTCACCGCTTTCAGTCAGCGCATTAAGTCACAGTCAGCGCCTTCAGGGGCGTCCCGATCGTTCGACTACAGCGGCGATATCAAGAACATGAGGAATGCGCTTCTGGCGCTGGATAAGTCCGGATGCACCGGTTCGCTTCCCATTGACGTTGGTAGCTCTGTTGGGTTCTTTGCTGTCGTCGGTGGCTGCTGATGTGGATATCCGTAAAGCAGCGAATGCCGGAGTCATTCGTGCGCGTGTGGGTGATGACCGATACCGGAAGGCAGACTACCGGTTACGTCAAATCGGATGGCGAGTGGCACATTAACTGCGAGAAAATCCGGGCGACCGGTGCGCAGGTTCTCAGGTGGAGGGGGTAGCAATTGTCATCAACAGCTTCGTGGTCATACACAGCGCCTTGCACCATATGGCGAAACCTCGGCTTTGCTGAGAATGGCGACTCGTTAGGCTGGTCATCTCCTGAAATCATCATGGCTGACTATCAGGGAGGGCTGTCTGCGAAAATCGGCAGCATCGGGATGGAAATCACCGTTAAAAATACCTTCTGGACTGAGTTCACGGAGGCAAGGCGCGGGGATTACATCCTGATTGGCTCATCGACTGACGCCGACCCGATAAATGCCGGTGCGAATGAGGTGATGCAGGTTATCCGCTACGCAGACACCTTTGAGCGCACAGCCGACGACTATGCAATTCTTACCGGAGCTTGATATGGGCGTTAAAGTGAAAGGCGTAAGCCAGGCTAAGCAGAAACTGGATGCGCTGCTCGGTGAGGTGCAGGGGCGAAAGGTTGGGCGGGCTATCAAGTCAGCGTTATTTATAATTGGCGCTGACGCAGCGACGATGACCCCAATCGATACCTCTTATCTGGTCAACTCGCAGTATCAGGAGCTGCTAGTCAATGGTACGCGGGTTACAGGGCGTGTTGGTTACTCTGCCAACTATGCGGTTTACGTTCATGAGGCATCAGGCAAGTTCAGGGGCAGGCCAAGAGCCAACGGCAGCGGTAATTATTGGGACCCATCAGGTGAGCCAAAATTCCTTGAGAAAGCATTCAAGGATAACGCTGACAAGGTGGCCGAAATTATCCGCAAGGAACTGAGCCTATGACACCTCCAATGTACAAGCGGGTGCGGGATGTCTTTATGGAGAGTGGCCTGACCGAAGGGCTTAACATTCAGCTGCTGGTCTGGACTGATGACCCTAACGATAAGCGCTTGGCGAAAAGCTACATCGTGTTTCGACCTTCTGGCGGCTCAAATATCGATAAGGATATTGGCGGCGACTACTACGTCATGGTGGATATTATCTCTGCATCGGGAAAAGAGAAGTATCAGGAGGCCGATGACACTGTTAACCGCATAATCGAGTTCGTAAAGCAAAATCCATTGGTCAGCAAATGCCTCGGCCAGATAACCAATATTGGCGGCGTACCCGCGCCAATTCTCACAACAGAGAGGCGGCTTGTTTACCGCCTCATGTTCGCCTGTCTCTACGGCAGCGATTAACCAAACACCAAATCAACCAGGTCGCCATGTGCGGCCTTTTTTTATGCTCATAAGAGGCCTAAGACATGGCAATTTGTCAGACCGATAATACGAAACTCTTTGGCCGCGCCGTCATTCTGGAAGTGGCTGACGGTTGCGCCGATGCGGTGCCTACGGAGGCAGATTTCAAGCTGCTGATGCCGGGCACATCAAAGACGTTCGATATGTCCCCGAATACCACTACTTCATCCGCTGATGACACCAAAGGTTGGGTTGAGAACATCGTCACCTCTAACGACCTGACGCTCAGCTTTGAGGGCGAGGTGCGCGTTAACGACCGTTCCGACCAGTACGGCGTCTACAAGTACATCAAGTACTACGTCACTGAGGTAAATGCCGGTCGCCAGCCGACGCTGTGGGTTCGCATGACCTTCGGCCAGATTCAGATTCAGGGCTACATGGTTATCACCGCACTAAGCAATGACGGCGGCACCGATGACATTGTTACCCTATCCACTGAGTTCAAAGTGGCTGATGGCTCTACCGTGCAGGTAACTGACGTTGCTGATGACGTTCCGGTGACCGGCGTTACCGTATCGCCGAAAACTGCATCCATCGCTGTAGGCGCAACCCGCCAGCTGGCATCCACAATCGCACCGGCTGATGCCACCAACAAAGCTGTTACCTGGTCATCTTCCGATGCCACCAAGGCGACGGTGAGCAATACCGGGTTGGTGACTGGCGTCGCGGCTGGTAATGTCACCATCACTGCGACGACTGCGGACGGCGCTAAAACCGATACTGCAGCCATCACCGTGACTGCGTAATTAATACAGAGGGTTCCTGTGAGCCCTCGATATTGATTATGGGGGGAGCAATGACACCTTTAACTGAACTTGGCGAGTGCCTTATTGGTGCTGGCCACCGCGAATACTTCTTTCGACCATCCTTCGCCGCAATGACGCGAATAGGCTCTCCTGCAGAGATTGTGCAGGCCTTTTACGATTTAAACCATGACGAAGTGTCACTGCTATTTGCTCGCGCATATGAGGCTTACGGAAGCGTTCCTGCGTGGCTGATGGAATACGTCAGTAAGCCGGGGTTTGCCGACAAAGCGATTGGCGCGGCAATAAACATCCTGCAGGCGTGTTGCGATGATGACTGTGCATCGTTGACCGGCGCAATGATGCCGAGCCGCAGTCGTACAGGTGAGCTAATCTGGATGCCAGGAGCGATGTCGTTTGAAGAGATGGTGATGATATCCAGCTCGCTTATCACCCACGGCATTATTGGAAAGGCGAAAGTCCGCAAGCTGCAGCGCAACGAATCAGGCCAGATGACTCGAGAGTTTCACGCCATCGAGTACATTAACGCCGCCAGGTCACACTTCGGAATGTCGAAGGATGAGGCCATGAAGCT
Organism: Cedecea sp. VD22; assembly: GCF_037150195.1. Taxonomy (NCBI): domain Bacteria; kingdom Pseudomonadati; phylum Pseudomonadota; class Gammaproteobacteria; order Enterobacterales; family Enterobacteriaceae; genus Cedecea; species Cedecea sp. VD22. The sequence goes on from NZ_JBBCPX010000023.1 coordinate 29,204, forward strand.
GACCATGACCGAGTTTCAGTTACTCCTGAACACCAAATATCCTGAGCAGAAAGGCTTCACGAAAGAAGAATACGACACTGTTGTCGATGACTATTTCGCGAAGAAGCAACGGAAGCTTGATAAGGCTGCATGACATCTTTTTTGCGTTGCCTTGCGCGCCCCTTTTGCTAACATTTCTCTGGCGCTTAAAAATATAGGGAATTTCTGATGTTAAAGTTCATTGGTGCTTTGCTGTTTGCGATCGGAGCAATTATCGTTGGATGGGCTCTGGGGATGGAGGTAACAGTTGGCTACGTAGACAAGGTATACAACACCGGCCTTATCGCTAACAGGCTGGTTTATACAGTCGCTGGAAGCTCAATTTCAATAATCGGATCAATTGTTGGTGTGGCGGGAATGATCATGGAATCATTCGAGAAATCAAATGCAGAGAAGCTAGATGTTATGAAAAATATTAACAATGGGCTGGCTGACCATCTAGAAAGCAAATAGATAAAACTAACAACAAACAGGCCTCGCAATAGCGGGGCTTTTTTATGCCCGGAGAAAATTATGGCGCAGGATTTAGGCGGTATTTATTACGAAGTTGACCTTGAAACAAAAGGTCTGATGGATTCCGTCAAGAGAGCAAAAGGCGGGTTAGACTCCCTCGGAAGCTCGACTGCTGGCCTTTCAAATGGTTTAGATCGAACAAGTCGCGCCGCATCTTCTGCCACTTCATCTTTCTCTGGTCTTAGCCGTGTAGCTGCATCTTTGACGGCTATTCTGTCTGTGCAGCAGGTGGCTCATTATGCAGATGCATGGACAACGTTGAATAACAAGCTCTCTAATGCCGTAAGGCCAACCCAAGACCTGGCTGAAGTGACAGAGAGTGTTTTCAGCATAACGCAGCAAACAAGAAGTAGCCTTGATGCAACGGCAACGCTTTACTCCAGACTTGAGAGGGCGACAAGATCATATGGGACAAGCGCTGGAGATTTGGCAAAGCTAACAAAAATAATAAACCAGGGCTTTGTTGTTTCTGGGGCAACCTCTCAAGAGGCAAGCAATGCAATTATTCAGTTATCTCAAGGTCTGGCCTCTGGAGCATTGAGGGGTGAGGAATTTAACTCGGTTAACGAGCAAGGAAACAGATTAATTGTCGCCCTTGCTGACTCGATGGGAGTTACCATCGGGCAAATGCGACAACTTGCAGCCCAGGGTAAGCTTACTACTGATGTCGTAGTTAAAGGCCTTCTTTCGCAGGGCGCTACGATCGGAAATGAATTCGCCAATACTACAACGACGATTAGCCAGGCATTAGAAGTGGCAGGTAATAACATCACCAAGTTTTTTGGTGAAAATGCAACAGTGAAATCTGGGGTTGCAACCTTCAATTCTGCCATTATCAGTATCAGCGAGAATATTGATATTCTTGGTGTCGCACTAACTGGCGCAGCCGCAATTATGGGCAGTCGTTATGTAGGTGCGCTTACGCTGGCAACTCAAGCCAAACTGTCAGGAGTAGCTGCAACAATTAAGCAGCAAACCGCGGAATACAACACTGCAAAAGCCACTATTGCCAGCGCGGAAGCCGAGATAAAAAACTCTCAGGCGATTATTGCTTCAGAGCAAGCTAAAGCTCGTCAGTTGGCAACCCAAGCCGCAATAAATAAACAGTACGGGCTGGCCGTTTCTTACCAGGAAGAATATGCAGCTATACAGCGGAATATTGTTGCTGCTGATAATGTAGCAGCGGCGGCAAAAGAAAGACTGGCTGTAGCCACGCAGCAGGCATCGGTAGCAAATCGTGTTTATACAGCGTCAGCATCTCTTGCAAGAAGTGCGTTGGCACTCATTGGTGGGCCAGCAGGGGCGGCAATGCTCGCGGCAACTGCGATTTATTACTTCTATCAAAAGGCGCAGCAAGCCAAGCAGGAGAGCATCGATTTTGCAGATTCTCTTGATGGGCTTACTGCAAAGATGAAGCAGTTAAGCGCTGTTCAAATTGCTGCTGCCATCGCGAAAACCGAGCAGTCAATCATCGACCAGCAAGATGCTATAGGTGGCTTGCAAAGTACAGTAGAGGAGTTACGAGCAGAGGAGGCCAAATATAAAGGGCTAACCGATGCATTCGGCACTGAAAATGGATATGGCGTCAAGTTAGCGGAGGTCAGAAGACAGCTTGCCATTGAAACAGGTAAGGTTGAAGAGGCAGAAAATAAGCTCAGCAGAACCACAAGCTCTCTTGGATTGCTCAGGGCGCAAGCAAATGGTCAATTCCGTGAAGGTATAGATCTCCTAAGAAGGGATGGCGAAGAGGCTGGAACAGTAGCGGGAATAATGAGTAACCTTGGAAACGCTATCAATATCGCAGCCAAAGCAAAGGAGAAATTTAACGCATCATCTCTGATGGTTGAGCGCCCAGCAAAAGTGCAAGAGTATCTTGATAAGCTTTCCAGTCAGGTTGATCTACAAAGCGAGATTAACGACAAGAAGAGGGCGCAGTTAAAAGCCGAACAGGACATAAGGGCTCTTGGCGGAAGCGAACAGGATGTCAACCTTGCAAGGCAAAGGGCTGGCGCTGAGTATGACGCACTGCAAGCTCAAAAGGAATCCAAAAAGGAAGCCGAAGACAGCGCATCACAGGCTAAAAAGACTGCATCTGCACAGGAAACGGTTAATCAAAAAATAGCCGACCTTAAGCAACAGTCTGAACTTGCCGCGGACTCAATGCAGAACCTCACCAGGGAGCAGCAGATACTCAAGGCTGCGCAATCATTGGGAGCTTCAGCAACAGACGAGCAGCGCAAGAAAGCAATGGAGTACAAAGCCGTAGCCCTTGATGCAGCAGACGCTGCAAAAGGTGTGGCTGAGTCACTTAAGTTGATTCCTGAGGCAGGTGAAAACAAGTCTTACTCGGAGTCTATCAAGTCATTGGATGCTGCTTTAAAGGCCGGCCTTATCCAAAAAGACCAGTACGACAAAGCTGTAGAAAAGGCAGAGCAGCAGCACCAGTCCAACCTCGCCAAGATTCGCTCTGATGCAGTAGTCAGCCCTCAGCAGGAAGCCGCAGGGATGGTTGATCCTGTCCAACAGTTGGCAAACGAGAACGCTCGTAAATTGGATCTTATCAAGCAATTTGAGAGCGACAAGACGATTACTGAGCAGCAGGGCATTGCGCTTAGGAATGCCGCAAATCGTCAGTTTGAACAGCAGCGCGTAGAGGCTCAGTGGGAGATCTGGCGTCAGCAGAGTGTTGGAAACGAAGCCGCTGCAGCTGCATTTGATAGCTTCGCAGGGAATGCCTCCAATGCACTTACCGGAATAATTACCCGCAGCATGACCGCAGAGGATGCGCTTCGTTCAATCGGTAGCAATGCACTCAATAGCCTTGTTAATACTTTCGTTCAGATGGGGATAGAGTGGGTTAAATCTGCAGTCATGGGGCAGGCAGCACAAACGGCTGCCATCGGCACTGTAACGTCTGTGCAAACAGCTGCAGTGGCTACGCAAACAGCAACCAGCACAGCGGCGGCGGCTACAACAGCGGCGGCATGGACCCCGGCAGCAATACTGTCATCAGTGGCCTCAATGGGTACGGCTGCAGCAATTGGTCTTGGTGCGGTAGCTGGGGTCGTTGGGGCCAATCTGCTGGGTAAGCGTAAAAATGGTGGGCCAGTAACTGCAGGTGGTATGTACCAGGTTGGCGAGGGAGGTATGCCTGAGATTTACCAGGCCAGTACCGGTAAGCAGTACATGATACCGGGTGATAACGGCAAGGTGATAAGCAACAAGGATATGACCGCAGGGGGCGGTGGCGGGGTGGTAATTAACATCCAGAACTACACATCCTCCTCAGTCGATGCACAGGCCGGTACCGACGGTAATGGCGGGCTGACCGTTGACGTCATCGTTGCAGACCTGAACAACGGCGGCCCGATCAGTAATGCCATAACCAGCAACATGAACGTTAAACGCACGCCACGGGGGCAGGGCTGATGCCAATTATCGACTATCCTGACTGGCTGCCGCTGGCGCAGAAGGCCAGCAAAAATATGACGCTGGATACCGGGTTCCAGACCGATCAGCCAGCGGTCGGCCCGGCTATCTTTGAAAACCAGACCGACGACCTGAAGGTGACATGGTCGCTGACGTGGATTTTTACCCTTGCGCAGGAGCGCGCATTTCAGCAATGGCTGCGTAGCCCTAACTATCTCAACCGGGGCCTGAACTGGTTCAGGATGAATATCAACCTGGGCGGCAGTGGCCTGCAGCTGCAGGAGCTTCACTTCACGCAGATGCCGGTGCAAACCAGTATCGACGGCGGGGTGGCGACCTGGATGGGGACCGTTATTGCGAACCACCTTTACAACGCCGACGACGAATTTGACGACATCATTGTTGAGTTGCCGCCGCCGTGGGATTCGTGGCTGGATATCGTTGTCACGGGTTATCCGGACGGGTGCGACCCAGAATCACTTCCGAGAGTTCCGTAATGCCTACCTTCAGAGCTTATAAGCAGCAGCGCCCGACGCGTGGACTTTACGACACCATCACGTTCTACCATCCATCCTTTGGCTATGTACGCCTGGTCGACAAGCAATTCTTTCCGAAGACGCTCGGCGGCCATGCGTACTCGCCAGCGAGATTTGAAATAGAAGAGAGCCAGCAGAGCGGTACGCCGGTGATCGACGCAGCTGTGAAGCTTGGTCGCCTGTCGTCGGATATAAAAACGCTGATGAAGCAGTGGAAAGGTGCGGCCAGACTAACTGCCATCACGGCCACACGCCAGATCTTCGACAGCGGTGATGTGTCGGTGCCGATTAAGTCGTGGCAACTCTACGTCAAGACGGTGGACATTGATGCAGATTCAGCATCGGTAACCCTTTCTGTCACTAACCCGCTGAACAACAACATCGGAAGGCTTTATGACCCAACAGAATACACCGGGCTGCAGTACCTCTGATTTTGTCCGGAAGGTGATCGGCGTGCCGTGGGCTAATCGGGCCTGTTCATTTGAGAAAGTGGATTGCTGGGGTCTGGTGGTACTGTATTACCGCCACATTCTCGAAATTGAGTTGCACCAGACGCCGGACTACGAATCCGGGGCCGACTTCTTTACCTGCTATCAGGGTGATGTCGTTTTCTGGCAGAGGTCAGATAAGCCAGTAGAAGGCGGGATATTCGTTGGTTACCGTGGTGCGCAACCTGCGCATGTTGGCCTGGTGCTGAACCGTCATGCGCTGCACTCGCGAGGCGAGAATGGAAGCGTGCGTATGGACTCACTACTGGTAATCCAGCGGGCATTCACCAAAGTGGAGTATTTCCAATATGGCGTTGATTGAATTACAGCGTTTTCCGGGAACGCCAAAAGAACGCTTCAGGGTGCCAAACGGCACCCTTTTTTATGACTGGCTGGCGGCCAATGATGCCACTTTTCACCGCGACTTGCTGATTGTCCGTAACGGCGTGAGGCTTGACGAAGATGATGAGCTTGGGTTCGAACTGAGCGAGTTGGACTACATCCAGATATTTGACCAGCCGAAAGGTATCGTGGGCGACATATTGAGCCCAATCTTTAAAGTCGTTAGTCAGGTGTTTTCGTTTCTGGCACCAAAGCCTGCTATCGCAAACACCGGTGGAAACAGCGTCGACTCCCCGAACAACAGCCTGACGGGCCAGACCAACACCGCTCGTGTTTACAAAGCAAAGC
>NZ_JBBCPX010000024.1:0-27726 GCF_037150195.1 Cedecea sp. VD22
TGCTGAGATATCAATCCTGCGAGTGCCCACACAGATTGTCTGATAAATTGTTAAAGAGCAGTGAGTTAGGCGCTTTCGCTTGCTAACTCGAGGTGGCGTATAATACGCTTTCCTCTTTCAGAGTCAATCCTTAATTTCAGGATTTTTCACTCTCATCGCCGCCGTTACTCTGTGATGTTGTTCACATGTTCCGTGTCGATGGAGGCGCATTATAGGGAGTTCTCCCGGCGCTGCAACACTAAAATGACAGAAAAATGACTGACTGCTGCATTCCACAGCAAAACCCAGCCTTATACCCTTTTGCACACAGACTTATCCACAATCCGGATTTGAACTTAAAATTCGCGAGCGCGACGCAAACGTTTTCGCTACAATGCACCGCGATAAAATGGACACCCCCGATGGGGGCGTTAGCTGAGTTTTCGTCTCTTCTTTTCCTCAATTTCCCTTTTCTGCGCCGCCAGAACTAAGGTGAAGACTAAAATTCAGCTAACGCTCTTCTATATGCGAACCAAAGCCAAGGGATAAAACCATGTCACAACGTCGTCCTGTACGCCGCGCACTGCTCAGTGTTTCTGACAAAGCCGGTATCGTCGAATTCGCTCAGGCCCTCTCCCAACGTGGAGTGGAGCTGCTGTCCACCGGCGGAACCGCCCGCCTGCTGGCAGAAGCAAACCTGCCGGTAACCGAAGTCTCCGACTACACCGGTTTCCCGGAGATGATGGACGGACGCGTCAAAACGCTACACCCGAAAGTTCACGGCGGCATTCTGGGCCGTCGCGGTCAGGACGATGCCATCATGGCGGAGCACGCCATCTCTCCTATTGATATGGTCGTCGTTAACCTTTATCCATTTGCCCAGACCGTTGCCCGCGAAGGCTGCTCTTTAGAAGATGCCGTTGAGAACATCGACATTGGCGGGCCAACCATGGTTCGCTCCGCAGCCAAGAACCATAAAGATGTGGCGATCGTAGTAAAGAGCAGCGACTACCAGGCGATCGTTGCCGAGCTGGACGCCAACGAAGGATCCCTGACGCTGGAAACCCGTTTCGATCTGGCGATCAAAGCTTTCGAACACACTGCGGCCTACGACAGTATGATCGCTAACTACTTCGGTAGCCTGGTCCCGGCCTATCACGGCGAAAGCAAAGATCCTGCCGGGCGGTTCCCACGCACGCTGAACCTGAACTTCATTAAGAAGCAGGATATGCGTTATGGCGAAAACAGCCACCAGCAGGCCGCCTTCTATATAGAAGAAGAAATCAAAGAAGCATCCGTGGCAACCGCGGCCCAGGTTCAGGGCAAAGCGCTCTCCTATAACAACATCGCGGATACCGATGCGGCGCTGGAATGCGTGAAAGAGTTCGACGAACCAGCCTGCGTTATCGTTAAACACGCCAACCCTTGCGGCGTGGCCGTCAGCGGTTCCGTACTCGAAGCCTACAATCTGGCTTATAAAACCGATCCAACCTCTGCCTTCGGCGGCATCATCGCTTTCAACCGTGAGCTGGATGCAGAAACCGCACAGGCCATTATTTCTCGCCAGTTCGTCGAGGTCATTATCGCCCCTTCCGCCAGCGAAGAAGCGCTGAAGATCACCGCGGCCAAACAGAACGTTCGCGTCCTGGTTTGCGGCCAGTGGCAGAAACGCACGGCTGGCCTCGATTTCAAACGCGTCAATGGCGGCCTACTGGTTCAGGATCGTGATTTGGGTATGGTGACAGCAGGCGATCTGCGCGTAGTCACTAAACGTCAGCCGACCGAGCAAGAACTGCATGACGCGCTGTTCTGCTGGAAAGTGGCGAAGTTCGTTAAATCCAACGCCATCGTTTATGCCCGTGACAATATGACCATCGGCATAGGTGCAGGCCAGATGAGCCGCGTCTATTCCGCAAAAATTGCCGGTATCAAAGCCAGCGATGAAGGTCTGGAAGTAAAAGGTTCTGCCATGGCTTCTGATGCTTTCTTCCCGTTCCGCGATGGGATTGATGCCGCCGCCGAAGCTGGCGTGAGCTGCGTTATCCAGCCGGGCGGTTCTATTCGTGATGATGAAGTCATTGCCGCCGCTGACGAGCATGGGATCGCAATGATCTTCACCGATATGCGCCACTTCCGCCATTAATTACCGGAGCCTTTATAGATGAAAGTTTTAGTTATTGGTAACGGCGGGCGCGAGCACGCGCTGGCCTGGAAAGCGGCTCAGTCTCCTTTAGTACGTACTGTATTTGTTGCGCCAGGTAACGCAGGTACTGCGCTGGAGCCAGCGCTGCAGAACGTTGCTATCAGCGCGACAGATATTCCAGCACTGCTTAGCTTTGCGCAGAACGAAAACATCGACTTAACCATCGTCGGCCCGGAAGCTCCGCTGGTGATTGGCGTGGTGGATGCCTTCCGCGCCGCTGGCCTGAAAATCTTCGGGCCTACCGAAGGGGCGGCACAGCTGGAAGGCTCAAAGGCTTTTACCAAAGACTTCCTGGCTCGCCACAATATCCCGACGGCGGAATACCAGAACTTTACCGAAGTTGAGCCTGCGCTGGCTTACCTGCGCGAGAAAGGTGCGCCCATCGTAATTAAGGCCGACGGCCTGGCCGCAGGGAAAGGCGTTATTGTGGCGATGACGCTGGAAGAAGCGGAAGCTGCCGTCAATGACATGCTGGCCGGGAACGCGTTTGGCGATGCGGGTCACCGCATTGTTATTGAAGAGTTCCTCGACGGCGAAGAAGCCAGCTTTATTGTGATGGTAGATGGCGAGCACGTTCTGCCGATGGCCACCAGCCAGGATCATAAACGCGTTGGCGACGGCGATACTGGCCCGAACACCGGCGGCATGGGCGCTTATTCTCCCGCTCCGGTTGTGACTGACGAAGTGCATCAGCGCACCATGGAACGCGTGATTTGGCCAACCGTGCGCGGCATGGCTGCCGAAGGAAATACCTACACAGGTTTCCTGTATGCCGGGTTGATGATCGACAAGCAGGGCAACCCGAAGGTGATTGAGTTCAACTGCCGCTTCGGCGATCCGGAAACTCAGCCCATCATGCTGCGTATGCAGTCAGATCTGGTCGAGCTGTGCCTCGCCGCCTGTGACGGCAAACTGGATGAGAAAGACTCTAAGTGGGATGAGCGTCCGGCTCTGGGCATCGTGCTGGCGGCGGGCGGTTATCCGGCCGATTATCGCAATGGCGACGTTATCCACGGTCTGCCGCTGGAAGAAGTGGCCGACGGTAAGGTCTTCCACGCCGGGACTAAACTCAGCGAAGATGACCGCGTGCTCACCAACGGCGGGCGCGTATTATGCGTGACTGCGTTGGGTGAAACGGTTGCCAAAGCACAACAACGCGCGCTGGAGCTGAAAAAAGATATTCGCTGGGAGGGCAGTTTCAGCCGCTCGGATATCGGTTATCGCGCCATTGCGCGTGAAAACGCGAAGTAATCCCGACAGTACACACTAAACCGCCCGCGTGGCGGTTTTTTTATACCTAGAAATCGCCAGGCTTAGGCTGCCAACTGCAGAAGTTCTGGTTCGCCACCAGCAGCAGCTGTGAACCTTCCGGGGCTTCCAGCCAGGCAACGCTGACGTCAAGGGAAGAGTTGCTCTGACGGCGCGCTATATGGCTCAGAGAGGCGCTATCAAGCTTTGGCGATAACGTTTCGCCTTCGCAGGTCGTTACCGTGCCGTTCTGGTGCCAGCGCCCCTGGCGCAGCACAACGTGGCCGATGCGCAGCGCTTCGCTAGTCTCACGAATACGATTGGCGTTGAACTGGTACAAAGCCACCTGATCGTTAGAAAGCTGCTGCTTCTGGCTATTCACTTCCCGCTGCATAAAGCTCAGGTCGCCGTGGTCGTCAAAGCGGACTTTGACATGCTCCGGCTGCTTACCCTGAATATTGAGTTCGATAAAGGTCAGTTTGTCGCCCTGCCAGCGGTATTCCCCGGTGGTGGTGGCGCCGTGCTGCCACGGGCTAAACGCGGTAAGGATATGGGTAGATTCATCGGTGTTGTCTTTTCGCCAGATGCGCACCACGCCCTGGTCGGCAACATAGCCGGTAGCGGTAAAAGGAGGGAGTTTGTTACTGCTGCATGCCGTGAGCACCAGAACACCCGCCAGCGCCAGCAGCGGACGCCAGACGGACAAAAGGGGCGTAAACGCCCCTCTGTTAAAACTGTTCACTGACACGCGTTAACTTACTTAACCGCGTCTTTCAGTGCTTTACCAGAAACAAATGCCGGCACGTTAGCAGCAGCAATTTTGATTTCTTTACCGGTCTGCGGGTTGCGGCCAGTGCGCTCAGCACGGTGGTTCACTTTGAAGGTACCGAAACCAACCAGTTGTACAGCATCACCTTCTTTCAGAGACTCAGTAATTGCAGCCAGAGTGGATTCCAGAGCAGCTTTAGCCTGTGCTTTAGACAGGTCAGCCTTGTCAGCAATTACATCAATCAGTTGAGTCTTGTTCATAAGTTATCCTTACAATGTGTTTATCGCTTGCTAAGCATCGAGTGCGACGGAAATGCCTAAAAAGCACTCTCCTGCATACACGCACCGATAGCCACTTTTATTCGCCCCACAAATGTAGACCAGACGGGGGGTTAATTGGAAGCCTCCAGGGAGGACAAATCAGACTGTATGTCACGTTTTACTGTCTTACTGCTGCAAATTTATACCGATATTACTGATGCCGGCCTCACGGAGGTCAGCACGAAGCCCTTTAATGAGCTCAATATCGCGTTCTTCGCAGTCCGCCAGCAGCCGGAAAATCTCCCACTGAATGTCCCATTCTTCTTCTACCGCCGGGTTTGCTCTCAACTCCTCGTCGGTCATTTCACGACCGGCCTGAGTCATTTCCAGCATCGCCACCGAAGTGATTGAACATTTACTGACTTCGATTGCGTGCTCCAGCGTTTCACCCGAGAGACGCGAGTGAATAAGCTCACTCAACGCCACGCACGCGTCAATCGCCGGATAGACACCGTAAATATCATAGTCGTCAGCCGCAGGAATTGCCTCTTCAAGTTTCTCTAACTGACTATCAAAGTTCACTTTGGCGTCTTTCACCGTTTGGGTTTCCCAAACCAGGTCCAGGATCTTGCGATAAAGCTGAGGATCGCCAAAGCCAGTTTGCTGGCAAAACATGGCGTAGTTCGGGTACATACGCTCGCACAAAGAAGCCATAAAAGTGACGTGCTGCCAGCTTTCCAGCTTCTCCAGGCGTAAATGAATAGGGTTCTGTAACATGACGATGTCTCAAAGACGGAAAATTAGCGGCAGTTTACCTGAATCACCTGCCGATTGCTTGCAGGCGCTTAAAAGCCGGGCGCCCGGAGGCAACGGCATCGGCCCAACGGGTTGGCTCCGGCAAACGGTAACCGGCCATGCAGCGCTCCACCCACTTTAATGCGCCGTCGAGGCTTATGCGGTGCCCGGTAGAAATAAACAAAGGATTACAGCGTTTTTTACTGCGCCAGACCCAGGCCAGCTGCTCGCCTTTGTCCATCAACGGCGCACGAGCGTCGGGCTCGTCCCCCAGCGGTTCAAACTTCCCGCACAGCCGCTTTTTCGCCACGCCAATCGTCGGCACATCCACCAGCAGCCCAAAATGGCTGGCAACCCCTAAACGACGGGGATGCGAGATGCCGTGTCCGTCCACAAACACCAAATCGGGCTTCTGCGAAAGCATACCCCACGCCTCAAGCAGCGCGGGATATTCGCGGAAGGATAAAAAGCCGGGGATATAAGGCATGGTGGTGGTAATTCTTGCCACCTGATATTCAACCAACTCAAGAGACGGGTAGCTCAACAAAACGATGGCCGCGCGGGTGACGTCTCCGCCTTGTTCAAACCCCACATCGGCCCCGGCGATCAACCGCGGCGGATCCTGCTCAAGGCGATCTTCTCGGATCACCTTTGAGGCCAGATTCAGCTGTTGCTCTCGCAGTATGGTGAGATCCATCTCTTGCTACCTTAAGCCTGGTGGTATTGCGCGGACAGGCGATGCACGGCTTCCACAAAGACGCCTGCATGCTCTGGTGGAACGTCCTGGTGAATGCCGTGCCCAAGGTTAAAGACGTGTCCTTCCCCCTGCCCGAAACCAGCCAGAATGGTGGCAACTTCTTCTTCGATACGTGCCGGCTGAGCGTACAGCATGGAAGGGTCCATGTTGCCCTGCAGCGCGACTTTATGGCCTACGCGACGACGTGCATCTGCAATGTCCGTTGTCCAGTCGAGGCCCAGTGCGTCGCAGCCGGTTTCCGCCATCGCTTCAAGCCACTGCCCGCCGCCTTTGGTGAACAGCGTCACCGGTACACGGCGGCCATCGTTTTCACGCAGCAGGCCATCGACAATTTTGTGCATGTAGTAGAGCGAGAATTCTTTGTAATCGCGCCCGCTCAGCACGCCCCCCCAGGTGTCAAAGATCATTACCGACTGCGCGCCCGCACGAATTTGCGCATTCAGGTACAGCGTCACGCTCTGCGCCAGCTTATCCAGCAGCAGGTGCAGCGCTTTCGGGTCGGCAAACATCATTTTCTTAATCACGGTGAAGGCTTTGCTGCTGCCGCCTTCCACCATATAAGTGGCCAGCGTCCACGGGCTGCCGGAGAAGCCAATCAGCGGTACTTCGCCCTTCAGTTCACGGCGAATGGTGCGCACCGCGTTCATCACGTATGCCAGCTTGCCTTCCGGATCGGGAATCGGCAGCTTTTGAACGTCGGCCAGGCTTTGAATAGGGGAGCTAAAGCGCGGGCCTTCCCCCGCTTCAAAGTAAAGCCCAAGCCCCATCGCATCCGGGATGGTCAGAATGTCCGAAAAGAGGATCGCCGCATCCAGCGCGTAACGGCGCAATGGTTGCAAAGTGACTTCGCAGGCCAGCTCGGCGTTTTTGCACAGCGACATAAAGTCACCCGCCTGAGCGCGCGTCGCCTTATATTCAGGTAGATAACGCCCTGCCTGGCGCATCATCCACACAGGGGTGACATCTACCGGCAAGCGCTGCAGGGCGCGCAGGTAACGATCGTTCTTCAGTTCAGTCATGTTTACCTTTCCTTTAGCTGTATCGCCGCAGTCTATCATTCATAGTCCGCGCGACACAGGGCGACGGTATCTTCAATTAAGCGGCGCGCCACGGTGCCCGGCGGCGGTAACAGCGGCAGTTGGTCATAGCGATACCAGCCCGCATCCAGCAGCTCCTTCGGGTCAATCTTGATTTCACCGCTGTGATAATCCGCCATAAATGCGGTCATCAGCGACTGCGGGAACGGCCAGGGCTGGGAAGTCACGTAGCGCAGGTTTTTCACCTGAATACTGCTCTCTTCCATAACTTCGCGAGCCACCGCCTGCTCCAGCGTTTCGCCCACTTCGACAAACCCGGCCAGCACGGTGTAGACGCCGTTGCGGTGGCGCGTGTGCTGAGCCAGCAAGATATGATCATCCTTACGAATAGCGACAATAATGCAGGGGGCAATTTGCGGGTAATAGCGTTCCCGGCAGTGCCCGCAGAGCATTGCCCATTCGCTTTTGCTGAAGTGCATTTCATGGCCGCAGTAACCACAATACTTATGCGAGCGATAAAACTCGGCCAGTTGAACGCCTCGCCCGGCCAGCTGGAACAGGCCCACATCGCGATCCAGAAGCTGACGCAACGAGCCCATATCCGAGCGGCGGTTTTCACGAATCAGCCAGACGGGCTCACCTTCCCACTCACCGATATCCAGGGCGCGGCTGCCTACGAGTTGAAATTCTTCCGCGCTGCCGTGAGGTAAGTCACCCTGCGGCAACCATATTTTTTGCTCATGGCTGACTATCCACCAACCATGATCTAAGTTTTGAATAACACGTTCCATAACCTGGTGCACATCCCCGTGTTCACTGATATAAACAATTAGTTTTTACTTTTTTGGGTTAGTTTGCGTTCAATCTTTTAACTCACGGAGTCTCAATCATGCTGAACCAGTTAGCCAATCTGACTGAGCGCGTTGGTGGTAGTAATGAGTTAGTTGACCATTGGCTGCAGGCCCGTAGGCACCTGTTGGTCGCCTATTACAACATGGTCGGGATCAAGCCTAACAAGGAATCGCACACCGCGCTTGACGAAAAAGCGTTAGACAATTTTTGCCACGGCCTGGTGGATTACCTCTCTTCCGGTCATTTCAGTATCTACGAACGAATCATCAGCAACCTGGAAGGCAGCAGCCCGCTGCTAAGCGCAGCCCAGCTCTACCCTCAGTTGGAAGCCAACACCCAGCAAATCATGGATCTCTACGATTCCCATCTGGAAAATGCCATTGACCGCGACAGCTGGGTCGAGTTTCAGCAGGCGCTGTCGGAGATTGGCGAGTGCCTGGAGTCCCGCTTCACCCTTGAAGATAAACTAGTCCTCCTGGCTATTGATAACAACCTCGACGGCAGCGCCAGCGATCCTGCCGGGCTGGCAAGTCCAGCTTGAGTTGTTAGCTATTAACGAGTAATTTACAACTTTCCCACCGCAAGGTGGGATCATTCTTGTCGGAGTGCCGAGTGCGTTATGCACCGGCTGAGACCGTTAATTCGGGATCCGCGGAACCTGATCAGGTTAGAACCTGCGAAGGGAACAAGAGTAATTCTGTCTTTGGGTACACCCGTTCTCGGGCGGCCCATATCCATTACTCCTTCCGTTGTCCTGACAAGCCATATCCTGACTAAACCTGGAATGAGCTATGTCTGCATCTGAAAAAAAACCTGGCCGCCGCGAACAGCGCGCCGCCGCCCAACACTTCATCAACACGCTTGAAGGCACCGCCTTCCCCAACTCCCGACGCATCTATCTGATCGGGTCACGTGAAGATATCCGCATCCCGATGCGCGAAATCCAACTCAGCCCAACGCTCACCGGCGGGAGCAAAGATGCCCCGCAATATCAGCCGAACGAGGCGGTTCCTGTCTACGATACCTCCGGCCCCTATGGCGATCCCGACATCGCCATAAACGTGTTAAACGGGCTAAATCCCCTACGCAGCGCCTGGATCGACGACCGCGGCGACAGCGAAACGCTGGGTGACCGCAGCTCCGCTTACACAAAAGCGCGTCTTGCCGACGACGGCCTGGACGAGTTGCGCTTTGAAACTCAGTCCAAACCTCGCCGGGCAATAGCCGGGCAATGCGTCACCCAGTTGCATTACGCCCGCAAAGGCCTTGTCACCCCGGAGATGGAATTCATCGCCATTCGCGAAAATATGGGGCGCGAGCGTATTCATGATGCCGTCCTGCGCCACCAGCATCCCGGCGAAGGGTTTGGGGCCCGCCTGCCGGAAAACATCACGCCGGAGTTCGTCCGCGATGAAGTCGCCTTCGGGCGAGCGATTATTCCCGCCAATATCAACCACCCGGAATCAGAGCCGATGATTATCGGCCGCAATTTCCTGGTGAAGGTCAATGCCAATATCGGCAACTCGGCAGTCACGTCTTCTATTGAAGAGGAGGTGGAGAAGCTGGTGTGGGCCACTCGCTGGGGGGCAGACACGGTGATGGACCTCTCCACCGGCCGCTACATTCATGAAACGCGGGAATGGATCCTGCGCAACAGCCCGGTGCCCATCGGCACGGTGCCCATCTACCAGGCGCTGGAGAAGGCCAACGGTATCGCCGAAGACCTGAGCTGGGAGATGTTCCGCGATACGCTGCTGGAGCAGGCAGAGCAAGGCGTGGATTACTTCACCATTCATGCGGGCGTGCTGCTTCGCTACGTCCCGATGACCGCGCAGCGCCTGACCGGGATCGTGTCGCGCGGTGGATCGATTATGGCGAAGTGGTGCCTGTCCCATCATCAGGAAAACTTCCTATATCAGCACTTCCGTGAAATCTGCGAAATTTGCGCCGCCTATGACGTTTCCCTTTCTCTGGGCGATGGCTTACGCCCGGGTTCCATTCAGGATGCCAACGACGAAGCGCAGTTTGCCGAACTGCATACGCTGGGCGAGCTGACCAAAATTGCCTGGGAGTACGACGTTCAGGTGATGATTGAAGGCCCGGGGCATGTGCCGATGCAGATGATTCGCCGCAACATGACCGAAGAACTGGAGCATTGTCACGAAGCGCCTTTCTATACCCTTGGCCCGCTCACAACCGACATCGCACCAGGCTATGACCACTTCACCTCCGGCATTGGCGCCGCCATGATCGGCTGGTTTGGCTGCGCGATGCTTTGCTACGTCACCCCGAAGGAGCACCTCGGCCTGCCGAACAAAGAGGATGTTAAGCAGGGACTAATTACCTACAAAATTGCCGCTCACGCCGCGGACCTGGCCAAAGGGCATCCCGGCGCACAAATACGCGACAACGCGATGTCCAAAGCACGCTTTGAATTCCGCTGGGAAGACCAATTCAACCTGGCGCTCGACCCCTTCACCGCTCGCGCTTACCACGATGAAACGTTGCCGCAGGAATCCGGCAAAGTCGCGCATTTCTGTTCCATGTGCGGCCCTAAGTTTTGCTCCATGAAAATCACCCAGGAAGTGCGCGATTACGCCGCAAAACAGGCGAGAGATGCTGGCATGGAAGATATGTCCCAGCACTTTCGCGCCCGGGGCGGCGAAATTTATCTCAGACAAGAGGAAGCATAATGTCCAGACTCACTTTCCCTGCCACCTCACGCCGACTGGGCCTTTATCCGGTCGTCGACAGCGTGGAATGGATCGAACGTCTCCTCGGGGCAGGCGTCAAGACCATCCAGCTCCGCATTAAAGACAAACGCGATGCAGACGTTGAAGCCGACGTCATCGCAGCCATTGCGCTGGGCGAACGCTACAACGCTCGCCTGTTCATTAACGATTACTGGCGACTGGCCATCCAACACGGTGCCTACGGCGTACACCTCGGCCAGGAAGATATGGATGTCGCCAACCTGGCGGCGATAAGCGAAGCCGGACTGCGTCTGGGGCTTTCAACCCACGACAACATGGAAATGGATCGCGCCTTAAGTGCAAACCCGTCCTACATCGCGCTGGGCCATGTCTTCCCTACCCAAACCAAGCAGATGCCCTCTTCCCCTCAAGGGCTGAATAAGCTGGCAGAACATATTCAGACGCTGGGTGATTACTCCACCGTCGCCATCGGCGGAATAAGCATCGATCGCGTACCTGCCGTCTTAGCCACCGGCGTGGGCAGCGTCGCCGTCGTCAGCGCCATTACACAGGCTCCCGACTGGCGCATCGCCACGGCGAAGCTACTCGACCTGGCGGGAACTGGCGATGAATGACGCGGATTTTATGCGCTATAGCCGCCAGCTACTGCTGGAAGACGTGGCGATTGAAGGGCAGGAAAAACTGCTGTCCAGCACGGCGCTGGTCGTCGGTCTGGGCGGCTTAGGTTCACCTGCCGCGCTGTATCTCGCCGCCGCTGGCGTAGGCAAGCTTATCGTCGCGGACGATGACAGGGTGCATATCAGCAATCTCCAGCGCCAGATCCTGTTCACCTCAGAAGATATTGAGCGCCCGAAATCTTCGGCGGCCCACCAGCATTTGCAGCGCCTTAACCCAAGCGTAAAAATTGTTTCGCTGACAGAGAGGCTGACGGGGGATTCTTTGACAGAAGCCGTGCACGAAGCCGACGTGGTGCTGGACTGTAGCGACAATATGGCAACCCGCCAGGCGGTTAACGCCGCCTGCGTGGCCGGGAATACGCCGCTTATCACCGCAAGCGCCGTCGGTTTTGGCGGCCAGATGATGGTCCTGACACCGCCCTGGGAGCATGGCTGCTACCGCTGCGTCTGGCCTGACGAGAGTGAACCTGAACGCAACTGCCGCACCTCCGGCGTCATCGGCCCGGTCGTGGGCGTGATGGGCACTCTTCAGGCGCTGGAGGCCATTAAATTACTTACCGGCATGACGCCTGCTGCTGGCGCTTTGCGCCTGTTTGACGCCCGGCAACATAGCTGGCGCACTCTGGCGATGCAAAAATCAGCCACCTGCCCGGTCTGCGGAGGTCTCGATGCGCATTCAGTTTAACGATGAATATCTGGAATGTAAGGCCGGCCTGACGCTCGCAGCCCTTCTGGCCCAGCTTGATCAGGGCAAAGCTGGCGCGGCACTGGCCGTTAATCAAACTATCATCCCGCGTGAACAGTGGAGCAATTATCTGCTGCGCGAGGGCGATACCATTCTGCTGTTTCAGGCAATTGCCGGGGGCTGACATGTTACAGATTGCCGATAAAACCTTTTCCTCCCGCCTGTTCACCGGCACCGGAAAATTCTCCTCCAGCCAGATGATGATCGACGCGATTCGCGCTTCTGGCTCACAGCTTGTCACCATGGCGATGAAACGCGTGGATTTACGTGGCCATAGTGATGACATTCTTCAGCCACTCCAGCAGGCGGGCGTGCATTTGCTGCCCAATACTTCCGGGGCGAAAACGGCAGAAGAAGCTATTTTTGCAGCCCAGCTTGCCCGCGAAGCGCTGGGAACAAACTGGGTTAAGCTGGAAATTCATCCTGATGCCCGCTATTTACTCCCGGACCCGATTGAAACGCTGAAGGCCGCCGACGCTCTGGTCAAACAGGGATTTGTGGTGCTGCCTTACTGCGGCGCCGATCCCGTGCTCTGCAAACGTCTGGAGGAAACCGGCTGTGCGGCCGTGATGCCGCTCGGCGCGCCCATCGGCTCAAATCAGGGTCTGCAAACCCGTGCGCTGCTGGAAATCATCATTGAGCAATCCCGCGTGCCTGTTGTTGTCGATGCGGGGATCGGTGCACCAAGCCATGCAGCCGAAGCGTTAGAAATGGGGGCTTCTGCCGTGCTGGTCAATACCGCCATATCGGTCGCCCGTGATCCGGTACAAATGGCGCAGGCGTTTCGCCTGGCCGTGGAAGCCGGAAGCCTTGCGGCACAGGCCGGGTTAGGATCTCGCCACCAGCAGGCTCAGGCCTCCAGCCCGCTGACCAGTTTCCTGCAGTTTAGCGAGGAGAATGCCTGATGGCAGAAACCTTCACCGACCGCTGGCGTCAGCTGGACTGGGACGATATCTCCCTCAAAATTAACGGTAAAACGGCGGCAGATGTCGAACGCGCGATTAACGCCTCCCGCCTGACACGAGAAGACTTGATGGCTTTGCTCTCCCCTGCCGCCAGCCGTTACCTGGAGCCTCTTGCTCAGCGGGCGCAGCAGCTTACGCGTCAGCGCTTCGGCAACACGGTCAGTTTTTACGTGCCGCTCTATCTCTCTAACCTGTGCGCCAACGACTGTACTTACTGCGGCTTTTCCATGAGCAACAAGCTTAAGCGCAAAACGCTGGATGAAGCGGAGATTGAGCGGGAATGCGCGGCTATCCGTGCCCTGGGGTTCGAACACCTTTTGCTGGTGACCGGCGAGCACCAGACCAAAGTCGGCATGGATTATTTCCGCCAGCATCTGCCGGCTATCCGCAGCCGCTTTAGTTCACTGCACATGGAAGTCCAGCCGCTGGACGAGCATGAGTATGCCGAACTCAAAACCCTCGGGCTTGATGGCGTGATGGTGTACCAGGAAACCTATCACCCGGCGACCTACGCCCAGCACCACCTGAAAGGTAACAAGCAGGATTTCTTCTGGCGGCTGGAAACACCCGACAGGCTGGGCCGCGCGGGTATCGATAAAATCGGCCTTGGCGCGCTGATTGGGCTGTCGGGCAGCTGGCGCACCGACTGTTTTATGGTGGCCGAACACCTGCTTTGGCTACAGCAGCGCTACTGGCAAAGCCGATATTCTGTCTCCTTCCCGCGCCTGCGCCCGTGCACCGGCGGCGTAGAACCAGCATCAATCATGACTGAGCAACAGTTGGTGCAGACGATCTGTGCGTTCCGCCTGCTTGCGCCGGACGTGGAATTGTCGCTTTCTACCCGAGAATCACCGTGGTTCCGCGACCACGTGATCCCATTGGCGATTAACAACGTCAGCGCGTTTTCGAAAACACAGCCCGGCGGCTATGCCGATAATCACCCGGAACTTGAGCAGTTTGCCCCACACGATGGCCGAACGCCGCAGGAAGTTGCCGCCGCGCTCCGTCACTCAGGTTTGCAGCCGGTCTGGAAGGACTGGGATCATTTTCTGGGAAGAAACGCGCAATCCTGATGTAACACACGGCAAGGGAAAGGATAAGTTTCGGTGTTTGCCGAAAGAACATCGATCGGTCGTTGCCGCTTCTTTGCCGTTCAAATACTGTCCTCCGGTCAGCGCAGATGACTGACCGGAGCGGCAGCAAACGCTTCCTCATGCCGCTCCGCCTTCACAACTGCCGTCTTGATTCTTCGAGAAAAAGCAAAAATGTAACCGGTTTCAGTTTTCTACGGTTTCTTTTGTGATACCTGACACACAATCGGGTTAAAGCGGTTGTTGCCGCCCCCTCTGCCGGATAAATATCTCTGTATCCTTCGGACATTGAGAGCGAACTATGAAAAATATCGTGTTGTGTTGTGCTGCAGGTATGTCGACCAGCATTCTGGTTCAACGTATGGTTGATGCCGCACAAAAGAAAGGCATCGAGGTCTCAATCAAGGCTGTGCCCGTGGCAGAGTTTAAAGAGAACATCGAACGCGCCGACATCGTTCTGCTTGGTCCGCAGGTAAAATATGAGCAGGCCAAACTTCAGGCCCTTGCCGATCCTCTGGGTAAAAAAGTCGCCGTTATCGACATGATGGATTACGGTTTGATGAAAGGCGACGTGGTGCTTGATAAAGCCCTGAAAATGATGGAGTAAGATGTGGAAGATTTAGAATCAATTATTATGGAACTGCTGGTCAACGCCGGCAGCGCACGTAGCCAGGCCCTGACTGCTCTGCAGCTGGCACGTAAAGGTGACTTTGAGGGTGCCGAGAAGGCAATGGAAGAGTCACACGAATTCGTGAAACACGCCCATAAAATCCAGACCCAGCTGATTGGCCTGGATGAAGGCTCCGGCAAACTGCCGGTAAACCTGATTACCGTTCACTCTCAGGACCACCTGATGAATGCCATGGTCATTCAGGATCTGGCTACCGATATGATTGAGCTTTACCGCCGCCTGCCGCTGGTGAAATAAGCCCTCTTTGCCCGACCCTAAAATGCCCGCATCGCGGGCATTTGTTTTTGTCTATTCCTGGGCACATCGTCAACAATTGAGCATTTAGTCAGTTTCAGGCATAAAAAAACCCGCCGAAGCGGGTTTTTTATTTCAGGCGTATCGCACGATTACTCGTCGTTACCGCCCAGGCCTGCGTTCAGCAGCTCTGCCAGGCTGGCAGAAGCGTCTTCAGCAGTCACCTGAGGTGCCGCAGGGATTTCACCCGCTGCACGGCGACGCATACGATCCTGGTGGTACGCATAACCGGTACCGGCCGGGATCAGTCGACCCACGATGACGTTCTCTTTCAGGCCGCGCAGTTCGTCGCGTTTGCCCGCAACGGCTGCTTCGGTCAGCACTCGAGTGGTCTCCTGGAACGATGCCGCGGAGATGAAGGACTCGGTTGCCAGAGAGGCTTTGGTGATACCCAGCAGATCGCGTGCAAAGGTCACGTTGATCTTGCCGTTCGCATCCAGTTCGCGGTTAGCGATCTTAATGCGGGAGTATTCAGCCTGCTCGCCTTCCAGGAAGTCGGAGCTGCCTGCGTTAACGATGGTGGCTTTACGCAGCATCTGACGAACGATAACTTCGATGTGTTTATCGTTAATCTTAACGCCTTGCAGACGGTAAACGTCCTGTACTTCGTTAGTGATGTAACGAGTTACAGCGTACACGCCACGCAGACGCAGGATGTCGTGCGGAG
This sequence comes from Cedecea sp. VD22, assembly GCF_037150195.1. Lineage (NCBI taxonomy): Bacteria > Pseudomonadati > Pseudomonadota > Gammaproteobacteria > Enterobacterales > Enterobacteriaceae > Cedecea > Cedecea sp. VD22. The sequence continues at coordinate 15,745 of NZ_JBBCPX010000024.1, forward strand.
ACTCTGGACCATCGGAAACAACATCACCACGTTCAACACGCTCGCCTTCGAACACGTTAAGCTGACGCCATTTCGGAATCATCTCTTCGTATGGCTCGCTACCGTCTACCGGGGTAATAACCAGACGACGTTTCCCTTTGGTTTCTTTACCGAAGGAAATGATGCCGCTGATTTCAGCCAGGATTGCCGGCTCTTTCGGACGACGGGCTTCGAACAGGTCAGCAACGCGTGGCAGACCACCGGTAATATCCTTGGTACCGCTGGATTCCTGTGGAATACGCGCCAGGGCGTCACCGGAGCTGATCTGAATACCATCTTCCAGCTGAACAATCGCTTTACCCGGCAGGAAGTACTGAGCCGGCATATCGGTGCCAGGGATCAGAACGTCGTTGCCTTTAGCATCAACGATTTTCAGAGCAGGACGCAGATCTTTACCACCCGCAGTACGCTCAGCAGAATCCAGAACGACCAGAGAGGACAGACCGGTCAGCTCGTCGGTCTGACGAGTAATGGTCTGGCCGTCGATCATGTCGGTAAAGCGAATGAAACCACTCACTTCCGAGATAACCGGCATGGTGTGTGGATCCCAGTTTGCTACGGTTTCACCGCCGGCAACCTGCTCGCCATCACCTTTCGCCATCACAGCACCGTAAGGCACTTTATAGCTCTCTTTGGTACGACCGAATTCGTCGATCAGTTTCAGCTCGGTGTTACGAGAAGTGATAACCAGTTTACCGCTGGAGTTCACAACCGACTTAGCGTTGCTGAGTTTGATGCTACCTTTGTTCTTAACCTGAATGCTGGATTCAGCAGCAGAACGGGATGCCGCACCACCGATGTGGAACGTACGCATCGTCAGCTGTGTACCAGGTTCACCGATGGACTGTGCCGCGATAACCCCGATAGCTTCACCTTTGTTGATGATGTGACCACGTGCCAGGTCGCGACCGTAGCAGTGAGCACACACGCCAAAGTCAGTTTCGCAACCTACTACGGAACGGACTTTCACGCTGTCAACGGAGTTAGCTTCCAGCAGATCACACCACTGTTCGTGCAGCAGCGTGTTGCGTGGAACCAGAATGTCCGCAGTGCCAGGCTTCAGAATATCTTCAGCAGTCACACGACCCAGTACGCGATCGCGCAGCGGCTCTTTAACGTCGCCACCTTCGATAACTGGCGTCATGGTGATGCCTTCCAGGGTGCCACAGTCGTCTTCAGTAACGACCAGATCCTGGGCAACGTCTACCAGACGACGAGTCAGGTAACCGGAGTTCGCCGTTTTCAGTGCGGTATCCGCCAGACCTTTACGAGCACCGTGAGTGGAGATGAAGTACTGGAGTACGTTCAGACCTTCACGGAAGTTCGCGGTGATTGGCGTTTCGATGATGGAGCCATCTGGCTTAGCCATCAGGCCACGCATACCGGCCAGCTGACGAATCTGTGCTGCAGAACCACGAGCACCGGAGTCGGCCATCATGTAGATGCTGTTGAAGGAAACCTGCTGTTCTTCGACGCCGTCACGGTTAATCACGGTTTCGGTTTGCAGGTTATCCATCATCGCTTTGGATACACGATCGTTCGCCGCAGCCCAGATATCGATAACTTTGTTATAGCGTTCGCCAGCGGTAACCAGACCGGACTGGAACTGCTCCTGGATCTCAGCAACTTCAGCTTCCGCTTCGCTGATGATCTCGTATTTTTTCTCCGGGATGACCATGTCATCGATACCAACGGATGCACCTGAACGCGCTGCGTAAGCAAAGCCGGTGTACATCGTCTGGTCCGCAAAAATAACGGTCGGTTTCAGGCCCAGAATACGGTAACAGGTGTTCAGCATCTTAGAGATGGCCTTTTTACCCAGCGCCTGGTTGACGATGGAGAAAGGCAGACCTTTCGGTACGATCATCCACAGAATCGCACGACCAATGGTGGTGTCGATCAGGCTGGTTTTCGCAACGAATGTGCCCTGAGCATCTTTTTCGTATTCGGTGATACGCACTTTAACGCGCGCATGCAGAGAGGCCAGGCCAGCGCGATAAATACGCTCAGCTTCTTTAGGGCCAGTCAGCACCATGCCTTCGCCTTTGGCGTTAACACAGTCACGGGTCATGTAGTACAGACCCAATACAACGTCCTGAGAAGGAACGATGATTGGCTCGCCGTTCGCTGGAGACAGGATGTTGTTGGTAGACATCATCAGCGCACGCGCTTCCAGCTGAGCTTCAAGCGTCAGTGGAACGTGTACTGCCATCTGGTCACCATCGAAGTCGGCGTTATATGCCGCACAAACCAGCGGGTGCAGCTGGATAGCTTTACCTTCGATCAGAACAGGTTCAAATGCCTGGATACCCAAACGGTGCAGGGTTGGTGCACGGTTCAGCAGTACCGGGTGTTCGCGGATAACTTCGTCCAGGATATCCCAAACGACAGCTTCTTCACGCTCAACCATTTTCTTAGCAGCTTTGATGGTGGTCGCGAGGCCACGCAGTTCCAGCTTGCCGTAGATGAACGGTTTGAACAGCTCCAGTGCCATTTTCTTCGGCAGACCGCACTGATGCAGACGCAGGTATGGACCTACGGTGATTACAGAACGACCGGAGTAGTCAACACGTTTACCCAGCAGGTTCTGACGGAAACGACCCTGCTTACCTTTGATCATGTCGGCCAAAGATTTCAGAGGACGTTTGTTAGAGCCGGTGATGGCACGACCGCGACGGCCGTTATCCAGCAGGGCATCTACCGCTTCCTGCAGCATACGTTTTTCGTTACGTACGATGATGTCAGGAGCCGCCAGATCAAGCAGACGTTTCAGACGGTTGTTACGGTTGATCACGCGACGGTACAGATCGTTCAGATCTGAGGTTGCGAAACGACCACCATCCAGCGGTACCAGCGGACGCAGATCTGGCGGCAGAACCGGCAGAACGGTCAGGATCATCCACTCTGGTTTGTTACCAGACTGAACGAACGCTTCCAGCAGCTTGATACGCTTGGTCAGCTTTTTACGTTTGGTTTCGGAGTTGGTTTCGTTCAGCTCTTCGCGCAGAGTTTCACACTCTTGCTCCAGATCCATGCTCTTCAGCAGGGCCTGAATAGCTTCCGCACCCATCTTCGCATCGAATTCGTCGCCGAACTCTTCCAGCGCATCCAGATACTGCTCTTCAGTCAGGATCTGACGGCGCTCGAGGTTGGTCATCCCGCCTTCGATAACAACATAAGATTCAAAGTACAGCACGCGCTCGATATCACGCAGCGGCATATCCAGCAGCAGGCCGATACGAGATGGCAGAGACTTCAGGAACCAAATGTGGGCAGTTGGAGAAGCCAGTTCGATGTGACCCATACGCTCACGACGAACTTTAGTCTGGGTAACTTCTACGCCACACTTCTCACAAATGACACCACGGTGCTTCAGGCGCTTGTACTTACCGCACAGGCACTCGTAGTCTTTCACTGGCCCAAAAATACGGGCGCAGAACAGACCGTCACGCTCAGGTTTGAACGTACGGTAGTTGATGGTTTCCGGCTTTTTAACTTCACCGAAAGACCATGAACGGATCATGTCTGGCGATGCCAGAGCAATTTTGATCGCATCAAACTCTTCGGTTTTAGTTTGCGCTTTCAGAAACTTTAATAAGTCTTTCACGGATTTGCTCCCGTCGGAGTTAGCACTCTGTGATGCCCGGCGTTAGCCGGGCACCCTGGACCTTTTGAGCAACGATTACTCGTCTTCCAGCTCGATGTTGATACCCAGCGAACGGATCTCTTTCAACAGAACGTTGAAGGATTCCGGCATGCCCGGTTCCATCTGATGGTTGCCATCCACGATGTTCTTATACATCTTAGTACGGCCGTTCACGTCATCAGACTTAACGGTCAGCATTTCCTGCAGGGTATATGCAGCGCCATATGCTTCAAGCGCCCACACTTCCATCTCACCGAAGCGCTGACCACCGAACTGAGCCTTACCACCCAGCGGCTGCTGAGTAACCAGGCTGTAAGAACCGGTAGAACGCGCGTGCATCTTGTCATCAACCAGGTGGTTCAGTTTCAGCATGTACATGTAACCTACGGTTACCTGACGCTCAAACTGTTCACCGGTACGGCCGTCGAACAGGGTAATCTGACCAGAAGATGGCAGACCGCCGAGTTGCAGCAGCTCTTTGATTTCCGACTCTTTTGCACCGTCGAATACCGGAGTAGCAATCGGCATACCTTTTTTCAGGTTTTCAGCCAGACGCAGAACTTCTTCGTCGGTGAAGGTATTCAGATCAACCTTCTGACGAACGTCTGTACCCAAGTCATACGCTTTCTGGATGAATTCGCGCAGTTTCGCGACTTCCTGCTGCTGTTTCAGCATGGCGTTGATCTTCTCGCCAATGCCTTTCGCAGCCATACCCAGGTGGGTTTCCAGGATCTGACCGATGTTCATACGAGATGGTACGCCCAGCGGGTTCAGTACGATGTCTACCGGCGTGCCGTTTTCATCGTATGGCATATCTTCGATCGGGTTGATCTTGGAGATAACACCTTTGTTCCCGTGACGACCTGCCATCTTGTCACCAGGTTGAATCTGACGTTTAACGGCCAGATACACTTTCACGATTTTCAGCACGCCAGGTGCCAGGTCATCGCCCTGAGTGATTTTGCGGCGCTTAGCTTCGAGTTTCTTCTCAAACTCGTGCTTCAGCTCGTCGTACTGCTCTGCCAGCTGCTCCAGCTGGTTTTGCTTCTCTTCGTCGGTCAGGCCCAGTTCCAGCCAGCGGTCACGTGGCAGTTTGTCGAGCTTGTCAGCTTCAACACCACCGGAAACCAGCACAGCATAGATACGGCTGAACAGACCCGCTTCGAGGATCTGCAGTTCTTCAGACAGGTCTTTCTTAGCCTGCTTCAGCTGCATCTCTTCGATTTCCAGCGCACGTTTGTCTTTTTCCACACCATCGCGGGTGAAGACCTGAACGTCGATAACAGTACCGGAAACACCGTTTGGTACGCGCAGGGAAGAGTCTTTAACGTCAGACGCTTTCTCACCGAAGATTGCTCGCAGCAGTTTCTCTTCTGGCGTCAGCTGGGTTTCACCTTTCGGCGTTACCTTACCAACCAGAATATCACCGCCGGTCACTTCAGCACCGATGTACACGATACCGGATTCATCCAGTTTGGAGAGCGCAGCTTCACCCACGTTAGGGATGTCAGCGGTGATCTCTTCTGGCCCCAGTTTGGTGTCGCGAGACACACAAGCCAGTTCCTGAATGTGGATGGTGGTGAAACGATCTTCCTGAACAACACGCTCGGATACGAGGATGGAGTCTTCGAAGTTGTAACCGTTCCAGGGCATGAACGCTACGCGCATGTTCTGGCCAAGCGCCAGCTCACCGAGGTCGGTAGACGGGCCGTCTGCCAGCACGTCGCCACGTTCGATCGGCTCACCCAGGGACACACAAGGCATCTGGTTGATGCAGGTGTTCTGGTTAGAACGGGTGTACTTGGTCAGGTTGTAGATGTCGATACCCGCTTCGCCCGGGTACATCTCGTCTTCGTTAACTTTGATAACGATACGGGATGCATCAACGTACTGAACGGTACCGCCACGTTTAGCTACGGCAGTAACACCGGAGTCAACGGCTACAGCACGTTCCATACCGGTACCAACCAGCGGCTTATCAGCACGCAGAGTTGGAACCGCCTGACGTTGCATGTTCGCACCCATCAATGCACGGTTGGCGTCATCGTGTTCCAGGAACGGGATCAAGGACGCACCGACGGAAACCACCTGCTGGGTGGAAACGTCCATGTAGTCAACCTGGTCGTTGCTGAACAAGCTGGATTCGCCTTTGCTACGGCAGGTAACGAGGTCGTCTACGAAACGGCCTTCTTCGTTCAGGTTAGTGTTCGCCTGAGCGATGACGTAGTTACCTTCTTCGATAGCAGACAGGTAATGAATTTCGTCGGTCACAACACCGTCAACCACGCGACGATACGGAGTCTCAAGGAAGCCGTATTCGTTAGTCTGTGCGTACACGGACAGGGAGTTGATCAGGCCGATGTTTGGACCTTCAGGGGTTTCGATTGGACACACACGACCGTAGTGGGTTGGGTGTACGTCACGTACTTCGAAGCCCGCGCGCTCACGGGTCAGACCGCCTGGGCCCAACGCGGAGATACGACGTTTGTGCGTAATCTCGGACAGCGGGTTGTTCTGGTCCATGAACTGAGACAGCTGGCTGGAACCGAAGAACTCTTTCACTGCCGCAGAGATTGGCTTGGCGTTGATCATGTCCTGAGGCATCAGGGTATCCAGATCGCCCAGAGACAGACGCTCTTTCACCGCACGCTCAACACGCACCAGGCCAACACGGAATTGGTTTTCCGCCATTTCGCCTACGGAACGGATACGACGGTTGCCGAGGTGGTCGATGTCATCCACTTCGCCTTTGCCGTTACGGATATCGATGAGCTTCTTCATCACTTCGATGATGTCGTCGTTGCTCAGGATACCGGAACCTTCAATCTCTTCACGCAGCAGAGAACGGTTGAACTTCATACGACCTACCGCAGACAGATCGTAGCGGTCTTCAGAGAAGAACAGATTCTCAAACAGGCTTTCGGCTGCTTCGCGTGTTGGTGGCTCACCAGGACGCATCATGCGGTAGATCTCAACCAGCGCGCTCAGGCGGTCGTTGGTTGGGTCGACGCGTACGGTTTCAGAAATGTACGGGCCGTGATCCAGGTCGTTGGTGAACAGCGTTTCGATACGCTTGTGGCCTGACTGGCTCAGTTTGGCCAGCAGATCCAAAGACAGTTCCATGTTCGCCGGGCAAATCAGTTCGCCGGTAGAAGCATCAACGTAGTCTTTAGCCGCAACTTTACCGGCAATGTACTCAACAGGAACTTCGATATGTTTGATATCGTCTTTTTCCAGCTGGCGAATGTGGCGCGCGGTGATACGGCGGCCTTTTTCAACGTACACTTTGCCGTCAGCTTCGATGTCGAAGGAGGCGGTTTCGCCACGCAGGCGCTCCGGTACCAGCTCCATCTGCAGCTTGTTGTCACGGATTTCGAAATTAACTTTCTCAAAGAACAGGTCAAGGATCTGCTCAGTGGTGTAGTTCAGTGCGCGCAGAATGATGGTCGCAGGCAGTTTGCGGCGACGGTCAATACGCACGAACAGGTTATCTTTCGGGTCGAATTCGAAGTCCAGCCAGGAACCACGGTAAGGGATGATACGTGCGTTATACAGCACCTTCCCTGAAGAGTGGGTCTTACCTTTGTCACTGTCGAAGAACACACCCGGGCTACGGTGAAGCTGAGAAACGATAACGCGCTCAGTACCGTTGATAACGAAAGTCCCGTTGTCGGTCATGAGCGGAATCTCGCCCATGTACACTTCTTGTTCTTTGATGTCTTTAACGGTGCCTTCCGGCGCTTCGCGCTCGTAGATCACCAGACGCAGTTTCACACGCAGCGGAGCAGAATACGTCACGCCACGGATTTGACATTCTTTAACGTCAAATACAGGTTCGCCCAGGCGATAGCTCACATACTGCAGCTCGGAGTTGCCGCTGTAGCTTGCGATCGGGAATACGGAGCGGAAAGCAGCTTCCAGGCCGTACTGTCCTTCGGGATCTTGCTCGATAAACTTCTGGAACGAGTCAAGCTGGATAGAAAGGAGATAAGGAATGTCCAGTACTTGTGGACGCTTTCCAAAATCCTTACGAATACGTTTTTTCTCGGTATAGGAGTAAACCATTAGGGTTCCTCAGCTCGCTGACAAGTCGACCCATCTGCCCGTCGAAAGGGGCAGTTTATGCAACACTATTTTGTGGACCGGAAAGTGGAACACTCCCCGCAATACCTGTTTCTATCACTCTTAAACCATTTCATTGCGCTTTACCCCGGAACTCCCGGCGTAGAAAGTCGCAGTATATTAAGGCGTCGATAGAAACATGCATTGAATGGAAACCAGCAGTCAAACAGTGTGAAACACTACTGGCACCCTACAGCGCAAAAAGGCTGGTGACTAAAAAGTCACCAGCCATCAGCCTAATGACTTAGGCTGCAACCGGAAAGGTTGGCTTATTTAACTTCAACTTCAGCGCCAGCTTCTTCCAGAGATTTTTTCAGAGCTTCTGCGTCGTCTTTGCTGATGCCTTCTTTCAGAACGGCATTCGGGGTTTCTGCCAGGTCTTTAGCTTCTTTCAGACCCAGGCCAGTTGCGCCACGAACTGCTTTGATTACGGCAACTTTGTTAGCGCCAGCAGATTTCAGAATAACGTCGAACTCAGTTTTTTCTTCAGCAGCTTCAGCTGGGCCAGCAGCAACAGCTACAGCAGCAGCAGCAGAAACACCGAATTTTTCTTCCATTGCAGAGATCAGTTCTACAACGTCCATTACGGACATAGCGGATACTGCTTCAATGATTTGATCTTTAGTGATAGACATTTAAATTGTTCCTGAATATCAGAATAAGTTTATACGTAAGCGAATACTTGATAAAGAAAACTGCGATTAAGCAGCTTCTTTCGCATCGCGTACAGCAGCCAGAGTACGAACCAGTTTGCCAGCCGAAGCTTCTTTCATGGTTGCCATCAGGCGTGCAATTGCTTCTTCGTAGGTCGGCAGAGTTGCCAGGCGGTCGATTTGCGACGCCGGGATCAGCTCACCTTCAAAGGCAGCGGCTTTGACCTCAAATTTTGCATTCGCTTTAGCGAACTCTTTGAACAGACGAGCAGCAGCGCCCGGGTGTTCCATAGAATATGCAATCAGGGTCGGACCAACGAACGCGTCTTTCAGGCACTCAAACTGAGTACCTTCAACAACACGGCGCAGCAGGGTGTTGCGAACAACACGCATGTAAACGCCGGCTTCGCGACCTGCTTTACGCAGTTCGGTCATTTTGTCTACAGTAACGCCACGGGAATCCGCAACTACTGCAGACAGCGCGCCTTTGGCTACTTCGCTGACTTCAGCAACAATCGCTTGTTTGTCTTGAAGATTTAAAGCCATTAGCTTTTGCTCCTGGGTTTTAGCCGGGACGAAACGTCCCGAAACTCACTTCGCACTTAACCAAAATGGAAAAGTGCGTCTACATACGGTGAGCAGAAACAAGCTAAAGACTATCTAAAAATATTCTTCAGGTTCTGTCACCGTCTACGCAGGCAATTAAGTCTCTTGCGAAACACCTGCGGTCTTGGACGGAGGCCTGGATAAGGCCAGGCTCCAACCGAAAATTCTTTGTGTTCTGCCTAAACAGAACAACGGGCGTAAGATAATAGACTAATCTTTCGCCCGCGTAAAGGCGATTATTAGTTCGCCGCTGCGTTCAGACCAGCCTGGTCAACCGCAACACCTGCACCCATGGTGGTGGAGATGCTAACTTTCTTGATGTACACGCCTTTTGCCTGAGATGGTTTTGCTTTTTTCAGCGCAACCAGCAGAGATTCCAGGTTTTCTTTCAGTTTGTCAGCGTCAAAGTCCACTTTACCGATGGTGGTGTGGATGATGCCGTTTTTGTCGTTACGGTAACGAACCTGACCTGCTTTAGCATTTTTAACTGCTTCAGCAACGTTAGGAGTTACGGTACCAACTTTCGGGTTTGGCATCAGGCCGCGTGGACCCAGAACCTGACCCAGCTGGCCAACAACGCGCATTGCATCTGGAGATGCGATAACAACGTCGAAGTTCATTTCGCCTTTCTTGATCTGGTCAGCCAGATCTTCCATACCTACCAGCTCTGCGCCAGCAGCTTTAGCTGCTTCAGCGTTAGGGCCCTGAGCAAATACGGCTACGCGAACGGAACGGCCAGTACCGTGTGGCAGTACAGTTGCACCACGAACGTTCTGGTCAGATTTACGAGCATCGATGCCCAGGTTAACAGCAACGTCAACGCTTTCAACGAACTTAGCGGTAGCCAGTTCTTTCAGCAGAGCGATAGCTTCGTTGATGTCGTACTGTTTGGTAGCATCAACTTTGTCACGGATCACGGACATGCGCTTGGTCAGTTTAGCCATTTCTTAGTCCTCCACTACCAGGCCCATGGAACGTGCAGTACCTTCAATGGAGCGAGTCATCGCTTCAATGTCGGAACCAGTCATGTCGGCAGCTTTGGTCTGCGCGATTTCCTGCAGCTGAGCGCGGGAAACTTTACCCACTTTGTCTTTGTTCGGCTTACCGGAACCAGACTTGATACCAGCCGCTTTCTTCAGCAGAACTGCTGCTGGAGGGGTTTTGGTAACGAAAGTGAAAGAACGGTCAGCGTAAACGGTAATAACAACCGGAATTGGCAGACCTTTTTCCAGGGATTCAGTTTTTGCGTTAAACGCTTTACAGAATTCCATGATGTTCACACCCTGCTGACCCAGAGCTGGACCAACTGGTGGACTTGGGTTCGCCATACCAGCTGCAACCTGCAGCTTGACGTAGGCTTGTACTTTCTTAGCCATTCTAAAATCCTCTGATTGGGTAATAGCGCCTCAAGAAGGCTCCCCGTGAATAAACGTCTTACGTGTACTGGACACATAAAAACAAAAGGCGCGAAATTGTATGCCAATTTCGCGCCCTGTGCAATGAATAATCGCTGCTTAAACGATCAAATTATCAGGCTTTTTCCACCTGAGCAAAATCCAGCTCAACCGGCGTCGCACGACCAAAGATGGAAACGGAAACCTTCAGGCGGCTCTTCTCGTAATCCACTTCTTCCACAACACCGTTGAAGTCCGCAAACGGACCGTCATTAACACGAACCATTTCACCTGGTTCAAACAGCGTTTTCGGACGCGGCTTGTCACCCACCTGCTGCAGGCGGTTCATGATCGCATCAACTTCTTTATCGCTGATTGGGGCTGGACGATCGGAAGTCCCGCCGATGAAACCCATCACGCGCGGAACGCTACGCACCAGGTGCCAGCTCGCGTCGTTCATCACCATCTGGACCAGAACGTAACCTGGGAAGAATTTACGTTCGCTCTTACGGCGTTGGCCACCGCGGATTTCAACAACCTCTTCGGTTGGAACCATCACTTCGCCAAACAGCTCTTCCATATTATGGAGTTTGATATGTTCGCGCAGCGACGTGGCTACACGACCTTCAAAACCAGAAAACGCCTGAACGACGTACCAACGCTTTTTAGGGGCTTCAGACATCTCAGAACCTCAGGCCAGTAATAAAAGATACCAGGCGGACCAGAATACCATCCAGCCCCCACAGAATCAGTGACATCACAGCGGTAACCGCTGCCACGATTAAAGTGGTGTGCAGAGTTTCCTGGCGAGTAGGCCAAATAACCTTACGTACTTCCGTTCTTGCTTCACGAGCAAACGCTACGGTTGCTTTGCCTTTTACCGTCAGCAGCGCAACACCACCTGCGGCTGCAATCAGAATGACCACAGCCAGTGCACGAAGCGGCAGAGTGATATCACGATAAATGTAGTTGCCCACGATTGCCACGAGCAGCAAAACGACTACTGCCAGCCACTTCATCGCTTCGAGGCCACGCCCGCTCCCTTGAGCTTCGGTATTCGCACTCATAAACCAACCTGTCACAATAAATCAGACAAACACTTTTGCCCCGCCACTGCGAGGCAAACCAAACCGAATGGCTCTTTTCAGACACTACCCGGCATAAACGCCATCTTCAGAGCCTGTCTCAGCAATGATTATCGGTAAAAAATCACTGATGAGCCAGGTTCTGGTTCGAAAGCGTACAAAAAGGGCATCAAATGATGCCCTCTTCTTGTGCATTGCGTCAAATGTTATCAGCGATTAAGCGATAACTTTAGCTACAACGCCTGCACCAACGGTACGACCACCTTCACGGATTGCGAAACGCAGACCGTCGTCCATCGCGATTGGGTGGATCAGGGTAACAACCATTTTGATGTTGTCGCCTGGCATTACCATCTCTACGCCTTCTGGCAGTTCGATGGTACCGGTCACGTCAGTTGTACGGAAGTAGAACTGTGGACGGTAGCCTTTGAAGAACG
>NZ_JBBCPX010000025.1:0-26658 GCF_037150195.1 Cedecea sp. VD22
CGTTCTTCAAAGGCTACCGTCCACAGTTCTACTTCCGTACAACTGACGTGACCGGTACCATCGAACTGCCAGAAGGCGTAGAGATGGTAATGCCAGGCGACAACATCAAAATGGTTGTTACCCTGATTCACCCAATCGCGATGGACGACGGTCTGCGTTTCGCAATCCGTGAAGGCGGCCGTACCGTTGGCGCTGGTGTTGTTGCAAAAGTTCTGAGCTAATCCTCTGATACTTTAATGCAATAGTGAAAAGGGCATCTTAGGATGCCCTTTTTTATGTTTGAACTTTGCTGTTTGCCAGTGAAAGCGATCGCTTACTGCAGTTGGCATCAGTTTTTGCATTTGATTACCATTCTCTGTCTTCTGCCCCGCCGTACTCCTTGTAAAGCCAATCATTCTCATTTACAATTTGCGCAGTTTTTGAGCGGGAGTGATCATGTACGTTTGCTTGTGTAACGGTGTAAGCGATAAGACAATTCGTCAGGCGGTGCGACAACATCACCCGCAGTCTTTTCAGCAACTTAGAAAGTTTATCCCGGTGGGAAATCAGTGCGGGAAGTGCGTTCGACAGGCGCGTGAAATCATGCAAGACGAACTGATGCAGATCCCGGAATTTAAAGAGATCGCTTAAAACACGCTCATTTTTTTGACTTACACCCTGTGACATCTACGCTTCAATAAGTGGAAGCGGAGGATGTCAAAATGAAAGGTGATGTTAAGATAATAAATTATCTCAATAAATTATTGGGAAACGAGCTTGTCGCAATTAACCAGTATTTTCTGCATGCCCGCATGTTCAAAAACTGGGGATTAAAACGTCTGAACGACGTTGAGTACCACGAGTCCATCGATGAAATGAAGCACGCCGATAAGTACATCGAACGTATTCTCTTCCTCGAAGGCATTCCAAATCTGCAGGACCTCGGCAAGCTGGGTATTGGGGAGGATGTCGAAGAAATGCTTCGCTCTGACCTGAGGCTGGAACTGGATGGTGCAAAGGATTTGCGTGAAGCCATCGCCTATGCCGATAAAGTGCATGATTATGTTAGCCGTGACCTGATGATCGAAATTCTGGCCGATGAAGAAGGCCATATCGACTGGCTCGAAACGGAACTGGACCTCATTCAGAAGCTGGGCATTCAGAACTACCTGCAGGCCCAGATACGCGAAGAGTAACCCCGTATGATCAAGGCAGAGGGATTTCCCTCTGTCTTCTTTGAAACCTTATCCAAATACCTGCCAGCAAAAATTCCCCCATCCTGAGAGCGCAAGCCAGGGGCCAAAAGGCATTTCAGCGCTGTCACGGTACCCGATCAGATAAAGTATTCCGGCATAAGCGATCCCCAGGGAAGATGCCAAAGCGACGATGACAGGCAGATGCTGCCAGTAGCTCCAGGCTCCAATTGCCGCCAGCAGTTTGAAATCACCATAACCTAATCCTTCTTTGCCGGTAGCATAACGGAATACTTGAAAGATAACCCACAGGAAGAGGTAGCCGGCTATCGCGCCGAATACGGCATGATGAACATGGTGGGGGTTAACCAGACTATGAAACAACAATCCCAGCCACAGTAAGGGTAGGGTAAGTCTGTCTGGTAGAAGCATGGTTTTGAAATCACTTAAGCTTAGCGCCAGAGCCAGGCAAAAATAGAGCAACGCAGCGACGGGGAGTAGCCAGGCGATCTGTAAGTCGGTCAGTATCATCTTTTTATCCCGCTGAGGATTAAGCCCTCGGATGCTACGCGGGTGTGCTGGCTAAACCTATCAACCTTCTAATTTGGCGTGTGATAATGCGCAATGCCTCGAAGATATAGGGAAGGTAAGGCATGAAACTCACTAAATGCAGGATGCCGGTGAAATTTCAACCCATATGACTTGCAAGCTGCCTTGAAACCCGTATAATGCGCGGGCTGTCTTAATAGACCGCTGGTTCAATATGAACCCTGATAGCAGTCAGTCGAAGCAATTCAGTTGCTATCAAACAATGTCCCCAATTGGGGGACTATGTATGAACGATTACACTCCTCCATCAATCGTAATGGATGTGAGTAGTAATTTTTTTCGTCTATAAAATAATTGGAGCTCTGGTCTCATGCAGAACCAAAGAATCCGTATCCGCCTTAAAGCGTTTGATCATCGTCTGATCGATCAATCAACTGCGGAAATCGTCGAGACTGCTAAGCGCACTGGTGCGCAAGTCCGTGGTCCGATCCCGCTGCCGACCCGCAAAGAGCGCTTTACCGTTCTGATCTCCCCGCACGTCAACAAAGACGCGCGTGATCAGTACGAGATCCGCACTCACAAGCGTCTGGTTGACATCGTTGAGCCAACTGAGAAAACCGTTGATGCTCTGATGCGTCTGGATCTGGCTGCCGGTGTAGACGTGCAGATCAGCCTGGGTTAATCAGGTCATTGACGATTGAGAGGTTGAAACAATGATTGGTTTAGTCGGTAAAAAAGTGGGTATGACCCGTATCTTCACTGAAGACGGCGTTTCTATCCCAGTAACCGTAATCGAAGTAGAAGCAAACCGTGTTACTCAGGTTAAAGACCTGGCTAACGACGGCTACCGTGCTGTTCAGGTGACCACTGGTGCTAAAAAAGCTAACCGTGTAACCAAGCCGGAAGCTGGTCACTTCGCTAAAGCTGGCGTTGAAGCTGGCCGTGGTCTGTGGGAATTCCGTCTTGCTGAAGGCGAAGAGTTCACCGTAGGTCAGGACATTAGCGTTGAACTGTTTGCTGACGTTAAAAAAGTTGACGTAACCGGTACCTCTAAAGGTAAAGGTTTCGCAGGTACCGTTAAGCGCTGGAACTTCCGTACCCAGGACGCTACCCACGGTAACTCCTTGTCTCACCGCGTTCCGGGTTCTATCGGTCAGAACCAGACTCCGGGCAAAGTGTTCAAAGGCAAGAAAATGGCAGGCCAGCTGGGTAACGAACGTGTCACTGTTCAGAGCCTGGACGTAGTACGTGTTGACGCTGAGCGCAACCTGCTGCTGGTGAAAGGTGCGGTCCCGGGTGCAACCGGTAGCGACCTGATCGTTAAACCAGCTGTGAAGGCGTAAGGGGATAGCAATGGAATTAGTATTGAAAGACGCGCAAAGCGCGCTGACTGTTTCCGAAACTACCTTCGGTCGTGACTTCAACGAAGCGCTGGTACACCAGGTTGTTGTTGCTTATGCAGCAGGCGCCCGTCAGGGTACTCGTGCTCAGAAGACCCGTGCTGAAGTAACTGGTTCCGGCAAAAAGCCGTGGCGCCAGAAAGGTACCGGCCGTGCGCGTTCTGGTTCTATCAAGAGCCCGATCTGGCGTTCCGGTGGCGTAACCTTCGCTGCTCGCCCGCAGGACCACAGTCAAAAAGTTAACAAAAAGATGTACCGCGGCGCGCTGAAAAGCATCCTGTCCGAACTGGTACGTCAGGATCGTCTGATCGTTGTTGAGCAGTTCTCTGTTGAAGCACCGAAAACCAAGCTGCTTGCTCAGAAACTGAAAGATATGGCTCTGGAAGATGTGCTGATCGTGACCGGTGAACTGGATGAGAATCTGTTCCTGGCTGCTCGTAACCTGCATAAGGTTGACGTGCGCGATGTAGCTGCAATCGACCCAGTTAGCCTGATCGCCTTCGACAAAGTCGTTATGACTGCGGAAGCAGTTAAGCAAGTTGAGGAGATGCTGGCATGATCCGTGAAGAACGTCTGCTGAAAGTACTGCGCGCGCCGCACGTATCTGAAAAAGCGTCTACCGCGATGGAAAAAACCAACACCATCGTACTCAAAGTTGCGACTGACGCGACCAAAGCAGAGATCGTTGCTGCTGTACAGAAGCTGTTCGAAGTTGAAGTAAAAGACGTTAACACCCTGGTAGTTAAAGGGAAAACTAAACGTCACGGACAGCGTGTTGGTCGTCGTAGCGACTGGAAAAAAGCTTACGTCACCCTGAAGGAAGGCCAGAATCTGGACTTCGTCGGCGGCGCTGAGTAAGTCGGAGGAGAAAGACAATGGCAGTTGTTAAATGTAAACCGACATCTCCGGGTCGTCGCCACGTAGTTAAAGTGGTTAACCCTGAGCTGCACAAGGGCAAGCCTTTTGCTCCGTTGCTGGAAAAAAACAGCAAATCCGGTGGCCGTAACAACAATGGTCGTATCACTACCCGTCATATCGGTGGTGGTCACAAGCAGGCATACCGTATTGTTGACTTTAAACGCAACAAAGATGGTATCCCGGCAGTTGTTGAACGTCTTGAGTACGATCCGAACCGTTCCGCGAACATCGCGCTGGTTCTGTACAAAGATGGCGAACGCCGTTACATCCTGGCCCCTAAAGGCCTGAAAGCTGGCGACCAGATTCAGTCTGGCGTTGATGCTGCAATCAAAGCGGGTAACACCCTGCCGATGCGCAATATCCCGGTTGGTTCTACCGTTCATAACGTAGAAATGAAACCAGGTAAAGGCGGTCAGCTGGCTCGTTCCGCTGGTACCTACGTGCAGATCGTTGCTCGTGATGGTGCTTACGTTACCCTGCGCCTGCGCTCCGGTGAAATGCGTAAAGTCGAAGCTGACTGCCGCGCTACCCTGGGCGAAGTTGGCAACGCTGAGCATATGCTGCGCGTTCTGGGTAAAGCAGGTGCTGCTCGCTGGCGTGGCGTTCGTCCTACCGTTCGCGGTACCGCGATGAACCCAGTCGATCACCCACATGGTGGTGGTGAAGGTCGTAACTTTGGTAAGCACCCGGTATCCCCGTGGGGCGTTCAGACCAAAGGTAAGAAGACCCGCAGCAACAAGCGTACTGATAAATTTATCGTACGTCGCCGTAGCAAATAATTTTAGAGGATAAGCCATGCCACGTTCTCTCAAGAAAGGTCCTTTTATTGACCTGCACTTGCTGAAGAAGGTAGAGAAAGCGGTGGAAAGCGGTGACAAGAAGCCCCTGCGCACTTGGTCCCGTCGTTCAACGATCTTTCCTAACATGATCGGTTTGACCATCGCTGTCCATAATGGTCGTCAGCACGTTCCAGTCTTTGTTTCCGACGAAATGGTCGGTCACAAACTGGGTGAATTCGCACCGACTCGTACTTATCGCGGCCACGCTGCTGATAAAAAAGCGAAGAAGAAATAAGGTAGGAGGAAGAGATGGAAACTTTAGCTCAACATCGCCATGCTCGTTCTTCTGCTCAGAAGGTTCGCCTTGTTGCTGACCTGATTCGCGGTAAGAAAGTGTCGCAGGCTCTGGATATTCTGACCTACACCAATAAGAAAGCGGCTGTATTGGTTAAGAAAGTACTGGAATCTGCCATTGCTAACGCTGAACACAACGATGGCGCTGACATTGACGATCTGAAAGTCGCGAAAATCTTCGTAGACGAAGGCCCTAGCATGAAGCGCATTATGCCTCGTGCAAAAGGTCGTGCAGATCGCATCCTGAAGCGCACCAGCCACATTACTGTGGTTGTGTCCGATCGCTGAGACTCTGGAGACTAGCAATGGGTCAGAAAGTACATCCTAATGGTATTCGCCTGGGTATTGTAAAACCATGGAACTCAACCTGGTTTGCGAACACCAAAGAATTCGCTGACAACCTGGACAGCGATTTTAAAGTACGTCAGTACCTGACTAAGGAACTGGCTAAGGCGTCTGTATCTCGTATCGTTATCGAGCGTCCTGCTAAGAGCATCCGTGTGACCATTCACACCGCTCGCCCAGGTATCGTTATCGGTAAGAAAGGTGAAGACGTAGAAAAACTGCGCAAGGTCGTAGCGGATATCGCTGGCGTTCCTGCACAGATCAATATCGCCGAAGTTCGTAAACCTGAACTGGACGCAAAATTGGTTGCTGACAGCATCACTTCTCAGCTGGAGCGTCGTGTGATGTTCCGTCGTGCGATGAAGCGTGCTGTACAGAACGCAATGCGTCTGGGCGCTAAAGGTATCAAAGTTGAAGTTAGCGGCCGTCTGGGCGGCGCCGAGATCGCACGTACCGAATGGTACCGTGAAGGTCGCGTGCCGTTGCACACTCTGCGTGCTGACATCGACTACAACACCTCTGAAGCGCACACCACTTATGGTGTAATCGGCGTTAAGGTATGGATCTTCAAAGGTGAGATCCTGGGTGGTATGGCTGCTGTTGAACAACCGGAACCGGCTGCTCAACCTAAAAAGCAGCAGCGTAAAGGCCGTAAGTAAGGAGAGTCGCTGATGTTACAACCAAAGCGTACAAAATTCCGTAAAGTGCACAAAGGCCGCAACCGTGGTCTGGCGCAGGGTACGGATGTTAGCTTCGGCACTTTCGGTCTGAAAGCTGTTGGCCGTGGTCGTCTGACTGCCCGTCAGATCGAAGCAGCACGTCGTGCAATGACCCGTGCAGTTAAGCGTCAGGGTAAGATCTGGATCCGTGTATTCCCGGACAAACCGATCACCGAAAAGCCGCTTGAAGTGCGTATGGGTAAAGGTAAAGGTAACGTGGAGTATTGGGTTGCCTTGATCCAGCCAGGTAAAGTCCTGTATGAAATGGACGGCGTACCTGAAGAGCTGGCCCGTGAAGCCTTCAAGCTGGCAGCAGCAAAACTGCCTATCAAAACCACCTTTGTAACTAAGACGGTGATGTAATGAAAGCAAAAGAGCTGCGTGAAAAGAGCGTCGAAGAGCTGAACACCGAGCTGCTGAACCTGCTGCGTGAGCAGTTCAATCTGCGCATGCAGGCTGCAAGTGGCCAGCTGCAACAGACTCACCTGCTGAAGCAGGTTCGTCGTGATGTTGCACGTGTTAAGACTTTACTGACTCAGAAGGCGGGTGCGTAATGACCGATAAAATCCGTACTCTGCAAGGTCGCGTTGTCAGCGACAAAATGGAGAAATCCATTGTTGTTGCCATCGAACGTGTTGTGAAGCACCCGATCTACGGGAAATTCATCAAGCGTACGACCAAACTGCACGTACATGACGAGAACAACGAATGCGGTATCGGTGACGTGGTTGAAATCCGCGAATGCCGTCCGCTGTCCAAGACTAAGTCCTGGACGCTGGTTCGCGTTGTAGAGAAAGCGGTTCTGTAATACAGTACCCTTTCTCAAACAAATAAACGGCTCAGCGATGAGCCGTTTATTTTTTCTACCCATATCCTGGAACCGGTGTTATAATGCCGCGCCCTCGTTTATGGGGCTTTTTAACGACCTGATTTCCAGGTCCCGAAGTAGTAGTTGACATTAGCGGAGCACTGAAATGATCCAAGAACAGACTATGCTGACCGTGGCCGACAACTCCGGCGCACGTCGCGTAATGTGTATCAAGGTTCTGGGTGGCTCGCACCGTCGCTACGCAGGCGTCGGCGACATCATCAAAATTACCATCAAGGAAGCAATTCCTCGCGGTAAGGTGAAGAAAGGCGATGTGCTGAAAGCGGTAGTGGTGCGCACCAAGAAGGGTGTTCGTCGCCCGGACGGTTCTGTCATTCGCTTCGATGGCAATGCATGCGTTATTTTAAATAATAACAGTGAGCAGCCAATCGGCACGCGTATTTTTGGGCCGGTAACTCGTGAACTGCGTAATGAGAAGTTCATGAAAATTATCTCTCTGGCACCAGAAGTACTCTAAGGAGCGAATCATGGCAGCGAAAATCCGTCGTGATGACGAAGTTATCGTGTTAACCGGTAAAGATAAAGGTAAGCGCGGTAAAGTAAAAAATGTCCTGTCTTCCGGCAAGGTCATTGTTGAAGGTATCAACCTGGTTAAGAAACATCAGAAGCCGGTTCCGGCCCTGAACCAACCAGGCGGCATCGTTGAAAAAGAAGCTGCAATTCAGGTTTCTAACGTTGCTCTCTTCAACGCGGCAACCGGCAAGGCTGACCGTGTAGGCTTTAGATTCGAAGACGGCAAAAAAGTCCGTTTCTTCAAGTCTAACAGCGAAACTATCAAGTAATTTGGAGTAGTACGATGGCGAAACTGCATGATTACTACAAAGACGAAGTAGTTAAGAAACTCATGACTGAGTTTAACTACAATTCTGTCATGCAAGTCCCTCGGGTCGAGAAGATCACCCTGAACATGGGTGTTGGTGAAGCGATCGCTGACAAGAAACTGCTGGATAACGCAGCAGCTGATCTGACAGCAATCTCCGGTCAAAAGCCGTTGATCACCAAAGCACGCAAATCTGTTGCAGGCTTCAAAATCCGTCAGGGCTATCCGATCGGCTGTAAAGTAACTCTGCGTGGCGAACGCATGTGGGAGTTCCTTGAGCGTCTGATCACTATTGCTGTACCTCGTATCCGTGACTTCCGTGGCCTGTCCGCTAAGTCTTTCGACGGTCGTGGTAACTACAGCATGGGTGTCCGTGAGCAGATCATCTTCCCAGAAATCGATTACGACAAAGTCGATCGCGTCCGTGGTTTGGATATTACCATTACCACTACTGCGAAATCTGATGATGAAGGCCGTGCTCTGCTGGCTGCCTTTGACTTCCCGTTCCGCAAGTAAGGTAGGGTTACTTCATGGCTAAGCAATCAATGAAAGCACGCGAAGTAAAGCGCGTTGCTTTGGCTGAAAAATTCTTCGCTAAACGCGCAGAACTGAAAGCTATCATTTCTGATGTGAACGCGACCGACGAAGACCGTTGGAACGCTGTTCTCAAGCTGCAAACTCTGCCGCGTGATTCCAGCCCGTCCCGTCAGCGTAAACGCTGCCGCCAGACTGGTCGTCCACATGGTTATGTGGGCAAGTTCGGGTTGAGCCGTATCAAGTTACGTGAAGCCGCCATGCGCGGTGAAGTACCTGGCTTGAAAAAGGCTAGCTGGTAATTGTCACCAATTGAATCACGGGAGTAGAGACAGATGAGCATGCAAGATCCGATCGCGGATATGCTGACCCGTATCCGTAACGGTCAGGCCGCGAACAAAGTTGCGGTCACCATGCCTTCCTCCAAGCTGAAAGTGGCAATCGCCAACGTGCTGAAGGAAGAAGGTTATATTGAAGAATTTAAAATTGAAGGCGACATCAAGCCTGAACTGGAACTGACTCTTAAGTATTTCCAGGGCAAGGCTGTGGTAGAGAGCATTCAGCGAGTCAGCCGCCCAGGCCTGCGCATCTATAAGAAAAAAGATGAGCTGCCTAAAGTTATGGCCGGCATGGGTATTGCTGTCGTTTCTACCTCTAAAGGTGTTATGACTGATCGTGCAGCGCGCCAGGCTGGTCTTGGTGGCGAAATTATCTGCTACGTAGCGTAATTGGAGGAATAAAATGTCTCGTGTTGCTAAAGCACCGGTCGTTGTTCCTGCAGGCGTAGAGGTAAAACTCAACGGTCAGGTTATTTCGATCAAAGGTAAAAACGGCGAGCTGACTCGTACTATCAACGATGCTGTTGAAGTTAAACACGCTGAAAATGCTCTGACTTTCGCTCCGCGCGAAGGCTTTGCAAACGCGTGGGCCCAAGCGGGTACCACTCGTGCGCTGTTGAACGCAATGGTTGTCGGTGTTACCGAAGGCTTCACTAAGAAGCTGCAGCTGGTTGGTGTAGGTTATCGTGCAGCCGTTAAAGGCGACGTGGTGAATTTAGCCCTGGGCTTCTCTCACCCTGTTGAGCATAAGCTGCCTGCGGGTATCACTGCTGAATGTCCGACTCAAACTGAAATCGTGCTGAAAGGCGCTGATAAGCAGATGATCGGTCAGGTTGCAGCTGATCTGCGCGCCTACCGTCGTCCTGAGCCTTACAAAGGCAAGGGTGTCCGTTACGCCGACGAAGTCGTGCGTACCAAAGAGGCTAAGAAGAAGTAAGGTAACACTATGGATAAGAAATCTGCTCGTATCCGTCGTGCGACCCGCGCACGTCACAAGCTCAAAGAGCTGGGTGCAACTCGCCTGGTGGTACATCGTACCCCGCGTCATATTTACGCACAGGTAATTGCTCCAAATGGTTCTGAAGTTCTGGTAGCTGCATCTACTGTAGAAAAAGCTATCACTGAGCAACTGAAGTACACTGGAAACAAAGACGCCGCTGCAGCTGTAGGTAAAGCTGTTGCTGAGCGCGCTCTGGAAAAAGGCATCACCGTTGTTGCTTTTGACCGTGCTGGTTTCCAATATCATGGTCGTGTCCAGGCACTGGCAGATGCTGCCCGTGAAGCTGGCCTTCAGTTCTAAGGTAGAGGTGTAAGATGTCTCACATCGAAAAACAAGCTGGCGAACTGCAGGAAAAGCTGATCGCGGTAAATCGCGTATCTAAAACCGTTAAAGGCGGTCGTATTTTCTCCTTCACTGCTCTGACAGTGGTAGGCGACGGTAACGGTCGTATTGGTTTTGGTTACGGTAAAGCGCGTGAAGTTCCAGCAGCGATCCAGAAAGCGATGGAAAAAGCCCGTCGCAACATGATTAACGTCGCGCTGAACAGCGGCACCCTGCAGCACCCTGTTAAAGGCGTGCACACAGGTTCCCGCGTGTTCATGCAGCCGGCTTCCGAAGGTACCGGTATCATCGCCGGTGGTGCAATGCGCGCCGTCCTGGAAGTCGCTGGTGTTCATAACGTCCTGGCTAAAGCGTATGGTTCCACTAACCCGATTAACGTGGTTCGTGCAACTATCGATGGCCTGGCGAATATGAAATCTCCAGAAATGGTCGCTGCCAAGCGTGGTAAATCCGTTGAAGAAATTCTGGGGTAATTGACCATGGCAAAGACTATTAAAATCACTCAAACCCGCAGTGCAATCGGTCGTCTGCCGAAACACAAGGCAACGCTGCTTGGCCTGGGTCTGCGTCGTATTGGCCACACCGTAGAGCGCGAGGATACTCCTGCTGTACGCGGTATGGTCAACGCGGTTTCCTACATGGTTAAAGTTGAGGAGTAAGAGATGCGTTTAAATACTCTGTCTCCGGCCGAAGGGTCTAAGCACGCTTCCAAGCGTCTGGGTCGTGGTATCGGTTCTGGCCTCGGTAAAACCGGCGGTCGTGGTCACAAAGGTCAGAACTCTCGTTCTGGTGGTGGCGTACGTCGTGGTTTCGAAGGTGGTCAGATGCCGTTGTACCGTCGTCTGCCGAAATTCGGTTTCACCTCTCGCAAAGCAATGATCACGGCAGAAGTTCGTCTGTCCGATCTGGCGAAAGTTGAAGGCGACGTAGTTGACCTGAACACGCTGAAAGCAGCAAACATTATCGGTATTCAGATCGAGTTCGCGAAAGTGATCCTGTCTGGTGAGGTAACTCGTCCGGTAACTGTTAGCGGCCTGCGTGTGACCAAAGGCGCTCGTGCTGCTATCGAAGCTGCTGGCGGTAAAATCGAGGAATAAGTAGCAGATGGCAAAACAACCGGGATTAGATTTTCAAAGTGCTAAAGGCGGCCTCGGCGAGCTGAAACGCAGACTGATGTTTGTTATCGGTGCGCTGATTGTGTTTCGTATTGGCTCTTTTATTCCGATCCCTGGTATTGATGCCGCTGTACTTGCCAAACTGCTTGAGCAACAGCGAGGCACCATCATTGAGATGTTTAACATGTTCTCTGGTGGTGCTCTCAGCCGTGCTTCTATCTTCGCGCTGGGTATCATGCCGTACATTTCGGCATCGATCATCATTCAACTGCTTACCGTGGTTCATCCCGCGTTGGCAGAGCTGAAGAAAGAAGGGGAATCTGGTCGTCGTAAGATTAGCCAGTACACCCGTTACGGCACTCTGGTGCTGGCAATATTCCAGTCAATCGGTATTGCTACCGGTTTACCGAATATGCCTGGTATGCAGGGCCTGGTGTTAAACCCA
Organism: Cedecea sp. VD22; assembly: GCF_037150195.1. Lineage (NCBI taxonomy): Bacteria > Pseudomonadati > Pseudomonadota > Gammaproteobacteria > Enterobacterales > Enterobacteriaceae > Cedecea > Cedecea sp. VD22. Next base: position 11,720 of record NZ_JBBCPX010000025.1, read on the forward strand.
GGCTTTGCATTCTATTTCACCGCTGTTGTAAGTCTTGTCACCGGGACAATGTTCCTGATGTGGCTGGGTGAACAGATTACTGAACGTGGTATCGGTAACGGTATCTCAATCATAATCTTCGCGGGTATCGTTGCGGGACTTCCGCCGGCCATTGGCCATACCATCGAGCAAGCAAGGCAAGGCGACCTGCACTTCCTCCTGTTGCTGTTGGTTGCAGTATTAGTATTTGCAGTGACCTTCTTCGTTGTTTTTGTTGAGCGTGGCCAGCGCCGCATTGTGGTCAACTACGCTAAACGTCAACAGGGTCGTCGTGTCTATGCTGCGCAGAGCACACATTTACCGCTGAAAGTGAACATGGCCGGGGTTATCCCTGCGATCTTCGCCTCCAGTATTATTCTGTTCCCGGCGACCATCGCGTCATGGTTCGGGGGCGGTACCGGTTGGAACTGGCTGACAACAATTTCGCTGTATTTGCAGCCTGGGCAACCGCTTTATGTGTTACTCTATGCGTCTGCAATCATCTTCTTCTGTTTCTTCTACACGGCGTTGGTCTTCAACCCGCGTGAAACAGCAGATAACCTGAAGAAGTCCGGTGCATTTGTACCAGGAATTCGTCCGGGAGAACAAACGGCGAAGTACATCGATAAAGTAATGACCCGCCTGACTCTGGTTGGTGCGTTGTACATTACCTTTATCTGCCTAATCCCGGAGTTCATGCGCGATGCAATGAAAGTGCCGTTCTACTTCGGTGGGACCTCACTGCTGATCGTTGTTGTCGTTATCATGGACTTTATGGCTCAAGTGCAAACTCTGATGATGTCAAGTCAGTACGAGTCTGCATTGAAGAAAGCGAACCTGAAAGGCTACGGCCGTTAATCGTCGCTTGAGAAGTTACGGAGAGTAAAAATGAAAGTTCGTGCTTCCGTCAAGAAATTATGTCGTAACTGCAAAATCGTTAAGCGTGACGGTGTTATTCGCGTGATTTGCAGCGTAGAGCCGAAGCATAAACAGCGTCAAGGCTGATTATCTCGCATATTTTTCTTGCAAAGTTGGGTTGAGCTGGCTAGATTAGCCAGCCAATCTTTTGTATGTCTATGCGTTTCCATTTGAGTATCCTGAAAACGGGCTTTTCGGCATGGGACGCATAATCTAAATAGTAGGAGTGCATAGTGGCCCGTATAGCAGGCATTAACATTCCTGATCAAAAACACGCCGTGATCGCGTTAACCTCGATCTACGGTGTCGGCAAGACTCGCTCCAAGGCCATTTGCGCTGCGGCGGGTATCGCTGAAGATGTTAAGATCAGTGAGCTGTCTGAAGAACAAATCGACACGCTGCGTGACGAAGTTGCCAAATTTGTCGTTGAAGGTGATCTGCGCCGTGAAGTGAGCATGAGCATCAAGCGTCTGATGGACCTTGGTTGCTATCGCGGTTTGCGTCATCGTCGTGGTCTGCCAGTGCGCGGTCAGCGTACTAAGACCAACGCACGTACCCGTAAGGGTCCGCGCAAACCGATCAAGAAATAATCGGGGTGATTGAATAATGGCAAAGGCACCAATTCGTGCACGTAAACGTGTAAGAAAAACAGTCTCTGACGGCGTGGCTCATGTCCATGCTTCTTTCAACAACACCATCGTTACTATTACCGATCGTCAGGGTAATGCGTTGGGTTGGGCAACTGCCGGTGGTTCCGGTTTCCGTGGTTCTCGCAAATCCACTCCGTTTGCAGCTCAGGTTGCAGCAGAGCGTTGCGCAGAAGCCGTGAAAGAATACGGTATCAAGAACCTGGAAGTTATGGTTAAGGGTCCTGGCCCAGGCCGCGAATCAACTATTCGTGCTCTGAACGCCGCTGGTTTCCGCATCACTAATATTACTGATGTGACTCCAATCCCTCATAACGGTTGTCGTCCGCCGAAAAAACGTCGCGTATAACGCGTCCGTTTTCTAGGATTGTTGGAGAAAGAAAATGGCAAGATATTTGGGTCCTAAGCTCAAGCTGAGCCGTCGTGAGGGCACCGACTTATTCCTTAAGTCTGGCGTTCGCGCGATCGATACCAAGTGTAAAATTGAACAAGCTCCTGGCCAGCACGGTGCGCGTAAACCGCGTCTGTCTGACTATGGTGTGCAGTTGCGTGAAAAGCAGAAAGTTCGCCGTATCTACGGTGTGCTGGAGCGTCAGTTCCGTAACTATTATAAAGAAGCAGCTCGTCTGAAAGGCAACACCGGTGAAAACCTGTTGGCTCTGCTGGAAGGCCGTCTGGACAACGTTGTTTACCGTATGGGCTTCGGCGCTACTCGTGCAGAAGCACGTCAGCTGGTTAGCCATAAAGCTATCATGGTAAATGGTCGCGTTGTTAACATCGCTTCTTATCAGGTAACTCCGAATGACGTAGTCAGCATCCGTGAGAAAGCCAAAAAGCAATCTCGCGTTAAGGCCGCTCTGGAGCTGGCTGAGCAGCGTGAAAAGCCAACCTGGCTGGAAGTTGATGCTGCCAAGATGGAAGGTGTGTTCAAGCGTAAGCCTGAGCGTACCGATCTGTCTGCGGACATTAACGAACACCTGATCGTCGAGCTTTACTCCAAGTAAAGCTTAGTACCAAAGAGAGGACACAATGCAGGGTTCTGTGACAGAGTTTCTAAAACCACGCCTGGTAGATATCGAGCAAGTGAGTTCGACGCACGCCAAGGTGACCCTTGAGCCGTTAGAGCGTGGCTTTGGCCATACTCTTGGTAACGCACTGCGCCGTATTCTGCTTTCGTCGATGCCGGGTTGCGCGGTGACTGAGGTTGAGATTGATGGTGTACTGCACGAGTACAGCACCAAAGAAGGCGTTCAGGAAGATATCCTGGAAATCCTGCTCAACCTGAAAGGGCTGGCGGTAAGAGTTCAAGGTAAAGATGAAGTTATCCTTACCCTGAATAAATCTGGCATTGGCCCTGTGACCGCAGCCGATATCACCCATGATGGTGATGTCGAAATCGTCAAGCCGCAGCATGTGATCTGCCACCTGACCGATGAGAACGCTGCTATTAGCATGCGTATCAAAGTTCAGCGCGGTCGCGGTTATGTGCCGGCTTCTACCCGAATTCATTCGGAAGAAGATGAGCGCCCAATCGGCCGTCTGCTGGTCGACGCCTGCTACAGCCCTGTAGAGCGTATTGCCTACAATGTTGAAGCCGCGCGTGTAGAACAGCGTACCGACCTGGACAAGCTGGTCATCGAAATGGAAACCAACGGCACAATCGATCCTGAAGAGGCGATTCGTCGTGCGGCGACCATTCTGGCAGAACAACTTGAAGCTTTCGTTGACCTACGTGATGTACGTCAGCCGGAAGTTAAAGAAGAGAAACCAGAATTCGATCCGATCTTGCTGCGCCCTGTTGACGATCTGGAATTGACTGTCCGCTCTGCTAACTGCCTTAAGGCAGAAGCTATCCACTATATCGGTGATCTGGTACAGCGTACCGAGGTTGAGCTGCTCAAAACGCCTAACCTGGGTAAAAAATCTCTTACTGAGATTAAAGACGTGCTGGCTTCTCGTGGTTTGTCTCTGGGCATGCGCCTGGAAAACTGGCCACCAGCAAGCATTGCTGACGAGTAACCGGATCACAGGTTAAGGTTTTACTGAGAAGGATAAGGTCATGCGCCATCGTAAGAGTGGTCGTCAACTGAACCGCAACAGCAGCCATCGCCAGGCTATGTTCCGCAACATGGCAGGTTCACTGGTTCGTCATGAGATCATCAAGACGACCCTGCCTAAAGCGAAAGAGCTGCGTCGCGTAGTTGAGCCGCTGATTACTCTTGCCAAGACTGACAGCGTTGCTAATCGTCGTCTGGCATTCGCCCGCACTCGTGATAACGAGATCGTGGCAAAACTGTTTAATGAACTGGGTCCGCGTTTCGCGAGCCGTGCAGGTGGTTACACTCGTATTCTGAAGTGTGGCTTCCGTGCTGGTGACAATGCTCCGATGGCTTACATCGAGCTGGTTGATCGCGCCGAGTCTCAAACAGAAGCTGCTGCAGAGTAATCTGTAGTAACGTAGAAAAACCGGGCTTGCCCGGTTTTTTTATATCCAGAATATCCCCTTCTCTCTTTTCCCCGTATTCTTGTATTACTCCCGATAATTTTGAGGTCGCTATGTGGTTGCTTGATCAATGGGCAGAACGGCATATTCTTGATGCGCAGCGAAACGGAGAGTTCGAGGGGCTAGTCGGTAGCGGTGAGCCTATATTGCTCGACGATGACAGTCATGTTCCTCCCGAGCTCCGTGCCGGATACCGTCTGCTAAAAAATGCAGGTTGCTTGCCGGCAGAGATGCAGCAGCGGAAGGATGCCATTGAGCTGGTTGATCTGCTAAAAACGGTGCATATTCAGAGCGAGGAATATCAGGCGATCGGTAAAAAGCTCGCACTGCTTGAGCTTAAGCTCCGACAGGCGGGTATAAGCACCGACTTCTTACGTGGTGAGTATGCCGTAAAATTGATGCAGCATATCGATGAGGAAAGGTGATGTTTCGTATAGGTGAACTGGCAAAACTGGCGGATGTGACGCCGGATACTATTCGTTACTACGAAAAGCAAAACATGATGGATCACGAAGTGCGAACTGAAGGTGGTTTTCGCCTGTATAGCGACAGCGATCTTCAGCGTCTTAAATTCATTCGTTACGCTAAGCAACTTGGTTTCACGCTTGAGGCCATCCGGGAGCTTTTATCGATCCGTATCGATCCTGAGCATCATACTTGCCAGGAATCGAAAGGGATTGTGCAGAGCCGGTTGAGTGAGGTTGAGTCTAAAATCAAAGAATTGCAGAATATGCGGCGCTCGCTGCAGCGTCTGAATGATGCTTGTTGTGGCAGTGCACACAGTAGCGTTTATTGTTCTATCCTTGAAGCGCTGGAACAGGGAGCAAGCAGCAAAAAATAGCCGCTTGATCTTTTACAGGCTCAGGCATAGACTCGCGGCGATCGTTTAACCCATCTGGAGTAACTATGAGCACCAAATATCGCCATCAAAAAGGGCAAATTAAAGATAACGCCATTGAAGCGCTATTACATGACCCACTGTTCAGGCAAAGAGTTGAGAAGAATAAGAAAGGGAAAGGCAGTTATCAGAGAAATGAGAAACACGGTAAGAGAGGTAACTGGGAGGCCAGTGGCAAACAAGCAATTCGCTTTTTTACCACTGGCTTTCTGCTTTTAATAACCAGTATTAATTCCGTTGGTTCTGCTCTTTCAGCAGGTCACGAATCTCGCTCAGCAGAACTTCCTCTTTAGACGGTGCCGGAGGTGCGGCAGGCTCTTCCGCTTTTTTACGATTCAGTTTATTGATCACTTTGATGGCCATGAAGATGGCAAACGCGACAATCACGAAGTCAAAAATATTCTGAATAAATACGCCGTAGTGCATAACTACCGCAGGAACATCACCCTGGGCATCACGCAATGTTAAAGCAAACTGTTTAAAATCAACGCCACCAATCAGCAAACCCAGTGGTGGCATAATAATATCCGCTACCAGGGAGGAAACAATCTTCCCGAATGCTGCGCCAATAATCACACCTACTGCCAAATCAACAACGTTCCCGCGCATCGCGAATTCGCGAAACTCTTTTAAAATACTCATTAATCTCTCCTTGTGCCGGCTGACAGTAATAATTCTAACAAAGGTTATCTTAATTTCCATTGCTACAAGAAATAAGAATTTTTTGTTAATTCCATAATTTTAAAATGGTTTTTTTATGAAGAAACAGAGCAGAAAATATTTCTGCTCTGATGAGTTTAGAGGAAGAATGGGCTTGGCTGGAACAGGCGTTCGACATCGCTGACAAATTTCTTATCCGTTAAGAACATAATGACGTGATCGCCCTGTTCTATACGAAGGTTGTCGTTGGCAATCATCACATCATTGCCACGTACAACCGCACCAATGATCGTGCCAGGCGGCAGTTTAATCTCATCGATGACTCGACCCACAACGCGAGAGGTGCTTTCATCTCCATGAGCCACGGCCTCAATGGCTTCTGCAACGCCACGGCGAAGAGATGAAACGCCAACAATATCGGCTTTACGCACATGTCCGAGCAGAGCAGAAATGGTTGCCTGCTGAGGTGAAATCGCAATATCAATCACGCTCCCCTGCACTAAATCGACATAGGCATTACGCTGTATGAGGACCATGACTTTTTTGGCGCCCATTCGCTTAGCCAGCATGGCCGACATGATGTTAGCTTCATCATCGTTGGTGACCGCAATAAAGAGATCAACCTGATCGATATGTTCCTCTGCTAACAGTTCCTGATCTGAGGCGTCACCATAAAATACGATGGTATTTTGCAGCATTTCTGCAAGTTCAGAAGCTCGCTGCTGATCGCGCTCGATCAGTTTTACGCTGTAATCTTTCTCGAGACGATGCGCTAAACCTGCGCCGATATTGCCGCCGCCCACCAGCATGATGCGCTTGTAAGGTTTTTCGAGGCGCTGAAGCTCGCTCATTACCGCACGGATATTTTGTGACGCGGCAATAAAGAAGACTTCATCACCGGCTTCAACAATGGTTGAACCCTGCGGGCGAATAGGGCGGTCGTGACGGAAAATGGCTGCGACACGAGTATCGATGTGCGGCATATGTTCGCGCATGGTGGAAAGTGCATTACCCACCAGCGGACCACCATAGTAGGCTTTTACTACTGCCAGGCTAACTTTCCCTTCGGCAAAATTCACGACCTGAAGTGCCCCCGGGTACTCAATCAGGCGGTAAATATTGTCGATAACCAACTGCTCAGGAGCAATCAGGTGATCAATGGGAACGGCTTCTGCATTGAACAGTTTTTCTGCATCGCGAACATAATCGGGGGCTCGAATGCGGGCAATTCTGTTCGGTGTATTAAACAGCGAATAAGCGACCTGACATGCGATCATGTTCGTTTCGTCAGAGCTGGTGACTGCGACCAGCATGTCTGCGTCATCGGCCCCTGCTTCACGAAGTACGCGGGGATGAGAGCCGTGGCCCTGGACTACGCGGAGGTCAAACTTGTCCTGCAGGCTGCGCAGGCGGGCCTGGTTAGTATCGACGACGGTAATATCGTTGTTTTCACCGACCAGATTTTCTGCCAGAGTGCCGCCGACCTGGCCCGCACCCAGAATGATTATTTTCATCGTTTATCGCTTCACGAGTGATGAAACTTATGACTCACCCTGCAGGGAGTCAGCTCTTAATTAGCTTAGCGTAATAGAAGCCGTCACCGTCGTCTGCTGCAGGCAGATTTTGAATGCCCGGAGCCTTATTGTCACCGGTTTCTACCAGTTTGGCATCGGCATGACGCGCCAGAAACGCGCTCACCTGATCCTTATTCTCGTCGGGGAGAATAGAACAAGTGGCATAGACAAGCGTCCCGCCGGTTTTAAGGTGAGGCCAGATAGCATCCAGAATCTCTTTCTGCAAAGCAACGAGTTCTGCGATATCCCTGTCGCGACGCAGCCATTTGATGTCTGGATGGCGACGAATAACGCCGGTTGCTGAGCATGGCGCATCAAGCAAAATACGGTCAAACTTAGTTTCGCCACACCACTGAGCAGGGAAACGGCCGTCTCCCTGTTTTACTTCTGCTTTCATGCCAAGGCGTTCAAGATTTTCATGCACGCGTTTCAGGCGCTGGGTGTCAACGTCGACGGCCATCACTTTTGCATTCGGGGCCGCTTCCAGAATATGCGTTGTCTTACCGCCCGGTGCGGCACAAAGATCCAGAATAGTTTCACCGTTTTGCGGATCTAAAAGATCGACGCTGCCCTGAGCTGAAGCATCCTGCACGGTCACCCAGCCTTGCTCAAAACCAGGTAATGCCTGAACGGGGGCGGGTGAATCAAGGCGAACAGCATCCTGGTATTTGGGATGTATATGGCCTTCCAGACCAGCCTCAGCCAGCAAAGCCATCCATGCTTCACGCGTATGGTGCTGGCGATTTACGCGCAGCCACATTGGAGGGCGCTGGTTATTAGCATCGACAATGGATTCCCAGCAGTCCGGGTAAGCTTTTTTCAAACGCTGCAGCAGCCAGGCCGGGTGCAGAAAACGGCTTTCATGCTTAGCAGCTTCTGCCATCAGGTTTTCTTGCTGGCGCTGGAACTGACGTAGTACGCCATTGATTAAGCCCTTAAAAGCCTGGCGCTTAATCGCGATGGCACCTTCAACGGTTTCAGCCAGCGCAGCATGCGCAGGAATACGGGTATACAGAAGCTGATAGATGCCGACCATAATTAAGTAATGGATTGTGCGCTGCTTTCCAGTCATCGGGCGTGACATGAGTTTGCCAACCAACCAGTCCAGCTGCGGAAGGGTACGCAGCACGCCGAAGCACAGCTCCTGCAGCAGGGCTCTGTCTTTATCAGACACTTTCTGCTGTACCCCAGGCAGTACATTACTTAATGATTGTCCTTGCTCGACAACTTGTTCAATTGTTTGGGCAGCCAGGCTGCGAAGATTCAGTGTTTTTTTCATTATCGTGCTCTGGTTTTTCCAGCGCTATAAACAAAAATGCCCAGGTTACCCTGGGCGTATAAATGCGGCTTTATCAGGAGAGGACTGTACCAGGTTCAAACCATTCACGGCGTGAGTTCAGTAGGTCCTGCGCTTTCATGGCTTTTTTACCTGCAGGCTGCAGTTCTTCAAGATTCAGAATGCCCTCGGCGGTCGCAACCTGGATACCTTGTTTACTGGTGGCCAGAATGGTGCCCGGTGCTGAATTTGTCTGGGTGCTGATCGCCGACGCGCGCCAGACTTTTAGCGGCTGCCCGTCGATTTCCAGCCAGCTCATTGGCCATGGGTTAAAAGCACGGATACAGCGTTCCAGTTGAACGGCAGAAAGGTTCCAGTTGATGCGGGCTTCTTCTTTGCTGAGTTTCTCAGCATAGGTCACCAGCGCTTCGTCTTGAACCTCCGGCGTAGCGGTACCGTTGGTTAGCTGTTCCAGCGTGTCCAGAAGGCCTTTAGGACCCAGCCCTGCTAGCTTATCGTAGAGGGTTCCGCTGGTGTCTTCTGCCTCAATCGGACAAGAGAGTTTATACAGCATGTCGCCGGTATCGAGACCGATATCCATTTGCATAATGGTGACGCCAGTTTCAGCATCCCCGGCCCACAAAGAACGTTGGATCGGTGCCGCACCACGCCAGCGCGGCAGCAGTGAACCATGAACATTTACGCAGCCCAGGCGAGGCATATCGAGTACCGGCTGAGGCAAAATCAGGCCATATGCAACCACCACCATAACATCGGCGTTGAGGTCGGCAATCAACTGCTGATTTTCCGCTTTACGCAGCGTAGCCGGCTGAAAGACAGGAATTCCTTTCTCTTCTGCCAGCGCTTTTACCGGGCCTGGCATGAGTTTTTTACCGCGGCCTGCCGGACGATCTGGTTGGGTAAATACACCAACGACCTGGTGCTGAGAAGACAACAGCGCGTCAAGGTGACGCGCTGCGAAGTCTGGGGTTCCGGCAAAAATAATACGCAGAGAATCTGACACGTTGTTTGTTGTCCTTAAGCTTTCGCTTTCAAACGGTCGAGTTTTTCAACTTTCTGGCGAATACGTTGCTGTTTCAGCGGCGACAGATAATCGATAAACAGTTTACCGACCAGATGATCCATTTCGTGCTGGATACAAATCGCCAGCAGGCCATCTGCTTCCAGTTCAAAGGCTTTACCGTCACGATCGAGCGCGCGAATTTTTACTTTTTCCGCACGAGGTACCAGCGCACGCTGTTCAGGGATGGACAGACAACCTTCTTCAATACCGGTCTCACCGCTTTTTTCCAGCAGTTCCGGGTTAATCAGCACCAGCTGTTCGTCACGGTTCTCGGATACATCAATCACGATGATGCGTTGGTGAATATCTACCTGCGTAGCCGCCAGGCCAATGCCTTCTTCGGCGTACATAGTATCGAACATATCATCAACGATACGCTGAATGTCCGCATTCACTTCTTCAACCGGTTTAGCGACTTTGCGAAGGCGCTCGTCGGGAATATGTAATACTTGCAAAACTGCCATAAATTTCCAGAGCTGTGTTCAGTAGTAGAAAGGATTATTCCCTCTATTCTAGACATTTCCCCGGCTGATTGACAGCATCAGTGACCAATCGCAAGGATTGCTTTGATGGCCTGTGGCAGGGGGATTGAGTGCAGATAATGGAGATTTGGCTACGTCTTATGGCTGTTAAGGGGCTGAGTGGGGATAAGTTCCTAAAAATAGCCCACTTCCTGGAACGATGCCCAAGGGTAGAAAGGGAGAGTCTGCTCGCGGCGGGATTAAATGCCCGAGAATGTGCATTATTTACTGCATTCGATGAGCGCCAGCTTGAAGCTAGCCTTCTTTGGCTCGATAAGCCAAATCACCATCTGCTGACGGCGGAAGACGCCCTTTATCCTGAGCAGCTCAGAGCCATAAATGATTATCCTGCCGCTCTGTTTGTTGCCGGTGAACCTTCGCTACTCAGCCAGAACCAGCTTGCAGTTGTCGGTAGTCGCAACCTGTCAGATTACGGCGAGCGCTTTTGCCGGCAGTTCTGCGAAGCGCTTGCACAGTCTGGACTGGTGATAACCAGCGGGTTGGCATTGGGCATTGATGGGGTGGCGCACCGTGCGGCACTGAGAGTCAAGGGTAAAACCATTGCTGTGTTGGGGAATGGATTAGGCAGCGTTCATCCTAAACGTCATGCGATGTTAGCCCGGCAAATTCTCGAGCAAGAAGGGGCAGTGCTATCCGAGTTTCCCCTTTCCTGTACGCCCTGGCCCTCGAACTTTCCGTGGCGTAATCGTGTCATCAGTGGGCTGAGTAGAGCCGTTTTTGTCGTAGAAGCCGGTGAACGAAGTGGATCCCTGGTGACTGCCCGCTATGCCGTTGAACAGGGAAGAGAGGTATTTGCTCTGCCCGGTACGGTAGGCAGTCCTGGGAGCGATGGCCCACACTGGCTTATTCAGCAAGGGGCTAATCTAGTACGAAGTCCGCAGGATATCCTTGATTATCTCGCCTCTGAACTCCATTGGCTTCCCGCTTCGCACAATGTGTCAATATATTCGCCAAATCAACAGGACGGCGCATTGCCATTTCCCCATCTGTTGGCTAACGTAGGAGATGAGGTTACACCTGTTGACGTCGTCGCTGAACGTGCCGGCCAACCTGTGCCAGAGACGGTAGCTCAGTTACTCGAACTGGAGTTAGCAGGATGGATCGCAGCTGTACCCGGCGGCTATGTCCGATTGAGGAGGGCATGCCATGTTCGACGTACTAATGTACTTATTTGAAACCTACATCCACAGCGAAGCAGAAATGCGCGTTGATCAGGATAAGCTGACGAGCGATCTCACCGACGCTGGTTTTGATCGTGAGGACATTTTTAACGCATTAGTGTGGCTTGAAAAGCTGGCCGACTATCAGGATGGCTTGACCGAACCGATGCAGCTTGCTGCCGATCCTCTCTCTATGCGTATTTTTACCGCAGAAGAGAGCCAGCGGCTTGATGCAGACTGTCGGGGCTTTTTACTGTTCCTTGAACAGATTCAGGTGTTAAATCTCGAAACCCGCGAAATGGTGATTGAGCGCGTGCTGGCGCTGGACACAGCAGAATTCGAACTGGAAGATCTGAAGTGGGTTGTACTGATGGTGCTGTTCAACATTCCGGGGTGTGAAAACGCCTACCAGCAAATGGAAGAATTACTCTTCGAGGCAAATGAAGGTATGCTGCACTAAATTAAGTTGCAGCATGAGATGTTATGGCCAAGTCAGCACTGTTCTCGGTGCCAAAAAATGAACCCTGCCCCCAATGCGGGGCAGAGTTAGCAATACGTTCCGGTAAACACGGCCCATTTTTGGGCTGTTCCCATTACCCGGAATGCGATTATGTTCGCCCGTTAAAGAGCCAGGCTGATGGGCATATTGTTAAAGTACTTGATGGCCAGCAATGCCCGGTATGTCAGTCGACGCTCGTGCTACGTCAGGGGCGGTTTGGCATGTTTATCGGCTGCAGCAATTACCCTGAATGCGAACACACGGAAATCATTGATAAACCCGATGAGACGGCAATAGCGTGCCCCCAATGCCAAAAAGGGCAACTGGTTCAGCGTCGTTCTCGCTACGGGAAAACGTTCTGGTCCTGTAACAGCTACCCGGACTGTCAGTTTGTCATTAATGTTAAACCGGTAGCGGGTATCTGCTCTGAATGTCAGTATCCGCTGCTTATTGAAAAGAAAACGGCTCAGGGCGTGAAACGTTTCTGCGCCAATAAACAATGTGGAAAGCCGGTAACGACGGAACAAGCCAGTGAATAATAACCTGCCTGAAGGCCAGCTCGCGCAGATCGTAGCGGCCCTGAAAGAAGAACAAGTCATCGCCTACCCAACCGAAGCCGTCTTTGGCGTTGGTTGCGATCCCGATAGTGAACTCGCAGTTACTCGCCTGCTTGAGCTGAAACAGCGTCCGGTAGAGAAGGGACTTATCCTTATCGCCGCCAATTTTGAGCAGTTGAAACCTTATATTGATGCCGCTGCGCTTAATGAAGCACAGCTTTCGGTGGTGTTTGCAAACTGGCCTGGCCCGGTGACGTTTGTTTTCCCGGCTTTGCCTTCCACCCCAAAGTGGCTGACCGGGCGTTTTGATTCTTTGGCGGTGCGTGTGACCAATCATCCGCTTGTGAAAGAGCTATGTCTTGCCTACGGTAAGCCTCTGGTGTCTACCAGTGCGAACCTTACGGGCTTGCCTCCGTGTCGCAGTTCGGAAGAAGTTCAGCAGCAGTTTGGCCAAAGTTTCCCTGTACTTATGGGGGATACCGGTGGGCGGCTTAATCCTTCAGAAATACGCGATGCCTTAACCGGCGAACTCTTCCGTCAGGGGTAATTATGGAAACTTTCGCCGTCTTTGGTAACCCTATTCAGCACAGCAAATCTCCTCTTATTCATCGCCTTTTCGCAGAACAATTGGGAATTGAACATCCTTATGGACGCGTGCTTGCTCCGTTAGACACTTTTGCTGAAACACTTGAAGCCTTCTTCAATAAAGGAGGAAGGGGAGCCAACGTCACCGTCCCTTTTAAAGAACAAGCTTTTACTCGTGCAGACGAGCTAACAGAGCGGGCGGCGCTGGCAGGTGCGGTCAATACGCTCAAGCGCCAGGAAGATGGACGTTTGCTTGGAGACAATACGGATGGTATTGGCTTGTTGAGCGATCTTGAACGTTTGAAACTGATCAAACCCGGCGATCGTATTCTGCTGGTGGGGGCCGGCGGCGCAGCGCGTGGTGTACTGTTGCCCTTGTTATCATTAGATTGTGCGGTCACGATAACCAACCGTACGTTTGCCAAAGCGGCAGAACTAGCTGATTTATTCAGCCATACGGGAAGTGTTAACGCCGTGGCAATGGATCAGCTCGAGGGGCATGAATTCGATTTACTGATCAACGCCACGTCCAGCGGGATTGGCGGTGAGATCCCTGCGCTGCCGGTTTCTCTCCTTTCCCACCGTGTAAGTTGCTACGACATGTTTTACCAGAAAGGGCTGACGCCATTCTTGAACTGGGCCACGAGTCACGGTGTAGTGTCTTACGCGGATGGTCTTGGCATGCTGGTGGGGCAGGCTGCACACGCTTTTATGCTTTGGCACGGCGTCATGCCAGATGTCGCGCCAGTTATTGAGGCGTTGAAAAGAGAAATGGCGGCGTGAACCAGGCCATTCAGTTCCCGGATCGTGAAGTCTGGGATGAAGAGCGGCAGGCTATCCGTTTTCCTGCGCTGGTGCAGGGGTTCCAGGTTGAGTGCGCGATAAGCTCATTGGCCATTGCCAGCCGCTTCGGCGGCAATGGCGCCGAAGAGTGGCTTTCTTTATTTCGGGAATATCGTTGGGATCTTGAAGAAGAAGCCGAAGGCCTGATAGAAAGTGAGCAGGAAGGCAATCAAGGGTGGTACTGGCTATCCTGAGCCAGATACTCATCTTTCCAGCGCACATAATTGTTAGCGGAGTAGGTTAATCCGGCCAGCTCCGCTTCAGTCAGGCGGCGAATCTGTTTCACCGGACTGCCTAAATAGAGAAAGCCGCTTTCCAGGTGCTTGTTCTGGGGGACCAGGCTACCGGCACCAATCATCACATCATCTTCTACTACTACTCCATCCAATAGGATCGACCCCATTCCAACCAAGACGCGATTGCCGATCGTGCAGCCGTGCAGCATTACCTTATGGCCCACCGTCACATCTTCACCAACGATCAGCGGGTTCCCTTCAGGTTTATAAGAGGACTTATGGGTAACATGAAGCACGCTGCCATCCTGGATGTTGGTGCGTGCTCCAATTGTCACGGTGTTTACGTCCCCTCGAATAGCAACTAACGGCCAGATACTGACATCATCCGCCAGTTTTACGTCACCAATGACCACGCTGGTGGGATCAACCATGACTCGTTCATCGAGTTGAGGGAAAGTTTTTTGAAAAGCACGCAGTACCGCAGACATAAACACCTCAGGGAAATTCATTACAGAAATAGACTGTGGCCGCTTTCTTGAGCAATGGCAAGGGAGTAAGGGCGATAAAGAGGGCAGATCGAACAGGATCTCAGCGAAAAGAGTGAAAACTAAACATTCAGAAAAAAAGATCGAAAAAGTACTTGTGCTAAAAAGTGGGATCCCTATAATGCGCCTCCATCGAGACGGCACAGTGAATCACTTCACAAATTAGCCGGTTCGATAAAGAGAAAAAATCCTGAAAATCGGGGTTGACTCTGAAAGAGGAAAGCGTAATATACGCCACCTCGAGTTAGCAAGCGAAAGCGCCTAACTCACTGCTCTTTAACAATTTATCAGACAATCTGTGTGGGCACTCGCAGGATTGATATCTCAGCATCTTCGGATGCAAACAAATATCAAGTCTTGAAGAGTGACTACTGATTTTATAAACAGTTTTAAT
>NZ_JBBCPX010000026.1:0-23343 GCF_037150195.1 Cedecea sp. VD22
TGATAGCCGGTGGGTTTACCGCTTCAGCGGCGATGAGCTCGCCGGGCGCCGGGGGTTGTCAGGGGGAATGGCGTAATTCCCCCTGACACGTTCACCGTGCTCTGAACGTGCAGGGAAAATCGATCTACGGGTGAACGGAATCACTGCGAAGCGAAATATCTCTCCCGTAAGATTTCAAAGGTAAATCTGTATAAGCGACAGATGCGCTATCGGCATGGTTAATTCATGCTGTTCCTGAAAAAGTTAGTTTTTAATGCTGATTAACCGGGCGGGCATAATCTGATTGCTGAACACGACGTCGCTTTCCTGGGCTCGCTGGAGAATACGCTGTGCCGCGCTGCGGCCAATTTCTCTCGCAGGCGTCGTCACCCACGTCATTGGCACGTCGTCCAGATCATCTTCTGTGACTTCGGCAAAGCCTGCCAGCGCGATGTGCCGGTCGTAATAACTGTCCACGCTGCCGCCGCCCATCTGCCAACCCGCGCGGGTCAGGCCGAACCACGCCCCCATCGCCACGGTGCTGTTGTGGCAAACCACGGCGCTGATGGTCGGGAAGTTGTGCAGCAGTTCGGTGATGGCATCCGCCGCCTGCTTCTGGCTCGGCTCGCACTCAAGGATCCAGTCGCTGTGGAAAGGCAGCCCATGCTGCATCAGGGTGGCGCAAAAGCCGCCCAGCCGCTCCGCGCGTGTTAACGACGAGCTACGCCCGCCCAGCCACGCAATACGCTGGTGCCCGCGCTTAATCAGATGCTCGGTCACCAGTTGCGCCGCCTGCATATTATCCGGGCGAATGATATCAACCTCGTCCAGATAACTTGCTCGTGAGGCAAACACCAGCGGCACCTTATTCTGTACTGCCATATCCCGCAGATCCGCGCCCTGACCTGCCGCACCGGCAATAATAATGCCGTCCACGCCCTGGGCCACCAGCGTGTCGAAACAGCGCTGCATATGCTGCCCCTGGCTACCGCTCTGGGTGAGAAACAGAAGCTGGCCCTGTTGCTCCAGCGCTTCCGTTAACCCGGCGGTTAACTCCGCATAAAAAGGATTGCAGAGGTCGCGGACAATCAGGCCAATCACCCCGCTCTGGCCACCGCGCAGCGAAGCGGCCTGGCGATTACGCACAAAGCCTAACTTTTCGATAGCCTCATTCACCCGCTGACCGGTGGCGGTGGAGATCCTCCCCTTACCGCTAAGCACCAGCGATACCGTGGTCACCGAGACACCTGCGGCCTCGGCAACCTCGTTGATAGTGATTCTTTTGGTCAGCGTCGACATCGTTAAGTCAGATCCTCCGTGAATCGATAAATATAAAGATAAAACGTTTTACTTATGCTGGCATATTCAACGTCATTATGCGCGGTAATTCTGCGATCGTCCTCACGATAAAATTGGGTAAAACGTTTTATCATTTTCAAACTTTACTTACACAACACTTCATTTTAACCGGGTCAAGGAGTCGTGATGGCGGCTAATACACCACAAAAAAAATCGCTTTGGGAGTTTTTCCAGAACCTCGGCAAAACTTTTATGTTGCCGGTGGCGCTGCTGTCGTTCTGCGGCATCATGCTGGGGATTGGCAGTTCGCTGAGCAGCCATGACGTTGTTACCGAGATCCCGTGGCTGGGCAACCCGGTCTTACAGCTGATCTTTACCTGGATGAGCAAAATGGGCTCATTCGCGTTCAGCTTCCTGCCAGTGATGTTCTGTATCGCCATCCCGCTGGGCCTGGCGCGTGAAAATAAAGGCGTGGCCGCCTTCGCCGGCTTTGTCGGCTATATGGTGATGAACCTCGCGGTTAACTTCTGGCTGACCGCCAAAGGCATCCTGCCAACGACCGATGCGGCAATCCTCAAAGCCAATAACATTCAAAGCGTGCTCGGCGTGCAGTCAATTGATACCGGTATTCTCGGCGCGGTCATTGCCGGGATTATCGTTTATCTGCTGCACGAGCGTTTTCACAATATCCGCCTGCCGGACGCATTAGCGTTCTTCGGCGGCACCCGCTTTGTGCCCATTATTACCACCCTGGTGATGGGCCTGGTTGGCCTGGTTATCCCGCTGATCTGGCCAATTTTTGCCGCCGGGATCAACGCCCTGGGCTACATGATCCACAGCGCAGGTATCTTTGGGCCAATGATCTTCGGTACCGGGGAACGTCTGCTGCTGCCGTTCGGCCTGCAGCATATTCTGGTGGCCCTGATTCGCTTCACCGAAGCGGGCGGCACCATGGACGTGTGCGGTCATACCGTGAGCGGCGCGCTGACTATCTTCCAGGCGCAGCTGAGCTGCCCGACCACCCACGGCTTCTCTGAAAGCGCAACGCAGTTCCTGTCCCAGGGTAAAATGCCGGCGTTCCTCGGCGGCCTGCCAGGTGCAGCGCTGGCGATGTACCACTGTGCTCGCCCGGAAAACCGCCATAAAATTAAAGGGCTGTTGATCTCCGGCGTGATTGCCTGCGTCGTGGGCGGCACCACCGAACCTATCGAGTTCCTGTTCCTGTTCGTCGCGCCGGTGCTGTACCTGATTCACGCCGTGCTGACCGGGATTGGCTTCACCATGATGTCCGTGCTGGGCGTGACTATCGGCAACACCGACGGCAACATTATCGACTTCTTCGTCTTCGGCGTGCTGCACGGCCTGTCCACCAAATGGTATATGGTCCCGGTTGTGGCCGCGGTATGGTTTGCTGGCTACTATGCCATCTTCCGCTTCGCCATTACCCGCTTCAATATCAAAACCCCAGGGCGTGATATTGAAACCACCACTGCAGAAAAACCGGTTGGCGGCCACACGGGCAAATCTGGCTACAACGTACCAGCGATTCTGGCGGCGCTGGGCGGCAGCGATAACATTTCGACGCTGGATAACTGCATCACCCGCCTGCGCCTGTCGGTTAAAGATATGTCGCTGGTGGATACCGCGGCGCTGAAGGCCAACCGCGCCATCGGCGTAGTGAAGCTCAACGAGCACAACCTGCAGGTGGTTATAGGGCCACAGGTTCAGTCGGTAAAAGATGAGATGGTCGGCCTGATGCGTACCGTCGAGGCTTAATTCACCCAGGAGCGCTTCGGCGCTCTTCATTATCATGCAAAGAGGGAAAGCGCGGTTTTCCCTCTTTGTGGTTAAAAGCTGTGAGGTTTTATGTTTGATTTTTCTGTTCCGGTAGACCGCCACGGCACCTGGTGCACCCAGTGGGATTATGTGGCCGACCGCTTCGGCGCCGCTGACCTGCTGCCCTTCACCATTTCCGATATGGACTTCCCTACCGCGCCCTGCATTCTTGCTGCCCTGCAAAAAAGATTGGCCCACGGCGTACTCGGCTACAGCCGCTGGAAGAACGACGATTTTCTCTCCGCCATCGCCCACTGGTACCTGCAGCGTTTCGGCAGCAGCATCGACCCGGAGAACGTAGTCTACGGCCCTTCGGTGATTTACATGGTTTCGCAGCTTGTACGCCAGTGGTCGCAGCCGGGCGACGGCGTGCTGATTCATACCCCCGCGTACGATGCGTTCTACAAAGCAATTGAAGGCAACCAGCGTCAGGTTCTGAGCGCGCCGCTGCATAAAACAGCGGAAGGCTGGCACTGTGATATGACGAAGCTGGAAACCCTGCTCGCCCGGCCTGAATGTAAAATCATGCTGCTCTGCAGCCCGCATAACCCAACGGGCAAAGTCTGGACACGGGAAGAGCTGACCACCATGGCTGAACTCTGCGCACGCCACGGCGTGCAGGTTATCAGCGATGAGATTCATATGGATATGGTGTGGGGCAATAACCGCCACATTCCATGGTGCGAAGTTGGCCTCGGCGGCTGGGCGCTGCTCACATCCGGCTCGAAAAGCTTCAACATCCCGGCACTTACCGGCGCTTACGGGCTGATTAATCATGCGGACGACCGCCAAAAATACCTGAACGTGCTCAAAGGGCAGGATGGCCTCTCCTCTCCGGCCGTGCTGGCGATTGTGGCTCATATTGCCGCCTACCGCGAGGGCCAACCCTGGCTTGACGCGCTGCGGGACTACCTGCAAGGCAATTTACAGTTCGTGGCCGACAGGCTGAACCAGGCGTTTCCTGAACTTAACTGGCAGCCACCGCAGTCCACTTACCTGGCATGGATTGATTTACGCCCGCAGGGGCTGGACGACAGAGCGCTGCAGCAAGTGCTTATTGAAGAGCAGAAAGTCGCCATCATGCCGGGCTACACCTACGGCCCTGAAGGCAACGGTTTTGTGCGCCTGAACGCCGGGTGCCCGCGCGTCAAACTTGAGGCTGGCGTTGAGCGGCTTATTGCCGGGATCCATTCGCTGTTATAGCCCGTAAAGGGGAGCCAGCTCCCCTTCCTCTCCTGCGGCATTCATCACTTCGTCATGTTTCCGACACCCAATCGACACACAATCTTCACTCGCTCCCCTTAAGCTCGTGACAATTAAGAACAGGAGCAAATCATGCACGTTTTTACCGGTGAAATTCCCTTCGGTCATGCCGTCCACACCTTCTCTGTAGCAGACAATGCCCCGGCGATTAGCCTGACCGGCACGACGCTGCGTACCGGACACCTCTACTGCTACCTTTACGACAGCCGCCGGCAGCTAAGAGCCTCGGTGATGCTGCAAAAACCGGAAAAGGTGCTGACAGTCTGCGCGGACTGGGCTTCCATCGGTGCTCTCCCCGGCGAACTCCCCGCCGGAGAATGGCAATTGCATATCTATAACGTCATCGGTGAAAGCCGTTCGCCGCAGCCCATGAGCTATCGGCTGGATGTGACTTTCGACGCCCTGGGCGCCTCCGTTGATTTTGAAAAACAAGACGTTTTACGCCCGGATCACCAGGTCATTTTTGACTACCAGCGCACGCTCAGCGATCGTCCCGGCTGGTATCGCGGCGACCTGCACGGCCATACCACGCTGTCCGACGGCAACAACACGCTGCCTGAAGCGCTGGATATCATGGCTTCGCAGGGGCTGGATTTCTTCTTCCTGACCGAGCACAACTTGTCCCACGCCTGTCTCCCGCGCCACGACAGCGTTTTGTTGCTGCCGAGCATTGAAGTCACCGCCGACAAGAGCCACCTGAACGTGCATGGCCCCGCCGCCACGCTGAATATGTTCCATGCGGATTACAGCAGCCGCGGTCTGCTCACTCAGGGCATTGCGCTCAAGCGGCCAGAAAGCGTACTGAGCGTAAACCACGCCATGCTGCACCCGTGGAGCTGGCTCTATAACGACATGCCGATGGCGGATATCGACGTACTGGAAGTGCTCAACGACCCAACCTGGAAAAACGCCACCACCGCGAACGAGCAGGTGGTCGAGATCTTCACCACGCTGTGGAACGCGGGGCACCGGATTTATGCCGTCGGCGGCAGCGACTGCCATATGCAGCCCCACGAGCGCTATCCGCAGGCGACAGAGCCGTCTATTTACGGCGACCCGGCAACCTGGGTTTATGCCGAGGCGCTCAGCGGAGAGGCCATTCTTGCCGCCATCAAAAACGGGCATTGTTACTTTGAGCGCCGCTGCGGCCTGACATTCAGCCTGAATGACGGCGCGCTGCTGCCGGGCGACGCTGCTGATGGCAAACAGATCGTATTGACCGTAGCGGTAAAAGATAGCGAACGGCGCTACACGCTCCAGGTCGTGTCGGAAGCGGGGATTCTGGCTGAATATCCCCAGGAAAACACGCCACAAGACATTCACGCAGATATGAAAAAACATGCGTGGATTCGCTGGGATATCCGCCGTGAGGACGGCTCGCTGGAGGGCATGATCAACCCGGTTTACTGTGCTAAGCATCCGCTGTTTCTCTCGCCTGTCGGCGCCACCTGGGGCGAGGTGACCGGCCACCTTGAATTTCCCCGCAGCACCGATTCGGAGTGATTTTTAAGCACTTTCGTCTGGTTATCTTTTTGGTTTGTAAAATTTTGAAATTATTTAATGTGAATATTTAGTCGTTCTGCTTTGCATAAAACCGCTAAAAGCGACGAAAATGCTCCCTCATCATAGTCATAGAAATTAAGACCCGGTGACGCCGCGCTTCCCGGGTCTTTTTGTTGTTGAGAGAGACAATATGAGTTTATCTTCCGGCCACGCCTCGCATCAGGCCATTCCTCCCGGCTCAGGCGCGTTGTTCTTTATTCAGATGTTCGCCACCCTGGGCTTTGCGGTGCTTTACTCCACGCTGGTGCTGTACGTCACCAAGCGACTGGGCTTTAGCGAAGGCCAGGCCGATGCCATGATGGGGATCTTCGGGGCATTCAACTACGGGCTGCACCTGTTTGGCGGCTGCCTCGGGGGCCGCTATCTGAGTAACCGGAACCTGTTTGTGCTGGGGATGCTGCTGCAGGTCGCGGGCTGTTATCTGATTGCCGACGCGGGCCTGACGGGCCTGTGGTGGGGGCTGGCGATGTTCCTGAGCGGCAGCGGGCTGAACGTCACCTGCCTGAACATGATGCTGACCCAGCGTTTTGCGCCGGACGACGATCGCCGTGAAGCCGCCTTCCTGTGGAACTACGCCGGGATGAACCTGGGCTTCTTTATCGGCTTTACCGTGGCGGGCTACTACCAGTTGACCGAAAGCTACCGGGCGCTGTTCCTGTTTGCCACCCTCGGAAACGTCGCCGCCGTAGTCATCACCCTGCTCCGCTGGCCGGTGCTGGCAGATATCAGCACGCCGCTGCAGCACATCAAGGGGAAAGGGTTTTATCTGCGCATGGCTTTTGGGCTGCTGATCCTGATTCTTCTGGTCCCTGTCCTGCGCCTGCTGCTCGGCCATACCGAATTCAGCAGCACGTTTGTTATCGTGCTGGGGGCGCTGGTCTTCCTGGCACTGTGCGTCATGACCGCCCGCCACCCTCGCAAGCACGAGCGTCTCCGCATGGCAGCTTACCTGCTGCTGGCCGCCGGTTCGCTGGTGTTTTGGTCGCTGTACCAGCTGGCACCCATGGGGCTGACGCTGTTCGCCGAGCATAACGTTACCCTGAACGCTTTTGGCTGGGAAGTCTCTCCGCAGTGGCTGCAAAACATCAACACTGTCGTCATCGTGATCGGCGGCCCGCTGATGGCCTGGCTGTTCAAACGCCTGCGCGATCGCGGCGTGCGCATCGACATTCCCGCCCAGTTTGCCTCTTCGTTGTTCTGTATGGGCGTTGGCATGCTGGTGCTGCCGCTGGGTATCGCCATGGCAGGTGCGGACGGCATGGTGGCGCTGAAATGGATTGTGCTGAGCTACATTCTGCAAAGCATCGGCGAACTGCTGATTTCCCCGGTGGGCTACTCGATGATCGGCAAACTGGCCCCGGCCAACCTGCAGGGCCTGATGATGGGCTGCTGGATGATGGTCACGGGCGTGGCCTCCGTGCTGGCGGGCTATGTTTCCGGCCGCATGCCGCAAAACAGCGGCAGCACGCCGATACTGACCGACCCGGGCTACAGCAAAGTCTTTAGCCAGCTGGGCTGGGGCTCCGTCGCTACCGGCGTTATTTTACTGCTGCTGATCCCGCTGCTGCGCCGCCTGATCGAAGAAAAACGTACCCCGCACGCTTAACACATAAGGCGCGGGTGTGACTCGCGCCAGATTTTATTGCTCACCATTTTCTGATTCACCCGTTCTTGTTCCTGCCTGAACCCGTGTGGATGACTGTTTTATGTTCATCTAAGCGGAACTTACCGCGCAATTTTGCGACTCACCTCAAGCCATAAACAAACGCTATTACCTGCCCTACAGGGCCTGAAGTAGCTTGTCACCGCGTGTTTGACAAGTTCCTAACCTTCTATTTTTAATGATTTTTTATTTTGTCACGACGCGGTATACGTTCAGGATCCTCAGTCTGCAAGGATAAGCCGATACGACGGCCATGGTTAATGCATTTTGTCATTAGCGGGCCATTTCCAATGTTTGTTGTACTCTTTCAGGTTACTGCTGTATGAGCCAAACCCTTGCCTTCCCCTCTGCTGCCGACAGCACGTCGCCAGAGCAGCAAAACACACCGGTCCCCGCCACGCCACGTAATAATCTGCTGGCCCTGTTGGGCATGCAGTCTTTGCTGGTGCATGCCATTACGGCCGCAGCCCGGCTGAAGCTGGCAGATATTCTCGGAGATCAAACCCTCGGTCTGGAGGCGCTGGCTCGGCAAAGCGGTTGCCAACCTCAGGCGCTGAAACGTTTGCTGCGCGCCCTTGCGGGCTGCGGCATTTTTTTTGAAACCGGAGAGGGGTATCGCAACACGCCGCTGAGTGCCATGCTGAACAGCGAGCGACCGGATTCTTTGCACGGATGGGCCTGCTTTATGGGGTCAGAGCAGGTTAACCGCTGTTTTGAACAGCTGGATGTCGCCCTGACGGAGGACGGCCCCGTATTTGATAAAATCTATGGTCAGCCCTTTTTTGACTATCTGGGCCAGGACGCCGGAGCCAGAGACATTTTTGCCCGCGCCATGACCTCTTATTCGGCCTCGGGCATTGACGATGCCCTGGCGGCCTTTGATTTCTGCCACGCTGGCCGATTGTTCGATATCGGCAGCGGATTAGGTAAATTTCTGTCCGGCATTCTCGATGCAAATCCGCAGCTGACTGGCACGCTGTTTGATTTGCCTGAGGTGATTGCTCAGATTGAAAACCAAACCAGCGAGCGTAATCCTCGCCTGGCCTGGCAGGCCGGAAACTTCTTCAATGAGATCCCTGCCGGGGCGGACACCTACATTCTGCGGCATGTCCTGCATGACTGGTCAGACGAACAGGCACTGCAGATCCTGCGCAACTGCCGTCAAGCTATGCATGAGGGCGCACAGCTGTTGATCTTCGAACATTTGCTTACCGGCGAT
This sequence comes from Cedecea sp. VD22, assembly GCF_037150195.1. Taxonomy (NCBI): domain Bacteria; kingdom Pseudomonadati; phylum Pseudomonadota; class Gammaproteobacteria; order Enterobacterales; family Enterobacteriaceae; genus Cedecea; species Cedecea sp. VD22. The sequence goes on from NZ_JBBCPX010000026.1 coordinate 8,823, forward strand.
AACCAGCCCGATTACGCCAAGTTTCTGGATCTGGTCATGTTAACGTCCCTGCACGGTAGAGAGCGCAGCGAGGCTGAGTACCGGCATTTGCTTGAAAAGGCAGATTTACGCATTGAGCGGCTAGTGAAAACGCCAGGCTTCCATACTCTGCTAATCGTCAAGCCTCGGTAACCTCAGCCAATCGTGTGGGCGCCGAAAGGCCCCGACAGGGAGATATAATAATGCCGACAGAGAAAATGATTCTGGTGGACAGCCACGACAGGCCAACGGGTGAAGGCGAGAAGATACAAACGCACCTTGAGGGACAGCTGCATCGTGCTTTTTCGATCTTTATCTTTAACCCAACGGGGGAGCTGTTGCTCCAGCGGCGGGCGAAAAGTAAATACCATTCTGGCGGGCTATGGGCTAACACTTGCTGTGGCCATCCCCGCCCGGGTGAAACGAACGTCAATGCCGCACGGCGTAGGCTAAAAGAGGAAATGGGGTTTGACTGCCCTCTGCTTTCCGTTGGGAACATTACCTATAGAGTCGAGGTTTCCCCGACGATGGTGGAGCATGAATTTGATCATCTGTTCATCGGGCTGTTCAGCGGGCAGCCTCATGCTAATCCGGTAGAAGTCGACGCCTGGCAATGGCTGACGCTCGAAAACCTTCAGCGTCAGATGGCTCAGCGACCAGAAACGTTTGCCGCCTGGTTTATGACCATCATGGAGAAGTCCCGTTCATTACGCCCTGAAAACTGGCATAACCAGCTCCAGACTGCTGACTCAGACTTACTTTTGGGAAAATAATGATGAGCGCACTTCCTCTCCCCGAATTCTATTGCCCTTTCACCACCCATATGAATCCCAGCCACGATAACAGCTGGGCGGAATCCCGCCGCTGGTTAGTCGAGATGGGTTTAGTCCAGGGGGAACAGGCCATCGAGCGACTTGATCGCTCAGGGTTTTCACAACTTACCGCCAAAGCTTATCCATACGCCGCACAAGACGATCTGAAGGTAGCGATTAACTGGCTGGTATGGCTATTTTTATTCGACGATCAGTTAGATGAGTGCTGCCTGGGCCATCAGAAAGATCAGGCCGATCTGATCCTCGACCGTCTGCTGCGACTTGCCCTGCCGGACGCGGAAGGCAAACTCTCGCCGCAAAGCCCGGTTGAACGCGCTTTTGTTTCACTCTGGCAGGAATATGCCCGGCGCCTGAGTAAAGAACAGCAGCGGCGCTTTAGCCAAAATATTCGTAACTATCTCAGCTCGCTTCGCTGGGAAGTCACGGCCAGAAATAAAAGTGCCTTACCGGGCTTGCTGACTTTTGTTGAGATACGCCGTGATACCGGTGCCGTGAGGGTCGTGCTGGATATCATTGAGTTCTGCCTCAATGATGAAATTCCGGCCATCATTGCCGACAGCCTCGAGCTACAGTTGCTAAAAAACTGCACCATCGACGTGATTTGCATGAGTAATGACCTCTTCTCTTTCGAGAAAGAGCGATCACGCGGGGATGTGAATAACCTGGTATTGGTCCTGGAGCAAAACGCAGGCTGCTCCCGCGCAGAGGCGGTGACCCGCATTTATGGTCTCGTTCTCGACCGACAGAACCTGTTCATGGAAACACGCCATCGGCTTGAAACTCTGCTGGAAGAGACGCCGCTGACGCAGACGCAGCGGGAAAGCATTCGTCGGTACGTTGAGGGGATGGCGCACTGGATGCGGGCCAACCTCGATTTTTCACTCTCGACGCCGCGGTATGCCGAGATTGAAGACAGCCGGGCGGGAAAACCGCTCAGCTGGCTGGAGAATATAAGCGCCATGCAGCACGAGCTGTTCCAGGCGCCATTACGAAAAGATTAAGGAGGTGGCTCAGGTGCAAAAGTGCCTGAGCCCGACCGGGAATAACCAAACGCTTTCCCCACGTAAGGCCGTTGACAGTCCCGCCTGCCGAAACTAGACTCAGTTTTTTTATTGAATCCCTCCCGAGGTTTGCAACGAAATGAACAACTAATGCGCTCTGCCTGACTTATGCCAGTGTGAATACGCATTGCTGTTTATTATTGCAGTTTCGGCTGCGGCTTATGCCGCACATCTCGCCGCTATTCCCTGGCTCTGCTTTTCACTCCCCAGAGGAAAATAAGATGCCTGATACATTTACCCACTCTTCCGACTTACTCGAGCACAACCGCGCCGCATGGGATGCCCTTGCCCGCCAGCAGTGCGAATGGTCCCGGCCTGTCGGTGCCGACATCATTGCACAAGCCCGCCGCGGCGAGTGGCAGATTCATTTAACGCCAGGCAAGCTCCCTGCCAGCTGGCTACCGAACGTGCAGGGAAAACGCATTCTCTGCCTGGCGTCTGCCGGGGGGCAGCAGGCACCGGTGCTCGCCGCCGCCGGGGCGGAAGTCACCGTATATGATTTATCGCAGGAGCAGCTCAATAAAGACCGCTTTGTTGCGCAACGGGACAATCTGAAGCTGACATTTGTCCAGGGCGATATGCGCGATCTGTCCCGTTTCGCGGATAAAAGCTTTGACTACATTATCCACCCGATATCTAACCAGTACGTGCCGGATATTCGCCCCATCTGGCGCGGCTGTTACCGGATTTTAGCGAGCGGCGGAAAGCTGTTATCCAGCTTTTTTAATCCGGTTGTTTTCATCGGCGATCGTGCAGCCAACTATGCCGAACAAGGCGTTATCCGTCCAAGATTCAGCCTGCCCTATTCTGACGTCAATGATCTCACGGCCGACGAGCTGGCCGCGAAACAGGCTCGGGGAGAAGCGTTCGTCTTTGGCCATTCACTGGAAGAGCAGATCGGCGGACAGCTTGAGGCGGGTTTCGCACTGGCCGGTTTTTATGAAGATAAGCAGCCCAACCCGCGTTTCTTGATTGACCAGTTTATGCCGACGTTTATAGCTACCTGCGCGATTAAATATGGGTTGGCAGCCGTCAGTGAAACAGGCGAATAAAAAGATCTTTTTTATTTAAATATGCTTACAAACAACTTTTTATAAAACCCAAAAACAGCCAGCCCCTAAAGCTGGCTGTGCTAACATTTGCCGGCACAAGCCTTCTTTCCCCTGATGGAAACCAGCCAATGAACGAGATACTTTTTCGTAAAGCACAGCTTGCCGATGTTCCCGCCATTATCACGCTGTTAGCCGACGACATTCTGGGCCGCCTGAGAGAAGATCCCAGCCTTCCCTTAGATCAGCGCTACATTGATGCTTTTCATGCCATCGATGCCGATCCAAACCAGCTACTTGCCGTAGCCGTATCCGGAGATGAGGTCATCGGGACGTTACAGCTGACCTTTATTCAGGGCTTAGCGCGCAAAGGCGCGTGGCGCGGCCAGATTGAAGCGGTACGCATTGCGCGTTCACAGAGAGGGACGGGATTTGGCAAACAGATGGTGGATTGGGCCGTCCAGCAGTGCAAAGAAAGAGGCTGTCACCTCGTACAGCTCACTACGGACAAAACACGGACGGATGCGCACCGCTTTTATGACAACCTTGGTTTTGAGGCCAGCCATCTTGGCTACAAGCTAACGCTGCAATAATTTTTCTCGGCAAAAGCGCGACAGGGACGTTTGCGCAACAAAATGCTGACAGCCGTAGCAATTGCCCCCCATTTCTTTTTATAATACGCCGCACTTTAATCAAAAAAAGAGTGCGACCATGATTGATACCACCCTGCCGTTAACCGATTTGCACCGCCACCTTGATGGCAATATTCGTGCGCAAACTATCCTCGATCTCGGCCGCCAGTTTAATTTATCTTTACCTGCCAATACCCTCGAAACCCTGCGTCCACACGTTCAGGTCGTTGAGACTGCACCGGACCTGGTCAGTTTCCTGCAGAAGCTGGACTGGGGCGTGAAAGTGCTGGGCGATCTCGAGGCCTGCCGCCGCGTCGCCTGGGAAAATATTGAAGATGCCGCTCGCAACGGCCTGCACTACGTGGAGCTGCGCTTCTCCCCTGGCTATATGGCGATGAGTCACAACCTGCCGGTGGCCGGCGTGGTTGAAGCCGTAATTGAAGGTGTACGCCAGGGCTGCCGCGATTTTGGCGTTGAAGCCCGCCTGATCGGCATTATGAGCCGAACCTTTGGTGAAGCCGCCTGTGAAGCGGAACTGAACGCCCTGCTCGCCCACCGCGACAGCATTACCGCGCTGGACTTAGCCGGAGACGAACTTGGCTTCCCGGGCAGCCTGTTCCTGAATCACTTTAATCGTGCGCGGGATGCTGGCTGGCGGATCACCGTGCATGCCGGCGAAGCTGCCGGGCCGGAGAGCATCTGGCAGGCTATCCGCGAGCTGGGCGCGGAGCGTATCGGTCACGGCGTAAAAGCAGTTGAAGATCCGGCGCTGATGGATTTCCTGGCGGAACATAAAATCGGGATTGAGTCCTGCCTGACGTCGAATATTCAGACCAGCACCGTTGCGGCCCTGGACAAACACCCGCTGATCGCCTTCCTCGATCGCGGCGTTTTGGCCACGATCAATACCGATGACCCGGCGGTTCAGGGCATCGATATTATTCATGAGTATAACGTCGCGGCACCTCAGGCCGGCCTCAGCGCGGCGCACATTCGCACCGCGCAGGAGAATGGACTGAAGATTGCGTTCCTGAGCGAAGCCGAAAAACAGGCGCTTATCGCTAAGGTTAAGGCGGCGTAAAAATACCGGCGGCTGGCGTCAGGACGCGGATTCCAGCTGCCGTTTTTGTTCGGCCGTTTTGCGGGCATAGCGCTGAGCCAGAACGGCGCAAACCATCAGCTGGATTTGGTGGAAAATCATCAGCGGCAGCACCATCATCCCCACCGCACTTGCCGGGAACAGCACATTTGCCATCGGCACGCCGTTGGCCAGACTTTTCTTCGACCCGCAAAACACGATAGTAATCTCGTCAGCCGTATTAAAGCCCAGCAGGCGCGCCGCCAGCGTATTCACCACCAGCACAATCGCCAGCAGCACCAGCGAGCAGGCCAGCACCATCAGCAGCGAGAAACCGTTGACCTGATGCCAAATGCCTTCGACTACCGCTTCGCTAAACGCCACATAGACGACCAGCAAAATGGACGACCGGTCGGTCAGGCCAATCAGCTTTTTATGACGATCCACCCATTTGCCAATCAGCGGCCGGGAAAGATGCCCGATAACAAACGGCACCATCAGCTGCATAATGATTTTGCCAATGGCATGCAGCGTGTCGGTTGCCCCTTCCTGAGTCTGCATCAGCGCCCCAACCAGAACGGGCGAGAGGAAGATCCCCAGGATGCTGGATGCAGAAGCGCTACACACCGCCGCCGCCACGTTACCCCCGGCAACCGAAGTAAAGGCGATGGCTGACTGCACCGTGGCGGGCAGCGCACAAAGATAGAGGAAGCCCATATACAGCGGCTGACTCAGAATAGCCGGAGAGAGGAATCCCATCGCCAGCCCCAGCAGCGGGAACAGCGCAAAGGTACTGAGAAACACCACTAAATGAAGTTTCCAGTGCCCCATGCCCGCCACAATGGCATCGCGGGAGAGTTTTGCCCCATGCATAAAGAAGAGCAGCGCGATGGCAAACGTCGTCAGGTATTCAAACCCGGTTTTCACTATCCCCTCGCACGGGAACAGCGATGCCACGATCACCACGCCAATCATTATCAGTAAAAAATTATCAATTTTTAGTTTTTGTAGCCAACCCATCCTGTTCCTCTACCTGTCAGACATCATTTTGGCTGTTACTTTGCAACAAATCGGCCGCGCTGGCGAGTTAACAATTCTGCAAACTTCCAAAAAATGCACAGTGGGTTCATGTCGCTTTATCTTAAAGCGAAACGTTATCGATTAAGCGAAACTGAAACTAAAATATGAATACAGCACGGCTTAATTTTATAGCTATTTAAAGAAGACATTTCACCGTAAATCAAGGTAATTGTCATAAAAAATTTTTTACCTTTTGGTAAAAAAATAACCTAATGATAATTAAAAAGTTAATATCAAAACCATTCAATTTCAAAATGCAGAAATACGACAAAAATCTCATTTGGAAATTTAAATTCATATTATATGAGCCGTGATGTGGCAGTGATTCAAATACGCCATACACTTATTAATACGCCGTCCGGCGTGCTAATAGTGGAGTATTGCTATGCGCTCAAATAATTTTGGCCGCCTCAGCGCTATTGCGATGGCGGTACTTCTTGCCTTCTCCCTGTCGGCCTGTAGCGGCGGCGGCGGGAGTTCGCACAATACGGCGAAAACAGCCGGGTCTGCCGGCACCACGGGCACAGACACCGCAAGCAATGGCGGTAGCGGCTCGGGGAGTAGCGGTTCCGGTGGAGGAACCGGCTCGGATGGCAGTACTGGAACAGGTGCAGGTACTGGAACAGGCACTGGTACAGGTACTGGAACAGGTACTGGAACAGGTACTGGAACAGGTACTGGAACAGGTACTGGAACAGGTACTGGAACAGGTACTGGAACAGGTACTGGAACAGGTACTGGAACAGGTGGCGGTTCGGGCGGAGGTGGAACCGGTGGCGGTACTGGAGGCGGAACAACCGTCGCTAATAGTGCAGGTAATAACATTATCGGCGATGCCGGCGGCGTCGTAAGCGGCGTTGGCAGTACCGTCAGCGGCGTAGGTTCTCAGTTACCGGTGAATAATCCTGTCACCTCCACGGTTGCCGTGGCCGTGGACGGCACCGGCAGCGCCATTTCAACCGTCGGCAACGGCGTAGTGAATGGCCTTGGCAATGCTAACAACCCTAACGGGGTGGGCACCACCGTGACCGGTGCGACCAATGCCGTATCTGGCCTTGGGACAACCGTTTCAGCAGTCGGGACTAATCTCGCAAGCTCCACAGCCAATACGCCAGTCGGCGGGGTCACAGGTGCCGCAGGTGGACTGGTCAATACTGCGGGGCAAGCCGTGACCGGTACAGGGAATGCCCTGACTCAAACGGTACAAAGCCCTGGCGTGTCCAACCTGACAACTGGCGCTACGGGGCTGGTTAACACCACCCTTTCAGATACGCAGAAAGCCACTCAGGCCGTGGGCGGGGCTACCGGGCTGGGTACGCCAGTCAGTAACCTGCTGACCACCACAGGGGGAGCCGTCAGCGGTCTGGGGACCAATATAAGCGGCAGCAACCCTTCTCTCAGCGGCGTGGGGCAGGTAGTCCAGAATACCGGGCAGGTGGTGACTGACAGCGGAGCGCTGGTGAAACCAGTGCAAACCGGCAGCAGCTCAGGCTCCGTTTCAGCGGGGGCTTCTGGCTCGCTCGGCGTGGGGGGCAATGGCCTGGTGACCGGCCTTGGCACCACAGTGAGCGGCCTGACCTCTTCGCTAACCACCAATGTCAACGCCAGTGCGACAGGCAGTAGCACAAGTTCAGGCCAGCAAGTCGGGCTTACCGGCGCGGTCAGCGGTCTTTTGAAAACCAAATAGTGCTCACTATGGCACATGTGCTCCCGTGGTAACGGCGGGAGCACTTTTTTCACAGCATCTTCTTCGCTGCGCAGTTAAGGGAGATCACTATGGACACTCGTCTGGGTATCGTGTTGCTTTATGGCGCTACGCTGAGTATCAGCTATGCCGATATGTCCCCCACGCTTATCGACCCTAATAACCCCGCAAAAGCTGCTCGTTCTCTTGCCATACCTGCTGCCCCGCAAAAACAGCCAGAAGTAAAAACCCCGCTGCCGGTTCCGAAGTTAACCCCGCAGACGCCGATTACGGTGAAACATCTGCAGTTTATTGGCGGCACGCGCTATAAACTCGACTCGCTGGTTCAGCCGTTTATGCCGCTGGTCGGCAAAATAGTCCCGCTGGCCCAGTTGATAACGTTGACCAATAACATTACCCAGCGCTATCAGCAGGATGGCCTGCCCCTGTCCTACGCTTACCTGCCGAGCGACAATTTCCATGATGGCACGGTGCGTATTGTGCTGGTTGAAGGCTATATTGCGCACAGCAACATCAAAAGCGATAACGCTAATACGGGCGAACGCTTAAGCCGTTTGTCGGCGCTAATGATGAATGAAAAACCCCTCAGTCAGGCCACATTTGACCGCTACAGCCTGCTGATGCAGCGCACGCCGGCGACAAAAGTGGAGGCCAATGCCGCGCTACCTAACAACATTTATGGCGCGGCGGATATGAAAGTCGACGCCACGCAGCCGCATATCTGGGATATTTCCTCCACGATAGACACGCGCAAAGGCTCAAACCTGGCGCTGATTAACGGCACGCTCAGCAACCTCACCAGCCACGGCGATCAGCTGGGGCTTGCCACGCTGGTGCCGCTGGATAGCAGCACGAAAAAAACCTACTTTGGGGCCAACTATCAGCAATACCTCACCGATAACGGCCTGCTGATGCAGTTGAAAGGCAGCTTCTATCGCGAAAACCCCAGTGACTACACGCCGCTGCTTTATTTGCCGCAGAACATTTCTATCGATGCAAAGGAAAAAACCACCCAGTACACCGGGGGAATAGCCTTCAGCTACCCGCTGCTGCTTGAGCGCAAGAAGCAGTTTTCGGTCAGCGGCGGGCTGGATTATGTCGATAAGCGCGACGATTATGCGCTGCGCGCCAGCGGCTTCGGCAATACCATTGATTTGCCCGGCGTCAGCCAGCGCGCTCGCTACCCGGCGGCAGAGTTTTCGGCCTGGGGCTACCGCGAGTACGACACCGCCAACTGGAGCGCACGCCTGACCCTGCGCAAGGGTATTGATGCCTTTGGGGCCAGCGTCACGCCGGGATTAAACACTAATCTCAACTTTACGCGCTGGAAGGGCAACGTCGATGCAGCCTGGCTGGTCGCGCCTAAATGGCGATTGAGTACGTCGCTGGAGGGGGACTGGTCAAACAACAATTTGCCCGAAGCTGAGCGCGTAAGCTTCGGGGCGCAGCGTTTTGGCCGGGGATATCCTGACGGCGAGGCCAGCGGAGATTACGGCTACGGCGGGCAGGTTGAAATGCGCTATCTCCATAGTCTCGATCAGGGCGTGTGGATTAACACGGTGCAGCCCTATGTCGTGGCCGATACCGCCCAGACCTGGTTCAATCAGCCGGGCTTCCGTCATCAGCGCCTGGCCTCGATTGCAACCGGGGTAACGGTGGGCGACAGCCGCCACTATACTGTCTCCGTTGAGGCGGCGAGACCACTGGCTGATTTACCCAGCGACAGCAGCCGCCGCGATGTCCGCTTCAGCCTGACCTTCACCTACAACTTTAACAATCTGCATTAACGGTTAACCCTCACCGGGCGCGGTGAGGGGCATTCTCAGACAAGGTTCAGCGTCGCGCGCTTTTTCGCGGACTCGATGCCCAGCTCAATCAGTTCCATGACCTGAATCGCCTGGGCTGCCGGGACAGGGTTCTCACCTTTACCGGCCAGAGCATCACGCACTCCCGCGTAATAAGCCGGATAGTTACCTGGCACGGTCAGTAGCGTCTGCTCGTCCATTATCTCGCCCTGTGCCAGGGTCAGCACGCCGTCGCGCATGTCGTAACCCCAGTCTTCCTGTGGTAGTCGTTCGCCCGCTTTCAGGCGATCTTCCTGCGGATCAAGGCCGTATTTAATGTAGCTCCCACGCGTGCCGTGCACGATGTAACGCGCCGTTTCCGCCGCCGCCAGCAGCGTGCCATGCAGCACGACACGACGCTGCGGATAAGCCAGCACGGCGTGGAAGTAGTCGGTCGCCTGCGCCCCGGCGCGAAGCTGCGCGAGGTCCACGGTCAGGCTGACTGGCAGCCCAAACAGAGTGATGGCCTGATCAAGCAGATGCGGCCCAAGATCGTACCAAATACCGCTGCCGACGCCCGCCTGTTCACGCCAGCGGTTACGTACCTGCGGGCGGTAGCGGTCAAAGTGGGATTCAAAATAGGCCACTTCGCCGAGCGTCCCTTCCGCCAGCAAATTTTTCACCGTCAGGAAGTCGCTATCCCAACGGCGGTTGTGGAACACGGACAGCAGCAGACCGACCTTTTTAGCCAGCGCATCCAGCTCCCGCGCCTGGGATAGCGTGACGGTGAAAGGCTTATCAACGACGACATGTTTTCCGGCTTCCAGCGCAGCTTTAGCCAGCGGGAAGTGGGTGTCATTCGGGGTAGGAATGACAATCAGATCGATGGCGGGATCTTTAAACAGGTGCTGAGGATCGGACACGACCGTCATCCCCGGCCAGTCAGCGTGCACTTTTTCAGCATCGCTACTGGAAACTGCGGCGAGGATCATTCCTGGCGTACCGGAAATCAGCGGTGCATGAAAAGTCTTGCTGGCATAACCGTAACCGATAAGCCCGACGCGGATGGTATCACTCATGTGTTTTCCTCTCTTTAATGAACTCCGGCATTTCACCTTATCCCCCGGTGGGCGACAACAGCAAGTTTCTGGATTGCGCATTGCCCAGGCATAAGACCGCCATTATTGCTAATCATCCAGACAGTTATTATGGCTTTAAATAACTGTCTTCATTTAGCCCGAACGGCCAGGGTATATTAAAATTAAGGAGATTTTTATGTAGTCCAGGACGCGATATTCCTGGATCTTGCAAAGAAAACTCCTAATTGTTCCGTTGAGTAATAATAGCGCTAAGTCGCGACCGAGTTTGCGATTATCATCGCCTCTCAATCCGCCGACCGTGATTAATTGATACCCGCCATGGAAAATGCAACACCTCTCAGTGCCCTGGACTACCTGATGAAATTCCGCAAAATAAGCTCGCAGGAAAATCTGGAAAAGCTTTTTGATCACTTGAATTACACCCTGACCGACAGCCAGGAAATCATGAATATGTACCGCGCGGCCGATCACCGCAGGGCAGAACTGGCCTCCGGCGGACGTCTTTTTGACCTTGGATGCGTGCCGAAAACGGTCTGGCGTTACGTTGTATAGCCGCTGCCGGTAGCATTAGCGGCAAAATCCCTTATAATCCCCCCGCTTTATTCACCTTATTTAAAATCGGGAGGACACATGACGACGCCCCAACCCCCGCGCATTGCCGGCTGGCTCCTTGCCCCTTTGGCCTGGCTGCTGATGTCGTTGCTCAGCAGCTCGGTGGCGCTGTTAAGTTTCCTGATGATGATTCTGTCCCCGGCAGCCCGCGAGGCGCTGGGCAGCGCAGACGCAAAAACAACGCTGTTGTTCAGCCTGTCCGTCGCCTGTGCGATGGCAATGTGGGCCTATACCCTCTGGCTGACTATCGCGTTCTTTAAACGCCGCCAGAATGTGGTCCGTCATTATATTTTGTGGCTGCTGCTCACCGTGCTGCTGGCGATTAAATCCTTCGCATTTTCGCCGGTCAGCGACAAGGTCGCGGTTCAACTGCTGCTGCCTTCTCTGCTTGCAGCGGCATTACTGGTGCCTTATTTGAAGCGTTCGAAGCGAGTGAAGCAGACCTTCATTAACCCGTAATAACCCTATAGATAGCCCGTTGTCGCCGCCCGCCGATTCGTCGATAATAGGCGGCTTTTTTTGTTTCAGGTCGAATCATGTCAGATTATTTGCTGCTCTTTGTGGGTACCGTGCTGGTCAATAACTTCGTGCTGGTGAAGTTCCTTGGTCTGTGTCCGTTTATGGGGGTTTCCAAAAAACTGGAAAGCGCCATCGGCATGGGGCTGGCGACCACCTTCGTGATGACGCTCGCCTCTATTTTTGCGTGGATCATTGACGAACTTATCCTGGTGCCGCTGGACCTGATCTATCTGCGCACCCTGGCGTTTATCCTGGTTATCGCGGTTGTCGTGCAGTTCACCGAAATGGTGGTGCGTAAAACCAGCCCCGCGCTTTATCGCCTGCTGGGGATCTTCCTGCCGCTGATCACCACCAACTGCGCCGTACTCGGCGTGGCATTGCTCAACATCAATCTGGGCCATAACTTCCTGCAGTCGGCGGTGTACGGCTTTTCCGCCGCGCTTGGCTTCTCGCTGGTGATGGTGCTGTTCGCGGCCATTCGAGAGCGTATGGTTGTAGCCGATATTCCAGCCCCGTTTCGCGGCAACGCTATCGCGTTGGTGACCGCAGGCCTGATGGCCCTCGCCTTTATGGGCTTTAGCGGGCTGGTGAAGTTCTGATGACAACGTTGTGGATGGCCATTATTTCAGTCACGCTGATGGGGCTGCTTTTCGGCCTGATCCTGGGCTATGCCTCTCGCCGCTTTGAAGTAGAAGAAGATCCGATTGTTGACCGCATTGACGAACTGCTGCCCCAGAGCCAGTGCGGCCAGTGCGGTTACCCAGGCTGCCGTCCTTACGCAGAGGCCGTTGGCAACCAGGGCGCGAAAATCAACCTTTGCGCGCCGGGCGGCGAAGCCGTAATGCTGAAGATTGCCAGCGCCCTCAACGTGGAGCCCCAGCCCATTGACGGCGACGCCACCGCCGCAGAGCCAGTGCGCATGCTCGCCGTGATTGACGAAGCAAACTGCATCGGCTGCACAAAATGCATTCAGGCCTGCCCCGTTGACGCGATTGTAGGCGCGACCCGCGCCATGCATACCGTGATCAGCGACCAGTGCACAGGCTGTAACCTTTGCGTCGACCCTTGCCCTACCCGCTGCATCGACCTGATCCCCGTCAGCCCGACGACCGAAAGCTGGAAATGGGATTTGCAGACCATCCCGGTGCGTATGATCCCGGCGGATAACCATGCTTAATATCTTCAATCGCTTTAAAAAAGACAGAATTTGGGACTTTGACGGCGGCATTCATCCCCCGGAGATGAAAACTCAGTCCAACGGCACGCCGCTGCGCCAGGTTCCGCTGCCCTCCCAGCTCGTGATTCCGCTGAAGCAGCACATCGGCGCGGAAGGTGAACTGTGCGTCAAACCCGGTGACTATGTGCTGCGCGGCCAGCCTCTGACCCGTGGACGCGGGCGTATGCTGCCGGTACACGCTCCAACCTCCGGCACCATTAAGGCTATTGAACCGCACTCAACCGCGCATCCTTCTGCCCTCGCCGAACTTAGCGTCATTCTTGATGCTGACGGTGAGGACCGCTGGATTGAACGAGACGGCTGGAGCGACTACCGCTGCCAGAGCCGTGAAGCCCTTATTGAACGCATTCACCAGTTCGGCGTGGCCGGGCTGGGCGGCGCAGGGTTCCCGACCGGCAGCAAACTGCAGGGCGGCGGCGATAAAATTGACACGCTGATCGTGAACGCCGCCGAATGCGAGCCCTACATTACCGCCGACGACCGCCTGATGCAGGACTGTGCCGCGCAAATTATCGAAGGCGTGCGCATTCTGGCCCATATTCTGAAGCCACAGCGCATTCTTATTGGCATTGAGGACAACAAGCCGCAGGCGATCTCCATGATGCGGGCGGTGCTGGCTAATAGCCACGATATGCAGCTGCGGGTCATCCCGACGAAATACCCGTCCGGCGGCGCCAAGCAGCTGACGCAGATTTTAACCGGCAAGCAGGTGCCCCACGGGGGCCGTTCGTCCGACATTGGCATTCTGATGCAGAACGTCGGCACCGCGTATGCCATTAAACGTGCGGTCATCGACGGCGAACCGCTGACCGAGCGTGTCGTCACTTTAACTGGTGAATCCATAACTCAGCCGGGCAACGTCTGGGCGCGTCTGGGCACGCCGGTCAGCCACCTGCTCAGTTTTGCGGGCTTCCGCCCAGGGCAGGATCAGAAAGTGATTATGGGTGGGCCGCTGATGGGCTTCACCCTGCCGTGGCTTGATGTGCCGGTAGTAAAAATTACCAACTGCCTGTTGGCCCCGTCTCCGGCTGAAATGGGCGAGCAGGAAGAAGAACAAGGCTGTATTCGCTGCAGCGCCTGCGCGGACTCCTGCCCGGCCGATCTGCTGCCGCAGCAGCTGTACTGGTTCAGCAAAGGCCAGCAGCACGACAAAGCCACCGCCTACAACCTGTCTGACTGTATCGAATGCGGGGCCTGCGCCTACGTTTGCCCGAGCAATATTCCGCTGGTGCAGTACTTCCGCCAGGAAAAGGCCGAAATCCGTGAGATTGAGCTGGAAGCCAAACGCACCGTTGAGGCTAAGGCTCGCTTTGAGGCACGGCAGGAAAGGCTGGAGCGTGAGAAAGCCGCTCGCCTTGAGCGCCATAAAAATGCCGCGGTTCAGCCGACGGCAAAAGATAACGATGCCATTCAGGCCGCACTTGCCCGCGTAAAAAGCAAAAAAGCGCAGGCCAGCGACGAACCTATAGTGGTGAAAGCCGGCAGTACGCCGGACAATAGCGAAATGATTGCCGCCCGCGAAGCCCGTAAAGCTGAAGCGCGCGCGCGCCAGGCAGAGAAAGCGCTACAGGCAGAATCGGCGAGCAGCACCGAAACCGATCCGCGGAAGGCTGCCGTTGAAGCCGCGATCGCCCGTGCCAAGGCTCGCAAAGCCGCACAAAACGCAGAAAGTCCTGAGCCAGCTGCCGTTGAGCCAGAAGCCGTTGACCCGCGTAAGGCCGCCGTTGAGGCCGCCATTGCCCGAGCCAAGGCTCGCAAAGCGGCGCAAAACGCAGAAAGCCCTGAGCCAGCTGTCGTTGAGCCAGAAGCCGTT
>NZ_JBBCPX010000027.1:0-19786 GCF_037150195.1 Cedecea sp. VD22
GCTGATGCTCGCTTCCGGTCAGACGGTCGCCGCACCCGCTGCGCTTTCTGCCACGATTGTCCCGTTGACGAACGGCGGACAGGCCAGCATCGCGGTCAGCAATACCGACCCGAACCTTTTTACGGTCGCAGGTGACCGCGTGACGGCCCTGACCAGCCTCGACGGTGAGCTGACGCGGCAGGAGCAGACGGCAAGCGGCGGTGTGATTGTCAGCACCCTCAACAAAAAGCCCTTCACGTTCATTCTGGAAACCGAACGCGGCCTCAACTTCTCGGTACAGGCCGTGCCGCGAGCGGGCGCGGGGCGAACCATCCAGCTGGTCAGCGAGCTGTCCGGCACGGGCGAAGCGGCGCGCACCTGGGAAGAGTCTTCCCCCTACGAGGCCACGCTGGTTTCCCTGAGCCAGCATCTGCTGGGCGGGCAGCTTCCGTCCGGCTGGCAGGCTATCCCCGTCACGCATGAAGCCCTCAACGCTCCCGCCGGACTTTCTGCAGTCCCCGAGCGCGTCTGGGTGGGTAATCACCTTAAGGTGGTGCGCTATCGCGTCACCAACAATACCGGGATGGCCCGCAACATCGCGGAAAGCGACTTCTGGCAGAGCGGCATTCGCGGCGTGCTGTTTGGTGAAGCCTCGCGTCAGCTGATGGCGGGCGGCGCCCTGCAGGTCTTCATTATCAGCAGCGGAGGTGCGGCTGATGGCCAGCATTAATTCAGTGGTGAAGCGCAAGCAGTTTATCTGGCTGGGTATCGTGCTGGCGACCGTGGGCGTGGTGGGCGGCGGCGGCTGGTATCTGGCGGATGCACGCTACGAGGGCAGCAGCGATGCGGCAGCCGCCGGTGAGCCTGCGCCCGATATGACCGGCGTGGTGGACAGCACCTTTGACCAGAAGGTACAGCAGCATGCCACGACCGAGATGCAGGCTACCGCCTCCGAAATGCAGAAGCAGTATGCCGAAATGCGCCGCGAGCTTGAGCTGCTCAGCAAGGGGCAGGCAGGCTATCAGCACCAGATTGACAAACTCAGTCAGGATAATGCGGCGCTTTCCGCTCAGGTCAGCGCGCTGGGGGCGAAACCCGTCACCGCATCGGGTGAGCCGGCCCCGCAGCCGCCAGTGCCTGCGCCGGGGCCTGAAGGTGAGCCGCAGCCGACCGGTTTCCCGCCGCAGACGGGGGCCGTCCCGCCGCCGACCGCGTTCTATCCGGGTAACGGCGTCACGCCGCCGGCGCAGGTACAGTACCAGCCCATCCCCGTGCCCAACCAGCTGCGCCGTCAGTCTTTTGCCCGCAGCGACGAGAGCAAAGGTCCGTCCCTGCCGTACATCCCGTCGGGCAGCTTCGCCAAATCGATGCTGATCGAGGGGGCTGACGCCAACGCCTCCGTGACCGGTAACGAGTCCACGGTGCCGATGCAGCTGCGCATTACGGGCAGGGTGGAAATGCCCAACAGCAAAAGCTACGACCT
Source organism: Cedecea sp. VD22 (assembly GCF_037150195.1). Taxonomy (NCBI): domain Bacteria; kingdom Pseudomonadati; phylum Pseudomonadota; class Gammaproteobacteria; order Enterobacterales; family Enterobacteriaceae; genus Cedecea; species Cedecea sp. VD22. The sequence continues at coordinate 1,463 of NZ_JBBCPX010000027.1, forward strand.
CACCGGCTGCTTTATCGGTCTTGAGGCCTGGGGCGACGTGTCCAGCGAACGCGCCATCGTACGCACCCGCAACATCAGCTGCCTGAAGCACGGCGTCACCATCGACCAGCCCATTGCCGGACACGTGAGCTTCCGGGGTAAAAACGGCATCAAGGGCGAAGTGGTGATGCGAAACGGCAAAATCCTCGGCTGGGCATGGGGTGCGGGTTTTGTTGACGGCATCGGTCAGGGGGTGCAGACCGCGTCCCAGCCTTCGGTCGGACTCGGCGCCACGGCATCCCTCGGCGCGGGTGACGTGATGAAGATGGGGATTGGCGGAGGCGCCTCCAAAGCCGCCCAGACCCTCAGCGACTACTACATCAAACGCGCAGAGCAGTACCACCCCGTCATTCCTATTGGGGCGGGTAACGAAGTGACCGTTGTCTTTCAGGACGGTTTTCAGCTGAAAACCATTGAAGAGCTGGCGCACGAGAATGACAGAAGCAAAGCGGAGGGCAGCGACCGCAGTCCGGTTCCGCCGCCGTCAGTCCCGCAGGGCGGCATGAACGGGTTCAGTACCGACCAGATGCTCAACCAGCTGGGCAGGCTTAACCAGAGCCAGTTTATGCCGAAGGCCGACTCACAATAACCCCACGTAAAGGAACCGCAAATGAACAAGACAGTGCCTGTTGCGCTCACGCTGGCCAGTCTCCTGACGCTGTCGGGATGTGCCGGTACAACGAGCGATTTTGAGTGTAACGCGACGACATCCGACACCTGCATGACCATCGAGCAGGCCAATGAGAAAGCCAAACGACTGGAGGAGGCCAGCACGGTAAAGCCGGGTGCGACATCGCTGCCACGCCTGGCTGAGGGTAATTTCCGGACCCGGTCCGTGCAGCCCCTCACGCTGGCGGCTGAACCGGTGCATGCCGTCGCATCCAGAAATACACCGCTGACGGGCGCGCCAACTCTCCCCCGCCCGCAGCCGCACTCAGCCTCACGGGCGCCGCTCTCCACGGTCACGCCGGTTATTGCGCCGCCGCCAGGGCGCGAGTCCATCGTGGACCCGAGGCCGCTTCGCGTCGGTGAAAAGACGGCCGGGCTGTGGATCGCGTCCTATATCGATACGCAGGACGTTTATCACCAGCCGACGCGGGTGTTTTTTGTTGTGAAACCCTCAGCGTGGGGAACCCCGCGCGTTAACTGAAACCTGAACCGCCACCGCGTGTGGCGCCCATTTTAACAATCCGTCGTTATCACGCGTGCCCTGAAACGTGAAAAGGGATGGGCGGTAGCGTGTCCGGACAGTGTGAGCAGGGAGCGTTGATGGCAGACGAACTCGATCTCCTGCAGGAGCAGGACGAATTGCTGAACCAGCTTCATATACAGGCCGCGAGGCAGCGGTCCTGCCTCGCGGGCAAAAGCCGTAAACGGTGCGCATGCTGTGGCAATCGCATCCCCCTCAGGCGGCAGCAGGCCATCCCGGGCGTACGTACCTGTACGGAATGCCAGCGGGCTTTCGAAATACGACAAAAACAGTATCTGAGGTGAACGATGGGTAACGCAATCTCCGGGCGGGGCAATTTTATGGTCCCGGGCAGCACGGGAAGCGGTAAGACGGTTTTCTGCGCTCAGATAGTACAGGCGCTTCTGTCAGGACAGCGTTCTGACAGCGGGCGAAAACGCATTGAGAAAAATGACAACGATTCAGGAGAGCGCCATGACAACCAGGGGTAACGGTGGTCCGGGGAAAACCCGTCACCTTAACGATATAGCGGCCTGCTGTGAGGCGCAGGGGATGCGCGTCATCTGTGTTAATGCCGCAGAGCATGACTCAGGTTCCGATATGGGCGTAACAAAACAGCATATGGCCTGGGTTTTCCTGGCGAAGTCTGACGTCAGCCGGATTAAAGCGCTGTATAGCGGAGAGGAAGGGCAGAGGCTGGCGGCGGCTATCAGAGACAACTGCAGCGTCTGGTTTCCGCTGAATCCCGGAGGTAACGGGAATGATGCTTAAGCTTCTGTCCGTCCTGCTGTATTGCCTTCGATGGCTTGCCTGGGCTTTTCACTATCTGATTATCTGGCCTGCCGCCACGCTGATGCTGCTGGTTGCCATGCTTTTGTGGATGGAGAACACCACGCCCGGAGAGGCGATGGCGCAGGAAATTATTTCCGTTACGCATAACGTCAGCAGTGGCGAGTTTCGTATTGCGGCCTGCCGTGATGAACCTTTAGACCCCTTTATACCTCCAGCCCCGAAGGGCAAGTCCTCCGGGCTCACGCTGCATGACGCTCCCTCAACCGTCTGCCATGACCGGGGCAGCGTCGTCACCGATGCTAAAGGATATGCCGGTCATGTTGACGGAGCGCTGAGTGCGTTTAAGTTGCTGTGGATTGTGATGGCCATTGTATTTTCAGGGGCGGCGCTGCTTATGGGATGCCGTCCGTATTTCTGCCTGTACGGTCAGATGCGCTCAGCGCGTTTTCGCTACGGTATCCCTGCCAGCCGCCCGGCCCCTGCGACGGAAACGGTAAAAACGGCCGACAATAAAAAGGAGGATAACCGTGAGTAATCCACTGGATACCGTCACCCGCACGGTCAACTCGCTGCTGACGGCGCTGAAGATGCCCGATGCGTCCTCTGAGGCGAACGATGTCCTCGGGCAGATGCGCTTCCCGCAGTTCAGCCGTGTGCTGCCGTACCGCGACTACGATGCGGAAACCGGCCTCTTCATGAACGAGAAGACGATGGGCTTTATGCTTGAGGCGCAGCCCATCAACGGCGCCAACGAAACTATCGTGTCGTCACTGGAAAACCTGATGCGCACCAAGCTGCCCCGCGAGGTGCCGGTGGCCGTTCACCTGGTGTCCAGCCATCTGGTGGGTCAGGATATCGAGTATGGCCTGCGCGAGCTCTCATGGACGGGGGAAAAGGCCGATACGTTCAACGCCATCACCCGCGCCTACTATCTCAGGGCCGCAGAAGAAGGGTTCCCGCTACCCGATCACCTCAACCTGCCGCTGACCCTGCGTAACTACCGGGTGTACATCTCCTGCTGCGTCCCCCGCAAGCGCGGAAGTAAGGCCAGCGTGATGGAGATGGAAAACCAGATCAAAATCATCCGCGCCTCGCTGCAGGGGGCGCAGATAGCCACCCGCAGCGTGGACGCGGATGCCTTCATCCGCATTGCGGGCGAAATGATTAACCACAACCCGGATGCGTTGTATCCCACCGAACGGGAACTGGACCCGCTCAAGGATCTGAACTACCAGTGCGTGGACGATACCTTTGACCTGAAAGTGAAGGCCGATTACATGACGCTGGGGCTGCGCGGTAACGGTCGCAACAGCACCGCGCGCATCATGAATTTTCAGCTGACCAAAAATCCGGAGCTGGCCTTCCTCTGGAATATGGCCGACAACTACAGCAACCTTCTCAACCCGGAACTGTCCGTTTCGTGTCCGTTTATCCAGACGCTGGTCCTTAGCGTGGAAGACCAGGTGAAGGCGCAGAACGAGGCCAACCTGAAGTTCATGGATCTTGAGAAGAAGTCCAAGACCAGCTACGCCAAGTTCTTCCCGGGCGTGGCGCAGGAGGCAAAAGAGTGGGGCGATCTGCGCCAGCGCCTGTCGTCCGGGCAGTCCTCGCTGGTGAGCTATTTTCTGAACGTGACCCTCTTCTGCCGCGATGACCAGGAAACTGCGCTGAAGGTCGAGCAGGACGTGCTGAACAGCTTCCGTAAAAATGGCTTCGAGCTGATTTCCCCACGCTTTAACCATATGCGCAATTTTCTCGTGAATCTGCCGTTTATGGCGGGCGGCGGCCTCTTTAAGCAGCTGCGCGAGTCCGGCGTGCTGCAGCGCGCCGAAAGCTTTAATGTCGCCAATCTGATGCCGGTGGTGGCGGACAGCCCGCTGGCCACTTCCGGCCTGCTGGCACCGACCTACCGCAACCAGCTGGCGTTTATCGATCTGTTCAGCCGCGGCATGGGTAACACCAACTTCAATATGGCGGTGTGCGGCACCTCCGGCGCGGGGAAAACCGGGCTTATCCAGCCCCTGATACGCAGCGTCATCGACTCCGGCGGCTTCGCCGTGGTGTTCGACATGGGCGACGGCTACAAGTCACTTTGCGAAAACATGGGCGGGGTCTACCTCGACGGCGAGACGCTGAAGTTTAACCCGTTCGCTAACGTCACCGACGATACCATCGATGAGATGGCCGAACGCCTGCGGGACCAGCTGTCCGTGATGGCCAGCCCCAACGGCAACCTGGACGAGGTGCACGAAGGTCTGCTGCTCAAGGCGGTGAAGGCCACCTGGCTTACGAAGAAAAACCAGGCGCGCATTGACGACGTGGTGGACTACCTGATGATGGCCCGCGACAGCGAAGAATACAGCGGATCGCCGACCATCCGCAGCCGCCTCGATGAGATGGTGGTGCTGCTGACCCAGTACACCCGTGACGGGGTGTACGGCAGCTACTTCAACTCCGACGAGCCGTCCCTGAAGAACGAGGCCCGGATGGTGGTGCTTGAACTCGGCGGGCTGGAGGACAGGCCGTCCCTTCTGGTGGCGGTGATGTTCTCGCTCATTCTCTACATTGAGAACCGCATGTACCGTACGCCGCGCAGCCTGAAGAAGCTCAACGTGATAGACGAAGGCTGGCGCCTGCTGGACTTCAAGAACAACAAGGTCGGGGCGTTTATCGAGAAGGGCTACCGTACCGCCCGCCGCCATACCGGTTCGTACATCACCATTACGCAGAACATCGTCGATTTTGACTCGGAAACGGCTTCCAGCGCCGCCCGCGCGGCATGGGGTAACTCGTCCTACAAAATTATCCTCAAGCAGTCGGCTAAAGAGTTCGCCAAGTACAACCAGCTGTACCCGGACCAGTATTCGCAGCTGCAGCGCGACATGATTAAGGGTTTTGGCAGCGCGAAGGACAACTGGTTCAGCAGCTTTATGCTGTCGGTTGAGCACCTGACGTCCTGGCACCGCCTGTTCGTCGATCCGCTCAGCCGGGCAATGTACTCCTCGGACGGTCCGGACTTTGAGTTTCTGCAGCAGCGACGCCGGGAGGGGCTGAGTATTCACGAAGCCGTCTGGGAGCTGGCGTGGAAAAAATCCGGGCCGGAAATGGCCGCGCTGGAGCGCTGGCTTCACGAGCATGAAGGGAAGACCATCTCATGAAAAAACACGTACTCATTAACGCCGCGCTGATTGCCGGCACGCTGGCTGCGAGCGCAGGCGTCAGCTGGCTGGTCTGCCAGCTTAACCGCCCTGTGGTTGTGGCCTTCAACATGAAATCCACGGTGGACGCCTTCTTTGACAGCGCCGGTCGCCGTTCGCTGGACGAGGCGCAGACAAAAGCACTCTCAGACCGCTTTAACGCGTCACTGGAGGCCAGCCTCCGGGACTGGCAGATCCGCCATCGTGCCCTCATCCTTGTCACACCTGCCGTGGTGCAGGGGGCGCCGGATATCACGCGTGAAATCCAGACTGACGTGGCCCGCCGGATGAAGGAGGGGGCGTGATGCGCGCCCTTGCCCTGGGCCTGACGCTGCTGACCGGCAGCGTGACGGCCGCTGACCTCGGGACGTGGGGCGATCTCTGGCCGGTGGCGGAGCCGGATATGCTGACCGTTATCGAAAGCCGGCTGCAGACGCTGGCGCAGTCCGGCGAGATGGACAAAAAGATGGCGGAGTTTAAGGCGCGCGTGGTGCGCAACAGCCAGCGCCCGCCTGCCGTTGAGGGAATAACCCGCGCGGTGCGCTACGAGCGGCGCTGGTTTGATCCGAGCGTGCGGGTGGACAAGGCGCTTGCCGACGACAAGGGCAACGTGTTTGCTCAGGCGGGGCAGGTCTTTAATCCGCTTGATGTGGTGCCGTTTAACGAAACGCTGCTGTTTATCAACGGCGACGATGCGGATCAGCTCGCGTGGGTACAGCGACAGAAGCCTGACACCCTGATCACCCGCATCATTCTGGTGCAGGGCAATATTCCGCAGACGTCGGAGAAGCTCGACAGCCGCATTTTCTTCGACCAGAACGGGGTGCTGACCACCCGGTTCGGCATAAGCCAGGTACCGGCACGGGTAACGGCGGCACCCAGCGGAAAGCGCCTGCAGGTGGAAATCATTCCGCCTGAGATGGCGCAGTATGACAGCGGGGAGGCAAAGTGAAGGCAATTTTTACCTCATTTTTCGGCCTGTTTTTGTGGGGCATGAGCCAGACCGCGATGGCCGCTGACGTGGCCTGTGAGGGTCGGTTTGTTAATCCGATCACCGATATCTGCTGGCGCTGCATGTTCCCCCTGTCGCTCGGCAGCACAAAAGTCACGGGCGGGGATTTACCGGACACGTCCAATCCCGGTAGCCCGATACAGTTTTGTCCAATGCCACCGCCGATTTTTCAGCGTATCGGTCTGGCCATCGGGTACTGGGAACCGATGGCGATGACGGATGTGACCCGCAACCCGGGCTGTATGGTGAACCTCGGCGGATTCACCATTAATCTCGGGAAAATGGGGATGGGCACCGCCAAAAAAGATGACAAACAGGTCAGTGGCGCGTTCTACCACGTGCACTGGTACAAATATCCGCTGACGTACTGGCTTAATATCATCACCTCTCTCGGGTGCCTGCAGGGCGGCGATCTGGATATCGGATACCTGTCTGAAATCGACCCGACATGGGGGGACAGCGCCCTGACCTCCATTCTGAATCCTGAGGCCGTTATCTTTGCCAACCCCATCGCTCAGGGGGCGTGCGCTGCCGACGCGATAGCCAGTGCGGTTCATAAACCGCTTGATCCGCTGTTCTGGTGCGCAGGCTCGCAGGGCTCGATGTACCCCTTCAACGGCTGGGTGAGCAACGAGTCCAGCCCCCTGCAGTCCTCGGTGCTGGTCAGCGAGCGCATGGCGTTCAAACTGCACCGGCAGGGTCAGATACTGGAGAGCGTGGGGGCGGATCGGGCGGTCTGCTTTGAGTACCCGTCTCCCATTATCCCGAAAGAGCGCTGGCGCTATCAGATGGTGAACATGTACCCGGATGCGGCGCAGTGCCATCCCTTCGGACGCACGGTTATGCGCTGGGAAACGGGGCGTAACCCACCGAACACCCGAAAAAACTACGGCTATGTGCTGTGGCGTAAGCGTAACTGCGTATTTTTGTAACCGGAGGCGGTGGAGCATGCACAAGGATTTCAAGTTTCTGAAAGCGTCAATAGATCAGGTCTGTCAGTCGCTGAAGACAGAGCCTTTAACCTCGATCGATGGCATAAGCTGTTTTTCTGCCGCTTTTGATGCCGTCTCGGCCCGGCTGTGTTTTTGCATCATCCCACGCCCTGCAAAGATTAACACTCTCAGTGCGGGATTGTGGCTGACTAAAATGCGCGTGGCGAATCGTTCAGGCGGCCATCCCGTGGCGATAAGTGAACTGGAGAGGCTGGTTGATTTGCTCGGACGGGTCTGCAGCATTCTGAAAGAATGCTGGATTTACCGGGAATGGACGTCGTCACGGGCGTCGATGATAGTCCCGATTCTGTCGGTCGTTCCGGCACTTCTGGCGTTATGCCTGGTGTCATGGGCCGGGGGGCCGGTTCCGTTTTGCTCAGTCATTGTGGCGTGTTTTATCGGTGTGACAACGGGAGTTAACGTCCGGATCAAAGATCCGATCGGGATTTTCTGGAGCCTTTATAGCTATATTCCGTTATATGTTATGGTCTGCAGGTGATAGATTTATAATGTAATTATCATGGGTTCTTATGATTATAAATTTTAAATGCACCACCGTTGTGATGCACTTTGAATCCGTTTGAGTGCTTGAGGTATGTGAAAAGACGATAACGTGTTTTTCCGCCATACCTCAGATTAAGAACCATCGCTTCAGGAAGATGAGTTTTTCTTTCTGTAACGGTAAATGATATTTCTCTTTCTCTCAGGCTATTGCTTAAGGAATCGCGTAGTCCCGCCCTTAACAGGTGCGATCCGAATACGATAGTTTTGCAGGGAAGGATACTCATAAGATAGCTGATATCTCCTGCAATTTTATTGGCGATGTATTCCGGCGCTTTGGTTGAAGGTAGGGCCTCTATGTATCGGGGATTAATATCTACCCGCAAGTTTGATAAGAAGGGAGTCAGCAACATATCAGGAACTGTTGTTTTTAACATTGATGACGAGGAGATGTAAGAAAAAAACCAGATCGCCATTACTGATATGAATGTCATGGAATAAAAAAGATAATCGTCCTCCTTGAATAAACATAAAAATTCCTGTGCCGTTAAGCACAGTGCTGAAGACAGTATTAATAAAGCCAGTTCAGCAGGGAATGGTCTTCTCAGTTTTATGAAGAGATAGTGATTATCTCTGAAGCGAAAACGGAGGGCTACAGTCAACAATACTAGCAGGATAAGAAATTCAGCCATTCGATACACTCCCTGGTGAAATACCCGCGCTGAGGAATCTGATAAGGAAATGATACATGTATAAACGTGAACGCGGGAATGATTTCACTTACGTCCGCGAGAAGTTAAATGACATTCTCCTTCGAATGTCGGATGAACCGTTCACACGCCTGTATCACGGGCGTGCTATGCAGCGCATTCTTTCTGACATACAGTGGATGTTGAGTCATGATTATTATCCAGCGCCAGGGCATGTGAGCTTTATTATCAGCCAGCTACGCAATGAGAAATTCAGGGTGGTAAAAGAAAACGGATGTCAGGCAGTGCTGGGAGCAGATATTCAGTTAATGATAGATGTATTGAAAGATATACGTAAGTATTTACTGCTGGTCACGCGGTATGAACGGGAAGGTGATATTATTAGAATCGATTCCAGTGCCGGGTGGGGCGATGCGGCGCTGTATCTCCGTCTTGCGGTTATATTCATCTTGTGGGTGGCTCAATTTTTTATGTTCTCAGGTTATTCTCCGTTGGTTGTTTATTTGTGTGGGGTGGTGTTGTTTTTCACAACGTCCCTCATGTCGGGTAATAAAAGCCTGATGTTTTCTTATATTGGTTTGACGGTCTTTACGCTGTGTGGCTTTTTCTCCTGGGCAGGATATTAGTCAGAAAGAAATAACATATCAGCAATATTGTTCTTTGAATGAGGCAAATATGATTAAAGGGATAACCGGGCTGGTCTGGGGGGGATGTGTGTTTTGTGTCTCAGTTTCGGCTGCTGACAATATGAATACGCCGGAGAATCGTCAGTGGCTTAAAGAGCAGGAGTCTTTCAGCCAGCAGTTAAGAAATCAGGACAATGCCCCGCTGCGCGAGATGCTGGAGCAGCAGATACGCCAGAACCCCCTGTCAGACAGCGATGCCCGTTTTATCGGGAACCTTAAACAGCGACAGGATGAGGCCCGGCAGGGCAGGACGACCCACGGTGCCCTGTACTTCGTCTCTTTCTCCATCCCGCAGACAGGGCTTAAACGCATGCTTGGAGAAGCCCGGCGCTACGACATTCCTGCAACCCTGCGTGGCATGGTGAAAAACGACATGGCGACCACTGCAGCTGCTGTGACGGCGCTGGTCAAAGATGGCGTCACCACCGGGGTGTCGATTGACCCCGACCGCTACCGGACATTCGGCATTACCAGCGTGCCGGCCCTGGTCGTCTATTGCGAAGCCGGGCACGACATTATTCGCGGCAACCTGCGCCTGAAGCAGGCGCTTGAAAAGGTGGTGGAGAAAGGCGACTGCCGGGACGAAGCACGCCAGCTGCTGGCGAAAGGAGAGGAAAAATGAGCAAAACGTTACTGGTCTGTGTGCTGCTGACCCTGCCGGTTGTTACCTTCAGTCCGGCCACTCTGGCCGATGCGGATGCGCAGTACAGGGCCGGCGCTGACTTTGCGAAACAGGTGAAGGGGCAGGGTGAGAGCAGCCTGAATAACTTCAACCCGGAGGCCAGTATCCCCGGTTATACCGCCACTCCGGAGGCGCAAAAATATTATGGCGGCGTTACGTCGACCGGGGATGGCGCTCTGAAAGCGGACGGGACAGCCGGATGGACCAGCAACGAAGCGACAAAGGCAGTGACGGATTCGTTTATCAACAATCCCAAAGAGCCCATTTCTCCTGACGCGCCGTTCATTAAAGCCAGCCAGGATATCCAGTCCCGGGCAGACACCATTATCGGGAAAACGGGGCAGACACACTGTGAGGCGCAGACCGTCAACCGCAGTGAGTTCACCAACTACACCTGCGAGCGGGACCTGCTGGTTGAACAGGCCTGTACGCGCACGGCCAGCATTACCGGCCACTACGAAAACACCACGGTGACGCGCACCTGGACGGTGCCCAACAGCGAGTTCAGCTACACGTATGACGGTAACAAAACCGTTAATTTCCGCTTCCGTGCCCCCGCAACCGGCACCGTACTGAGCGCCTCGGTCGCCGTCCACTTCACTGACAGAAATATGCTCTACGACTTCTCGTGGTGGGGGTTAAACGTCAGTTCGGTGAAAGGCAGCGATAACGGATGGATGCTGCCCGCTGCGGGAGGGGCTTCGCTGACCGCCGGACAGTACTCTCCACAGGGGGCAATGCTCAACAAGAATTGCCTGAACGGGAAACAATCCCGCTGCCGGGAATATGCTCAGAAGACGCTGTCCTGGATGCAGGGTGGTACGCAGGCCTGGATGACCGCTACCCTCACCATGCAGGTGACGGACAAAAAATGGGTGCCGGGCGTGGTCTGGAACGAATCCTGCCCGTTCAGCAAGAGCGAAGGCACGCTCAAAAAGACCGAATGTATTGATCCGGGGAGCACAAAAACGGTGGTAGTGGACGGCGTGTCATACCCGGTCACGCAGGCATGCTGGCAATACAAAGACACGTACATGACCCAGGCGGCGAACAATGGCACCTGTAAGACGTATATGGACAATCCGGCCTGTACGCTTGCGTCACGTGTCTGCGCCTTCAGCGCTGAAGATGGCAGCGGCTGTCTGCATGAATACGCGACTTACTCCTGTGAAACACGGACCGCCGGGCAGGTGATGATTTGCGGCGGCGACACCTTCTGTCTTGACGGGGACTGTGAGCGGGCGCAGCAGGGGAAAAATAACGACTTCGCGCCGGTGGTTTCTGCTCTCGCTGCCCTGGCGGCAGCGGGTAAGGATGTCGCGGCACTCAATAGCGTGGATGTTCGTGCCTTTACCGGCAGTGCGAAGTTCTGCAAGAAGTTCGCGGCGGGCTTCAGCAACTGCTGTCAGGACGGTGGCTGGGGGCAGGACGTGGGGCTGGCCAGCTGCAGCAGCGAGGAGAAAGCGCTGGGTAAGGCCAAAGAAAATAAGCTTACCGTCAGCGTGGGAGAGTTCTGCTCGAAGAAGGTGCTGGGCATCTGTCTTGAGAAAAAGCGCGGGTACTGTCAGTTCGATTCGAAACTTGCCCAGATAGTGCAGCAGCAGGGGCGTAACGGCCAGCTTCACATCGGCTTTGGTAAGGCCAGCAGCCCGGACTGTCGCGGCATCACCCAGACTGAACTGCAGCAGATACAGTTCGACAGGCTCGATTTCACCCCCTTCTATGAAGACCTGCAGCACAACAAGAATATCCCCGACAACAATGCGCTGACTGAACGTATCCGCGAGCAGGTCGCATCTCAGCTGCAGAATAAGTGAGGAGTGGCCATGAACACACGCATGATATATGTCGCCTGTGCAGGGCTGATGCTGATGACAGGCCCGCCGTTGCGCGCGAAGGACGCCGGCTGGCAGTGGTATAACGAATCCCGCAGGCTGCAGTCGGAGGACCCGGGGGCGTCACCCGCCCCGCCCGCAGGCCAGCCCGACATCATGGAGAAGCTTGCCACGCTTCAGCAGGCCACGAAGCGCGCCATGTACGAGGCCATTCTGTATCCGGGCGTGGAGAACTTTACCCGCTACTTCCGCCTGCAGAACTACTGGACGCAGCAGGCCGGGCTGTTCTCGATGAGCGCCAAAAAAGCCATGCTCGAGCACCCCGAACTGGACTACAACCTGCAGCACAGCCACTACAACGGTACCGTGCGCAACCAGCTGGCGGCGGACTTTGCCGACCAGCGCCGCGCCATTGAAACGCTGGCTCAGCACTATGGCGTGATGTTCTTCTACCGCGGACAGGACCCGATCGACGGCCAGCTGGTTCAGGTCATTAAAAACTTCCGCGAGACGTATCACCTCAGCGTCATTCCGGTCTCCGTGGACGGTATCGTGAATCCACTCCTGCCGGATACCCGAATGGACGGTGGACAGGCCAGCCGGCTGGGTATTCGTTACTTCCCGGCGCTGATGCTGGCCGATCCTAAAAGCGGGACGGTCAAACCCGTCTCGTATGGCTTTATCAGCCAGGATGACCTGGCGAAGCAGTTCCTCAACGTTTCCACAGATTTTGCCCCCAACTTTTAATACAGGGAGAGTTCGCATGCGCAAATTCCGTTTTCGCCTGCCTGAGTTCGACGTGCCCGGATTATGGGTGCTGAGCCTCGGGATATGGTTTCACATTGTTTCCCGCCTGGTCCGGCGCGAGCCGGAGATGGCCATTCTTCTGGCGCAGATAATCGGCGTCTCGATGGCGCTCTGGGGGGGATACCGCATCATCAACCGCTGGATAGATGCCGCCCGTGAGGCCGAAAAGGCCCGTGATGCCGGAGGATGCCGACATGAACCTTAGACATACCGTGTTTACCGTGGCGCTCATGACCCTCAGTCTGGCCACACAGGCTTCCACGATGGACGAGATCAAATCGTTATGGCATCCACAGGGGGCGCGAGCGTCGGGATCTCTGCCTACATCCCCGGAAGACCCTGAAGCTAAGCCACTTCCGGCGAAGCAGCCGGTCTGGTACCGCCTAAGCAACGGGCGCCAGGTCAATCTGGCCGACTGGAAGGTCGTGCTGTTTATGCAGGGACACTGCCCGCACTGCCACCAGTTTGATCCGGTCCTGAAGTCGCTGTCGGCACGGGTGGGGTTTGGGGTGATGGCCTACACCATCGACGGTCAGGGGGATGCGTCCTTTCCCGATGCGCTGCCCGCGCCGCCGGAGGTAATGAAAACCTTTTTCCCTAACCTGCCCGTGGCCACGCCAACCACCTTTCTCGTCAACGTAAACACCCTTGAAGCCCTGCCCCTGCTGCAGGGCGCGACCGACGAACAGGGCTTTATGGCCCGAATGGATACGGTCCTTCAGATGCGCGGAGTGAAATGATGATAAACCTGTTCAGACACCGCAGTCTTCTGGGCTGTATGCTTCTCGTCTGTTCAACAACCGTTAGTGCGGACGTGAACAGCGACATGAACACTTTCTTTAATAAGCTGGGCTTTGACTCCAATACCAGCCAGCCACAGGTCTGGCAGGGGCAGGCCGCTGGCTACGCCACGGGTGGCTCACTATATGCCCGTACGCAGGTGAAAACCGTCCAGCTTATCTCCATGACGCTGCCCGACATCAACGCCGGCTGCGGCGGTATCGATGCCTATCTGGGCTCCTTCAGCTTTATTAACAGCGATCAGCTGCAGCGTTTCGCCAAGCAGATTATGTCCAATGCGGCCGGATACTTCTTCGATCTGGCGCTGCAGACTACGGTACCGGAAATCAAGACTGCTAAAGACTTCCTGCAGAAGATGGCCAGCGACATTAACAGCATGAACCTCAGCTCCTGCCAGGCGGCGCAGGGGATTGTCGGCGGTCTGTTTCCGCGCACTCAGGTCTCCCAGCAGAAGGTCTGCCAGGACATTGCCGGTGAGAGCAACATGTTTGCCGACTGGGCGGCATCCCGTCAGGGCTGCACGGTGGGGGGAAGCATGGATAAGGTCCGTGATAAGGCCAGTGATAAGGATAAAGAGCGCATAACGAAGAATATCAATGTCATCTGGAATGCGCTCGGAAAGAACCGCATGTTTGACGGGAATAAAGAGCTTAAGGAGTTCATCATGACCCTGACCGGAACAATGGTCTTTGATGAGAAGGGTAATATAACCCCGCTTCCGGCAAGAACGACCGATCGCGACCTTATTCGGGCCATGATGGAGGGGGGGACTACACGGGTGTATCACTGTAATGACAGCGATAAATGTCTGAAGGTGGTTGCCGATGCTAATGTCACGATCAGCCAGAAAAATGCACTGAAAAATCAGATAAAAGACATCCTTTCCAGCATTCAGAATAAAGCCGTTGCCGATCTAAAGTTAACCGAGAAAGAGAAGGGATTTATCACAAGTACTACCATCCCGGTCTTCAAGTACCTGGTTGATCCCCAGATGCTGGGGGTTTCTAACAGCCTCGTTTATCAGCTAACCGATTACATCGGCTACGACATTCTTCTCCAGTACATCCAGGAGCTGGTCCAGCAGGCCCGTGCAATGGTGGCAACGGGAAACTATGACCAGGCGGTTATCGACAGCATCAATAATAACCTCAACGAAGCCACGCGGCAGATAACCTCCTTCCAGGCACAGGTGCAGGTACAGCAGGATGCGCTTTTGGTTGTTGACCGCCAGATGAGCTATATGCGTCAGCAGGTCTCGGCACGCATGCTGCAGCGCTACCAGAACAACTATCACTTCGGGGGGGCGCGCTGATGCAGGAAATCTATGTCATCGCGGGCGGCGACTGGCTGACGCAGACGCTGAATGCCATCGTCACGTTCATGTCGACGGAGAACTGGGTTGTTATTCGGCGTATTGCGACGGCTTTCTCTGTGCTGGTTGTAGCCATTTCGTGGATACGACGGCACAACATCATGGATATGCTGGGCTGGGCAGGCGTCATTGTGCTGATGTCGCTGCTGGTCAGTGTTCGCACCTCCGTACAAATAATCGATATCAGTAATCAGACAAAGGTCTATAAAGTCGATAACGTGCCCGTCGGGCTGGCACTGCCTGCATCGCTGACCACCAAAATTGGATATGCCCTTGTTCAGGGGTATGAAATGGTCTTTTCACAGCCCGACAGCATCACCTACAGCAAAACCGGCATGATATTTGGGGCGAATCTGGTTTCACGCAGTACGGACTTTTTATCACAGAACCCAGAGATAACGACGATATTCACGGACTATGTGCAGAACTGCGTGATGGGCGATATTTTCCTGAACGGAAAATATACCATGGAAGATCTAATGAACAGCGCAGACCCGTATACGCTGATTTTCTCAAAGCCGAGTCCGCTGAGGGGGGTATTCAACAACAATAATCAGTTTTTAACCTGTGAAGAAGCCGCTGCGGTAATTAAGCCAAAGCTTGCCCTGGATACTCAGACCGGAGGAAAAACATGGAGTTACTACGTGCGTCAGCTTTTTGGCGGACGTCCGAATCCCGACCTGCTCCTGAGCCAGATGCTCGGCGAAAGCTATAACTATTTTTATAACTCCGGGCAGAGCGCCTCGCAAATTATCCGCCAGAACGTGACGATGAATGCCCTGCGCGACGGTATCATGGGCTATGCGGCCCGCAACGGCGATACCTCAAGCCTGCTCAACATCGCCACCACGTCCTCAATGGAGAAGCAGCGGCTCGCTCACGCAACGGTCGGGCAGGTGGCCCTGCGCTCGTTGCCCATGTCCCAGACGCTGATAGTCGGTCTGATTATCGGGATATTCCCCCTGATGGTGCTGGGCGGGATGTTTAACGCCGTCACCCTTAACGTGCTGAAGGGGTACGTGCTGGCTATCATGTGGGTGCAGAGCTGGCCGCTGCTTTACGCCATCCTCAACAGCTGCATGACCTTCTATGCGAAAGCCAACGGCTCGCCGGTGGTGCTCTCTGAGCTGTCGCAGGTGCAACTTAAATACTCGGATCTGGCCACCACGGCGGGCTATCTGTCGATGCTTATCCCGCCACTGGCATGGGGGATGCTGAAAGGTCTGGGCTCCAGCTTCTCGAATCTCTACAGCCACCTGGCGTCCTCGGCCATCAGTCCGGCGGCAACGGCGGCGGCAGGGTCAATCGACGGGAACTATTCCTACGCCAACATGCAGACCGAGAACGTGAGCGGCAACAGCTGGAATACCAACAGTTCGACCATGTTCGGCCAGATGAGTCACCAACTTGCCAACGGAGCAACGTCCACACAGATGCGTGATGGCAATACCGTGACTGACTCCACCCAGGCCGCGAGTAAGCTGCCCGTGAGTATTAATTTTGCCCGTCAACTGGCCTCAGCGCAGCAGGAGATGGCACGCGAGGCCCAGACGCAGTCCCAGAGCGCGATGCAGAGCTTTAGTAACAGCATGTCAAGCACATGGCAGACCCTCAGCCAGTTTGGCACCAACCGAGGTAGCAGCGACTCGATGACGCAAGGCGCTGACAGCACGATGAGCGCTCAGGACTCCATGATGGCCAGCAAGATGCGCACTGCGGTCGAGAGTTATGCGAAAGCGCATAACATCAGTAATGATCAGGCGACTCAGGAATTGGCGACCAGAAGCACACGTGATTCACTTGGGATTTACGGCGATGTAAATGCTAAAGGAAGCACGGGGCTCAAGATTTTAGGGAATGGAGTTGAATTAAGCGGCCAGGCTGGTGTTAAGGCCGGTATTGATTTTACTGATGATGACATGCATCAAGCAAGCAGTAGTTCACGTTCAAGTCAGGATGCGCGTCATGATGTAGATGCGAAAGCTTCTCAGGACTTTAAAGAGGCCAGTGATTACTTTACCAGCCGCAAGGTCAGTGAGTCCGGAAGCCATACTGATAACAACGCCGCCTCACGCGCCGACCAGCTGTCTGCGTCACTTAGCTCTGCAAAACAAAGTCTCGAGCAGTACTCGACCAGCCAGGCGCGCAGCAAGGAATATGCTGAAATGGCGTCCCGTACCGAAAGCATGAGTGGTCAGATTAATGAGGACCTGAACCAGCAGTTTGCCCAATACGTTCGTAAGCAGGCACCACATGATGCCGACAGGCTGCTGACAGATACTGCTTCGCCTGAAGTGGCTAGTAAGCGCAGAGAGCTTGCCTGGTCGTTCGTTCAGGAGCAGGTTCAACCAGCTGTTGATACGGCGTATTCCTCAGGACGATCGGAAATTGGGACCTCGATGCAGGGGATTTCATCGGGCGGAAACAAAGAGGCTGTTATGGCTGACCACCAGTCTCACCGGGATGCAATAGAGGAACGCACAATGTCCAGTGGAATAACAGACAACGTTAAAGATAAGGTAGACAACATGGTCTCTGTTAACAATCAAAGTATCGGCGGAACGCACGTTCAAATCACTGGAAAATCACAAAACATTGAAAATGAGTACAACACCTTAAAAAACCATCATAAAAAAGAGGACATGACGCAGGATAATAAATATACTGCTGAAGTAAGTGCGCAGAAAAGTTTACCCGGCGCTGACAGCCCTGAAGAATTGATGAAAAAGGCTGAGGAGTATCAAAAAAATTATCGCAAAGATTAGCGATCAAGGGGGATAAATGAGAAATGTCTTTCAGATATGTCTGGTGACCGTTGTTCTGCTTATTGCATGTGTCATCGCTGGCTGGGAACTTCCAGAAACAGTTTTCATGGCTTCGTTTGTTTTTATCTGGCAGCTTCTGTTCATTTTATTGATGATGAAAATCAGATCGAGACGACATGTTTCTAAACATAACAGTTTTGCTAATTTTTTCTGGTTGTTAATATTTCCAGTTTTCGCGATTTTCTCACCTATTTTTGTAGTGACGGCATTCATTGCTGGGACAATATGGGATTTAATCAAGGCCCAAGGGGAAACTAGAATGAATCATTGGGTTGAGAGAAGGAAGGGTAATGATGCTTCTTCAATCAGCCAAGAATCAGTACCGCCATCTTTCGAAAGAATTAATTACAATAGCGAAAATAATTATCCTATGGGATGGAAATTTTAGGAGGGTAATTTACAGGTCAGATCGTTCTTAGGAATATTAAAAAGCATAACTAAGTAGATAACAAGGAAATCAGGATCAAGTTAAATAAGTATACTTCTGTAATTTTATTAGGTGCGATTCTCTCCCTCTCAGGGTGTGGTGCGATGAGCACAGCAATTAAGAAACGTAACCTCGAGGTCAAAACGCAGATGAGCGAAACGGTCTGGCTTGAACCATCAAGCGAGCGTACCGTTTTCCTGCAGATCAAAAACACGTCTGATAAAGACATGAGCGGTCTCCAGTCTAAAATTACCGAAGCTGTTAAAGCCAAAGGCTACCAGGTCGTGACCTCGCCGGATAAAGCCTACTACTGGATTCAGGCGAACGTACTTAAGGCCGACAAAATGGACCTTCGTGAGTCACAAAGCTGGCTCAGCCGTGGCTACGAAGGTGCAGCGGCAGGGGCCGCGCTCGGTGCCGGTATTACCGCCTATAATTCCAGCTCTGCCGGAGCCAC
>NZ_JBBCPX010000028.1:0-10820 GCF_037150195.1 Cedecea sp. VD22
GATTTTTTGTAGATGGTTTTCTCCGGTGGCTCTTTATACCGTAACTGGCGGAGCATATAAACAAGTCTTTCTATTTAATTGTTCTTTCATACTGCAGCATATAGATCTTAAAAATTAGCGGGTTAAGAATAATATCAGGGGGAGCTTAAGTAGATTAATCATTTTCATTTGAAAGTAAAATACCAACAGTGACATTCCTACTGGTTGAATAGCCAATCTGGATTGTTCTTCACTCTTTGTTAACACTGGGGTGCAAAGAGAGCACAATTTATGCTAAACTTCTTCTAAGGAAGACAGTGATTTATTTATCGAATATGTGCCCTGACATATACACAGATAAAAACGAATAATTAGTGCGCGATTTATATTAAAGGAAAAAAAATGACGGCTTACCATATCCATGAGGTTTTTTTAGTAAAAATCGCACACCTGCCTCTTTCAGACAGTTATTATCTTGAATCAGACCATTTAGTCTCATAAAAGACGATGATTTCATCTGAGAGACTGGGTTTGGTGCTTGCATTGCCATCTGCTTCAATAATTATATTTCTTATTATAGTTGTACTTTCCGGAAATAACTTTCAAGATCGTTTCAAACAAGTTAAGGAAAATAATCTAACTGTTTCAGTTCAGGCAGAGCATGTGACAAAGAAAAGTAAGGAAACGATTATCTGCTTTTACCTGCAGCAAAGTATGATTGGTGTTAAGAAAAGAACTTTTCTCAAGCAGCAAATGCTACAAGTAGCAGGTAAACTGAGAGCTATGGCACGACGTATCTCGCGTAATGTCCCCCCGTGCAAGAAAAAAATGTTCACATTGGTTACGCCTGGATTGATTTTCCCAGTCACTGGTAATCCGATATTACAATGATTCTGATGTAGTCAAGTTCGATAAATCCGAACAGTAACCTTCAGGCAAAGCGGATGCCTGACTATAGGTATATCAAACAACATGGGTCGATTCATTTGAAATGCATGTCTGATCACAGACCTGGTTGCAACTGGTCCGTATCGTACTGGATCATGTATCTTCCTCAGGGATATATTAATATCCATAAAATGAGAGATTGCCGCAATATAAATTTGGTTTGCAGGCAGTCTTGAAACAGGAGATGCCACTTTTGCTACCACTCATCTAGTGAAATGATGCCGCTCAAATTCTACCACATGAGGATCTCATTTAAGGTTTTGATGCCTAGTTTTGCAGCAACCCGTGAACGCATTCCATAGATGGTTTTGTTTGACACCTTATATCTCCATGCTTCCTCGTCCACCGTCATCAGGTTAAAAAAACATTTCAGTGTTCTGTACTCGGTAGCCGTCAGGCGTCCGCTTCTTTTTCTGCTCAGTGAGGTGAGCCTCTCTGTCATTAAACCTTCGGAACATAACTCAGGAAGTATTAACTGACCGGAGTTTAATACAAAGGAGTTTCCATTAGCAGATTTTAAATAATCTGCGACGGGGAGTAAGCTATGTTCCGTAATAATAAATGATGGCTGCATCCGTCTCATCTCCGCCCAGTTTGAAAGAACGATTTCTTTGAGAGACCACTTCGCAAGATTCAATACCATTATTTCTTCTTCTGGTGTTTTTCCTGAAAACAAATGAGCTAAACCTTCAGAAAAAAAACGGTCCCTAGCTGGGTAAACGGTCAAAGTCATTGCCTGATCCTTGTATGCTTAATGTTCGGATGAAATCTGGTCTAACCTGTTCATATTTTTAGCAACGATCGATCAAAATCCGGTAGTATGATAGGCATTGACTATCATGTATTGGATTTTGATCGTTATTTACGATCAAAATACTTGATATCGATCAGATTGTCTCTTAATATCCACCAGGAAAAGAAAAATTTATTAACGTAACCTATTGATTGGTAGGTAAGTAAATGGAATTAAGAGTTTTCAGGCTGACGTTACTCGCAGTATCCGCATTTTTCATGCAGATAAATCCAACCTCAGGTGCAATGTACGTTTATCCCATGGAGGTATCTGTAGGTCTTAAAGGAGCCAGCCAGATAAAAGTCATCTCCCAGGACAATGATGTTCAGTTTATTAAAGTCAGTCTCAAGCAGATATTTCAACCCGGGACAGCGCAGGAGAAGGAGAAAACTAGTGATGCGTTTAGTGTTGCCGGACTGATTATTACGCCGCAAAAGATTGCGCTCTCTCCTGCAAGTGAGCGAGTGGTCAGACTTGTTTCTGTCATGCCTCCAGAAAAGGAAACAACGTGGCGTGCTTATTTTGAAAGCGTAAATGAAGATAACTTTATTGTGCAGCAAGGCGATTTAAAAAAATCGACAGCAACCGCAAGTATCGGCGTTAATGTTGTTTGGGGCGCACTTATTCACGTCGCGCCTGAAAAAGTTCAGGCAAGCCTTTTATTTATCGATGGTAGTGGCAAGGTGTTAAATAATGGCACAATCCGTATCCCGGTAAAAGAAGTGGGGGTTTGTGACCAGTCTGGCCAGTGTCAGTGGATAAAAGTGTCTGCAACCATATATCCGGATACAGAGGCCCGCCTGGCGGGGATCACATTCTCACGCGATAAAAAGTATCGTATTAAATACGTAAACTGGATAACAGAAAAAACCGAAGAAATCTCTTTGTCTCTATAAAGAGACTATTACTCCGTCCCCGACACCAGGGAACAACAATATAAGGAATGTTCGATGAAAACTCAGATTAAAGTTATTTCATTTGTCAGCGTGCTTGTCACTACCTTCAGTGTGAATGCTGTCCAGCGTGATATTACTGTCACGGCAAATATCGACCCTACGGTCGATGTCACACTTGCTGATGGATCACCTCTGCCGTCATCTATCGCCATGCAGTACCTGCCAGGCAAAGGTCTTGCCGCCCATAAAGAGAACATCAAGTTCTGGTCCAATACTGCGGACCGTGCGCTAAACGTCAGCCTGGCAAATACACCGTCGCTCACGGATGCGAATGGCGCTAACCCTATTCCGCTAAGTGTGTCCGTCAATGGCACCGCCCTCTCCACGACGGCGACAAGCCTTGCTTACGCCACCACATTCCCAAGCGGGATTACGAATGGCTCGTCGACCATGCCGTTGGTTATTTCACAGACCACGCCAGGCGCAGTTTCTGCAGCAGGGACCTATACCGGCATTGTAAGTCTTGTCGTGACCCAGGCCACTGCAGCAGCGGGCGGCTGACAGAGATAAGAATAATGACAGGGGAAACCCTGTCATTAGACAGGACTTCATGGATGAATATACGATTCACGTTTCTGGCCGTAATGATAAGCGCGTATTCAGTCTCTCTGACGAGTAATGCATCATTGCGCGTACCCAGGGGATTTGAAGAGCTGGCCCGGGGTCAGACTATTCTCACGGAAGTCTCACTGTACGGACAATCGCTGGGGGTTTTCAAGAGCTGGGTGGATCTTGAAAGCATCCAGTTCATACAACCGGACGCGTTGATATCTTCCATCCTGAGGGCATATCCGGACAACCCTCGGCTCAGCATCATGCTGCATAAGTCTCTGGATAAACCGTTTCGCCGCAACAGCCAGCTCTCCTGCAGTACGGGCGGTAACCAGCCCGGATGCGATTTTCTGGACACTCAGACGGTTGACGTTATCTATGATGAAAATAATGGCAGGATAAATCTTTTTATTGCCCGGGATTATTTGCCAGCTAAAAAGCAGGACAATATTTATTACGACGTAAGCGCAGAAAGCCGTAATGCGCTCATTCATCAACAAAATGTCAATTTCGTTGCGGACAGGCGTTATCAGTCTGTGTCGCTTCAGGGTAACGGTACGTTGGGCGTTAGCGACGGGGGTTATCTCAACCTTGACTGGAATCTTCAGGGGCAACGTTCAGGCAATCAAAGCACGCATGATGTATCCGTCAATAATGCTTACATCAGGCAGGATTTTTTAAAGCGGATTTATGTGCAGGCAGGTGTCATGGACGCCCGGGACATATTCAGCAATACCGGGGGGAATATCAATCTCAGTCAGTTACCCCTGGGTAAAATTCGTGGCGTCAGGACGGGCTCGACGCTTGCATGGATAAACATGGATAAGGTCTCAACCGGCACGCCTGTCAATCTGTTTCTCTCACGTGATGCGAGAGTCGATGCTTATCGGGAAGGACAGCTACTGGCTTCATTTTATTTAAAAGCCGGTGCACAGATTCTGGACTCCCGGGCATTCCCTCAGGGAAGTTACACGCTTACTTTACGGATTTTTGAGGATAACCAGCTGGTAAGAACAGAAACAGTCCCTTACACCGGGCTGGGAGAACTTTCATCCCGCACGTTACAATGGTTTATTCAGGCGGGAGTACCGGACGCGGACGGGATCTTCAGTGAGCGCACCGACAGGCAGGTCGTTCAGGCCGGGCTGAGGCTGCCGGTGAGCAATAACCTCGCTCTGACCACTGGTTCAGCTTTTTTCAATACTGCGCGTTTCTGGGAAAGTGCGCTGGACTGGGCGCACGGTTTTGATTCCGGATGGCTTGACGGGCTTCTGACGTCGAGAGTCAGCTATCTGCACGGAAGCGAAGGCTCAAGAGGTAATATTCAGCAGGCAAATTACAGCGATGGTTTTTCGCTCAGTTTTTATCGTAGTGCAATGACGGCCCCGGAGTGTAACAGTCAGGGACTTCATCGCTACAGCATAAACGGTTGCTACAAGAGTAGTAGCGTGATGTTTTCTGTCCCGCTGGATAAGTGGTATGCCACACTCGGATTTGCCCGCAACAGTAACCGGGGGCGGTATGTCTATCGCCGGGATATAGCTGATTTTGACCCGCGTGACCGGACGGCTGTTCCCTGGGAAAGAATTTATCAGACTCACTCTGAAAGCCGGACATGGCAGGCGGGCCTCACGCGCACGATTAATCTCAATGAGATTAATATCACATCAGGCATCAATGCCTTTTTTCGAAATGACAGCGCATTTAATGCTCCGGATAAAGGCATGTTTATTACGCTTTCGTTCTCTGCAAGCAGGAATGGCGTGGACGGAAAGCGAAGTACATTTTCTGGCGGAGCAAACTGGCAGACCAGTAAGCGGGGTAATGACGGGCTGGGTTATAACATTGCTGCCAGTCAGTACAGCGATGAGACGGGGGAAAACGAAACAGGTGTGTCGCTTAACGGCGTGAATACGGGCACGCTGACCGCTTCAGCTTATGGCCGTATGGGGGGGCAGTACGGCGCGGGGTCCCTGACCGTCAGTGACGCCTGGGACCGGACAAGTGGGGAACATCTGCTCAACGGTAGCGGTAATTACAGCTCCTCCCTCATCCTGGATCGGGATGGGCTGGCCGCTGGCCGCTGGGGAGATGGAACGCCTTCTTCAGCAATAACTGTGGGTGTTGAACAGCAAGACACCCCAGAAGTATCGCGGGTAAATGTCTCTGTGGACACCGGTGGAAGGAGTGAGGTGAGAGGCAACAGCAGGGCGCTTTTTACTGTGCCGGGTTACAGGGAAAACCAGTTTGACGTCACGGAGTCCGTTGCCTCCCCTGAGGGAATAAGCAGTGAGATAAGCCGGGGTACCGGAGCAAGAAAAGTCTTCATGACTCCAGGAAAGGTCTTTAACCGGGCTGTGAGCGTGCAAACGCGCTACACGTGGCTTGGCCAGTTGCTGGATAACAACCGCCACCCACTTGAAGGGGTCATCCCGCTTAATGTGATGGCATGGACGCCTCTGGGTAACGGAAGTTTTACCCTTCAGACGACGAGAAAGGTGGAAAAGTTGTACGTTGTGAAAAACGAATCCTACTGGCAGTGTGGGATGAAGGTCAGCATGATGAGAGATGTTATTCGTTATGTCGGGGAAACGAGGTGCCAGCGTACAGATCTTGCAAGGCTGCCTGCGGCAGAACAAAAGCAGGTTGTTCTGATGACTGCAGGGTTAAGTGATCATACGAAAAATACCGCTATGAATAATTAAGGCGTAAATATGTATTTTAAAAATGTTTTACTATACTTAATCTCATTTTTATCCATTGTTTCATTCTCTTGTAAAGCTATTTACGAGCCACCGATGAACAGAACTACAAATCTTACAGCTGAATTTGATAAAAACTCACTACCTGCTTCTTTAATTATCTGGAATGCTTTATCAGGCGGTCAGGATGATACTAATGGACAAAAATGGGGAAGAAATACACTAACCTGCCTTAATGCTACAGACACCACATATGGAGCTTGTGCGACTACGTCTTCGTGGTGGTACAACTCAACAGACAACAGACTTTACGTAAGACTGTCTTTTTCTCTTAAAGGAAGTTCAACTAAAGTTGATTTAAATATTACGCCTATAAAACAATGGAATGTTATTTCTGGAGGTTGTGCAGGACAATCCAAAAACACCCCTGCTTCAATGACTACTGGCTGCGATAATGCTTTAATCGTGACCAGTGATTTCACTTACAGCATTCCGCAAAGTGAGCTTGCCAAACTCTCATCTCCAGGCACCTGGACCGCTACGTTGAAGCAAAATTTACGTTTATGGGACAATGGATATGGAATATTGGGTGTTTGGAGTGCGGATATATCATTGACAGTGACAGACCTTAAAAGTCAGCAAGTTTATTTCCCAACATTCCCTTATTCAACCCCCCAGGTAAATCTTAATTTATCCAATCGCACTGGCACTAAGAATACACAAAGTATGAGCGGTAAGTCTGTATTAGATATGTGTCTATATGATGGGAAAAACTCGACAAGCTCTCAGGTTAATATGATATTCAGCGACGAGAGAGCGAGTGCTCCAGGAAGGCAGCCTGGATTTTTTTCTGTTTATCGAAATGGCGCTGACAAAAGTCAGGCTGAAAACAGAGTTGATTACCAGCTTAGCGTATTAAACCCTACATCCGGACAGTCACAGATTATAAGTAATGGAGCGGAGGTTTTATGGAAAAATACGAATGAAAGAAAAATTCAGAGACAAGTTGTTATTCCCGGTGTTTCGGGTGTTTCTTTATGCGTGCCAGCACCATTAACATTTACAACACCGCAATTCCGCTTTGCCGATAAGTCAGCAGGAATATATAGTGGGAAACTCACTGTTATATATACACCATCTACCCAGTCTAATTTAACTAACTAGAGCGTACGTTAAATACGACGAGCTATTGCAATAAATGGATTTCTATTACAAGGTTCGCTATGCTGAGCAGATTTACTTACATTATTACAAATAACTTTAGCTATGGACGTGTTTAAATGATAAGCGTTATTGCAAGGGTGACTAGTAAACCATAAAATTTCTTAGTGGACGGTATAATAGGCATTAGCTCTCAAGTAGAGAGAGTATATAAAGGGTTATAATTTGGATGCTGGTCGCCTTTTAATCATCTTTCCATGGTGGGTGGAGAGCTTAGCTGATGGATGTAGTTGCAGATAAAAGTACCGTTGTGCCAATCGAATACGGCTAAAACGAACTCTCTGATCGGCACTTGCAGGTAGACTGGTGCAGGGCTGGAGACAAGGTTGCGCTCTACCTTTTTCTTTAACGCGAATGACCTTCCCCCTGAAAACAGTGCCAGGCTAAACTGAAGTCTCCGGTCTTTCTTCCATCTCAAAGAGAGGCACACCGCCATGAAAAAGACCCGTTATACCGAAGAACAGATAGCCTTTGCGCTGAAACAGGCCGAAACCGGTACTTGCATCGGGGAAGTCTGCAGAAAAATGGGCATTTCTGAAGCCACTTTTTATAACTGGAAGAAGAAATTCGCTGGTCTGGGCCTGACAGAACTGCGTCGTTTGCGGCAGCTGGAGGATGAAAATCAGCGGTTGAAAAAGCTTGTCGCTGACCTGAGTCTGGACAAAGAGATGCTGCAGGAGGTACTGAAGCAAAAGTTCTGAGGCCGGCTCAGAAGCGTCAGGCGGTACATTTCCTGCGGGAAGCTTACCGTATCAGTGTCCGGCGGGGATGTGGACTGCTGATGCAGAGCAGAACCGTTTACCACTGGCAGAGTCGGCGGGATGATCGAGCGATTACCCTTCGCATCAGGGAAATAGCGGAAACCCGGATCCGCTACGGCTGCCCGCGTATTCATATTCAGTTGCGACGGGAAGGCTGGCCTGTTAACCACAAGAAAACACACAGAATCTATTGTCTGGAAGGACTGAACCTGCGGAGAAAGCGTCCGCGCAGGCATGTCAGTGCAGCGCATCGCCAACAGCGCCCCTTCCTGACCGGTGTCGATTAGTGCTGGAATATGGATTTCGTGTCGGATAATCTGTTTAACGGACGGCGTTTTCGGGTGTTAACTGTAGTGGATAATTTTAGTCGTGAGTGTCTGGCGATCCACGCAGGAAAGTCGCTGAAGGGCGAGGATGTGGTCGCTGTGATGGAAGCATTACGCTTACTGAGTAAACGCCAGCCTGTGCGTATTCAGACAGATAACGGCAGCGAGTTTATCTCGAAGAGCCTGGATAAATGGGCGTATGAAAATGGGGTGACAATGGACTTCTCTCGTCCAGGAAAGCCGACAGATAACCCGTTTATTGAATCATTTAACGGTAGTCTGCGGGATAATGCCTGAACATTCACTGGTTCCTCTCACTGGAAGATGCGCAGAATAAACTCGACAGCTGGCGCAGGGAATATAATCATGGGAGAACGCATTCATCATTAAATGACATGACCCCGGCTGAATTTATCCGGAGCCTACAAAAAGACGAAGATCTCTGATTTAGCACTGCATTGATTTTGGGCCAGGGTCAAAAACCCAGAAACCTCAAAAAGTGCGTGGAACTAAAACGGGTGTACTTACACCGGGACTTAACCCGGCACGGCCACGAGCTTGCGTATATAAAGATCTGTTGCTAATTTTTCAGGGTATTCATTGGATTACAGATAGCATAAATTGAAGAGAAAATCGTTATTCTGGCGGTCAAAAACGTACATTGTTGCCGGATCATACCCAGCATTACGTTCCCGGCCCCTGAATAACAGAGACAGATGCTGAAACGGTGATGTTTCATTCAGGCTAAAAATGAATCAGGGGGTTATGTATGTTTACAGATCTTCAGGGAAAAGTGGCTGCAGTAACAGGCTCCTCCAGAGGAATAGGGGCTGCAATTGTTACCCGCTTAGTTGAAGAAGGAATGAATGTCGTCATCAATTATCATTCAGACAAAGAAGAAGCGCAGGCGCTGGCTGATAAACTGAACGGCCTTAAGTCGGGAAAAACGACCATATTTGGCGGTGATATCAGTGATGAAAATACTGCCCATGACTTCGTTACGGCTGCGATAGATCATTTCGGAAAACTGGATTTGCTGATTAATAACGCCGGGATTGAAACTCAAAACCCGACGCACAGAATAAGCCTTGATGACTGGCGCAGGATCATTGACGTCAATCTTACCAGTTTTTTTCTCACCGGGAGATCTGCGCTTAACTACTTTTTAGAAAACGACATTAAAGGCAATATTATAAATGTGTCATCTGTTCACGAGATCATTCCCTGGCCGACTTTCGCCAGCTATTCTGCCAGCAAAGGGGGAGTACGTATGCTGACTCAATCCCTCGCGCTGGAATATGCTGCAAAGGGCATCCGGGTTAACGCTATTGGGCCGGGTGCTATAAACACGCCCATGAATCAGGATAAAATGAGCGATGAGACGTTACGTGTGGAGCTGGAAACGCTTATTCCAATGAAGTATGTCGCTGAGCCAGAGGTTGTTGCAAATGTTGCCGCCTGGCTGGCTTCAGACCAATCAGCCTATATTACCGGGCAGACCATTTTTGTGGATGGCGGGATGACGCTGTATCCCTCATTCCAGGGTGGGAAGGGCTGAATCATGAGTGAAGTGAAATCTGTCACTTCACTCTTTCAGTCACCGCATAAGCGGTCTCAGAAGTCCTGAGACAGAATAGTCGTCGGGCGTTTCTTCACAGACGAGTTACGCGCTGTGACAACAATTTATCGACTATATCTGCAAAATTGGCAGTAGAGGCAATAAATACGCTAATACCGCGCGGGATAAGAACAATGCTTATGTAGTACGCTTGTTATCTTGCCAGCCTGTGTCCGCAGAGGCTCAGGCAGTTACAGCTTTCCGCACCTTTTGGAAGTACACTGTAAGATGGTCAAGTTGTATACCTTAGCGTAATTGCTGGACTGAACGTACCGGCTCTGAAAGTGGTGCGTGGAAGACCAGTCTGATGAGATACATCGTCTCTGATGGTGAAAGAGTCAACATTGCCACAGAACGTTTATATTCATCTTTGTTTAAGACTGAAAGTCAGTTGCATCAAGACAATCATTTTCTTTTATAACATGTATATTCTGGTCAGTTGCAACTAAGTTTTGCAAGGTATGAGTGAGCTATTTTAAAGAATAAACAGGATGATGGGTGTCATCCACGTCATTCTACTTTCATTTAACGTAAATATTATGCCAAAAATATTTATTTCAAAAAGCAGTCTGGAAGTGAATGCAGCAATTATTTAATGCGTTCTGTGCACAAAAAAAATAGAATATATCCTCAGCCCAGGGTATTCTCGATTAAAATAATAGGGGTATTCGTTGATTAACTATATATCAGCAGATGTTTCACCGTCGGTAATGCATTTTAAGTCATAAAGGTTTTATCTGAAAGCTGTCCCGTTGTTGGTTGTGAATCCGAGGGGATCGCAGCTATATATTCTGCAATCAGGAGTCGAACTTTGTTGTAAAAAAGGTTTTTAAACTATTTCCCAGGTAGGGAGACATACATTCTATGCAATATGCACGAACGATGACAAAGAAAGACTGGCTTTATATTCTCCGACAGTTACGCCACAAAGAGTCACTGCAGAAAATCATAGATAAAAAAAACT
>NZ_JBBCPX010000029.1:0-9456 GCF_037150195.1 Cedecea sp. VD22
CATACAGAGATGAGTCATTATAATAATAGCCAGAACAGACTTAATCAGCATTGTCTGAAAGATGCCCGCCTTCCAGCCCAAACTGCACGAAAGAAAAGTAATAAGCCATATACGAAGTAAACATTTTGTAAGTACACCCGTTTTAGTTCCACGCACTTTTTGAGGTTTCTGGTTTTTCAGCCATCAGCCGATACTCTTCCGGCGTCAGGTTATTCAGGGACTCATGAGGTCGCTCGCTGTTATATTCCATCAACCAGCGCTCAGTAATTTCCCGTGCTTCATTCAGTGTTCTGAACAGATAAAAATCCAGGATTTCTGTCCGGTACGTCAGGTTAAAACGCTCGATAAAGGCATTCTGTGTCGGTTTGCCTGGTTTAATAAATTCCAGCACCACACCATGGTCTTCGGCCCATTGCGCCAGCGCAAGTGAGACCAGTTCTGGCCCGTTGTCCATACGCATCTTCAGCGGATATCCACGGTTTGCCACTATCCTGTCCAGCACCCTGACGACCCGTTGAGCCGGAATATTCAGGTCGATTTCTATCGCCAGGGCTTCGCGATTAAAATCATCCACCACATTAAAGGTACGGAAGCGCCGGCCACAGACCAGCGCATCGTGCATAAAATCGATGGACCAGCTTTGATTAAGCGCTTCCGGCATTATCAACGGAGCCGGATTGCGTACCGGCAGACGTTGTTTACCCTTACGACGAAAATTCAGTTTCAGCAGGCAGTAAATCCGGTGAACACGCTTATGGTTCCAGGTGTGCCCCTGCCTGCGCAGAAGCTGGAACAGCTTCTTAAAACCGTATCGCGGATAGCGCTCCGCCAGCTCAGTCAGTGCCTGGATCACCCGTTCATTGTGCCGGGTATCGGGCTGGTAAAAATAAACCGTCCTGCTCAGCGATAACATCCTGCATGCCTGACGTACACTCATCGAAAACACCTCTTTCAGATAGCTGACGAGTTCACGCTTTATCGCTGGCTTTAAAGCTTTTTTTCGATGACGTCTTTTAGTGCGCGGTTTTCCAGACTCAGGTCGGCAAACATCTGTTTTAGGCGGCGGTTTTCGTCCTCAAGATCTTTCATCTTTTTGATATCAGAGGCTTCCATCCCGCCAAACTTCGCTTTCCAGTTGTAGTAAGAGGCCTCAGAGATACCCGCTTCGCGGCAGACATCTTTGACGGTGCGTCCGGCTTCGACGGACTTCAGCACAGCGATGATCTGGTGTTCGGTGAATCGTGCTTTACGCATGGCGATCTCCTCGGGAACATAATCAGTATGTCGGAAGATCTCTAAAAGTGAATGGTTCGGTTAAGCGGGATACTTACAAGCGGAATAAAATATTTTACTGATTACCTACCTCAGGCCATCAGCTCTCTGCCCGGTGAACGAATCGAACTGGATGATTTGGTGAAGTACATTACCCAAATTACCTCAAATATTACATAGATAATTTGTCGGCTCATTCACTGCCTACGCAGTCTGCATCGCTACAGATAACTTTCACCTAGACGATGAGATACCTACTCTGAAAGCGGCCAAGATTCACCTGTTAATTACATGGAAAACAAGTTGTCTTAGCCACTCATCTTACAGTCCGGAATACCAAAGTGTGGGTCTGGAGTGAACTAATCTTTGAAAACATATTACCAGTGCTTAATAATTGAATCTCCGATCCCTGCAATATGTTCGTTAAGTTCATTCATGGATGAATGAGTATTGGTAATATAGAGAATAACTATTCGGGATGGTTTTCCTCTGGGCCCCAACAATGCAACGATGCCACGAGAGCCGTGTTCACCTGCTCCTGTTTTATCCGCTATCATCCAGCCAGCTGGCAGTACAGAGCGGAACAGAGGCCCGCCAACTTTATCTTCCTGCATCCACGTTATTAATTTTTGCTGTGATGCTATCTTGAGGAGACTCCCATTTAACAATTTTCGTAACGTCTGAGCCATTGCAGCCGGAGTGGTAGTATCACGCTCATCGCCAGGTAGCGCTTCATTCAGGCTGGGTTCGTGTCGATCTAGTCGTGTATAATTATCACCAGTGCTTCGCACAAATTGGGTTAATCCCTCCGGCCCGCCAATTGTTGATAGCAATAAATTTGCAGCAGTATTATCACTGGTGGTAATGGCAGCATTACATAATTCAGAAACCGACATTCCATCTGCAAGGTGCAGACTGGTTACTGGTGAATAGTCATCCAGGTCATGCTCATTATAGGTAATTCTGCGTTCAAGCTGTTCAAGCCCTTTATCAACGCGTGCTAATACTGCCCCACATAACAAAACTTTGAATGTGCTCATCATAGGGAAGCGTTCTTCATGGCGATGACTACCCAGTACCTTTCCGGATAAAAAGTCTATTTCAGTAAAACCAACCCGACCTTTGATATGGTCTTCTGTGGTTTGTATTGTATCAGTGATATTGACTGGTGTAGATAGTGCTGGCGTGCACATTCCAGCCAGCAAGGGGATTATCATAAGTCGAATCATTTTCATATTAGTATCCTTTATTTTGCATGTTAAATTAATGTGTTAAAAGTTAAATACTGAGCCAACAGGACCTCTTCGGCCAGACTGTTGGTGCACTTTCGGACCATGTGAAGCATCTGATGCAACCTCAACCCGAAATACACGTCACTCTGCATCATTCTGATTACTGCCCTGGCAACCTGAGGGTCCTATCAGAACTGGTATGTTATGCCCATTATCAAAGCATCTTCGTTATTCTGAGTGAACTTTTGGCAGCCCCGTGATGTTGTTGAATTTGTAAGCAATATCCAGGTTCAGGTTAGAATTCAGGCAATACGTGATACCTGTCGTCACATAGTGAGTTGCCCAGGCAGTCTTACTATCGATTATCGAGTTTGCCCCAATATACCCAGGGAAATACATTACAGGTGTTGTTCTGCGAGGAGCCGGGTTCTGGCGAAATCCGGGCACATTTCCGCTGACAGCACCCGTTTTTTATGGAGTCAGATGCTGCCACCCGACCCGTTATGAAGCCGGACTGATGCGTTCCCCGGGGGCTGCTTTTAACAGGAGCGGGATAAGGCTGTTCGTTTCACGCGTTAAGGCTGAGAACATATCCAGATCCACTTTTGTCACAGAGACAAAGATCCCCGTTTTTTCGCCGGGGACCAAAACCATATAACTCATAAAACCGCCGCCACCACCGGTTTTCTGGATCATTACCGGGGAGTCAACCTAAGGCTGGATAAAGACCCAACCCATTCCCAGCCCCTGCGCTTTCCCTGCTAAATCCAGACCCGTAATGGATTTGAGTTGCTGTCTCTGCACGTACATTGCCTGCTGAACGGCTCTGAGCGCTGGCTTTTCAGGATGACGGATATTCAACAGATGCTGCATCCAGCTCGCCATGTCCCTTGCGGTGGAATACATCCCGCCGTTGCCGGCGGCTGCCGTTGTATCCGTGCAGGGACCGGCAGGATCGATGCCAGAGCCTTCCATGAGCCGCTGACACTGAGCGCTGTCAGGCTGGGTGGTGGTGTCTTTCATGCCCAGCGGGCCCGTCACATTTTCCCGCATAAGCTGCAGGTAGGGTTTTTTACCTGCAGCTTCCATAGCATCGGCCAGCAGATCGTATCCCACATTAGAATACTGCGCCTGTTCCCACGGCGCGGTCAGGGTCGGCTTCTGATTCAGCCAGTTCCAGCGGGCAGGCCTGTCCGGCCACGTGAACGGAGCTGAGCCGGCTGGTGCCTGACCCGGGATAAGTCGCGGCAGCCCGCTGGTATGTGTGGCAAGCGAAATCAGGGTAACGGGATTGCCGCGGCTCACCTCAGGTACTGTCATCCCCGGGGGAGCATACTTCTGAAGCGTGTCGGTCAGCCTGAGCGCTCCCTTATCGGCAAGCTTAACCAGCAGCTCTGAGGCCAGAATTTTTGACATAGAGCCGACCCGAAGCAGCGAGTCGGGCGTGGGGCTGGTATGGTTGCCTTTAGCCGTTTCACCATAGGCACGATATGTCACCTGACCATTCTGAATAATGGCCATGACCATAGCCGGAGGATTAGTGTCATGAAATATCTGTGCAGATTTCTCAGCAATTTGCTGCTCGGTCGTCATCTGGCCAGCATTGGCATAACTGGCGGCCAGCAGGCTGGCCACGGCCAGAAACAGTGATTTTCTCTTCATCCAGGTTTCCCTAATAAATATTGTTCAGTGAGCTGATTACCGAGATGTTAATGAATACTTTGGGATGCATTCATTGTGTTAATCCGCAGATAAATGCGAATAATCGCCAGCCGCAAATAAAAATTTAAAGCCCGGTTTAATTAATTATAAATTTCGCAATAAATAACAAGTATGTCGCACCGGTCAGGAAGCGGGATTATGTTGATAATCTTGAATGCTGGCAAACGATAAAAATTTGTATTAATTTAAAGAAAATCTAAAGGATGTCCTATGCGAAAAAAACCTCCCCTGAAGGCCCTCAAATCTTTTGAGGCTGCCGCCAGACACCTCAGCTTTACCCGGGCCGCGAAAGAGCTTTTCGTTACCCCAGCCGCCGTCAGCCAGCAAATCAGAATTCTTGAGGAGCGTCTGGGTATCACGCTTTTCAGACGACAGTCCCGCAGTCTGGAGCTCACAGAGGAAGCCGCGATCCTCTATGGCGGACTGCACGAGGCGTTTCGGACAATAGAAAATATTTATCATAAGTTTGAAGGCGGGGAATATAAGGAAGTCCTGTCGCTGGGCTGTGTAGGCACGTTTGCCCTTGGCTGGCTGGGGCGTTTCCAGACGCTTCATCCCCATGTGGATGTCCGTCTGCGTATTAACAATAATATCGTCAATATTGCTGCAGAGGGGCTCGATCTGGCTATCAGGTTTGGTACCGGGATATGGCCCTCAACCAATAATGAAAAAATATTCGACGCGCCGTTTGGCGTGCTATGCGACCCGGAAATGGCCGGGCGGCTTCGCGCACCACGTGATTTGCTGAACGAGAGGCTGCTCCGTTCTTACCGGATCAATGAATGGGAAGACTGGTTCCGTGAGGCCGGCGAGGACGTTGCTGTCATCAGCGGTACGGTCTATGACTCGTCAGGACTGATGATCCAGACCGTTATACATTCCGGCGGCGCGGCGCTGGTTCCCCTGAAAATGTTTACACGGGAGCTCACATCCGGGCAGGTTGTGCAGCCCTTCGAAACTGAGGTCAACGCCGGCAGCTACTGGCTGACATATTCTAAATCCAGAATCATGCGCCCTGTGGTCAAAACCTTCAGGAGCTGGCTTCTGAGCGAAGCGCTGTTGTTTGAATAAACGTATACTCAGACTGCCCGGGCACGTTCTCTTAAAGCATGGGAAGGCCTTGATGCCTGGTGATTAAAGTAATACGACGCCTGTCTTAGACGAAGCTTAGAGCCTTATCTGGTACGAGGCTACGGTGGCGGCTATCCGATAAGCTCCTAAATATCACGCCACGTTCGATACACCAGACGTTCATACAGCGTAAGAAAAATTAACGATTACTACCGATGTATAGTTAGATTGTTTCCAATCCTGTCTTGCTCTGTTAATGCCAGGATTCTGTTTACACACTCAGTAACTGTTAATTTCGCTGTATCAAGTTGAATATGTTCCCTGTACCATCGTTCATAGTGACGGCTTTGCACTTTTCCCCAGTCAGGTACAGTCAAACCGGGAATATCTGAAACTCTGTTTTCCACTCGATGCCGATGCTGTTCTTTGTCCGAACAAATTATTTCAATTTCTATGAATGGAATTTCCAGTGATATAGCTATATCACGAAAAGCATCACGCACAAGATTAATATCATTAACCGAATCTGTCACCACCGTTGACCCTAGCTTAAGATTCTCACGTGCTAATGCATATATGACAAAATACCCTTCAGGCCCGGGCTTTCTCTCTGTTTCAAACGCCGAAAGAATGGCCTGCTCTACAGTATCCACCCGTAAATACACAGCGCTCAATTTTTCGCACAACATTTTTGCTACAGTACTTTTTCCAGAACCCGGCAACCCGTTCATAATTATCAGCATAATTTTCCCTTTTGGAATACATTTGAGGAGTTACTATTAAAAATAAAATACACATAAATGGTTCAATTCACAATTGAGTGAGATGTTTGTTGTACCATGGTATAAATATCCTTAGTGTGCCTCCCCAGAATACTCCATCATTCAGTCCGGTGAGCCCACCCATTAGCAGACAGAAGCTCGCTGACGCCGCAAGGCCAGGCTGAAGGAAGAGGGCTGAAGTAAGAATGAATTTTGTACAAAAAGTAATAACGATCATGCCCAGCGTCAGCGGCGTCCCGGCCCTGATAACCGTACCTGGGTTGCCTGAATCCTGCAGGGGAGTTTGTGCCCCCCACATCCAGTAGCCGAGTGCTCCTCCCGCGAGTAATCCTGCGACCATCATGGTGAGACTTACTCCTGCCCTTTCTGTTTCAGTCATAACTCCGTAGCCTCCCCAGACAAGAAACAGTACAGGGAGCAAAAAAAGCCGTCCGATTTTCATCTCTCTGTCATAAAGGGCGGCAAAACCACGGCGAAGTAAAAAAATCAGCAGGAGCCAGACCCAGAACGGTACATGAAGTAAAAATTCAGACAGGTTCATCGTTTTTCCTTTTCGCTTAATGATGATTACATTTAGCCGCAGAGAATGGCTCCAGCGTTTTACTTGATTGCCCGAAGGTTATTTTCCTTTTTTGTGCCCGGACGGAGGAGTTTATTCAACCTGCGTTGTTGCCATGACTTAAGCCGATCATGAATAACAAACACCCTGCCCCCCCTGAACATAACCAGAGTGCACCATATGGCCGTCACTACAAGGGACCAGTAACTTTCCGGAGTAAGCAGATAGTTTATAACCATCATTGCGGTGCATGTCAGAAGAGCCCTTGTTAGTATCCGCCAAAACGTCATTTCCCGGGCAACCTGGGCTCTGGCATCACTGATACGTTCATCCAGCGTGTTAACGGCATCCCCGGCCTCTTCCAGGAGCTCAGATACGCTGACGTCAAAGGCTGAGGCAAGCGCACTCAACGTTTCAAGACCAGGTTTCTTCCCTTTTTCAGTACGCTGAACCGTTCTGACTGAAAGCGAGGCGACTTCTGCCAGCTGCTCCTGAGACCAGGCCTTCTTCAGGCGAAGGGCTTTCACTTTCTCTGCGACGGTCATCGATAACCTCATATCTGGTGTATGTTGGTAGCGGCTAAGATATTCGCATTTCCTGCCGGCACAGTACACGACACGGGCCTGACAGTAAGACGACACAAACGAGACAGGTGCAGACCGAATGACAGGATGAGCCTGTATCACAGACTTACTCTTCAAAAATAACGGTATCTCCGCAGGCGACAGGATGCGTGTTCCTGAGCCACAGTTTTCCCCATCTTCCTGTGCAGTGGCAGCCCAGCAGTTGCTCAGGTGCGATCTCACGCAAAAAAGCTTTCAGCCTTATCAGCCTGAGCGGTGATGCTGCCCGCAGATGAAATCCCCCGATAAGGGCGTACACGCGTTTTTCCCCCGTAATGTTCATGCAGTGGCGAACGGTGTTCTCCAGCCCACGATGGCCACACCCGGTTATAATGACCAGCCCGCGTGATGAGCACCAGATAAGCACACCCTCATCAGACACATAATCAGGCGTGGCGTTCCTGTAATCGGTATAACCCCAAGGCTTCGGGCTTTCCACGGGGATTTCACCACTCCAGACAAAACGTCCTGCCACGACCCGCGGGATTTTACTGTACTCCACGTTAAGTCCGCGAAAACGCTCCACGACCGAAAGTTTCTTAAGAGGAATGACCTTTCCTGGAAGCCTGACGGCGGCATACCTTTCCTGTAAAATGCCGGGATGACAGATAATCCTCGTCCCGGGGGCAAGAGACGTTATTCCGCCGCAGTGATCGTAATGCCCGTGGGATAATACAACCGCGTCCAGGTCTGTCAGCGGCTCGTTGATCAGCCTGGCGTTGCGAACAACGGTTTCATCCGCACCGGAGTCAAACAGTATCCGGCTCTCTCCGTCGTCCAGAAGAATGGAGAGGCCTGCACGGGCCTGCATTCCTGCAGCCGCGTGCGGGGAAAGATGGTTTTCGACCAGAATGGTCATTTTGAGTGTCACAGCTTAGTTCTCCCTTCGAAGGTAATTACCCAATAATCCTGACAGCAGACCTGTTTCCTGGTCCAGAGCAGCATTCTTCTCACTGCAGCAGATAAAGACTTATCAGCATGCCAGTCCGCCATATCCTGCTCCCCGAAAGCAGCCAGATTTCTGCAGAGATAACGAAAATGAATGAGGCTGTCAGAACGATATCCACCCTGTTCAAAAAAAATAATTACCCGCCTTAAAACCTGCGCTTATATTCATTACAGAGTACATCCCGCTGCGTCACCTGTTTAAATAACACTGAAATGGAAAGGGATTAATGACTATAACGTCACTAAATAGTGATAGTGTACTCATGGAAAGACCTCACAGGACAAATAATGCAATTACGAAAAAGAGCGCTTGCTGCCGGAATTCTCGTACCCGCAATCCTGACTACACTGCTGTCGTCAGTCATGGCCTAGCGCCAGCTGAGCAGAGACACGGCCGTCACGGCAGACATACTGATGAGTCAGGTCGACCACGTAACACCCATTGCCCGCTGACCTGCTCCCCGTTGATTAATACACACCGATGTTAGTAATGTCTTCATAAGCCACATGAGGACATCCCCATGAAGAAGCGTTTTTCCGACGAATAGATCATCAGTATCCTCCGCGAGGCTGAAGCCGGGGTTTCTGCCCGTGAGCTCTGCCGTAAGCACGCCATTTCCGACGCCACCTTTTACACCTGGCGTAAAAAGTATGGCGGTATGGAGGTGCCCGAGGTTAAGCGCCTGAAGTCGCTTGAGGAAGAGAACGCCAGGCTCAAGAAGCTGCTTGCCGAAGCCATGCTGGATAAGGAGGCGCTTCAGGTGGCTCTGGGGCGAAAGTACTGACGACAGGTCAGAAGCGGGAAGCCGTGGTGTTGACGTTTGATGCGACCGGTCTGTCGCAACGTCGTGCCTGCCGGCTTACAGGTTTGTCCCTGTCGACCTGCCGTTATGATGATCAGCGTCCGGCTGCTGATGCACATTTATCTGGGCGTATTACCGAGCTGGCGCTTGAACGCAGACGTTTTGGTTATCGGCGCATCTGGCAGTTGCTGCGTAGGGAGGGCCTTCACGTCAATCACAAGCGGGTATACCGTATTTACTACCTTAATGGACTGAGCGTAAAACGCAGACGACGCCGTAGAGGGCTGGCGACCGAACGGTTTCCGCTTCTGCGCCCGGATGCACCGAATCTTACATGGTCGATGGATTTCGTTATGGATGCACTGGCCAACGGTCGAAGGATCAAGTGCCTGACCTGTGTGGATGATTTCACGAAGGAGTGTCTGACGATCACCGCTGCTTTCG
>NZ_JBBCPX010000030.1:0-7939 GCF_037150195.1 Cedecea sp. VD22
GGTTCAGCGATATTCTTCATGCCCGGAAAACGATTAATGACTGGCGGCAGGATTATAACGAGTGCCGTCCCCATTCATCGCTGGATTACCAGACACCAGCTGAATTCGCAACGGACTGGCGAAACAGGAAATATGAAGAAAAACCAACCGACATTACTAACTGAAGGTTTTATCGAAACCAGGGGGCAGGTGACTACCATCACGTATAAAATTTACAAAAGAAAATACTCCCTGCTAAAAAATAAGAATTTGAATAGTATTGATTCAACTGGAATGCAATCTCTCTCTAGAGGATAATAAAATGATTAATAAAGAGAGTTATGAAAATTACTATCATGTATTCAAGCATGACTATAGAGGCTGCCACCATTGTAATAAGATTATTCACATCAATGACACAAGATGTAGGTGGTGTGGTTGTAAAAAAACAAATAAAATAACCCAGTATAAACCGTCATCCTTTGTGTCGTTCTTTCTGTACAGTTCATTCATATTCTTACTTGGTTGTTTTGATGCAAATAAAATAATATGCATTTTAATTATAGTGTTCGCATCAATTTTTTTTTCAAAAGTAAAAAATACAAGATGGTTGAAGAAAAATCCTTTTTGATCTGTAATTTTTTTAGAAAATACGATGCATAACGTTGAAGGTTATTATTGTAAATTTTAGAGGCGACATCACTCATTAACTTCACTCTTCATTTTCATGATTTTTGTAAAAAATCATTTATCTTTTTTTGTATTATGTATAAATAAAACAGTTGCTGCTTACTCCTAAGCCCTGATTTTTTTTGATATTACCAATATGAGTTGACAAAGTTTTTTCCATGAAGGAATGTTGATTGCAAATATCTTTAACACTCTTCCCTTCACAAAGGCATTTAATAACTTCACTTTCAGTCCTGCTGTAACTTAAAATTTTATTTTTAAATTCTTGTTTAACAAGGAAATTACTAACTTTATCCTTCAAAAGCTCTGACAAAGTATTATTCCCTATGACAATTATTTTGTAATCGACAGGAATATATTCCTCTCTAAAAGTTGAAAGATCTGAAACAATAAAGAGTAATCTATTATTTTTTTTCGCATGAAATAATATTTCATACGCATTGCTATCCCTAAGCAAAAAAAAATCACTAATGACTACTGCTGATGGTTTACGAGAGATGAATTTTTTTATGATATCTCTTTCGTAACATGAGTAAATTTCACACACCTGTCCTTTTATGTTTTTTATAACTGCCTTGCCTGAATCACGATCAATACAGTCGCTTATAATAAACATCATACTTTATACCTCTCACATTAATTTATCTAATAGTGTAAAAGTCCTATCTTAAAATCCTAAAACCACTCTTGAAAATGTCAAATCTATTGCATAACTCAAGATCAGAACTAAATTAGTAATAGTAAATGAATCCATTATTTAGAATAATAAATAAAGCCATTTAAAATGTAAGGGAGAAAATTTAAAAAAAATATTTATCAGAAATTCTTAAAGGGATGAATAAAAAAAGGAGTAATAAATGTATACTGATTTTGCATGGGAATTTCTTAGAAGAAATGATAGCTATAGAGAGTGCTGGAATGAAATGCAGTTAAAAGTGGCTCAAGAAAAAAACTCAAAAGCAATAGTAAATAACGCTGCAGCATCATGGGGGTTGGTGAATTTTGTTGATCCATATACATCATCACCATTAGACGTTTTTTGGTGTCCTAAAGTTAGCAGAAGAACACTTTATGCAAAGGTTGCAGAGTGTGCTGAGCATGACATCTATGGCACTTCAAAAATAGACTTGAGATTAATTAATAAATCATTGGAAATAAAGGGTATTGGTGTCATTACAAAATATTATAATGAAAATGGTTATGTACAAATAATAACAGAGGATGCATTATCCAGTAATGAAAATTTTTTGTTCTTTTCATTAAACAAATCAAGCTTAGTTAATAACTTGCGACTTGTTAGTTTTTTATATGGAGAAAATTGCGCTTTAACAACAAAATCAATGAAAAATACACAAGAATATCTGTCATTCTATGACTTGTATAATAATGGATTAACTCAGAGAGAAATTGCTAAAATTAAGTTTAAGGATTTTTTTACCGATCAGAGTTGGGAGTGTTCAGATTGGTTACGCGCAAGGGTTCGTTACAAAATAAAAAAGGCTACAAGTTATATAAGAGGGCAATATCTTGATCTTGTTTAGAATTATTAAAACAAAGGCATTGTTGAAAAGATTGTGATAGTGAAGCCTCTGGTGTTGCTGAAGGACATTAAATTTCAAAGACTCGGCTCACCAGACGCATTTCGACCAGGGGATGGCCAAAGTAAAATGATTCAACCTGACCTTTGTGCAGTGACCCTGACCCCGAATATGCTCCAGTCATAATCAGGAATAACCGGCTTCATGTTGGTTGCATGTTCTGGCAACCGGCAGACTTTTCAGCAAATTCGGACGGGGTCATCCAGCCCAGCGCAGAATGAGGACGTCTCTGGTTATAGTATATGCGCCAGGCTTCGATTTTGCACCGGGCATCCTCCAGCGACATGAACCAGTTTTCGTTCAGGCACTCCTGCCGCAGCCTGCCGTTGAACGACTCCACGGTCGCATTGTCCGTGGGCGTTCCCGGTCGTGAGAAGTCGATGCGGATCCCTCTTTCGTACACCCATTTGTCCAGCATTTTCCCTGCAAATTAAGAGCCATTATCGGTTTTCAGCAATTGTGGGTGTTGTGGTTCACGCAGGCCGGGATGCAGGCCATCGCCCCCCGCGCCAGAAATAAACACCTTCAGCAGTGCCGCCGGCTTTATGAGCAAATCCGCAACCTGAGCCCGCAGCGTCAGGCAGCCCGGACGGGCGCTCAGCGCCAGCTTCTCCTTTATCTCCATCATTCATTCTCCTCATTCACCCCCGCGGGAGCGCGGGGGTGAATAAAAAATCATCATTAAAAATAAAAACCAAAGGTTAAAAACTAAAGACTAAATGCTAAAGACCCTGACGACACACGACGGCTACATCCCTGACTACCGCGGATTGTTTATCGTTATCCCGGTAGTTCACGTTCCCATTGCCGAGCGTAACCACGTAGTGCGCTGTGCTGTCATACTCATCTGATGTCCAGGAGAATGCTGAGCTGAACCCTTTACTATACGAAGACATGTCACCCCACTCATTCCACAGATGGCCTATCGCACTGCGTTTTGAAACGGTTCCTAGTTTGCTGGCGGTCATCTGTAGAACCGTTGGCATACTATACCCTGACTGCGATGAGCAGTACGTGTTTGCCTCAGCCCAGGTATTAGTTGTAGCTCCGCTATTTATGAACCAGCTCTTAAGCGTGAAGCTGTACTTAATGATTTTCCCCTGACCACTGGTCGGGGTGCCGGTGATGGTCACTTTACTGCCCGTCCCCGTGCCGGTGAACTTCACCACTCCACTGGCCACTGATACCCAGCTGGCGTCGGATTTCCATGTGTAGTCAGTCGCGCTCTTGCTGTCCTTCGGCACGATGGTGAACGTCGCCCCGGTAAAGCCGGTGGTCGGGAATGTCCCCTCTTCACTGGTCTGTGTAAAGGTGTAAGCATTGACATGCGTATTGATGGATGCGGGGGCCTCATCTCTCAGCGTAATGGCATACTTCTCAGACTTCGGCGGCGTGTCCCACCCGGCAAGCTTCAGCGATGCCTGATTGTCTGTGCTCATCGTCCCTGCCGTGTACGTCGCCGTGTAGGTTCCGTCGCTGTTGTCCTTCCAGCTGCTGTCCGTTTTAAGCGTTGCGTTCGGCACCGTCACCGTGGAGGTGGTCAGCAGGCCCGCATCGCCCGTCAGGGCCGTGCCGTTCCTGTCCTTCAGCGTCACCTTGATGGTGATGTCGTCGCCTGAGACGTAGGTGTCCTTGTCCCGCGCGATGAGGGACTGGCTCTGGTCCGGCGTGGTGGCCGTCAGCGTCACCGTTGCACTCAGACTGTCTATCGCGGTACCGTTGTACTCCGGCACCACGGTATATTGACCCGCCGTGGTCCCCTTCAGGGTAGCCGTGTAGGTACCCGCTGTGCTGCTCTCCGTGATGGCGCTTTCCGTGATGATACCGCTGGCCGGTGTCTGACCACCGCTGTCTTTTACCGTGAATGTCAGACTGTCCTTCAGCC
The DNA here is from genome assembly GCF_037150195.1 of Cedecea sp. VD22. Lineage (NCBI taxonomy): Bacteria > Pseudomonadati > Pseudomonadota > Gammaproteobacteria > Enterobacterales > Enterobacteriaceae > Cedecea > Cedecea sp. VD22. The sequence continues at coordinate 4,153 of NZ_JBBCPX010000030.1, forward strand.
CCGTCAGGGCGTTACCCTGCGCGTCCTTCGCAACCAGTGTCAGCGTAGAGGTGGCCGCGTTGTCAGCCGCAATGGTCTCCGGGCTCGCCGTGAACACCGACTGTCCCGCATCCGGCGTGGTGCTGCTGATGGTCACTCCGGCCGGGGAGAGCGTGACGCCACTTACCGACGGTGTTAACGTCACCGTCTCAACATCCGTGCCCGCCGTCACCGTCACGGTGTACACGCCCGCGGATTTTCGGGTCAGTGCCGATACCGTGGCGCTTTTCAGCGTGCTGTTTTTCAGGCTGATGTCCTTCACATCCATGTCCACCGCCTGGTTATTCCCGTCCCGCAGACTCAGGGTCAGAGCCTGCACACTCCTGCCGTCCGCAGCCAGCGAAGAGGTGGCGGGCGTGAACGTACTCTGCACCGCGCTGACCTGAGGCGCCTGCACCGTCACCTGAGTTTCAGCCTGATTTGAGCGGTTTCCTTTTCTGTCCACCGCCACACCCTGCACGGTATAGCTGTTGACGTCAGCCCGGTAAACCGGCATCACCACGGCCCAGTCCTCTCCGCTCTGCACGATTTTTCCTCCCGCGGCGATGAGTAATGAAGCCGACCAGTCAATGCGCTCCAGACCGTACTTGCTGTTGACGGATACCCCCAGAGACTTCTGCTCCCCGGTATGCCCCGTCACCAGATCGGCCGTCTTCAGGCGAATAACCTCTTTCTTGCGGTACTCCAGCACGATGTTGTTATTGCGCTCCACCAGGTCATATCTGCTACCGGCCAGGCTGCGCATGGCAGCCACCGCGTCCGGATTAATCTGGTGCTGCCAGGGCATACCCAGCTGGTAATTCATGTCCACGCCAAAGCGTGTTTCGGCGTTTGACCCGGCCCCCTGACGCTGCTCTGCACTGAACGTCAGCAGCGGCACCGGCGTATAGTTAATCCCCGCCGTAATGGCGTGCGGGTCACGCTGTCGACTGTCAATGCCGAACAGGGCGACTTCTTTGCCATAGTACTGCTCATAGGTCAGCTTGCCGCCGAGCTGCGGCAGCGCCGGAAGCCAGTACTGTGCCCTGACATCCCAGCCTCTGGCCGGACGCTCCTGGTAATCGGTCAGGTCAGGGGAATCCTTCCACCCGGTCAGGGGGATATATCCGTTAAAGCCCAGCTTCAGGAAGTCTCGCCAGTATTCAAGGCCGGCGCCGGCACGGGCGTGGTCCCGGGACAGGTCGTAATCGAGAAAGCTGTTGGCACCGAACATCCATGCATCATAGAAGCGCCGGACGCCGGCACCAAGATTAGCCTGAGTCCGGTCATCGGTGCGGTGAATGCTGCCCTGAGAAAAAACAAGCCTGTCCTTTTGTTCGTACAACGGGACAAGCAGGTCAAGTTGTGAGTTTTTCAGAGAGAAATTTTTATCCGCATCCAGCTGCACTCGGGCCGTACCGAAACGACTCAGCCACTGCTGAATTTCACCACTGGCAGCACCGCTCGCCATCCCGCGCGCCATGGACGCTGCCGCGTCGCTTCTGGTGCTGGCTGAGATGAAATTACCGGCCTGTGAGGCATAGCCGGCGACTTTCGTCTGCGCATCATCTTCCTTTTCCTTTTTGTCTGAAACCGCCCCTGACGGCGTATCATCCCAGCGAACTTCCGGGAGCGGAGCCACAGGAACGTCCAGCTCATCCCCCGCCTGCAGGTGGTCAAATCCGTGAGCGAAAGTGCGGAACTGGTTCAGTTTACGCAGTGAATCTACGGACATATTGTATTTTCTGGCAACGGACGAAACGCTCTCCCCCTCACCAAGGGTGTACACCCGGGTCTGCATTGCTGAAACTGCCTGCTCATGCAGAAAACGTCCGTCACTGCCGGCCGTGCCGGCGACCGCGGGCGTAAAAGCGACCGCCAGGGGAAAGGCTGCCTGTACGGCGATGTTTAGCCAGGCAAATAATCGCATTCTCAGCGACACGGGAACTAAGGATGATGTCTTCACAAATGACTCCATAAATTACGCCGGTTCTGTCCGGACGTCGGCTGTGTACAAATAAGTGAGTTCCAGAGAACGGGGGTTGTAAGTTGCAATGCCGTGATGCGTCAGCTGCCGTTTCTCTGGAGGCCACTCCACGGCGCGATACGGAGGCTTGCATCGGGAGGGGCTCCCCCTTCCTTCTTGCATCCTCATGCCGCTTCAAATTTGTTTTCTATTTATTAACGCCCTCTAAGCCAAAAATGCCTGGTAATCCCTGGTTTCGTTCATTCACAAACTGTAGAAATGCCAGTTGCCGCATTCCGGTCTTCTCAAGAATTTTTTTTCGATGTGCGTAGAGTGTCTTTAAGGGTTTTCCGGTTATACGGGAAACCAGATGAATGCTCATCCCTGACAAAAAAAACGGCAGCATGTGACGTTCGGTGAGTGTCAGGTTAATATTTTTGATACGGGCAAATTTTCCCTGTGAGTATTGCCCTGACTGACGTAAAGCCAGGCGTAACGAGGTAATATCCTGTCGCTGACTAACGCAGAGGTATCTCTGATTTGCAAACGGACATAACCTGCCGCTCTGTTCGCAGGCCAGCCAGACCAGGATGGCATCTGGTCGAAGCGCATGAAGGGTATTCAGGGCCGACCACTCCCCCCGGAGCACAATCCGGCTGTCCACCGCGATGATGACCCGCCCGGCAGCCCTGACCTCCGGAGGCAGGTATGGCGAACTGAATCCGACACGGAGGGAGTCCATTTCAGGCAGCAGTGCAGCAAGCCCCGTGTATAACCAGTGGTTTTCAGTCAATACAATCAGCATCACGTCGTTTTTCATATCCCGCACCGCTTCATGTAAACGGACATTCCCTTGTGCGTGAGCTGCATTTTCTCTGATAGCTCCTGGTATACGCAGGCCGTGCATAGAATGGTGCAGGGGATATCTTTCATACTGACTGCCCGCATGAATAAGTGCAGAAGCCTGAATTCAAAAGGCGTGAGAAAACGGGTTTCGGAGTATTGGATATTTTTTTCTCCGTTGTCAGGTGCCTGCCTAATCTCACCGGCAACCCGCTCAGGCCTGCAGTCTGAGGGGAATATGGCATATACAGAGGTAAACTCGGTCAATAATAAGAGCGGCAATGGATATAGCGCCTGGCAGGGGATAACAATGCCCCTTTTTAAATTAAAAACCTGAGGACATATTAAAAATATATAAAATGGAAATTCATCAAGATTAACAAAGTAAAGATTTTCTCTGCCCGCTATCTCAGCAATAGCCATGAACCCCTTTCCAGAAAGAGGCTCATTTTCGGGCCAGCACGCGCACTTATCCATGTGATTTTCCTTCCCAGGATTAAAAACCAGGCTATTACTTACGAGCAAAAAAAGAACGGCTACAGATGAAAATAAACAATCTCAGTCAGACGCTATGGTGTTGTTTACACATAGAATTCTCGCGACAACAGTGTATTTTGATCATTATACACACAATCAAAGGATAGTCAAAAACGATCAATTATAACCACATGATAGCCTGTGACTATCAAAAGGTGGTAATCGATCGATGTCGCCTGTATTAATCAAGCATCAGTTTGAAAATATTAAGTGCGCGGGTGGGAATAAACAACAATAACCGAGAGGGAGATGTTCCAGGTAAACTCATATCACTGAAACCTGAATGAATTGCACAATTTTGTATTTATCACCTTGCGTGAGTATCAGCCTGTTAACTTTAAAAAAATGGATATTTGAGCAACTTTGTATTTATGATGGTGTTTTATTCTTTGTGAACGCCAATGAGCCATATGAAAACAATAT
>NZ_JBBCPX010000031.1:0-4438 GCF_037150195.1 Cedecea sp. VD22
ACTCAACGTGGGAGGTGTTGATGGTGATACCACGAGCTTTTTCTTCTGGTGCGTTATCGATCTGGTCGAATGCACGAGCAGAACCACCGTAGGTTTTAGCCAGAACGGTAGTGATTGCAGCGGTCAGCGTTGTTTTACCATGGTCAACGTGGCCGATAGTACCGACGTTAACGTGCGGTTTTGTACGTTCAAACTTTTCTTTAGACATCGATTGTCCCTCTAAGACACGGATAAATCGGTGATATCACCACATCAACCAGGCATATGCCTGAATTAGCTGAATGCATTAACAGAAGAGAAACAGGGAGGAGATAAAGAAGTGGTGCTGATAGGCAGATTCGAACTGCCGACCTCACCCTTACCAAGGGTGCGCTCTACCAACTGAGCTATATCAGCACATCTTGTTGGAGCGGGCAGTGGGAATCGAACCCACATCATCAGCTTGGAAGGCTGAGGTAATAGCCATTATACGATGCCCGCATCCTGGAACTCGGCTACCTGAATCTTTCTGTAGTGAATATGAGAGAAGGCCTCTCAGTATTCGGGTCGACAAACTGTTCGTTTATCGCACCGGGCTTCGCAATGCGTTGCCGAATATGGTGGTGGGGGAAGGATTCGAACCTTCGAAGTCGATGACGGCAGATTTACAGTCTGCTCCCTTTGGCCGCTCGGGAACCCCACCTGGGGTACTTGATGGTGCCGGCTACCGGAATCGAACTGGTGACCTACTGATTACAAGTCAGTTGCTCTACCTACTGAGCTAAGCCGGCATCAAGTAGCGCGCATTCTAGGAAGAGAGCGCCGCTCATGCAACAAAAAAATCGCATAAAATGCACTACCGCTCACATTTTGCGCTAGATCTCGAGAATATGGTGGCTAAAGCACCAATTGAGAGCAAATTTTCATCGTTCCCGGCATCCGTTTTTCCTGGGAGTAGGCGCCTGACGATGCCTGAATGACAAATAATAATCATCAGAAATAAGACTGCCCCTCTAAAATGGCTCGCAGCCCCTTCTTTCACTGTAAGCGCAACGTGATGTACCCGCCGTAATACATCACTGTTGTTGATTTTTTCTTATCGTTCTCTTCATTCAGGTGTTACCCTCCTGCCCACTGTTGAAAAGTTAAATACGCGGCATACTTTTTATACACAACGTCTGATTACTTGCGTTCGAGAATGTAGCGCGTAAATTTTGTCCTGAATTACAGGCAGAAGCATGCTTATGAGTAATAAAGAGCAAATGTTGGCAACAACCCCTTATCTACAATTTGACCGGAGCCAATGGGCAGCATTGCGCGACTCTGTTCCCATGACGTTAACCGAAGGGGAAATCGCCCGGTTAAAAGGCATTAACGAAGACCTTTCCCTGGAAGAGGTGGCGGAGATTTACCTGCCGCTGTCTCGTCTGCTCAATTTCTATATCAGTTCAAACCTGCGGCGCCAGGCGGTACTCGAGCAGTTCCTTGGCACCAATGGCCAACGTATTCCCTACATCATCAGTATTGCGGGAAGTGTGGCTGTCGGAAAGAGCACGACAGCGCGTGTGCTGCAGGCGCTACTCAGCCGTTGGCCTGAGCACCGTCAAGTTGAACTGATCACCACCGACGGCTTCCTTCATCCAAATAAAGTGCTTAAAGAGCGCAATTTGATGAAGAAGAAAGGCTTCCCGCAATCCTATGATATGCATCGTCTGGTGAAATTTGTCTCCGACATCAAATCGGGTGCAACCAACGTGACGGCGCCGGTGTACTCACATTTGGTGTACGACGTGATCCCCGACGGCGATAAGACCGTTGCCCAGCCGGATATCTTGATTCTGGAAGGGTTAAACGTTCTGCAAAGCGGAATGGATTATCCCCACGATCCACATCATGTATTTGTTTCTGACTTCGTAGATTTTTCTATATATGTAGATGCGCCGGAAGAGCTATTACAGAATTGGTATATAAATCGGTTCTTAAAATTCCGTGAAGGTGCATTCACCGATCCAAACTCTTATTTCCACAGCTATGCAAAGCTCTCTAAAGATGAAGCCATAAATATTGCAACGCAGCTATGGAATGAAATTAATTTATTGAATTTAAAACAAAACATATTACCAACTCGCGATCGCGCAAGCTTGATTATGACAAAAAGTGCTAATCATGCTGTTGATTGTGTCAAACTGAGAAAATAATAAGATGAGGGGGAATTCCCCCTCTCTTTAATTTGCGCCGCGCAGAGAAATCTCACCGCCAACCCAAGCTTTTATTACTCCGTCCTGCTCCAACAATAATCCACCCTGCTCATTAATGCCTCGAGATATTCCATGGACCTCTCGTTCCCCAATAATGAGTTTTACCGGTCGATTGATGAAGTTATCCAGTTTTTCCCAACGAGGCAGGAACGGTAATAAACTTTCCTGCTCAAACAGCTGTAGTGCCGTACGTAACTCCTGGATTAGAGTGACCGCTAGCGTATTCCTGTCAATACGGATGCCAGCTTCCTGGAGGTTGATCCATCCCTGATTAATCACATCTGTAGCAACATTACGCATCGCAAGATTAATCCCAGCACCGATAACGATTTGCGCGGCATCTCCCGTTTTCCCGGTGAGTTCAACCAAAATACCGGCGAGCTTGCGGTCGTTCAGATAGAGGTCGTTTGGCCATTTTACCCTGACGTCTTCAGCGCCAAGGCGTTGTAATACTTCCGCCATCACAATGCCAATAACCAGACTGAGTCCAATTGCCGCAGCTGGCCCCTGTTCCAGACGCCAGTACATGGACAAATAGAGATTTGCTCCAAAGGGCGAGAACCACTGACGGCCTCGTCTTCCACGCCCGGCCTGCTGATATTCGGCTATGCAGGAATCACCAGATTGAAGGGAATTGAGGCGATCAAGCAGGTATTGGTTGGTGGAATCAATCACCGGAAGGACAGCCACGCTCCCGTCAGCTATTTGTGACGTAATAAAACCTTCATCCAGTAACTGGATAGGCTCCGGCAAACTATATCCTTTCCCCGGCACGGTGAATACATCAATCCCCCAGTCTCGCAGAGTCTGTACATGCTTATTAATAGCCGCACGACTCATCCCTAACTGCTCACCCAGTTGCTCACCTGAATGAAACTCACCGTCTGCCAGAATACTAATTAACGTTAACGGAACCCGATTGTCTTTCACCCGATAGTCTCCACGGCACTGACTTCCCCTTTGCTCGCCATAAAGCGAACTTCTGGTTCAAGCCAGACATCAAACTTTTCACCAACCTGTTGGCGTACGTAGTGTGCAAGGGCAACAATATCTGCGCTGCTGGCATTTTCTTCGTTAATGATGACCAAAGCCTGTTGCCGATGAATCGCGGCTCCACCAATGCGGTATCCCTTCAACTGACATTGATCGATCAGCCAACCTGCTGCAAGTTTAACGCTGCCGTCTGGCTGAGGGTAATGGGGGACGTTCGCGCCACAAGAAATCAGTTTTTCTGCCTGTTCCGCGCTAATAACGGGGTTTTTGAAGAAACTACCGGCATTACCATTCACTTTTGGATCGGGCAGCTTCGAGCTCCTCATATTGCAGACGCTTTCAAAAACCTGCTGGGGTGTAACGGTCGACGGATCCAGTTTACTCAGGTCGCCGTAGCTGAGAACCGGCCTCCAGGCTTTAGGCAATCGATAGCCAACGGCTACAATTGCAAAGCGGTCCTGGTAGTCATGTTTAAAGATGCTGTCCCGGTAGCCAAAGCGGCATTCTGCGTTTGTTAAACGCAATGCCTGGCCATTACTTAGCTCAACGCAATCGACATAGTTACATACCTGTTTAATTTCAACACCATATGCACCAATGTTTTGAATGGGCGATGAGCCAGCACAGCCCGGTATCAGAGCAAGGTTTTCCAGACCTGGCATGCCTTGTTGGAGAGTATATTCCACGAAGTGATGCCAGTTTTCACCAGCACCGACATGGAGCAACCAGGCATCATCCGTCTCAGCAATTTCAATCCCTTTAATACGATTGATAATGACCGTGCCTTCGAAGTTTTCGAGGAAAAGAACATTACTCCCTTCCCCAAGGATAAGTACCGGCTGATGAGCCTGCGTCGATTCTGCCCACGCTTCAGTAAGCTGTTGTACAGATTCAGCGATAACAATATGTGCCGCAGTTGCCTGAATACCGAAAGTATTGAAGGGTTTAAGAGAGGAGTTCATGTCAGCCATTTTCCGGAATATAAACCAGAATAGTTTACCCGATCCTGTTGAGAATGGCTTGTCTGTCTCAGTAGAACGCGCACAGCAAAAAGGCCCAGTCTTTCGACTGAGCCTTTCGCTTTTATTTGATGCCTGGCAGTTCCCTACTCTCGCATGGGGAGACCCCACACTACCATCGGCGCTACGGCGTTTCACTTCTGAGTTCGGCATGGGGTCAGGTGGGACCACCGCGCTACGGCCGCCAGG
>NZ_JBBCPX010000032.1:0-4363 GCF_037150195.1 Cedecea sp. VD22
GCAGGCGCTGGATGCCGTGCGTGCCAAAGATAGCAAATACGCCAGCATGAGCGCTGCAGAACTGCGTAATACGGAGGACTACCAAAAAGCCTTTGGCGACTACGGCATCGGCGGTAAATACCAGATGATGGCGCAGTCGGTGAGCGGCATTCTGGCGGGCGCCGCCGGGGGGGATTTCAATAAAGCCCTGGCGGGTGGCCTGAACCCGGTGATGGCGCAGGCTATTAAGGGCACCACTGAAGGCAATGAACCTGCCAATCTGATGGCGCACGCGGTCTGGGGCGCTCTGGCGGCGCAGCTCTCAGGCGGCAATGCGGCGGCAGGCGCGGCGGGGGCATTCAGCGGCGAACTGGCGGCCAGGCATATCGCCGCAGAGATGTTCCCGAATACAAAACCTGGGGATTTGAATCAGGACCAAAAACAGCTCGTTAGTTTGCTGGGCACCATGGCGGCAGGGATCGCTGGCGGCGTGGTAGGGAACAGCACCGCAGCGGCGACTACCGGCGCTCAGGCCGGGAAGAATGCTGTTGAGAATAACAATCTGTCAGTCGTTTTACGCCTGGGCGTCACAGCATGCGCGGAGGTTGCCTCATGCCGTAACATGGTAGTGGAGAAAGGGCTGGGAGCGTTGCTGGGCATCGGCGTGGCGAAAACGGCGATGGACAATCTCTCAGATGCAGACCGCACAATGTTACTGGCAGCGGCCATGACGGGTAAAGCCGATGCCATCGAGCGGCTGACCCCGGAGCAGCAGGCGGCGTATAAGGAAATGGTCGAGGGTCAGAAAGGCACTCTGCTCCCGTTGCCGGCGCTTGACCGGCCGCTGGTTGACAGTACGCTGACGAACCCCATCCCGGAGCAAAACAAAGGCACGACGCTGACCACACCGGGTAATAGCGGGCAACAGGGCGCGTGGAATACCGGAAACGCTGACGGTAAGCCGGATACGGGTGGCAACACCACGGTAACGCCGATCCCGAATGGGCCAGGTAATGATGATCTGATGTATTTATCAACAGGAAAAAATACTGCCAGGTATAATACAAATGAATCTATTCGATTTATTGACGGTGTAACCGTCAAAGATATAAAGACAGGAGAAAATTTTAGCGGAACAGTGGATTTAAAGCCTACTCTTGACAGGATCCAGAATAGTGGTTCATATCCACATAAGAACGATGGTTCCACATTCCAGAATCGTCCTGATAGAGTTACTGGTGAAACAGGTCTCCCTCCGAAGCAACCTGGATACTATAAAGAATATGTACATCCAACTCCAGGTATCTCAGGACCTGGCCCCCAACGAATAGTTGTTGGACAACAAGGGGAGGCATATTATACAAATGATCACTATAAGACGTTTATAAAAATAAAATAGGAGTTTAAATGACTGATTGTAATGATGTGTTTAAGTTTGTTGATGGTCCAGCATCATATGATACTGGCGAGGTTTTCTTCGCTAGATTAGATCCGTTGATCGCTAGCACTGATGAACTACTAAATTCTATCTATTATTTACTGTGGTTTCCTGGGTATTTTGGCTTTAACTGGAATGCATTGGAAGATTGTTTGAGTGATTTTTGTTGGATAACTGAGAAAAAAATAATAATAGTTCATGATAGGTTGCCTAGTATACCTGGTGATGATTTGAAAATATATTTGGAGATATTAATGGATGTTGCCATGGGTTGGGTGGGACATGAGCAACATATATTAGAGGTCATATTCCAAGAGAAAGATAGAGAGAATATAAAAAAAATTTTGATCCCATAGTCAATGACTACTCAGATAAAATGGTCTCGGTGGTTTTATAGCGCTGGCCGATAGGCTCGGAAGAAACCTTTTTCTAAACCTCCATATTGATGAAAGTAGACGTTATTAAGCATAACGCAGCACGTGAATCAGCAGCAGGACGTTGCCACGCTGAGCCGCGACACCGACCATGCCAACGGCAGTATCGGGCAGATCTTTAACAAAGAGGAAGAGCAAAAACGCCTGCAGACGGCGCAGCTGGTGGGTGAAATCGGCGGCCAGATGACCGGCGTGGTGGCCACCTATGGCGATCTGCAGGCGCTGGATGCCGTGCGTGCCAAAGATAGCAAATACGCCAGCATGAGCGCTGCAGAACTGCGTAATACGGAGGACTACCAAAAAGCCTTTGGCGACTACGGCATCGGCGGTAAGTACCAGATGGTGGCGCAGTCGGTAAGCGGCATTCTGGCGGGCGCCGCCGGGGGGGATTTCAATAAAGCCCTGGCGGGTGGCCTGAACCCGGTGATGGCGCAGGCTATTAAGGGCGCGACGGAAGGCCATGATTCAGCCAACCTGATGGCGCACGCGGTCTGGGGCGCCCTGGCGGCCCAGCTCTCAGGCGGCAATGCGGCGGCAGGCGCGGCGGGGGCATTCAGCGGTGAGCTGGCGGCGAGACAAATTGCCGCAGAGATGTTCCCGGGGAAAGATCCGGGTGATTTAACCCAGGACCAGAAACAGCTGGTTAGCCTGTTAGGCACCATGGCGGCAGGGATCGCCGGCGGCGTGGTGGGGAATAGCACCGCGTCAGCGACCACGGGCGCGCAGGCCGGGAAGAATGCGGTTGAGAATAACTATCTGAGCAGTACGGATAAGAGCCGCCAGACGGAGCTGAACCACAAACAGAGCCTGACGCCGAAGGAACAGCAGGAGCGGGATGCGCTGAATCGTAAGGATGCGGAAACCAGTAAAACCCTAGTCGATGCCTGTATGGGTGGAAGTGCCTCGGCATGTACCGCAGCCCGGAAGGATGCGCAGGAGAAGCAGGACACCTACCAGAGCCTGGGTTATCAGAATCAGAAGGAAGCACAGGCAGGTTATCAGCAGATACAGCAACTACTTAACGGCACCAGCCCGGAAGCGAAACAGACGCAGGAACTGTTTAATGGCATGGTGTCGGCGTATATGCGCACCGGGATGAGTGAGGAAGCAGCCAAGTCAGCGGTTGGTTACTACCAAGGGTTGAAATAATATCTAAGGATCTATTGATGCCAACTGGTTATAGGGTCCATACGGCTTACCCTAAATAGTACTGGAAAAGAATATGCAATTTGAGAATATTACTTATCTTTTTGGGGCTTAATTTCATCAGGACTGGTTTTATGATGACCCAACTTCTGATAATGTGATTGATCGTTTTTTAAGTAGGGAGTCAGAAGATAGATGTTTGGCACTCAAGAAGGAGATTACTACGCTTCTCTCAAGTGAAAATAATATTCCAAAAGAATTTATATCTGAACATAATGGCTATTATGATCCTACAGCCGATGAGTTAACTGTAAGGGAATGGTTGGAAAATATATTATCAATACTATTTTCAGATATGAAATAAAATTAATCCCGACCACCAAGCCGGGATTTTCACTTTAGGTTTTAGTCCTTACCCCGCTTCAGGCAGTCATAGCGGGGCGATTCCCGTCTGATAACCGGGATATCGCCGGTATCGTTCAACGCCCCAGGGAAGCATTTGATCCACTGCTGCATCTTCTTCTTGTTGAAATGTGTGACGCTTAACCCCTCGGCACAGCCCCAAAGTTCGCGGCTGTTCTGGGTGGTGATCACAATGCAGTCCGGCATCACCCGGATTTTTATCGGCATACCCGGTGTAAACCCGGCCTGTGAAATCCACGTGCCCTGAAGCGGCAGATAGTCGTACCGAACCCGGTCGTAAAACTCAGTGCGTGAAGGTGGGGCCGGTGGCAAGCACTTATCTGGTTTATTGCGTGCCGAATCGCAGTATTCAGCGTTATTTTCCGGTGCGTTTGATTTTGTTTTGGAAATAGTGACTTCTGGCTTAAAATTCTTCGCAGCCATGTTCAACTCCTGTTTAGTTGCATGTGGTCAGCGGCATGGAGGTGGTGGCACACCTTTATGTCGCGCTATTTTATAATTAATTTCTTACGTAATATTTCTCTCCTTCAGATGCAATTCACTCCAACACCTGATTATTATATCACGCTGTGTAAAACCACAGTATCTGATTAGATGTTCATATCAAAAATTGCGATACATATAATGGAAATAACACTATAGGATGTAATGTTGCATCACAGATGAGAATTACGATTATCTCTCTGCGATTTGGTGTTAAATAATGAGGAATATAGAGGGTGATTTTTTTGGATAATGACCCGGATTGATTTTTAGCTCACTTTGCAGCGGGACGTTGCCACGCTGAGCCGCGACACCGATCATGCCAACGGCAGCATCGGGCAGATCTTTAACAAAGAGGAAGAGCAAAAACGCCTGCAGACGGCGCAGCTGGTGGGTGAGATCGGCGGCCAGATGACCGGCGTGGTGGCCACCTATGGCGATCTGCAGGCGCTGGATGCCG
>NZ_JBBCPX010000033.1:0-3617 GCF_037150195.1 Cedecea sp. VD22
ATATTGTTTTCATATGGCTCATTGGCGTTCACAAAGAATAAAACACCATCATAAATACAAAGTTGCTCAAATATCCATTTTTTTAAAGTTAACAGGCTGATACTCACGCAAGGTGATAAATACAAAAATGTTCCATTAATTTAAGTTTCTTTAATATGTGCTTGTCTGGCGTATTTACTGACGGTTCTTTTGGCTTATTTATCCAAGCATCCTTGATATCTGCGACCTCACGCTTGATTAAAATAGGATGAATCGATCAATTGCATTCCTCTGATAGCCCAAGCCTATCACAAAAAGATAATTGATCGTTTTTGACTATTTTGTTGTTATGTGTATATTATTTCGCTACAACCTCTGAGTCGGTGCGAAATCAATGTAAACTACACTGTGGGCCTGTCTGAATTTGTGTTTTTCATTGGTTGGCATTCTTTTTTTGGTCATAATTAATAACGTGCTTTTTAATGTCACGCAGGAGACTCACATGGATAAGTGTGGTTACTGGCCGGAAAATGATTCTTTTTTTGGAAAGGGAATCATGGCAATTGCTGAGATAGCGGGCAGAAAAAATCTTTACTTTGTTAATCTTGATGAATCTACATTTTATGACTTTATAACACAGCCTCAGATTTTGAATATAAAAAGCATCGTTATTATCTCTAGCCCAACGTTATATCCTTTGTCACTCTTATTATTGACCGAATTTGCCAATGTACATGCAGTTTTATCCTCAGACAGTGGACTTGAACGACTGGCAAATAGTATACGCCGAATACCCGATAATGGAAAAATTACTGCTGCAAATTATAGTGCTGGCGCACTCACCCTGCCTGAGTATCGAACTCTGACTTTATTAGCACAAGACGTCAGCATGAAACATATAGCCTGCATTCTCGGCACCAGTATCAGTACAGCCTACGTATACAGAAAAAAACTATCAGAGAAAATGCGTTTCCCGCATAACGGAATACCTGTTTACATGAAACGGTGAGAGACATGAACAATGAAGTGCTACTGATTGTATTGACAGAGAATTGCTGGTTATACACGGGCCTTACCGCGCTGTTGCCCGAGATGGTTTGTCTACGGGTGGGGTTCAGTTCGCGATATATTCCTCCAGAAATCGAGGTTGCAGGACGTATAATTCTTGCTGTGGACAGCCGGATTGTGTTTCGGGGAGAATGGACGGCTCTGAACGCTCTTCATGCCCTTCGTCCTGATGCAGTTCGGATCTGGCTGACGTGTGATGAGAGCGGGAGATTATGTCCATTTGCAAACCAGAGATGCCTTAGCCTTAGTCAGCGACAGGATATTACCTCATTACAGTTCGCTTTGCGTCAGTCAGGACAACACGCTCTGGGAAAAAGCACCCGCGTCGAAAGCATAAGACTGACATTCACAGAGCGTCGCATGCTCCCCTTTTTTTTATCCGGGGTTAGCCTACCGTTACTTTCCCGCATGACAGGAAAACCGGTCAAAACACTCTACGCGCACCGAAAAAAAATTCTTGAGAAGACGGGACTACGGCAACTGGCATTTTTACAGTTTGTGAATGAACGTAACCGAGGATTGCCGGGCATTCCCGGCATGTAAGAAATTCATGATACTTTTTTAATGGATTTAATAGTAGGGATACTCCATGAGTTATTATTATAAGAAAAAAAGATTTTCTTTAGACATATAATTCCCGAGAAATAAAATAAGGATTGGTGTGTGCTTTCCTGCCATCTTTCCCTCTCCAGATATCGACATTTATTTCAAATTTTTATTTTCAATTCATAACCTAAGAGGAAACCAAGTGAACCATAGATATCACCTCGCATGGAATTCAACTCAGCGAGCCTGGATGGCTGGTGGGGAATTGAGCCGTTCACATAAGAAAAAAAAAGTGATTTTCTCTATTGTCTTTTTTTTAGGCGGAATTAATAGTTCATCAGTCGCTGAAACAAAAAACATAACACTACCTGGGAATGGAGTGACCTATTTCCTCCAGTCAAATAAAGGCAGTAACGGTGTTGACTCATCGAATGGAATCAATGGATCAGATGGTTCATCATCTTATGAATTTACGACCAGTACTTTTAAACCTGAGGATAACCCCATCAGCATTACTGACGCTAATATAGCTGGGGGGATTGGAGGGGCAGGTACCATAGCAATGGGCAATGGTTCTGAAAGCGGTAATGGCGGTAATGGGGGGGACGCAGTCAGCATATCGACAGCTACTATATTTAATAATGGTGCAATACTAACGGGCGGTAACGGCGGCGATGCGGGTGGAGGCACCGGTCGATATCTCACCATGGGTTCTGGCGGAGCAGGAGGCAATGCAATATCTGGGAATCACCTTACTATCAACAATAACACAGGTGGAGTGCTAGCGGGTGGGGAAGCCGGTAGTGGTGGTGATGTTCTTGGTATTCAGATCGCCAGCGCAGGAGGCTCGGGAGGTACAGCTATCGCCGGTAAGAATCTATCCATCCTTAACGATAGCGTAATTTCGGGGGGTAATGGTGGTTCCGGTGGCACGGGCGGCGTGGACCTAAACGAATGGGGTTGGTCGGGACCTGGTGACGGAGGTGAAGGAGGCTCTGGAGGCGCAGGTATAAGTGGCGATAACCTTAACATCGTCAATAATGGAAGGATTAGCGGCGGTAGTGGCGGTAAAGGTGGCTCAGGTTCAACTACAGATACGAGCATAGGTGGTAATGGTGGTATTGGTGGCGATGCCTTAGTTGGAGGCAACCTGACTATTATTAACAACGGAACTATTGATCGGGGTGCAGGTGGTAACGCGGGTAACGGGAACGGTGGAACCAATGGTACTAGCGGAACGGGCGGTGCGGCAATTCGTTTAACCAGCAATGATAATTATTTGATCCTTAAATCTGGTTCAGAGATCAACGGTGACATCGTTCTTTCAGAAACCGACACTTTCAATACCCTCTCCATTGCCAGCGATGACGCCACGACAGTTACCGGAAATCTGACGGCGAATGCTTATACCAGCTTAACACTCTCCGGTAAGATGCTCACCCTAACGGGGCAAGCCTCTTTCGCCAGGAACACGTCGCTCACCTTCAATAACCCCACTTGGGACTCTGTGCTAAAGGCAGATTCGGTTTCTCTGGAAAGTACCGTTACCCTGCGTGGAAATATCAGTGAATGGCAGCAGAACACCTACACACTGGCCACCACCACCTCAGGCATTAGCGGATTTATATCAGGGAATGTTATCAACGAGCTGCTGACAGAGGCCGCAACAGACTACGCAAAGATGTCTCTTTCAGATGATGGAAACTCCATCATCTACAGCCTGCGGTGGAACAATACCGCAGGTGATGGCTATGGAACCTTTGACCTTAAAGGCGGAGCAGTACTCAACATAGGCACAATACTTGCCGATAATATCAATGGTGCCGATGGTGTATGGGACGGTAAGACATTGACCAAAGAGGGTGACGGCACCCTCATACTGACTGGCACCAATACCTACACAGGTACTACTACGGTCAGCCGCGGCACACTTAAAACCGGTGTTGAGGATACTTTTGCCTCCACCTCCGGTGTGACGGTAGCTGAAGGTGCGACCCTTAATCTCAGCGGCAACAGCCAGACCG
>NZ_JBBCPX010000034.1:0-3039 GCF_037150195.1 Cedecea sp. VD22
CACTAGTTATGTTATATCCATCTATCGAATTGTGTTGCACACCAAAAAAAGCCAGACGAAATACCCCTGTAATTTGATTCCCTGTTTTATCATCTCTTAAAACAATATTCCTTGTCGTGCCATCAAGGGATATTGATGTATAATTGCGTACGTTATTGCTCGTAGAGTCAAAATATTTTTCCGCCGATAAGCCAGGAACCAAAATACTGAATTCCCCCACATTACAAAGCGTAGAGTGCTGAGAACAAAATCCTGAGACCGGTGTAGTATTCACAAACGCATTCTTCTGCGGCTGCTGCAGGTCGGCGATAAACTCCGTAGTGACGTTCACCGTTGCCGCGTTGACTGTGGATATCATCGCCAATAAAAGCAGCGCGGACAGTGCTGCCGTATTTCTTCTGCGAAACAGGGCGTTATTAATGAAGTCGATAATATACATCTGTCGGGTAAACATTATATGTCCTTATTCCTGGCTGCTTTGCTGGCCGCATAGCCTGCGTTCCCCGCCAGCGGTAATTCGTCACAGGTCAGATTGCCGAGGAAAATAATCTCATCGGCCGTTTTCTGCGTGGTGGGATTCAGGCGTATTTCGCACTGGTTCATTGCGCGGTACTCCACCGCCAGCACCGGGTTGTTTTCATGCACTTCGAGGGTGAACAGCCCGTCGGATTCGGTGACCGTCCTGCCGGCATGATTCACCACCTGAGCACCGCCCAGGGCGTGGCCATTGCCGTCCACCAGGCGACCCATCACCGTCACCGTTTTCATCACTTTCACGGAATACGCACTGACGCCCCCGCGAATATGCTGGTAGCTCAGGTATTCAGGCTCGACTTTCAGCGCCGGGGCTTCCGTGCCGGGGAAGTCGATCTGCACCGTGCCGGGTTGCCAGGCATCGACCGGAATGAAGTTCCTGCCCGGTTTGAGCGGCACGGCACCGCCCGAATAAAGCGCCACCAGTTCGGCATTTTTATCGTCGGAGGAGACATCCACTATCATGCCGCCGCCCTGATAATGTGCCGTCTGTTTCGACATTGTGACCCGCCCGCCACCCAACGCCAGCAGGCTGCCGGTATTGAGGCCGCCGGACAGCCTGCCGTCCAGCGTTGAACTCTGCCCCCAGAAAGTGCCCGCCATCATCGGCGTATCAAACTGGTTGTAAGTGCTGAACCCTGCGCCGTGGCGGTCCGCCGTCAGCGTCGCCGTCGTCATCTTCACGGGGCCTTTGTCCCAGGTCTGATTGACCGAGGCGGAGGTATAGAGATCCCGGCTGCCGTTGGTATCCGTTCGGCTGCCGACGCTGATATTGCCGCTGCGTTTCTGCCCGCCGAGCGCGAAGCTGGCGGAGAGACTCACGCCGCGGTTGCGTAACGTACTGCCATTGCCGTAGGGGCGATCAAACGCGGCCAGCCGCCAGTTAATGGCGTTCCCGGCAAGTACGGTACGGGTATTAAAGCCCACGTCGGCACCGATCCCGCTGTGACGGCTTCTGTGCGTCAGGCGGGCGGTGAGGCTGTTCTCGCTGTTCAGGCGCCAGGTGGTGGACAGCACGCTGCTGTGTTCCAGCGAAGGGCGAGCCGTATACCGGTAGGGTTCATCTTCCTGGCGATACCAGCTCCGGCTGTGGCTGAGGGCGACATTACCCTTTGCGTGCGACCATATTCCCTGGGTATCAAACCCGTGACCGGTGAGATTGCTCCGCCAGATATTACCGTACAGCTGCACCGGCTTTGCCGCCTGCCAGTCGAGTGAAATCCCGGCCTGACGCTCTTCCCCCGTCTTCTGCACGGCCACGCCGACCGTCGCCAGCGGATGCAACAGGTAATTGACGCTGGCCCCGGCCGCAAATTCACCGTTATCTTCACTTTTGTCACTGTTCCACAGCGTCTGCTGCTGCCCGGCGAACACGTTATAGCGCAGGCGCTGGCCCGGCGTTCGCCAGCGGGTGGGTTTATTAATCGTTTCAGTGACCCTGCTGCTCTCACGGCCGTCTTCAATGAGGCGAATTTCAACTTCATAGATACCGGCCGGCAGCGGCACGGTGTCTAACATTTGCAGGCCGGGTTCAACAGGCTGAGAATTTATCAGGGTACCGTCGCGGTAAATTTCAGCCACACCTTCACGGTTGGCCGAGACGTAGACGGGATAAAGCGCCGGAATGTCCCCGCCCTTCAGTAGTGCATCGCCGCTGCCCGCCATCATGCCCGCCAGCGTGCTGATACCACCTCCCGGCGTATAAAGCTGGCGTATCAGGCCCTGGCTGTCCGGCGTAAATAGCCCGGTACGGAGAAAGTGTTGCTGAAATTCACGCTGAACGTAGAGAGAGGTTATGGCATGGCGGGAAGTGCTGCCGAGGCTGTTGCTGCGGGTCTGGTCATGCTGAAACTGGCTCATTAATGTCCAGCTCCCCAGCGCGGCCTCCAGGCCCCCGTTCCAGCTCATGCTTGACTGCTGCTCGCTGCCGCTGAGGTTAAGCTGGTTATTCAGCAGCAGGCCTGAATCCCCATCTTCGGGTAAGGTATACCAGTATTTATTCGCGTCGTTTCCCGGTTGCTGCGTGAGTAAAACGAGGCGGGCATCGCTCAGGCTGTAATCCGCCGCCAGCAGCCCCGGCGGGCAGGCATGGTCACTGCACTTCCCAAGCGGAACAAAGTCAGTGAACGCCTTTAACCAGCGCTGGCGTTCGGCCTCGCTAAACTCACTGTCGCCGTTATCGGTAAAATGGATAATCCTGGCCCGGTTATCCTCCGTCACGATGATCATGGCATCGCCCAGGACCCGGTTATCTACCATGATGCGGGCTGAAAGCGGGGCATTGAAGAAATACGCCTGAAAATCATCCGGCATAGCCGCTGCCTGGCTGGCAAGCGTCGCAGGCTGAGCCAAAACATTTACACTGCTGAAAAGCAGAAATAACGACCCTGTTAATGGACGAAAGAATCCCATAATATCAAACGCCTGAAATTTTCTTTCCGAAGAAAGAAAAGAGAAATCCCTCTCTCTTTTCTCCTCAATGCACGATTGTTCGTTAACCGAACA
>NZ_JBBCPX010000035.1:0-2006 GCF_037150195.1 Cedecea sp. VD22
GCCGCCAGCGGCGCGGATTGCTTCGATAACTTCCTCAACTTCCACTACCTTCGGGCAATCTATATCGCCATCAGGATAGAAAGACTCTGGCAGCTTCACCGCTAATGGGCTGGCTTCCAGCTCTGCTATGCGCCTTAGCGCCGCCGTTAATTCCTCTTTCAATTGGTCGGTGTAATAGGCGTCGCAGCAGCCTGCGCACATGGCGCTACCATCAGT
The DNA here is from genome assembly GCF_037150195.1 of Cedecea sp. VD22. Taxonomy (NCBI): domain Bacteria; kingdom Pseudomonadati; phylum Pseudomonadota; class Gammaproteobacteria; order Enterobacterales; family Enterobacteriaceae; genus Cedecea; species Cedecea sp. VD22. Next base: position 217 of record NZ_JBBCPX010000035.1, read on the forward strand.
GTGGATGACAGTCATGTGCCAGCTGTCGCAGCTCTCACAAGTGCGCATAACTGCACTATTCCAATCCCGGTGAATGCGCTCAGGCATGCGCAGCGCTTCGAGTTGTTTAGTCATTGCTGTTGTCCTTTTCGTTAACGTATGGCTCATCGCGGGTATCAATTTCTGCGTCACAGTGCGGGCATAAGCCATCGGCATTGCTAAGTTCGATGTTTGATACCCATTCTTTACATGACCAGCATTTCCATTCGCCAGGTCTCTGCCAGAGTTGTTTAGTCATTGCTGGCCTCCTGAGCGGCTCGGTTAATCCACAGGCATTCGGTGCGTTGCACGGAACCGGCCTGGCCGTTTGCTGATGTTGAGCGTGTTACGCGCTTCCAGCTCGAGAGTGATTCGTTATAAAGCTCACTGTTGTAGCCGCAGATAATGACCATGCCTTTGAGCGACTTGATTTCTTCCAGCAAAGCACGGTGTTCGGCGTTGGTCAGTTCGTGCCGGTATGCGCTGTTCTTCGCTACGTTAACGCGCGTGTCGTGAACATACGGCGGATCAACAAAATGCAGGGTGCTATCTGTGTCGTGGTCTTTCATGCACTGAATAGCATCGCGGTTCTCGACAAGGACGCCAGCAAAGCGGCTGGCCACAGCGGCCAGATTATCCGGCGAACGCGCCCAGATGCGCTGCGCGGTGGCGCTGTTGCGCTTCGTGTCCAGGCGGAAACCAGTCATGCCTTTAGTCGCTCCTGCACTGCCAAACCCCATTGTGGCTCGGACCACCAGGCGGCGGGCCTGCTCAATAACATCCTCAGTCGGTTCATAGGCGCGCTTAAATTCTTCGCGGGAGTATGGAGTAAGGGCGCAGGCATCAATCAGCATCGTGCTTTGCTCCCCGCTACGGAGAACGCGGAACAGGTTCACTACTTCGCCGTCCAGGTCGTTATAAACTTCGGCTTCGCTCGGCGCTTTACGCAGCAGTACAGATGCAGCGCCGCCGAACGGCTCAACGTAGCAACGGTGCGCCGGGAAATGGCTAATAATCCACGATGCCAGGCGGAACTTTCCGCCGTGATAGCGGATGGCCGGATGCTTAATCGGCTGGATCAGCGCTTCGGTGTTATTGCTCATCGCTCAACTCCAAATCGTCGAATAAACTCCAGTATTTCGACCAATCTGGCTGGTCGTAATCGTCGGCATCTTCATTCCATTCGCCGTGAAACGGGTTTTCACAAACAGATGTGAGCCATAATGCGATCGCTGGATAGTCAGGGTCGCTTTCGAAAAGCTCTGCAATTCTGGGCCAGTGATTGACGTAATTTTCGTTAACAGGGAAATCGGCCAGATATTTTCGAATGCACTGCGCTGCCTGCGAGTAGTGTTCGCGCTTAACAAACATCCGGTCATATGTCATCGCCAGCACAGCGCGGTGGTGATATGGAATATCCAGTCGGTTAGCAAGGGGCCAGAGTTCATTATCACGGAACATGTAGTCGTTTCTCTTACCGTCGCGTAGATATCGTTGGCACATATCCCCCCAAACAAGCGGACCGCTGCCGAAACCATTTTGAAGCTCTTCCAGGCATTCACTTTTTTCACCCGGCCAAACAGCAATTATTGTTGTGTAGCTCATTTGCCTTGCTCCTTGCGCAGTTGCTCTGAGAATGATGCAGCACGGAAAACTACTGCCTTAAGCGCTTTCGCCTGTGGACTCCCGGCCCTCAGTTGCTGATATGCGTTACCTAAGTCTGCGGCGAACGCATCGACACCCTGGGCGCGTATCTCTGCCAGCGCGGCGTC
>NZ_JBBCPX010000036.1:0-1425 GCF_037150195.1 Cedecea sp. VD22
AAACGCTGAGGTGTGATGACGAGGCACTACGGTGCTGAAGTAACAAATGCCCTGCTTCCAGGAAAAGCCTCTAAGCATCAGGTAACATTGAATCGTACCCCAAACCGACACAGGTGGTCAGGTAGAGAATACCAAGGCGCTTGAGAGAACTCGGGTGAAGGAACTAGGCAAAATGGTGCCGTAACTTCGGGAGAAGGCACGCTGTCGGTAGGTGAAACCCCTCGCGGGTGGAGCTGAAGGCAGTCGAAGATACCAGCTGGCTGCAACTGTTTATTAAAAACACAGCACTGTGCAAACACGAAAGTGGACGTATACGGTGTGACGCCTGCCCGGTGCCGGAAGGTTAATTGATGGGGTTATCCGCAAGGAGAAGCTCTTGATCGAAGCCCCGGTAAACGGCGGCCGTAACTATAACGGTCCTAAGGTAGCGAAATTCCTTGTCGGGTAAGTTCCGACCTGCACGAATGGCGTAATGATGGCCAGGCTGTCTCCACCCGAGACTCAGTGAAATTGAAATCGCTGTGAAGATGCAGTGTACCCGCGGCAAGACGGAAAGACCCCGTGAACCTTTACTATAGCTTGACACTGAACATTGAGCCTTGATGTGTAGGATAGGTGGGAGGCTTTGAAGCGTGGACGCCAGTCTGCGTGGAGCCAACCTTGAAATACCACCCTTTAATGTTTGATGTTCTAACGTAGACCCGTGATCCGGGTTGCGGACAGTGTCTGGTGGGTAGTTTGACTGGGGCGGTCTCCTCCTAAAGCGTAACGGAGGAGCACGAAGGTTAGCTAATCACGGTCGGACATCGTGAGGTTAGTGCAAAGGCATAAGCTAGCTTGACTGCGAGAGTGACGGCTCGAGCAGGTGCGAAAGCAGGTCTTAGTGATCCGGTGGTTCTGAATGGAAGGGCCATCGCTCAACGGATAAAAGGTACTCCGGGGATAACAGGCTGATACCGCCCAAGAGTTCATATCGACGGCGGTGTTTGGCACCTCGATGTCGGCTCATCACATCCTGGGGCTGAAGTAGGTCCCAAGGGTATGGCTGTTCGCCATTTAAAGTGGTACGCGAGCTGGGTTTAGAACGTCGTGAGACAGTTCGGTCCCTATCTGCCGTGGGCGCTGGAGAATTGAGGGGGGCTGCTCCTAGTACGAGAGGACCGGAGTGGACGCATCACTGGTGTTCGGGTTGTCATGCCAATGGCATTGCCCGGTAGCTAAATGCGGAAAAGATAAGCGCTGAAAGCATCTAAGCGCGAAACTTGCCCCGAGATGAGTTCTCCCTGACCCTTTAAGGGTCCTGAAGGAACGTTGAAGACGACGACGTTGATAGGCTGGGTGTGTAAGCGTAGCGATACGTTGAGCTAACCAGTACTAATGATCCGTGAGGCTTAACCTTACAACACCGAAGGTGTTTTGAGAGAC
>NZ_JBBCPX010000037.1:0-1352 GCF_037150195.1 Cedecea sp. VD22
CGTGAATACATAGCGTAATGAAGCGAACCGGGGGAACTGAAACATCTAAGTACCCCGAGGAAAAGAAATCAACCGAGATTCCCCCAGTAGCGGCGAGCGAACGGGGAGCAGCCCAGAACCTGAATCAGTTTGTGTGTTAGTGGAAGCGTCTGGAAAGTCGCAGGGTACAGGGTGATACTCCCGTACACTAAAATGCACATACTGTGAGTTCGAAGAGTAGGGCGGGACACGTGGTATCCTGTCTGAATATGGGGGGACCATCCTCCAAGGCTAAATACTCCTGACTGACCGATAGTGAACCAGTACCGTGAGGGAAAGGCGAAAAGAACCCCGGCGAGGGGAGTGAAAAAGAACCTGAAACCGTGTACGTACAAGCAGTGGGAGCCTCTTTATGGGGTGACTGCGTACCTTTTGTATAATGGGTCAGCGACTTATATTCTGTAGCAAGGTTAACCGTATAGGGGAGCCGCAGGGAAACCGAGTCTTAACTGGGCGTTAAGTTGCAGGGTATAGACCCGAAACCCGGTGATCTAGCCATGGGCAGGTTGAAGGTTGGGTAACACTAACTGGAGGACCGAACCGACTAATGTTGAAAAATTAGCGGATGACTTGTGGCTGGGGGTGAAAGGCCAATCAAACCGGGAGATAGCTGGTTCTCCCCGAAAGCTATTTAGGTAGCGCCTCGTGAACTCATCTTCGGGGGTAGAGCACTGTTTCGGCTAGGGGGCCATCCCGGCTTACCAACCCGATGCAAACTACGAATACCGAAGAATGTTATCACGGGAGACACACGGCGGGTGCTAACGTCCGTCGTGAAGAGGGAAACAACCCAGACCGCCAGCTAAGGTCCCAAAGTCATGGTTAAGTGGGAAACGATGTGGGAAGGCACAGACAGCCAGGATGTTGGCTTAGAAGCAGCCATCATTTAAAGAAAGCGTAATAGCTCACTGGTCGAGTCGGCCTGCGCGGAAGATGTAACGGGGCTAAACCATGCACCGAAGCTGCGGCAGCGACACTATGTGTTGTTGGGTAGGGGAGCGTTCTGTAAGCCGTTGAAGGTGAACTGTGAGGTTTGCTGGAGGTATCAGAAGTGCGAATGCTGACATAAGTAACGATAAAGCGGGTGAAAAGCCCGCTCGCCGGAAGACCAAGGGTTCCTGTCCAACGTTAATCGGGGCAGGGTGAGTCGACCCCTAAGGCGAGGCCGAAAGGCGTAGTCGATGGGAAACAGGTTAATATTCCTGTACTCGGTGTTACTGCGAAGGGGGGACGGAGAAGGCTATGTTAGCCGGGCGACGGTTGTCCCGGTTTAAGCATGTAGGCGGAGCGTTTAGGTAAATCCGGACGCTTAT
>NZ_JBBCPX010000038.1:0-1285 GCF_037150195.1 Cedecea sp. VD22
TGTACGGTCCGGGGACATCGTGAACACTTGTTCGGGGACATGGTAGACACTTACAACTAAGGCATAAGAACCCGTTTATGGAGCCGCTTATGCCGTGGGATGCGAGAGATACCATGTCATTACGTTCTGAGTTTGTTCTGCTCGCCTCGCAGGACGGGGCGAACATTCGTCTTCTGTGCCGTCGCTATGGCATTTCTCCTGCCACTGGCTACAAGTGGCTTCATCGCTGGTTACAGGACGGCACTGCCGGTCTTGCTGACCGTTCACGTGCACCACACTTTTCCCCCGCAAGAACCGACGACAGCATTACCGACCTGCTGCGGATGGCACATGCCACACATCCACGCTGGGGGGCCCGCAAGATTAAGGGCTGGCTTGAAGACCACGGGCATCAGTTGCCCGCCTTCAGTACCGTTCATAAGCTGATGGCCCGTCACGGTCTGCTGCCCGGTGTTCCTCCCGGCATCCCGGCTACCGGCCGCTATGAACACAGTGCGCCTAACCAGCTCTGGCAGATGGATTTTAAGGGCCACTTTTCCTTTGCCGGTGGCCGCAGCCATCCGCTGACGCTGCTGGACGATCATTCCCGCTTTTCACTCTGTCTGGCTCACTGTACCGATGAACGCCGTGTCACCGTGCAGACCCAACTGATTAATGTCTTTGAACGCTATGGCCTGCCGGAGAGGATGACGATGGATAACGGTGCGCCGTGGGGAGATACCACCGGGACCTGGACAGCACTGGAACTGTGGCTGATGCGCCAGAGTATCCGGGTGAGCCATTCCCGGCCTTACCACCCACAGACACAGGGCAAGCTGGAGCGTTTTCACCGCAGTCTGAAGGCGGAAGTGCTGCAGGGCCAGTGGTTTACGGACAGCCAGCAGTTGCAACGGGCCTTCGACCACTGGCGGACGGTGTATAACCTGGAGCGGCCCCACGAGGCCCTCGCGATGAAGGCACCGGCTTCGCGATATCAGCCATCGTCGCGGCAGTACAGTGCAGACGTTAAGCCACCGGAATACGATGAGGGAGTGGAGGTACGGAAGGTAGATATCAGCGGAAAGCTGAGCTTCAGGGGCAGCAGTCTGAAGGCAGGTAAAGCGTTCAGAGGAGAATATGTGGGACTGAAAGAGACGATGGAAGACGGGTGTTATGAAGTGTGGTGGTACAGCACGAAAGTGGGGGTGATCGACCTGAAGAATGAGTCGATCACCATGGGTAAAGGATGTTAAAAAGTGTTCACCATGTCTGCGAACACCTGTCTACCATGTCCCCGGACTGTACA
>NZ_JBBCPX010000039.1:0-1232 GCF_037150195.1 Cedecea sp. VD22
TTGAATCGCCACTGATAGTCTAGACACTTCCGAGCCGTTGATAATAGTGGTTTTCATATTCTGCTGGTGACATCTGATCGCTGGAACCATGCCGACGCTTACTGTTGTAAAACATTTCGATGTAATCAAAAATATCGCTTCTGGCTTCGCCTCTCGTTCCGTAGATCCTTTTCTTAATCCGTTCGCGTTTCAGTAACTGGAAAAAGCTTTCAGCAACCGCGTTGTCATGGCAGTTACCGCGACGACTCATGCTGCCTTTCAGACCGTGTGATTTCAGGAACGACTGCCACTCATGGCTCGTGTACTGACTGCCCTGATCAGAGTGAACCAGTACCTGTTTTTGAGGACAACGCCTCCACACCGCCATAAGTAATGCGTTCAGGACAATCTCTTTTGTCATGCGGGGTTGCACTGACCAGCCGATAACTTTTCGGGAGAACAGGTCAACCACCACGGCCAGATACAGCCAGCCTTCGTGGGTTCGGATGTAGGTTATGTCCGTCACCCAACGCTCATCCGGTGAGTCCGGATTGAACTGCCGCTGGAGCCTGTTGGGTGTCACGATGCTGGCTTCGCCTTTACGTGCCCGTGGGCTACGGTAACCAACCTGAGCTTTTATTCCGGCACGCTTCATCAGCCGCCAGACCCGGTTCACTCCGCACTGCTGTCCGGTATCACGCAGATCGAGATGGATCTTGCGATAACCATAAACGCAGCCAGACTCAAGCCAGAACTGTTTGATCTGCCCGGACAGCATCTGGTCTGTCTGGTGACGCTGTGAATGTGGCTGCTGAAGCCAGAAATAAAATCCACTCGGATGGACATCCAGAACCCGACAGAGCAGACGAACTGGCCAACAACAGGAGTTGTCACGGATAAAGGCGTACCTCAGTCGGACAGCTTTGCGAAGTACGCCGCGGCTTTTTTTAATATGTCCCGTTCGTCAGTAACCCGCTTCAACTCTTTCTGAAGACGGCGGATCTCGGCCTGAGCATCTAACTGTTCATTATTAGTGGAAGAATCCGGACCGTACTTCTTTATCCAGGCGTAAAGACTGTGAGTGGTGATATCGAGACGTGTTGCAACACTGGAAACAGAATGACCACGATCAACAACCTGTTTGACTGCTTCAATTTTAAACTCTTCAGGATAACGCTTACCGCTCATGGGCACCTCTCTTTAAGTCATTTTAAATGACTCTGAGGTGTCTGTTAAACCTGTGGCGATTCACT
>NZ_JBBCPX010000040.1:0-1184 GCF_037150195.1 Cedecea sp. VD22
ACCATGAATACTGCCGCCGCTAAAATTAAGGCGCGGTATCAAACATCATGGTCACGGCCCCGATGTAGGTCCCGGCCGTTGGTTTAGTGCCAGCAGATTTCTGGCTTACCGTCAGGGTGGCCGTTTTCTCTGCTGCGGCTTCGGTCGTGTTGTACAGCGTGACCGCTGACACGGCGTCAACCGGCAACGTCTGGCCGGCAATATTCACCTGGAGATCAATAGTATCCGTACCGCCGGCCGAGCTGAGCACAGGCTGCCCGGCCAGATAGGCTTTAATGCCCCCGCCGGAATTTTTCATTTGCAGCTGCTGAGAAAATCCATCCAGAGAGCCCGTCGCCGCATTCCATGCCATTTTTTGCGTCTGGGCATTCCAGCCGTTAACTGGCGTGACGAAGAAATCAGTAGCAGGGATCGCCGCCTCTACGTTGAAATCAACCTGCAGAGGAGCAGCGTGAACCGCCGATGCCGTCGCCAGAAGGGCACCGAGTAAAGTCATTTTTTTTGCGTACATATATCATTCCTTTTGATAACAGAGAGAACAGGGTTACTTCAAATTACGAACCTGATTTCAGCGCCTTTTTTTGACCACCTTCATTCAGCGTGTAGTGCCAGATTTTTTGCGGCACAATGTCCCGCTCCAGGCTCCGGCCGGGCCTTAATTGAATATTGACGGGTGGACTACAGTCTTTAAGTGTTGCATCGCAGGATTTCAGGTCGCTGATAACCACGGAGGCATTCCCCTTGTTGCTGATAAGCAGTTTTTTACCTTTATCCGTAATTTGCGTATCGAAGCGAACATTATTGGGATGAACGGTCACAATGGTGCCAAACCCGGTGAGTACGCTGACGCTGGCGTTGATGGCATCCTGATACTTTTCAACTTCGTCCTTGCTGAGCGTAAATTCATCCCTGTTTTTCGGCACGACGGGAATATAACGCACGCGATAATAAGACTCTTTATTCCGGGCGCCGGTATAGACCAGTCTGTTGGTTTGCATTCCGCCCGCAGGGATAATTAGCCGCGGCGGGGACGAAATAACCCCGGCGCCCTGCCCGTTAACAATGGCCGCATTATCAAGCGGAATTTCCTTTGCCGGGCTGTGCTCGTTATAAACTATTTCACTAACCTCAACGCGTACAAATGCCGTGGCATCCCCGGAGTTATAAATGCGTTTGGCGAGGGT
>NZ_JBBCPX010000041.1:0-908 GCF_037150195.1 Cedecea sp. VD22
CTGCTTATCACGGATGCAGGGGAAATACGAGCAGCATGCCATCGTTTCCAGAAAGTACCTGACAGGAATGAAAATAAAAGAAATGCAGGAAGAATTATCGGGATGCCTTCAGTACTGAAGTACAGCCAGCTACGGAGGGTCGAATAAGCCGACACCCTGATATCACCTGCCTGTATTTGTAGCGAGGTAAGAACTTCGTGGTCACCCCGGGGCCCCCCCAGGGTGACAGACCGCCCGTGCCCTGCCTGTAGTGCGTAGTTCAGGTGGGTATTACCGGCCATCACCTTAATCAGCTCCCGCATGTAACGGGTGTCCAGTACCGTATAGGCGTAAATATTTTCCTTCAGCATCCGGGTATAGACAATCACAGAGTCGCCGTGGCCGGGGTTCATCGAGATTGATGAGGCCACTGCCGGCATATTCCCGTCAGACACACTCACATCCGGAAAAATGCTTTTAACAGGCCAGGATTTATTTCCGCTGAAGGAGGAACAGATTATTGTCTTGCCTGAAATGATCCCCGCGCTCCTGGTGTAAGGTGTTAGCGTTGCCAGAGATGTCAGCAACGGCAGGATTGTTTCGCAGTCATGAGCACCTGCTTCACTAATCCGACTAAGCGTGGCGGATGCTGGTTGATAGTATTCATCAGTAAGCCTGAGTATACCGCTCACACCAGCAGTCATTGCGCGGTACTGCATCCACAAACCCGAGCATATAAGAATAATACAGAGCATCACCGTTGCTCCGGCAAGGGTCATCCATAACTGAAATGGCCTGGGTGATATTGTTTTCATATGGCTCATTGGCGTTCACAAAGAATAAAACACCATCATAAATACAAAGTTGCTCAAATATCCATTTTTTTAAAGTTAACAGGCTGATACTCACGCAAGGTGATAAATACAAAA
>NZ_JBBCPX010000042.1:0-875 GCF_037150195.1 Cedecea sp. VD22
GCAATAACAGAAGGAGAGTTTTTTGTCTGCTATCAGCCGGTCTGTGATATTTCAGGACACTGCCATGGTGCAGAAGCCCTGATGCGCTGGAGAAGAAATAACGGCAGATTGATCCCTCCGGACGTGTTCATTCCTGCGGCAGAATCAGAAAAAATGATGGGGCCCTTAACGCGTCACCTGATGAGGCTTATTGCTAATGATGTTAAAGAGTGGATCCCCACGGGAGAGTTTCATCTGAGCATAAATATTGCATCGGAGCACCTCGCCGGAGGAGAGTTTATAGGGGATATGAGGGCGTTTCGTGACAGTATTCCTTCTTCGTTATCCCTTGTGGCGGAGATTACCGAACGCACACTCATTGAAAATACAGAGAAAACTGTTACCCATCTGTCCCAGTTGCGTGAGGCAGGTATAAAGGTTGCTATAGATGATTTTGGAACCGGCTATTGTTCCTTGTCTATCCTGCAAATCCTGCCTGCAGACTTTCTCAAAATTGACAGATGTTTCACAGAAACGATCGATTCTGCCAACGGAGACACCCCAGTGCTTGATGCCATTATCACCCTCAGTAAAAGACTGAAACTTACCATGATTGCAGAGGGTATCAGCACCAGGAAGCAGGCCCTGTTTATGAGGAATAATCAGGTAATGCTACTGCAGGGATACCTGTTTTCACCGCCTCTGGATGCAGCTAATTTTAGGACGTGGTATCTCAGAAATGAATACAATATGAATATAACCCCGAAGATGTAATCAACGGACATGCCGCCATATCTCCACTGGAACATGGTCGTATAAAGTTCCGGTAATAAGCTCAGCCAGACGATGATCTGCGGCTCCCCAGAAAACGGCCAGTTCAGCATCACTGAGCTCGT
>NZ_JBBCPX010000043.1:0-784 GCF_037150195.1 Cedecea sp. VD22
TAACATGGCCAGCCGGTAACGAATTCAACAGCAGATTTCTGGCTTCTCTTCCGTTTTCCGTTTTATAACCCGGTAAGGTGAGAGAAACCTCCAGCGGTATTTTTTCTCCGGTGGGGGATGTTGTTTCACGTAACGCACAGGCCCCATCCAAATCATACTCACAGCGCATATTGACAGTGAAGCCGGACGTGGACGACAGGGTGAAGGGGACCTCCTGACTCAGGGTATCAGGGACACGCCCACCGTTTGCCCACTGGCTCCAGCCGCCTTTCGGGGCCAGACTGACCTTGATCAATTCCGCGTCGGAAGGAAACTTCACCTGGAAGGCATGACGTACGGTCGCCTTTATTTTTATTCTAATTTCAGTGTCAGAGGTTGTTACGGCATGAAAGTCAATATCTTCGCCTTCACCAACGGTATAAACCACTTCACCTTCGTACTCACCGCTATAAACACCTAATGGATTGGGTGTTTCTAACGTATAGCCAAAGCTAAAATCGGCAATACGAACATCACCCTGAAAAGAGCCACTAAGCTCCCTGTAGCAGGTCAGCTTTTTTTCTGGCACTCCCCATCCATATCTGTACCAATGCATATAACCAACGCCAACCCGCCCTGAGCACCCGCCCTGAGGATAACGGCCCACGCCGTTCATTGCACTAGTTATGTTATATCCATCTATCGAATTGTGTTGCACACCAAAAAAAGCCAGACGAAATACCCCTGTAATTTGATTCCCTGTTTTATCATCTCTTAAAACAATATTCCTTGTCGTGCCATCAAG
>NZ_JBBCPX010000044.1:0-746 GCF_037150195.1 Cedecea sp. VD22
CCCAGGCGTGTCTGGACGTTATCACTTCCCCTGCCTTCCACTTTCGTACCGTTGACTTCCGTGTGATTATCGGCTTTCACGCCGGACCATAGCACCTGTGCCTGGGGCGTTATGTAAACGTTGTTTTCCATTCCGCCGGAGGTTCTGTATGAACCCGTATGGAAAACATACCCCGTTTCCAGTGACGCGCTCAGACCTTTTGATTTGTACTTCTCATACGCCAGTTCATCACCTTTAACGGAGTTATCGAACCAGTTCCATGCCATCCAGCTGTCTGCATACAGGCCGGTTTTGTCCTTCGAATTCTGGTGCCAGGTGCTGTAGACACCAGCGCTGTAACCCCACACAGAGCCTTTTGAGTTATAACCGGACAAAGTGTTACGGGAATTACTGTACTGTTTACCGTAGCCGCCCATCAGACCAAGATGCCACGCATCGTCGTTGCCGGTGCTGCCGTTGAAGATATCTGCCCCCATCTGGAAGACTATCCGGTTTGCGGCGTATTTTGACTGACCGTCCGAGACATGTCCTTCCGTATGGCCCCCCACAGAGCGTACCCACAGACTACTTTCGTGACGCTCTCCGGTGGCCAGGTTTGTGTATATCATGCCACTTTGACGGTCTTTGAGACGCATGTTGAACATTGTTGCGGCTGCCTGAAGGTTGGCGGCGTAATTTCCTCGCTCAGGACGATAAGTGTGTCCGGTATCGGCATTGTTATGAGTTCCATTACTATTACCGTTATT
>NZ_JBBCPX010000045.1:0-744 GCF_037150195.1 Cedecea sp. VD22
TGATTCAGGTTCTGGGCTGCTCCCCGTTCGCTCGCCGCTACTGGGGGAATCTCGGTTGATTTCTTTTCCTCGGGGTACTTAGATGTTTCAGTTCCCCCGGTTCGCTTCATTACGCTATGTATTCACGCAATGATAGTGTGACGAATCACACTGGGTTTCCCCATTCGGAAATCGCCGGCTATAACGGTTCATATCACCTTACCGACGCTTATCGCAGATTAGCACGTCCTTCATCGCCTCTGACTGCCAGGGCATCCACCGTGTACGCTTAGTCGCTTAACCTCACAACCCGAAGGTGTCTCGTAAGACACAATCGCTGTTGTGAAAATTTGAGAGACTCGAACATGTCTTAACCTCATTCTTTATTACGGAAGAATGAGACGACATGTCGTTTCAATTTTCAGCTTGTTCCGGATTGTTAAAGAGCAAATATCTCAAACATGACTCTTTCAAGTCAGCTTTGAGATAGTTCGGCACGCAACTTTCACTTACATACCAGCAAGTGGCGTCCCCTAGGGGATTCGAACCCCTGTTACCGCCGTGAAAGGGCGGTGTCCTGGGCCTCTAGACGAAGGGGACACTGAAGTCTCAATCGCAAGACGCCTTGCTTCTCTACATCTATCAGACAATCTGTGTGAGCACTACGCGGGTTGTATCTTTTAGGTAAGGAGGTGATCCAACCGCAGGTTCCCCTACGGTTACCTTGTTACGACTTCACCCCAGTCATGAATCACAAAGTGGTAA
>NZ_JBBCPX010000046.1:0-660 GCF_037150195.1 Cedecea sp. VD22
GTTAGTCAGGTGTTTTCGTTTCTGGCACCAAAGCCTGCTATCGCAAACACCGGTGGAAACAGCGTCGACTCCCCGAACAACAGCCTGACGGGCCAGACCAACACCGCTCGTGTTTACAAAGCAAAGCCTGATATTTACGGACAGGTTCGCTCTTTCCCGGATTTGATACAGGAATCAATTTTTGAATACGTCAGGCAGAGCGATATCGACGGAGGATTGAAATACGTCACTGAATGGATGTGCGTAGGTATCGGAACCTACGATTATTCATCTGTTCGTTATTCTGAGTCCAGTCTGGGGTCGCTTGCCGGCGCGTCATTTCAGTTTTACCAGCCAGGTGAGGTGATACCTGAGATTGTAGAAGGTTACGGCTTTGATGATGTCGATGGACAGGAAGTTCCAGGACAGAATGAGGCAAGCAACTTCCCTGTTGAGAGCGCAACAGCTAACACCATTGTGAGCGGTACATACTCCGGTGGACAGATAGCGATGAAAATTGTGAAACAGGCTGAGTTTGAATACTTTATCGGTCTTGCTCTTCCGCACGCTGTCACTTTCACAATAAGCGTAACTTATCCAACGCCGACCGGAGATATAACAAAAGACGCCACATTTGCTGGCACACTTATCAGTGCATCAGAGTCTGATGACGGTTCCTTG
>NZ_JBBCPX010000047.1:0-656 GCF_037150195.1 Cedecea sp. VD22
TGCTCTTCCGCACGCTGTCACTTTCACAATAAGCGTAACTTATCCAACGCCGACCGGAGATATAACAAAAGACGCCACATTTGCTGGCACACTTATCAGTGCATCAGAGTCTGATGACGGTTCCTTGGTGAATCCAGTCAAATGGTACACATTCACAATGGATAAACTTGATGGTCCCGCTGACGTACCTTCCAACGCGACGATTAACACAATTAAGTTTGTCCTGAACGACAACGAAGCACTTGTGGTGGGGCCATTCTTCTCACCCGTCGAGTCCTCGCAACTTTGGATACATACACAGTCTCAGTTGGGTGGCGATCACTCGACATTTTGGAAGGTTGTTATCTGGAAGATAGATGATGAGCATAACCAGATACCAGGAACTGAGCAGACATTTAACTTTGCCCAGGGAACGCCGCACCACTCAGCCAGTGAGGTTTTTTACAGAACGGCGAAAATCACACCGAATGGCGGTTTTGGTAAGTATGCAATCAATTTTCAGCGTACTGACAACTCCAGCGATGCAAGCGTACTCAAAGTAGAGGAGATTCATGCGGTAAATATCAGGGCCAATGTCGTGCACCCGACCGACACTCTGGTTCGAGTACGCGTTAGAGCCACTGAAAACGCGCTCGGAAGCCGTGAGCGTAAATATA
>NZ_JBBCPX010000048.1:0-596 GCF_037150195.1 Cedecea sp. VD22
AGACACAATCGCTGTTGTGAAAATTTGAGAGACTCGAACATGTCTTAACCTCATTCTTTATTACGGAAGAATGAGACGACATGTCGTTTCAATTTTCAGCTTGTTCCGGATTGTTAAAGAGCAAATACTTCGCAGTACACCGTCACCGGTACACTCTGAAGTAAGTTTTGGTGCATGAAATGATGGTGGAGCTAAGCGGGATCGAACCGCTGACCTCCTGCGTGCAAGGCAGGCGCTCTCCCAGCTGAGCTATAGCCCCATCGATTTCGTAAAACCTTTGATTACCATGATTTTCATCTGGTCAAGGCGCAACTTAGCTACGCATACTGAGGTATGCGAGTCTGAGGTGCAACGCAGAACAGGGGAAAATTTGGTAGGCCTGAGTGGACTTGAACCACCGACCTCACCCTTATCAGGGGTGCGCTCTAACCACCTGAGCTACAAGCCTATAAGGTTTTACTGCTCGTTTTCTATCAGACAATCTGTGTGAGCACTACGCGGGTTGTATCTTTTAGGTAAGGAGGTGATCCAACCGCAGGTTCCCCTACGGTTACCTTGTTACGACTTCACCCCAGTCATGAATCACAAAGTGGTAA
>NZ_JBBCPX010000049.1:0-569 GCF_037150195.1 Cedecea sp. VD22
TCTATCAGACAATCTGTGTGAGCACTACGCGGGTTGTATCTTTTAGGTAAGGAGGTGATCCAACCGCAGGTTCCCCTACGGTTACCTTGTTACGACTTCACCCCAGTCATGAATCACAAAGTGGTAAGCGCCCTCCCGAAGGTTAAGCTACCTACTTCTTTTGCAACCCACTCCCATGGTGTGACGGGCGGTGTGTACAAGGCCCGGGAACGTATTCACCGTAGCATTCTGATCTACGATTACTAGCGATTCCGACTTCATGGAGTCGAGTTGCAGACTCCAATCCGGACTACGACGCACTTTATGAGGTCCGCTTGCTCTCGCGAGGTCGCTTCTCTTTGTATGCGCCATTGTAGCACGTGTGTAGCCCTACTCGTAAGGGCCATGATGACTTGACGTCATCCCCACCTTCCTCCAGTTTATCACTGGCAGTCTCCTTTGAGTTCCCGGCCGAACCGCTGGCAACAAAGGATAAGGGTTGCGCTCGTTGCGGGACTTAACCCAACATTTCACAACACGAGCTGACGACAGCCATGCAGCACCTGTCTCAGAGTTCCCGAAGGCACCAA
>NZ_JBBCPX010000050.1:0-534 GCF_037150195.1 Cedecea sp. VD22
GCCTTCCTCCTCGCTGAAAGTACTTTACAACCCGAAGGCCTTCTTCATACACGCGGCATGGCTGCATCAGGCTTGCGCCCATTGTGCAATATTCCCCACTGCTGCCTCCCGTAGGAGTCTGGACCGTGTCTCAGTTCCAGTGTGGCTGGTCATCCTCTCAGACCAGCTAGGGATCGTCGCCTAGGTGAGCCATTACCCCACCTACTAGCTAATCCCATCTGGGTTCATCTGATGGCAAGAGGCCCGAAGGTCCCCCTCTTTGGTCTTGCGACGTTATGCGGTATTAGCTACCGTTTCCAGTAGTTATCCCCCTCCATCAGGCAGATCCCCAGACATTACTCACCCGTCCGCCGCTCGTCACCCAGGAGCAAGCTCCCCGTGCTACCGCTCGACTTGCATGTGTTAGGCCTGCCGCCAGCGTTCAATCTGAGCCATGATCAAACTCTTCAATTTAAAAGTGTTTGATGCTCAAAGAATTAAAACTGTTTATAAAATCAGTAGTCACTCTTCAAGACTTGATATTTGTTTGCATCC
>NZ_JBBCPX010000052.1:0-474 GCF_037150195.1 Cedecea sp. VD22
TTGGCGTTCCTTACATCATCGTGTTCCTGAACAAATGCGACATGGTTGATGACGAAGAGCTGCTGGAGCTGGTTGAAATGGAAGTGCGTGAACTTCTGTCTCAGTACGACTTCCCGGGCGATGACACTCCAATCATCCGTGGTTCTGCTCTGAAAGCGCTGGAAGGCGAAGCTGAGTGGGAAGCTAAAATCGTTGAACTGGCTGGCTTCCTGGATTCTTACATCCCTGAACCAGTACGTGCAATCGACATGCCGTTCCTGCTGCCAATCGAAGACGTATTCTCCATCTCCGGTCGTGGTACCGTTGTTACCGGTCGTGTAGAGCGCGGTATCGTTAAAGTTGGTGAGGAAGTTGAAATCGTTGGTATCAAAGATACTGCGAAATCTACCTGTACCGGCGTTGAAATGTTCCGCAAACTGCTGGACGAAGGCCGTGCTGGTGAGAACGTAGGTGTTCTGCTGCGTGGTATCAAAC
>NZ_JBBCPX010000053.1:0-474 GCF_037150195.1 Cedecea sp. VD22
TTGGCGTTCCTTACATCATCGTGTTCCTGAACAAATGCGACATGGTTGATGACGAAGAGCTGCTGGAGCTGGTTGAAATGGAAGTGCGTGAACTTCTGTCTCAGTACGACTTCCCGGGCGATGACACCCCAATCATCCGTGGTTCTGCTCTGAAAGCGCTGGAAGGCGAAGCTGAGTGGGAAGCTAAAATCGTTGAACTGGCTGGCTTCCTGGATTCTTACATCCCAGAACCAGTACGTGCAATCGACCTGCCGTTCCTGCTGCCAATCGAAGACGTATTCTCCATCTCCGGTCGTGGTACCGTTGTTACCGGTCGTGTAGAGCGCGGTATCGTTAAAGTAGGTGAAGAAGTTGAAATCGTTGGTATCAAAGATACTGCGAAATCTACCTGTACCGGCGTTGAAATGTTCCGCAAACTGCTGGACGAAGGCCGTGCTGGTGAGAACGTAGGTGTTCTGCTGCGTGGTATCAAAC
>NZ_JBBCPX010000054.1:0-471 GCF_037150195.1 Cedecea sp. VD22
GTACGCTTGTCAATGACCGGACAGAGCCATCATGACAAAGGTTCCTTCCGTCAGTTTGAACCTTTTGTGGAAGCAAACTGGGTTTATACCGCGAAGGATTATGGCGTGAAGATGGGTGAAAGCAGTGCATATCTTCAGGGGCAACGCAATGTGGCAGAGCTAAAAACTGGTGTTGAGGGCCACATAAGCGAAAATCTGAGCGCATGGGGCAACGTGGCGCAACAGATGGGGTCAGGTAGTTACTGGGACACTCAGGGTATGCTGGGAGTGAAATACGCCTTCTGACAAGAAGGAATACGGTAGAACTCTAAAGCGCCTCTCTGGAGGCGCCAACCTAAAAAAATCATACAGAGATGAGTCATTATAATAATAGCCAGAACAGACTTAATCAGCATTGTCTGAAAGATGCCCGCCTTCCAGCCCAAACTGCACGAAAGAAAAGTAATAAGCCATATACGAAGTAAACATTTT
>NZ_JBBCPX010000055.1:0-466 GCF_037150195.1 Cedecea sp. VD22
TAACATGGCCAGCCGGTAACGAATTCAACAGCAGATTTCTGGCTTCTCTTCCGTTTTCCGTTTTATAACCCGGTAAGGTGAGAGAAACCTCCAGCGGTATTTTTTCTCCGGTGGGGGATGTTGTTTCGCGTAACGCACAGGCCCCATCCAAATCATACTCACAGCGCATATTGACAGTGAAGCCGGACGTGGACGACAGGATGAAGGGGACTTCCTGACTCAGGGTATCAGGGACACGCCCACCGTTTGCCCACTGGCTCCAGCCGCCTTTCGGGGCCAGACTGACCTTGATCAATTCCGCGTCGGAGGGAAACTTCACCTGGAAGGCATGACGTACGTTCGCCTTTATTTTTATTCTAATTTCAGTGTCAGAGGTTGTTACGGCATGAAAGTCAATATCTTCGCCTTCACCAACGGTATAAACCACTTCACCTTCGTACTCACCGCTATAAACACCTAATGGATT
>NZ_JBBCPX010000056.1:0-422 GCF_037150195.1 Cedecea sp. VD22
GTGTCATCGCCCGGGAAGTCGTACTGAGACAGAAGTTCACGCACTTCCATTTCAACCAGCTCCAGCAGCTCTTCGTCATCAACCATGTCGCATTTGTTCAGGAACACGATGATGTAAGGAACGCCAACCTGACGACCCAGCAGGATGTGCTCACGGGTCTGAGGCATAGGGCCGTCAGTCGCAGCAACAACCAGGATAGCGCCGTCCATCTGAGCAGCACCGGTGATCATGTTTTTCACGTAGTCGGCGTGCCCTGGGCAGTCAACGTGCGCGTAGTGACGAGTCGGGGTGTCGTACTCAACGTGGGAGGTGTTGATGGTGATACCACGAGCTTTTTCTTCTGGTGCGTTATCGATCTGGTCGAATGCACGAGCAGAACCACCGTAGGTTTTAGCCAGAACGGTAGTGATTGCAGCGGTCAG
>NZ_JBBCPX010000057.1:0-398 GCF_037150195.1 Cedecea sp. VD22
TTTTTGCGGCACAATGTCCCGCTCCAGGCTCCGGCCGGGCCTTAATTGAATATTGACGGGTGGACTACAGTCTTTAAGTGTTGCATCGCAGGATTTCAGGTCGCTGATAACCACGGAGGCATTCCCCCTGTTGCTGATACGCAGTTTTTTACCTTTATCCGTAATTTGCGTATCGAAGCGAACATTATCGGGATGAACGGTCACAATGGTGCCAAACCCGGTGAGTACGCTGACGCTGGCGTTGATGGCATCCTGATACTTTTCAACTTCATCCTTGCTGAGCGTAAATTCATCCCTGTTTTTCGGCACGACGGGAATATAACGCACGCGATAATAAGACTCTTTATTCCGGGCGCCGGTATAGACCAGTCTGTTGGTTTGCATTCCGCCCGCAGGGA
>NZ_JBBCPX010000058.1:0-373 GCF_037150195.1 Cedecea sp. VD22
TGTTATCAAAAGGAATGATATATGTACGCAAAAAAAATGACTTTACTCGGTGCCCTTCTGGCGACGGCATCGGCGGTTCACGCTGCTCCTCTGCAGGTTGATTTCAACGTAGAGGCGGCGATCCCTGATACTGAGTTCTTTGTCACGCCAGTTAACGGCTGGAATGCCCAGACGCAAAAAATGGCATGGAATGCGGCGACGGGCTCTCTGGATGGATTTTCTCAGCAGCTGCAAATGAAAAATTCTGGCGGGGGCATTAAAGCCTATCTGGCCGGGCAGCCTGTGCTCAGCTCGGCCGGCGGTACGGATACTATTGATCTCCAGGTGAATATTGCCGGCCAGACGTTGCCGGTTGACGCCGTGTCAGCGGTCA
>NZ_JBBCPX010000059.1:0-368 GCF_037150195.1 Cedecea sp. VD22
GAAGTTGAAATCGTTGGTATCAAAGATACTGCGAAATCTACCTGTACCGGCGTTGAAATGTTCCGCAAACTGCTGGACGAAGGCCGTGCTGGTGAGAACGTAGGTGTTCTGCTGCGTGGTATCAAACGTGAAGAAATCGAACGTGGTCAGGTACTGGCTAAGCCAGGCTCAATCAAGCCACACACCAAGTTCGAATCTGAAGTGTACATCCTGTCCAAAGACGAAGGCGGCCGTCATACTCCGTTCTTCAAAGGCTACCGTCCACAGTTCTACTTCCGTACAACTGACGTGACCGGTACCATCGAACTGCCAGAAGGCGTAGAGATGGTAATGCCAGGCGACAACATCAAAATGGTTGTTACCCTGAT
>NZ_JBBCPX010000060.1:0-341 GCF_037150195.1 Cedecea sp. VD22
GTGCTCACACAGATTGTCTGATAGAAAACGAGCAGTAAAACCTTATAGGCTTGTAGCTCAGGTGGTTAGAGCGCACCCCTGATAAGGGTGAGGTCGGTGGTTCAAGTCCACTCAGGCCTACCAAATTCTCCGCTATCCTGCGTTACAGCACCACTCACATACAAAAGTATGCTTCGTGGCGCTGCGCCTTGACCAGCGATGAATTCACGGTAATTCAAAGGTTTTACGAAATCGATGGGGCTATAGCTCAGCTGGGAGAGCGCCTGCCTTGCACGCAGGAGGTCAGCGGTTCGATCCCGCTTAGCTCCACCATCATTTCATGCACCAAAACTTACTTCAGA
>NZ_JBBCPX010000061.1:0-340 GCF_037150195.1 Cedecea sp. VD22
TGCTCTTCCGCACGCTGTCACTTTCACAATAAGCGTAACTTATCCAACGCCGACCGGAGATATAACAAAAGACGCCACATTTGCTGGCACACTTATCAGTGCATCAGAGTCTGATGACGGTTCCTTGATGAATCCAGTCAAATGGTACACATTCACAATGGATAAACTTGATGGTCCCGCTGACGTACCTTCCAACGCGACGATTAACACAACTAAGTTTGTCCTGAACGACAACGAAGCACTTGTGGTGGGGCCATTCTTCTCACCCGTCGAGTCCTCGCAACTTTGGATACATACACAGTCTCAGTTGGGTGGCGATCACTCGACATTTTGGAAGGTT
>NZ_JBBCPX010000062.1:0-310 GCF_037150195.1 Cedecea sp. VD22
TGGTACAGCACGAAAGTGGGGGTGATCGACCTGAAGAATGAGTCGATCACCATGGGTAAAGGATGTTAAAAAGTGTTCACCATGTCTGCGAACACCTGTCTACCATGTCCCCGGACTGTACACCCCACAGGGGAGAGGGGAAAAACCAGAAGCGACTTCGTGGTTGAGGACAACGTTAGTCGTAAAGCGAGGCACGGTTCCGGCTTAAATCGCCTCCGTTTTCTCTCCGACTGGCCAGGGTCCGGCCGTCGGGAACGGCCGGAGGCTGAGAGCGTCGGGAACGCATCTCAGCCGACCCAGGACTGGGAGA
>NZ_JBBCPX010000063.1:0-276 GCF_037150195.1 Cedecea sp. VD22
CCCGCTTAGCTCCACCATCATTTCATGCACCAAAACTTACTTCAGAGTGTACCGGTGACGGTGTACTGCGAAGTATTTGCTCTTTAACAATCCGGAACAAGCTGAAAATTGAAACGACATGTCGTCTTATTCTTCCGTAATAAAGAATAAGGTTAAGACATGTTCGAGTCTCTCAAATTTTCACAACAGCGATTGTGTCTTACGAGACACCTTCGGGTTGTGAGGTTAAGCGACTAAGCGTACACGGTGGATGCCCTGGCAGTCAGAGGCGATGAA
>NZ_JBBCPX010000064.1:0-275 GCF_037150195.1 Cedecea sp. VD22
ACGGTCCAGACTCCTACGGGAGGCAGCAGTGGGGAATATTGCACAATGGGCGCAAGCCTGATGCAGCCATGCCGCGTGTATGAAGAAGGCCTTCGGGTTGTAAAGTACTTTCAGCGAGGAGGAAGGCGTTAAGGTTAATAACCTTAGCGATTGACGTTACTCGCAGAAGAAGCACCGGCTAACTCCGTGCCAGCAGCCGCGGTAATACGGAGGGTGCAAGCGTTAATCGGAATTACTGGGCGTAAAGCGCACGCAGGCGGTTTGTTAAGTCGGAT
>NZ_JBBCPX010000065.1:0-275 GCF_037150195.1 Cedecea sp. VD22
ATCCGACTTAACAAACCGCCTGCGTGCGCTTTACGCCCAGTAATTCCGATTAACGCTTGCACCCTCCGTATTACCGCGGCTGCTGGCACGGAGTTAGCCGGTGCTTCTTCTGCGAGTAACGTCAATCACTAAGGTTATTAACCTTAATGCCTTCCTCCTCGCTGAAAGTACTTTACAACCCGAAGGCCTTCTTCATACACGCGGCATGGCTGCATCAGGCTTGCGCCCATTGTGCAATATTCCCCACTGCTGCCTCCCGTAGGAGTCTGGACCGT
>NZ_JBBCPX010000066.1:0-272 GCF_037150195.1 Cedecea sp. VD22
CGGTCCAGACTCCTACGGGAGGCAGCAGTGGGGAATATTGCACAATGGGCGCAAGCCTGATGCAGCCATGCCGCGTGTATGAAGAAGGCCTTCGGGTTGTAAAGTACTTTCAGCGAGGAGGAAGGCACCAAGGTTAATAACCTTGGTGATTGACGTTACTCGCAGAAGAAGCACCGGCTAACTCCGTGCCAGCAGCCGCGGTAATACGGAGGGTGCAAGCGTTAATCGGAATTACTGGGCGTAAAGCGCACGCAGGCGGTTTGTTAAGTCGG
>NZ_JBBCPX010000067.1:0-267 GCF_037150195.1 Cedecea sp. VD22
CTTGATGGCACGACAAGGAATATTGTTTTAAGAGATGATAAAACAGGGAATCAAATTACAGGGGTATTTCGTCTGGCTTTTTTTGGTGTGCAACACAATTCGATAGATGGATATAACATAACTAGTGTAATGAACGGCGCGGGCCGTTATCCTCAGGGCGGGTGCTCAGGGCGGGTTGGCGTTGGTTATATGCATTGGTACAGATATGGATGGGGAGTGCCAGAAAAAAAGCTGACCTGCTACAGGGAGCTTAGTGGCTCTTTTCAG
>NZ_JBBCPX010000068.1:0-266 GCF_037150195.1 Cedecea sp. VD22
GTTCCCGGCCGAACCGCTGGCAACAAAGGATAAGGGTTGCGCTCGTTGCGGGACTTAACCCAACATTTCACAACACGAGCTGACGACAGCCATGCAGCACCTGTCTCAGAGTTCCCGAAGGCACCAATCCATCTCTGGAAAGTTCTCTGGATGTCAAGAGTAGGTAAGGTTCTTCGCGTTGCATCGAATTAAACCACATGCTCCACCGCTTGTGCGGGCCCCCGTCAATTCATTTGAGTTTTAACCTTGCGGCCGTACTCCCCAGG
>NZ_JBBCPX010000069.1:0-266 GCF_037150195.1 Cedecea sp. VD22
GTTCCCGGCCGAACCGCTGGCAACAAAGGATAAGGGTTGCGCTCGTTGCGGGACTTAACCCAACATTTCACAACACGAGCTGACGACAGCCATGCAGCACCTGTCTCAGAGTTCCCGAAGGCACCAAAGCATCTCTGCTAAGTTCTCTGGATGTCAAGAGTAGGTAAGGTTCTTCGCGTTGCATCGAATTAAACCACATGCTCCACCGCTTGTGCGGGCCCCCGTCAATTCATTTGAGTTTTAACCTTGCGGCCGTACTCCCCAGG
>NZ_JBBCPX010000070.1:0-264 GCF_037150195.1 Cedecea sp. VD22
GGTCTTTGAGACGCATGTTGAACATTGTTGCGGCTGCCTGAAGGTTGGCGGCGTAATTTCCTCGCTCAGGACGATAAGTGTGTCCGGTATCGGCATTGTTATGAGTTCCATTACTATTACCGTTATTATCGTTATTGCCGTTATTACCGTTATTACCGTTATTACCGTTATTACCGTTATTACCGTTATTACCGTTATTACCGTTATTACCGTTATTACCGTTATTACCGTTATTACCGTTATTACCGTTATTACCGTTATTAC
>NZ_JBBCPX010000071.1:0-261 GCF_037150195.1 Cedecea sp. VD22
TAACGCGTACTCGAACCAGAGTGTCGGTCGGGTGCACGACATTGGCCCTGATATTTACCGCATGAATCTCCTCTACTTTGAGTACGCTTGCATCGCTGGAGTTGTCAGTACGCTGAAAATTGATTGCGTACTTTCCAAAACCGCCATTCGGTGTGATTTTCGCCGTTCTGTAAAAAACCTCACTGGCTGAGTGGTGCGGCGTTCCCTGGGCAAAGTTAAATGTCTGCTCAGTTCCTGGTATCTGGTTATGCTCATCATCTA
>NZ_JBBCPX010000072.1:0-257 GCF_037150195.1 Cedecea sp. VD22
CATATCACCTTACCGACGCTTATCGCAGATTAGCACGTCCTTCATCGCCTCTGACTGCCAGGGCATCCACCGTGTACGCTTAGTCGCTTAACCTCACAACCCGAAGGTGTCTCGTAAGACACAATCGATATTGTGAAAATTTGAGAGACTCGAACATGTCTTAACCTCATTCTTTATTACGGAAGAATGAGACGACATGTCGTTTCAATTTTCAGCTTGTTCCGGATTGTTAAAGAGCAAATATCTCAAACATGACT
>NZ_JBBCPX010000073.1:0-257 GCF_037150195.1 Cedecea sp. VD22
TCAAACAATAGCGTCACGACTCCCTTCCAGGTTGAACCTGGGGATTTCACCATCGTTTCAACGCCGGGTTTCCGGACTTTAAAATCAACCTGTGAGCGACGATGAACAACAAACTCGCCGGGAGGTAAAATAACATGGCCAGCCGGTAACGAATTCAACAGCAGATTTCTGGCTTCTCTTCCGTTTTCCGTTTTATAACCCGGTAAGGTGAGAGAAACCTCCAGCGGTATTTTTTCTCCGGTGGGGGATGTTGTTTC
>NZ_JBBCPX010000074.1:0-255 GCF_037150195.1 Cedecea sp. VD22
AAACAGGTTAATATTCCTGTACTCGGTGTTACTGCGAAGGGGGGACGGAGAAGGCTATGTTAGCCGGGCGACGGTTGTCCCGGTTTAAGCATGTAGGCGGAGCGTTTAGGTAAATCCGGACGCTTATCAAACGCTGAGGTGTGATGACGAGGCACTACGGTGCTGAAGTAACAAATGCCCTGCTTCCAGGAAAAGCCTCTAAGCATCAGGTAACATTGAATCGTACCCCAAACCGACACAGGTGGTCAGGTAGAG
>NZ_JBBCPX010000075.1:0-255 GCF_037150195.1 Cedecea sp. VD22
ATAACGACCCTGTTAATGGACGAAAGAATCCCATAATATCAAACGCCTGAAATTTTCTTTCCGAAGAAAGAAAAGAGAAATCCCTCTCTCTTTTCTCCTCAATGCACGATTGTTCGTTAACCGAACAAACCATGAATACTGCCGCCGCTAAAATTAAGGCGCGGTATCAAACATCATGGTCACGGCCCCGATGTAGGTCCCGGCCGTTGGTTTAGTGCCAGCAGATTTCTGGCTTACCGTCAGGGTGGCCGTTTT
>NZ_JBBCPX010000076.1:0-255 GCF_037150195.1 Cedecea sp. VD22
CACTGCTTTCACCCATCTTCACGCCATAATCCTTCGCGGTATAAACCCAGTTTGCTTCCACAAAAGGTTCAAACTGACGGAAGGAACCTTTGTCATGATGGCTCTGTCCGGTCATTGACAAGCGTACGCCCAGGCGTGTCTGGACGTTATCACTTCCCCTGCCTTCCACTTTCGTACCGTTGACTTCCGTGTGATTATCGGCTTTCACGCCGGACCATAGCACCTGTGCCTGGGGCGTTATGTAAACGTTGTTTT
>NZ_JBBCPX010000077.1:0-255 GCF_037150195.1 Cedecea sp. VD22
AAACAGGTTAATATTCCTGTACTCGGTGTTACTGCGAAGGGGGGACGGAGAAGGCTATGTTAGCCGGGCGACGGTTGTCCCGGTTTAAGCATGTAGGCGGAGCGTTTAGGTAAATCCGGACGCTTATTAAACGCTGAGGTGTGATGACGAGGCACTACGGTGCTGAAGTAACAAATGCCCTGCTTCCAGGAAAAGCCTCTAAGCATCAGGTAACATTGAATCGTACCCCAAACCGACACAGGTGGTCAGGTAGAG
>NZ_JBBCPX010000078.1:0-255 GCF_037150195.1 Cedecea sp. VD22
GTACTCAAAGTAGAGGAGATTCATGCGGTAAATATCAGGGCCAATGTCGTGCACCCGACCGACACTCTGGTTCGAGTACGCGTTAGAGCCACTGAAAACGCGCTCGGAAGCCGTGAGCGTAAATATACTGCTTTGGTAACCCGGCATACCATTTCCTACAACCTGAACACGCAGTCAGTTGACTACACGTTGCGAGCTTCGCGCTCCTTTGCAGATGCCGTGGCACACACTTGGTTAATCATGGGTGAGCAGTCG
>NZ_JBBCPX010000079.1:0-255 GCF_037150195.1 Cedecea sp. VD22
GGCTGTACTTCAGTACTGAAGGCATCCCGATAATTCTTCCTGCATTTCTTTTATTTTCATTCCTGTCAGGTACTTTCTGGAAACGATGGCATGCTGCTCGTATTTCCCCTGCATCCGTGATAAGCAGAGCAATAACAGAAGGAGAGTTTTTTGTCTGCTATCAGCCGGTCTGTGATATTTCAGGACACTGCCATGGTGCAGAAGCCCTGATGCGCTGGAGAAGAAATAACGGCAGATTGATCCCTCCGGACGTGT
>NZ_JBBCPX010000080.1:0-255 GCF_037150195.1 Cedecea sp. VD22
AAAACGGCCACCCTGACGGTAAGCCAGAAATCTGCTGGCACTAAACCAACGGCCGGGACCTACATCGGGGCCGTGACCATGATGTTTGATACCGCGCCTTAATTTTAGCGGCGGCAGTATTCATGGTGTGTTCGGTTAACGAACAATCGTGCATTGAGGAGAAAAGAGAGAGGGATTTCTCTTTTCTTTCTTCGGAAAGAAAATTTCAGGCGTTTGATATTATGGGATTCTTTCGTCCATTAACAGGGTCGTTAT
>NZ_JBBCPX010000081.1:0-255 GCF_037150195.1 Cedecea sp. VD22
TCAACCTGCAGAGGAGCAGCGTGAACCGCCGATGCCGTCGCCAGAAGGGCACCGAGTAAAGTCATTTTTTTTGCGTACATATATCATTCCTTTTGATAACAGAGAGAACAGGGTTACTTCAAATTACAAACCTGATTTCAGCGCCTTTTTTTGACCACCTTCATTCAGCGTGTAGTGCCAGATTTTTTGCGGCACAATGTCCCGCTCCAGGCTCCGGCCGGGCCTTAATTGAATATTGACGGGTGGACTACAGTC
>NZ_JBBCPX010000082.1:0-255 GCF_037150195.1 Cedecea sp. VD22
TAAGTTTTGGTGCATGAAATGATGGTGGAGCTAAGCGGGATCGAACCGCTGACCTCCTGCGTGCAAGGCAGGCGCTCTCCCAGCTGAGCTATAGCCCCATCGATTTCGTAAAACCTTTGATTACCATAATTTTCATCTGGTCAAGGCGCAACTTAGCTACGCATACTGAGGTATGCGAGTCTGAGGTGCAACGCAGAACAGGGGAAAATTTGGTAGGCCTGAGTGGACTTGAACCACCGACCTCACCCTTATCAG
>NZ_JBBCPX010000083.1:0-255 GCF_037150195.1 Cedecea sp. VD22
CATCGCGAAAGCGTCCGTTAAAACTCTCAATAAATCCGTTCTGCGTTGGCTTACCTGCCTGGATAAGCCGGAGTTCCACACTATGCTCAAAGGCCCATTGATCGAGCGCGCGGCAGGTAAATTCCGGACCCTGATCGGTTCTTATTGTCGTCGGATACCCCCGAAACAACGCGATGCTGTCCAGAATACGCGTGACCTGAACGCCTGAAATACCGAAAGCAGCGGTGATCGTCAGACACTCCTTCGTGAAATCAT
>NZ_JBBCPX010000084.1:0-255 GCF_037150195.1 Cedecea sp. VD22
TTCACTTCTGAGTTCGGCATGGGGTCAGGTGGGACCACCGCGCTACGGCCGCCAGGCAAATTCTGTTATTGACCGTTATATTTCCATATAACCATCAATCTAATCCTGAACTAAGCTGAAAATCTTTCGTCTCTCAAAACACCTTCGGTGTTGTAAGGTTAAGCCTCACGGATCATTAGTACTGGTTAGCTCAACGTATCGCTACGCTTACACACCCAGCCTATCAACGTCGTCGTCTTCAACGTTCCTTCAGGA
>NZ_JBBCPX010000085.1:0-255 GCF_037150195.1 Cedecea sp. VD22
ACACGTCCGGAGGGATCAATCTGCCGTTATTTCTTCTCCAGCGCATCAGGGCTTCTGCACCATGGCAGTGTCCTGAAATATCACAGACCGGCTGATAGCAGACAAAAAACTCTCCTTCTGTTATTGCCCTGCTTATCACGGATGCAGGGGAAATACGAGCAGCATGCCATCGTTTCCAGAAAGTACCTGACAGGAATGAAAATAAAAGAAATGCAGGAAGAATTATCGGGATGCCTTCAGTACTGAAGTACAGCC
>NZ_JBBCPX010000086.1:0-255 GCF_037150195.1 Cedecea sp. VD22
CACTGCTTTCACCCATCTTCACGCCATAATCCTTCGCGGTATAAACCCAGTTTGCTTCCACAAAAGGTTCAAACTGACGGAAGGAACCTTTGTCATGATGGCTCTGTCCGGTCATTGACAAGCGTACACCCAGGCGTGTCTGGACGTTATCACTTCCCCTGCCTTCCACTTTCGTACCGTTGACTTCCGTGTGATTATCGGCTTTCACGCCGGACCATAGCACCTGTGCCTGGGGCGTTATGTAAACGTTGTTTT
>NZ_JBBCPX010000087.1:0-255 GCF_037150195.1 Cedecea sp. VD22
ATGCCCTGGCAGTCAGAGGCGATGAAGGACGTGCTAATCTGCGATAAGCGTCGGTAAGGTGATATGAACCGTTATAGCCGGCGATTTCCGAATGGGGAAACCCAGTGTGATTCGTCACACTATCATTACGTGAATACATAGCGTAATGAAGCGAACCGGGGGAACTGAAACATCTAAGTACCCCGAGGAAAAGAAATCAACCGAGATTCCCCCAGTAGCGGCGAGCGAACGGGGAGCAGCCCAGAACCTGAATCA
>NZ_JBBCPX010000088.1:0-255 GCF_037150195.1 Cedecea sp. VD22
GTACTCAAAGTAGAGGAGATTCATGCGGTAAATATCAGGGCCAATGTCGTGCACCCGACCGACACTCTGGTTCGAGTACGCGTTAGAGCCACTGAAAACGCGCTCGGAAGCCGTGAGCGTAAATATAATGCTTTGGTAACCCGGCATACCATTTCCTACAACCTGAACACGCAGTCAGTTGACTACACGTTGCGAGCTTCGCGCTCCTTTGCAGATGCCGTGGCACACACTTGGTTAATCATGGGTGAGCAGTCG
>NZ_JBBCPX010000089.1:0-209 GCF_037150195.1 Cedecea sp. VD22
TTCACTTCTGAGTTCGGCATGGGGTCAGGTGGGACCACCGCGCTACGGCCGCCAGGCAAATTCTGTTATTGACCGTTATATTTCCATATAACCATCAATCTAATCCTGAACTAAGCTGAAAATCTTTTGTCTCTCAAAACACCTTCGGTGTTGTAAGGTTAAGCCTCACGGATCATTAGTACTGGTTAGCTCAACGTATCGCTACGCTT